>NZ_PPUZ01000018.1:0-134087 GCF_004212645.1 Pseudoalteromonas rubra | reverse complement strand
GTCCATCTCAATCACCCACCCGAAACTGGCATGCGGAATGTACGCTATGTTCTAAATTGAAGTGTGGGTTGAATGGACAGCCACCCGAAACTGGCGTGCGGAATGTACGTCGTCTACCTTTAGGTAATGCTCAATGGATTGAGGGTGACAAATTATGCCAACTGCAAGGAAGAAGCAGGTCAGCTTATCAGACACTAAGTACTACCACTGCATATCCCGGTGTGTTCGCCGGGCATTTCTGTGCGGCAAAGACCGCGTCACGGGCAAGTCTTATGAACATCGGCGAGACTGGGTTGAGGAAAAATTGCTGACCCTTGCGAAGGTGTTTTGTATTGAGGTGTGTGGCTATGCGGTGATGAGCAATCACACGCATATCGTGTTGTATGTCGATGATAAGAAAGCGCAAAGGTTATCAGATAAAGCGATAGTGCTTCGCTGGCATAAGTTGTTTAAGGGCAACTGGTTGACGCACAAGTTCATTGGTGGTGATGAGCTGAGCGCATTCGAGTATAGTATGCTGGCAGCTGATATTGCTAAATTCAGGCTCCGGCTTGTGAGCATCAGCTGGTTCATGCGGGTGTTGAATGAAGACATTGCCCGCAAGGCCAATAAAGAAGATGGTTGTACAGGCCGGTTTTGGGAAGGACGATTTAAGTCACAGGCCTTACTGGATGAAGCAGCGCTGGCAGCGTGCCTGGCGTATGTTGACCTGAATCCAGTCAGAGCCAAGTTAGCTGAGACACCGGAAACGTCAGACTACACCAGCATTAAAAAACGTATTGATTATGCACGGCAAGGAAAGCAACCTAAGAGCTTACTGCGCTTTGCAGGTAACCCAAGAAAGCACATGCCTAAAGGGTTGCCGTTTGAGCTGACCTATTACATACAGCTAGTTGAATTAACAGGCCGATGTATGCGTGCAGATAAGCGGGGTTATATCGGCGATAGCCAGCCATTGCTGATACGATTGCAAATAGAGCCAGATAGTTGGCTCAAGCTTACTACGCAGTTTACGAAAGTCTTTCATGGTGCGGTAGGGCGAAAGCAAGCGGTGACAGATTACTGTGAGAATCTTCATAAAAGGCGACGCGCCAACTTGACTCAGTGCGAGCGTTTACTGGGTTAACACCTTCCCGTGAGTACCATTTCGATTTATCTAAGTTGAGGCTTGGATTCGCATTCGTATTGTCCGAATCTGGTTATTCTTCAGGATATCGTGCTTAAACTTACAAACTTACAAACTTACGACTTTCACTAATCAGAGCTTATAGAAAGCGCAGCATTTGATAGTCTTGCATTTCTTTATTGAACCTGCCCACAATAGGTCTGTGAATTTAACGGTGGGTGTCACTTAAAAAATTGATGGCATTAACTGCCAAAGGAGAGTGTAGTGCATGAAGTAATAAATAAGTTAAAATTGCTAAATATCAAAGAAGTCTTTTTTGGTGCAAGTGGTTTTAATATTGTTGACGAATCTTCGATTAATAAACTCCAATTAGGCTACAGTATTGACCCTGATGGTAACGACTTAACGGGTATGAACGAAGGGGATTGGCAGGATAGTTGGGTTGTTATAGGGACTGATACTGAAGTCGGAGATCCATTCTTCGTAGATATAAGTGAATTATCGTTGCCAGTTTATACGGCAATGCATGGAAATGAATATTGGGAACCTGAGCTAGTTGCAACTTCTTTAACTTCTTTCTTAGAGTTACTTTCTTATCTGCATGGATTAAGTGAGCAAAACTGTCCGCAAATCACACCTGATGAAAGTACAATCTCTGATTTTAATAAGCTTTCTTCAATACAAACACGACTACAAAATATTTCTGGAGAAGATGATTTTTGGGAAGATTTCATTGAACAGCATAAAGAATGGCTCGAAGAATAAAGCAGTTAACAAGGCCGTATAACTAAGGACACAAAACAGCAGACTTGTGCACCTTCGTCGCCAATTTTAGTCTGCTAATTTGTGCCGTTTACGGCAAGCGTTAGGTGCAATAGGAGGTTGAGTGTGAAATTAACAATTGTTTTTGTTTTATTGTCTGTATTCTTTGCTTTTGTATCTATTGCAAATGTTCCTCGTTACGGTTGTTTTAACGGAGTTTGCACGGACTTTCTTTTAATGGAATTTGATGTACTCGGCTATATTGCAATATCTATGTTTTTCGCAATCATTAGCCTCAAACGATTATTAAAGAAAACTGAGATAAAACAAATTCATCAAAAACACAGACACCCAGCCTTATATGTTCTTGTTATGGGTCCATAAACGATGAATACAAGTGCTTCTGAAAATAAAAAAGCGAAAATTTTCAGAAGTCAGGCTTCATGGGTGAAAAATTTCAGCTGAAATAGTGGTTATTTGATATTTTGGACACGTTTAAGCACTGCCAAAGTGCGACAGTCATCATTTGAAGTTAAGATAATGGCAATTCTAACCCAGAAAGCGCTCACAATTAGCGAGGTTAGGGCGTCGCTTTTTTTGCAGGTGTTCACAAAATTCAGTCAACGCATGGCGCCTGCCGACTGCACCGTGGAATACTTTGGTGAATCGTGTGGTGAGTTTTAGCCAGTTTTCAGGCTCTATTTGCAATCTGGCGAGGATAGGCTGGGCATCGCAGATGTGGCCTCGCTTGTCTGCACGAATACATCGGCCTGTTAGCTCAACCAGTTCAATGTAGTATTTAAGCTCAAAGGGTAAACCTTTGGGCATGTTTTGTCTGGGGTTTCCGGCAAAGCGCAGAAGGCTCTTTGGTTGTTTGCCATGCTGTGCGTGTTCAATGCGTTTTTTGATACTGGTGAACTCGGAGTCTTCGGGTGTGGCGGCCATTTTAGCCCGGACAGGGTTGAGGTCAACGTAGGCCATGCACGCTGCCAGTGCCGCTTCATCCAGTAATGCCTGAGACTTAAACCTGCCTTCCCAAAACCGACCTGTGCAACCATCTTCTTTATTCGCACGACGAGCAATGTCTTCATTCAGTACGCGCATAAACCAGCTGATACTGGCCAGTCTTTCGCGATATTTGTCGATAATATCGTCGAGCATAATGCGTTCGGATGGAGTGAGTTCGTTACCTTCCACGAATTTGTGCGTCAGCCAGTTTCCCTTAAACAGTTTATGCCAGCGTATGACGATAGATTTGTCATGCAATCGGTTGGCTTTTTTATCGTCCACATACAAAACGATGTGAGTATGATTGCTCATTACAGCGTAAGCGCAAATATCAATGCAGAAAATGCCTGCCAGCAGAAGTAGTTTTTCTTCAACCCATTCTCGGCGATGCTCATAAGATTGGCCTGTTAATGGATCCTCACCGCATAAAAAGGCACGTCTTACACAGCGAGAGATGCAATGATAGTATTTTGTGTCAACTAAGCTGACCTGGCTTTTCCGTGCCGTTGGCATTTGCTTCGTCCTTATCCTTGGAGCTGATGAAAAGCATAGGCGAGGGTTGTATGACAGACAAGTTTTGGAGTGGGTGTCTGCTATTTGCTATTTGCTGGGCTATTTGGAATGTGCTATTTGTGGGGGGTAAAGTGACAAGCTGGAATTTTCTGCCATGCTATATGCCTGTTTACATTAGTAATTATTAGTGGAATTATGAAGGTATGTAATATGAGTCGCTGTGGTGTGCTATGAACTACCAAAGTAGAACAGAAGAAGCTGTCAGCTGCCAAGAGCAATTATGGAGGAGTCGATGCTAAGCCCATGGGTTAGAATCCCTTCAGGAATAGTCCTCTTTTTTATAAATTTGTTGTGCTTGCTGGGCGTAATCGTAATGCCTATGGCTGTACATGAAGAGAAATATCTATTCGGCGTATTAATTACAACTGTTTGTGCAATCTTAAATGCATGGCTGTTTATTAAGTGTTTTCAACTCATTTTCAATTTGAATGCTAGCAATGGACTAATCAGTCCTTTTGGTTTCAGAGTTGCAGCTGTAATGTATATGCTACTTCCAATTGTTGGTATTTTTACTGGCTACTACAGTCAGTATGGCTGGCTAGCGCTGATTCAAGCAGGTATCTACTACTTCATTGGCATATCGTTACTTTCATATGCCAAACAAAGAGAGGGCACATTGGCATCTTACAAAGCACTGTAGTCACTCGCTAGCGCTCGTTGGGACACAAACACGCAGGTTCCCTTCACTATAGCCTACGTATTTGTGTCCCTAAGTGGGGCGTTATGTGCCACCAGAGTTTTGAGGCAATAAATTGAAGTATAGAGACTTGTCGAAAATTGCACTTGATCCAGATAGCACAGATAAGAGTATCGAGTTGCTCAAGCAGCATGGAGTTAGTGCACCTGATTCTGTGATTGAACAGTTTTATATTGATCATAATGCTAACAGTCGCTTTTTAGCTCTCTACGGTGATTTATCACTTTCTGATCTAAAGTGGGAGCTAGTTGAACTTGATACAACGAGATTTTTGCAAATAGGTAGCAACGCTTCATTTCCTGATTTCCTTAAGGAGGTATCAGAAGATGCATCGCATTTCCACGATGTTGGAGAGGCTGTGATTGATTGCCGAGAGGAAGTACTCAATCATTGGAAAAAGCATGGTACTTGGTTAACTCCACCAATATTGCTAGATGCAAAGGTTCTTGGTGGTAAATCTGGCATGCCTCATTTAGTTGAGGGGCATTCAAGGGTCGGGTGCCTTCTTGGTATCCAAAAATATAGAATCATTCCTTTGGCTGACAGGCACAAAGTGTATTGGGGCTCTATTCAAAAAGGCAAATAACAAGTTACTCAAAAGGACGCACGTGTCCTAAGTCATTTCTGCCCAAAAAGAGCTATAACGGCCGTCCGCTGCTCACTTACCCAGGCCCACACCGACATACTTTGAAACGATTTGTCATACTCCTCTGGACCCACCTTTGCTACACTTCCTGCATTACCGTTGTTGCATATAGGAAGTATTATGTTTTCTTTAATCAAAGGGTTACTGTTTAAGTCACTGAAACACAAAGCGGGCCGAAAAGTGGCTGATGCGGTTGTTGAAAAGTGCCTGCAACAGGGAATGGAGTATATGCGAGGACGTCCGGGCGCGGCGCAGCACTATACCAGTGAAGTCGATGGACTGATCACCGGGCTGAATAATCTGACTGCCAGAAAGTTGCCAGATGGCCAGTATCCAATCAGGCTGGAGCATCAGACGTTAATTGTAACCATTGAAAGCCATGGCATTGTGTCTATTACCTCGCTGCTTTCAGACAATACCTGACTAGTCGTCGCTTTTTAGTCCTTCTTAAAATGCCACTTTGTTGCAAGATATGTTAACGAAAGCGAATTAAAGTGGTGCTTTTCATTCTGTCATTCCCTTTTTTGGTTCATTCGCTGTCTATGGGCAGCAATAAAGTGAACTGTCTAAGCCCTGGTTCAACTGTCATTGAACTTTTAACGCTCTGACATAATTGGATATTTTATGCTTAAAAGGAAAAGTAAGGTAGCATATTCAATAATATTATATAAATTATATTGTATACACTATATCTGTGATGTTAATTATATATTTCCTCTTTTGGGGTTTGGATACACATTTTAATAAGGTTACATTATGAAAATAACAGCAATACTCGCTGCACTTCCTCTGCTCTGTACCAGTGTGGAAGCCGCGCAGCAACAAGTTGAAAGACAGTTTAAACCACTCAGTGCCCAGGATCTGCAACTGGCACATGGAGACGAAGGGCATAATCATGCTGCTCAGGACAATGCGCCGACCGCTGCGCGCGAGTCCGTTATGCATGCGCATTTGCCAGTGATGATGCGCCTTGCGTCAGAGCCGGTTGATGTGGCAAGCAGCTGCGACCTGGCGGCTTTTGCCAATGCCAGTGCCTCCACGATTGTGGCGCAAATCTCCGGGCAGGGTGCAGGTTGCGTCAACGATTTGTTCAGTGCACCTTCCGACACCCAGGTTGCGACCTTCACCACCGCAAAAATGCTGGCGGTAGCGACTCAGGCAAAAACGCTGTCTGTTGCTTACACAGGCACCGGCAGTGCGGATCTCGAAGCACTCTTCTTGTTTATTCGGGCTGGCTTTTATGTTGAGTTTTATAATGACTCGGTCAGCTTTGACAGCAGTGTGCAAACTGCGGTTAAAGGCGCGCTGGACGCCTTTGTGGCTAACAGCCATTTCTATGACAACAACGATGCCCATGGTGAAGTACTGGGAGAGGTGATCACCACCATGGACTCGTCCGAGCTTCAGCATGTTTATCTGCCTGTGGTGAAAGCCTGGTTGTCGCGCTGGAGTGAAAGCTATGCCGACAGCTGGCACATGCGCGGAGCGGTGAATGGGATCTTTACCATTTTATTCCGTGGTCAGTGGAATAGTGATTTTGTTGCTCTGGTTGGCAGCGATGCTGAGCTGGTTACCTTGCTTGCAAACTTTACCAAACAAAACTGGATGCTGGGGTCGGACGCTGAGTTTTTGATCATCAATGCGGCACGCGAGCTGGCCAGGCTAAAAAACTATCAGGGGACACCCATTCAGAGTGCCGTTGATGAGGCATTAAAATCTCTGTTCGCCACCTATCAGAGCTATGGCTATGGCGACGGTGTCTGGCTGGGTGCGGCGGATGTCGCGACTTACTATGCCAACTGTGAAGACTTCGGGATCTGTGGATTTAAGGAGGAGCTCAGGGATAAAGCACTGTCGCAGACCTATCAATGCAGCAGCACCATTCGGATCCGCTCGCAGGAAATGACCCAGGCGCAGCACCTGTCTGCGTGCGACACCATGGCAGCCGAAGAAACCCGCTTTCATACTATGCTCGAAACCAACCAGACGCCCGTCGCAGATGACAACAACACCATGTTACAGGTGAATATCTTTAACAGCAGCGCAGATTACAAGAAGTATGCGGGTCCGATTTTTGGGATCAGTACCGACAATGGCGGTATGTATCTGGAAGGTGACCCCAGCGTGGTGGGTAATCAGGCAAACTTTATTGCCTATGAGGCCAGCTATGCAAAGCCCGATCACTATGTCTGGAACCTGGAACACGAATATGTCCATTATCTGGATGGGCGTTTTGACCTTTATGGCGACTTTAACGCGCCCACAGAAACCATCGTGTGGTGGAGCGAAGGCGTTGCCGAATACGTTGCCAACCTGAACGACAATCAGGATGCCATTGATACCATTAAAGATGGCAGCACCTATCAACTGGGCGAGGTTTTTGCGACCACCTATGACGGCTTTGATCAGGACCGTATTTACCGCTGGGGTTATCTGGCGGTGCGTTTTATGATTGAAACCCATAAAGACGAAGTCAATGCCATGCTGAGCGAAACTCGTGTCGGTAACTGGTCTGGGTATAAAACGCGTATCGACAACTGGGCAGCCCAGTATGGCACTGAATTCACGCAGTGGACGCAACAGCTGGCCGGCGACCAAAACCAGGCTCCGACAGCCGTTATCAATGGCCCGTACCAGGGCACGGCAGGCACGGCGCTGAGCTTTAGCAGTCAGGGCAGTTCAGATCCCGAGGACAGCACTTTGGCTTATCTGTGGCAGTTTGGCGATGGCGCACAAAGCACCCAGGCTAACCCGACTCACACCTATCAGGATGAAGGCAGCTATACGGTCACGCTGAGCGTCACAGACGAGCAAGGACTGGCCCATCAGGTTAGTACGCAGGCTGTGATTGAGTCAGGCCAGGGCACGGTGGAGCTACAAAATGGCCGTGCCATACAAGTATCTGGGGCGCACAAGGAGCTGAGCTACTTTAAAGTCAGACTCCCAGAGGGTGCCACCGATTTGACTGTGGCCATCAGTGGTGGCAGCGGTGATGCGGATCTTTACCTGCGTTTCGGAGAGTTACCAACACAAGACACCTATGACTGTCGGCCTTACGTAGGGGGCAATAGCGAGCGCTGTGATATTGCGGCGCCACAGGCTGGCGATTATTACATTATGCTGCGCGGCTATAACGCCTACAGCGATGTAGAACTCTTGGCCAGTTTCACAGCGCCCAGTGCCGCTATACCTGATACCTGCGCCACTCAGGGCAGTGTTTCTGATGGCCGCCTGTCAGATGGCGTGCCGGTGTGCATGGGCAATCGTGAACCCATGTGGTTTAGCCTGGAGAATGTCAGCGCGCAACAAAGTATTCGCATTGAAACCGCACATGGCAATGGCGATTTGACGCTGGAATACAGTAATCAGGGCTGGCCTGACGGCGAGAATGTTGAAGCGCGCTCGGCGCGTTCTGGCAATGGCGAGTGCATTAATCTCAGCGGTCAAAGCCAGTACTGGGGCTATCTCAAGGTCAGTGGTGCGCCTGTTGGTGCAACAGTTCAGGTCACTTATAACGATGGCTGGTGTAATTAAGCAGACAGAGAATTAAACAAACTAGCTTGAAGGTTGGAGAGACACGCTCTAGATTTAAAGGGTCTTCTCCAGCCTTTTATGGCAGTAATTTGTGAAAATAAACTTGTTGATTGTCAGCTTGATATGGCTGCTGCTCAGTGCGGTGAACCTGGTGCATGCAGTAGAGCGACTGAACATATACGTCTACCATAATAAGCCGCCTTATATCACTAACCAGACTGAGCAGCGCGGTTTGTATTTTGATCTGGTCACTTTGCTCAATGGGGCGCAGTCTCATACCCGTTATAAACTTGTCTATCTGCCCCGGCGGCGGATTGAAAGAGACCTGACTGAGCAAACATTAGACGGCGTAGTACTGGGTGTGCATCCTGTCTGGTTTAAAGACCCCGAAAAGACACGCTACTTATGGAGTGAACCATTGATGTATGACACCGACGAGTTTGTGTCATGCGCAGGCACGCCGTTTGAGTACATTGGCGCGTCATCAATGCGCAACAAAAAATTTGGTGGCATTTTGGGTTATCATTATTTTCGTACCGTTGAGCCGGTCAACAGCGGCTCGCTTGAGCGGGTTGATGCAAACAGCGAGGAAGGCTTACTGGAGCTGGCGCTGCGCGAGCGAGTCGACTTTGCCATTGTCAGCCGCTCCACACTGAATTACTTTATTAAGAAAAACCGCTGGCAAAACCACTTTTACCTGTCAAAACAACCCCACGAGTCTTATTACCGGGCCATTTTGTCGCCCAGACAACTTCAGCCGCAGTTTGAGCGCTTATCAGAACTACTCAATGACAGCGCTTTGCGTATAAAGCTGGCACAATTAATGACCAGTTATCAGGTGGAGCCTGTATTGCCCTAATCAAACTGGACTGCGTGCATTTAAAAAGAAGTTGCCTATATTTAAGTGAAGGTCGGCAAAAAGGAGTGGTGGCATGTGGCAACGTATTTTATGGTTCTTTGGGGCGATATTGGTTGCATCAATCTTCACGAGCTCACCCAGTTTGGGTGCCGATCTGGTGCGCTACAATGTGTCCAAAGCATACGCTGACCCCAAACAGGATTATTATATCGCAGTACTGCGCCTCGCTCTGAACAAAAGCCGCGATAAATATGGCCCCTATCAGTTAAGCGAAAACTCATTTGATCACACACCTCAGGGCCGCACACTCGAGATCCTGGAACAAGGTAAGTTGTTGGATGTACACTGGACTATGACGTCTCAGCAACGAGAAAACCAGTTGGCCGCCGTTTACGTACCGCTTCTCAAAGGGATGATGGGCGCGCGGATATTTTTGGCCCATAAAGACACTTTGCCTAAGCTGAACCAGCTTCACTCACCGGCTCAGCTCATGGACCTTTTTATCGGCAGTGGCATTGACTGGCCGGATACAAAAATCTACGAGAAAAATGGTTTTATTGTGGTCACCAGCGTTGCGTCGTTGTTGCCCAGAATGCTGGAAGAAAAACGGTTTGAGTTATTTCCTCGTGCGCTACATGAACCCTGGGCAGAGTTGCCAAACCTTAAGGGGGTCGTCGTGGAGCCCAGGTTTGCGTTTTGTTATCCCACGGCCATGTATTTTTTTGTCAATAAACACAATACGCGATTAAAAGCGCGGCTGACTTATGGCTTACAAAAAGCCATTGATGATGGCTCGTTTGACCGTTTGTTTGCAGCGCATCCGATCACGCGTGATGCCATCAGGCTAGGTAAATTTAATGAAAGACAGACTTTAAAGCTGCAAAACCCGGAGCTTAGTGCCAGAACACGTGATGTGCTGATGAATGCAAGATATGTCTGGGCGCCGCTTCATCGCTGCCTTTCAACGATTTAAGTTACCAGCTTCCGGTATTTTCCATGCTCAGCCAGGGCTCCTGCGGTGGTAGCGGCTCTCCTTGCTGTAACAGTTCAATCGAAATACCGTCGGGCGATTTGACAAAGGCCATGTGCCCGCATCTTGGTGGGCGGTTAATGGTAACGCCCGCAGCCTGGAGCTTGCCACACAGCGCGTAAATATCTTCTACGGCAAACGCCAGATGACCAAAATTACGCCCGCCCGTATATTGCTCTGTGTCCCAGTTATAAGTCAGCTCAAGGGTAGGGGAAAAGCTAGATTTAGCCTCTTCCAGTTGGTCAGGTGCTGCCAGAAAAACCAGTGTAAAGCGCCCGGCTTCGCTGTCTTTGCGTTTTACCTCCACCAGTCCTAGCAGGTTACAGTAAAAGTCTAATGATGCGTCCAGGTTTTCAACCCGAACCATAGTATGCAGATATTTCATAAAATTGCCCCTGTAATGTCAGCTGTCAAAGATAAGGGCAAACCAAGAAAAATCAAGGAGCGCAGTGTTATTGCGCGCCTTGTTGCGTCAGACTATCAATACTCTGCGGTCAATGTCACGCCGCTGAAGTCTTTATAGGCTTTAACTGAGATGTGCCAGGTGCCCGTTTGAGGCTGCGTTTGTGTGCAGGTTTCTGTATTACCATCTTCATAGGGGCGACAATCGTATCGAGAAGAGGTCGGCTGAGCACCAAAACGCACATACAGATCGGCATCTCCAGTGCCGCCAGCGGTGCTCACGGTGAGCTTAGTGGCACTGGCTGGTACCTCAAAGGTCTTGTGGATCCAGTTACCTTCCGTTGCAGTGAGATCTGTCCAGGTTTGCTTGTTGTCATCGCCCGGCGGTGTACCCATGTCATACTGGCCAACCAATGACACGCCAGAAAACGCGCTGTAACCCCGGATAACAATATAGTAGGTTCCTGCCTGTACGTTAGTTATGGTACAGCTTTCATTGTTGCCCTCTTTATAGGGCCGACAATCATAAGTTTTGGTGGTTGGTTTTTGTGCAAAGCGCACATACAGGTCGGCATCGCCACTGCCACCGCTCATGGTAAAGCGCAGGTTGCTGGCGCCTTGTGGCACTACCATAGTAAATACCTTTTCGCTATCCGCAGCGCCTGCAAAGGTGCCAACAGGTTGACCATTTTGTAGCTCATTGCCCGGGTCAACCGGACCACTGTCTCTGTCGATAATTGACAGCGAATTGGCGGCACGCTTGAGGGTCATGGTTTCACCCAGTTCACTGGCATACCACCAACTGATATTGGCGGGCAGGGCAAGCGGGTCGGCAGCACGCTGCTCTCGCGTCAGCGTGTCTGCACCGGCGGTAAACTGGGCGGTTTGCACTTTCATGTTGTCCGGGGTCACACTCAGCACTTTAAATTGCTGAATACTGGCCAAATCAATGGTCCAGCTTTTAGGGTCATTAGCCGAGCGGGCGGGGGCACCCCAGCTCCCTTCACCTACATACACAGTGCCGCCTGTGGTAGTTTTGGTAAATCCGGAGCCTGAGGGCTGCAACGCTTCGGTCAGTTTATTAATATGGGTGTCCGATTCAACGACCAGGTTCATCCCATGCTGATAGAACAAGTCTGCCCACCAGGTATGCAATATGGTGTTGTCCGACTTCCCTGAGTAATGCGGGTACATAGGTTTGTGATACTGAGCAATACGCCAGTTGGTACCGGCACCATTGTTTTGCAAGTCTTGTTTAAGCCAGTTGTTCATGGCGGTGGCATAGCTGGACCAGCCACTGTCTTTATACTGGCTGTTTAGGGTATAAACGCGCAGCAGGTTGGCAATGTTAAACGCGCCGTAACTGTCTTTGTTGGTACAGGCACCGTCTTGGTCATAGTCGACGCCAAACACCTGACAAAGCGTTTTAAAATTGTCGCCTTCATGGTTACCAAATGTGGCAACAAACGGATAAATGCGTTTGTAGTTCTGCCCGTCAATGACATCATCTGACAATGTCAGCTGCCAGTCTTTCAGGTATTCACGCATTTCCTGAGCCGAATTGGCGTTGGTGTAGTCACCACCGTGCATAATAAACAGCGGGCGGATCTTGGCAACCAGCGCATTGCCTTCGCGGCGCGTTGTCCAGCCTGTGCGGGTATCTCCACCGGCAATGGCAACAAACCCGGTACTGGTTGCCGGCGCGGTTTTAAACCACATACGCTGGCCACATCCAGTGCTGTCACATACTCGGTAATAAATTGCTGTGTCGGCACTGAGCCCTGTCAGAGTTACAAACTCACTTTCTAAGCTGCCATCAAAAACATATTTGGCTGTAGGTTGCTGAGTCATCCAGCTTTGCTCATCGGTGGTGGTACCATATTTAACGTAATGATTGTTACCACCGGTTGGCGTATACCCCAGCGTTGCCTGATTGCTTGGGTTGGTATCCCAGATCAGGCGATGATAATCACTGGCGCTGTGGGCTGCAGTGGTAAATAAAGTAACCGTTGTGAGGCCTGCAAAAAGCACTCTCATAGAGAAGTTTCCTGTTGTTGGTTAATGGATCACGCCTTTAAGGCGAGATGATTGAAACTCTGGTGGCAAGTCGGCGACCAGCAGCACAAAGGCCGCGTTGCGATAGGGCAGCGGGTAGCGTTCGCCGGTATGAAAATTGACCGCCGTTGCACCTTGTTTAAAGCGTTGGTAATGGCCCGAAAGTGGTTGTGAGTGATCTGCGCTCCAGTAGTCTCCGTGCTTCATATGCGGAAAAAAATCCTGGGCAATATGCGCATGTCCCGGGCGAGCGGGGCTTTGCAGCAAGCTGCTTAACTCGTCACTGGTTGGCAGACGCCAGTGTGTGAGGCCACACAGGGCCGTTTTCCTAGTTTTATTGATCAGGTCCTGAGTATCACACCGGGAAGATTCAAAATAGCAATCTCCGTGGTTTGCGTCGCCTCTTGGCGGGCGTTGCTCATCGGCTGCGAGATACCAGGAATAGGTCCAGTAGCCATCGTGGATGTTTTCGTTGTCGGTTTTGGCTTCCCAGACTAACTGTTTCTGGGTGTCAAGTACGCAAGACCAGGGGCCCTGCCAGGGGGATAAAGGAGTACCGGCTTTATCCAGTTTCACAAACCTGGGGTGTGGCTGGGCAATTGGGCTCAGTGGTTGGAACCACAGCAAGGGCGTAATAAGTAACAGGGCGGCGAATGTCATCAATAATCGTGTGATCATAGTGAGTACCTCAAAACAGCAGGGCGTATATGGCGGGTGTGGGCAACCTGGGCATGATCAAAAGCAGAAAACCACATGCAGGTACCGTTTTTAAGCGGCACGTCATGGACAGATCCGGTATCGTGTTTACGCACCAGCTCCAGTGTCCACATGCCTTTGTCCCAAATGCCGTGCGCTCTGACATCGGCACGATCCCCCTCGAATCGGTTAGAGCGATAAAGGATTGAGGAAAGGGTACTGCCTGGGGGATAATTATCGTTTTTACTGAGGTAGGGGGCGCTGCCAAACCAGGGCATAACACTCAGCTCTGCATTTTCGGGGTCCGGCAGTCGTTTTGGGATCACGGTATTTGGCGTATACCATTGCCAGTTCATCACATATGCGCCGCTTTCTTTGCCGTCTGGCTGATACCCTGCACTATAGCGGCGCTGGCCCTGCTGCACCTTTGCGGGCGGTCCGAAAAAGTTGTCATCGGCCAGGTACATGTCATTGGTGCGTACTGCTTTCCAGTGCCACAAGTCCCTGATCTCACCGTCCATGCTTGCATGAAATCCTTTACCGTGCCAGTTGGGCGGTTTGCCCTGCAAAGGACGCTTGCCCAGGTAGGTGGTGCTGTCGGCGCCGCTGATACAGGAAGGCGACAACATCACCGCCAGTTTGTCTTCGTAAAAAGTGCGTTCATCAAACCGATAGAAACCGTCTTGTTGCACTGTCCAGCCGTTTTGAGTTTTAAGCAAAGGCAGGTGATGCGTGCTTTGACTTGGGTCTGTCCAGCGGATCAGAAAATAGCTCTCGTACTGGTTGGCCAGCGCCTGCACGTGAATTGTGCTGCGGCCATCGTCAAAGTTCGCACCACCATGGGTTTCTATGGTATAAACCGGGGCCCTCATCCAGTGCGGTTCATTCCCTTTGCCATCTATCTCTATAAATTCGTCAGGAGCCAGATGTGCAACCTGAAGCGGCTCTGTTGAATGTCGCGTGACTGTGTATAACAAAAAGCCCGTAATACAGACGCCAGCCAGCAAGGATAGTCCTTGTTTCTCGAGTCGTTTGGGCAGTACTGCACTCAGGATATGCTTACCGTGTTGAATGAAGTAAATCCAGCCGTGAACCACTAAATAAAGTAGCAGTAGCCAGAGACTAAAAAAATGTATCGGCTGCATAACACTCACAAACTGGCCAGCCCAGAGAAACCAGCCGGAACATAGCAGGCATACAATGACCACATACCCCAGACGATTTATCCAAAGATGATAGAGGCTCGGATTACTGTGATAAGGCCGACACAGGGAAAGCAATAGATAGGCTGTTGCCAGCACGCTTAGGATACTGCCACTGGCAAGATGCCAGGGGTACAGATCACCCTGCGGTAACAGGGGGCTGATGAACATCAGCCAGTCTTGTGTTAGTAAAGAAAACCGCAAACCGGTAAATAAGCTGCACAACACAAGCACGATGGCCAGGGCATGAAACAGTACAAAAGTGACTCTACGCATGTCTTTTGTTTGTTATTTTGTTGTTTAAATAGTGTAAACATAAAGGGTTGCGGTTTTATGTCAAGCTATTGCTTATGAATAAATTCATTCTCTGTCGGGTTAGCTGACGTATGAATGAGTTCGTCAAGTTACTGGGTTTAGCGCGCGTTTTTCTGGCGCAATCTGCTAAAACCTCGACTAAACTAAACAAGTGCCATAGTTAAAGTGGAACAAGCGAGAACAGGATGAATGAGGTTGTACTAGAGAAGATGGAAGCCCTCGACAGTGGAGAAGTGATTGACAGCATGACGGACATCGTTGCCTGCCTGAATACCAGTGACTCAATCCAGCGCTTTTTGCTGGATATACACTGTATTTTGCAAAAGGTGACGTATGCGGACAACTTCTACGTTGTGTTGTTTCGTGAGGACGGCAGTCTGACTTTCCCTTACTTCCATGACGTTAAGGATGATATAAACCCCGAAGACTTGGAAGCTTTGTCACTGGACGAAATCGCCCATTCACTGACGGCTTATGCGTTACAGTCACAAAGTGTGTGTAACTACAACTGCGAGCAGCTGCATCAGTTGGTTGCTCAGGGGCGGTTAAATATTATAGGCACTGTTCCAAAGCAATGGCTGTGCTTCCCACTGGTCAATCGCAGTAATTTTATGGGGGCGTTTATCATTCAGTCTTATCGGCGTGAAGATGAATACTCAGGTGTGATTGTGGATGTGCTTTACACTATCAGCCATGTGATCTCTTCTGCGCTGGATGCCTTTAATAACCAGCAAGCCCTGGTAGAAGCAAACAAAGTGTTGCAAAACTACCAAAGTGAGTTAGAAAGCAAAGTGGCCGAGCGGACCCAGGAGCTTGAGTCCAGCCTGTCTGAACTACAAAAAGAAATTCGGACCCGCGAAGCGCTTCAACAGCGGCTGGAGCATGAAGCCTTGCATGATACGCTAACGGGCCTGACTAACCGTAAATTCTTATTCCGAGAGCTGAATAACCTGGCCGAGCGCTCAAAGCGCGGCCCGGTATCTGTGCATATTTTGTATCTTGATTTAGACGATTTTAAGCCGATTAACGACAACTACGGCCATCACAATGGCGATATTGTGTTGCAGGAAGTGGCGCGCAGAATTCAAAGTGAACTGCGCAGCTACGACGTACTTTGTCGTCTCGGTGGGGATGAGTTTGTTGTGGTTTTGTCTGATCCCATAGACAAACCGGTATTAATGCAGATCTGCACCCGCCTTATTGCTTGCTTGTGTGCCCCCATCTCGCTGGAAGAGGGGCAGACGGTACAATGTGGCTGCAGCATAGGGGTTGCGAATAACAACGGGGTATTCACGGCTGAAGCGCTGCTCAAATGTGCCGATAGTGCGCTTTACTCATCCAAAGAGCTGGGAAAAAACCAGGCTTACTTTTATGATGAGCCAGTGCTTTGACCACAAAAACCACAACCTTAGACTGGTAAGTGCAAATCAATCGGCACTGGCTTTTGCTTTGCAGCGACGATTGCATTAGGATCGGGTTTTCTCCTTAACTTTTTGGTTGTTATGGCACTGAGATTATTTTTACTGGGTTTGTTTGGCTGGTGTATGGCCGCAAGCGCGGTTGAGGTAACAGATCTATACGAAGCTACCCTGGAAGTAGACAACAAAACGCGCGCAAAACGCGTTGTTGCCAGCCAGCAGGCCCTGGACCGTGTAATCCAAAAATTGACGGGCCGCACGGAGCATTTAAACCACCCTCTGATCCGCCAAAGTAAAAAACGCATTTCCGATTATATGCTCAAATACGAGTATATTGAATCTGCCGACGGTGACATCAAAATCCGCGTACGGTTTGAAGCCGATAAAGTAGAGCAGCTGGTCAGGGACAGCAACTTACCTTTGTGGGGCAACCGTCGCCCTATGATTGCCATCTGGCTAGTGATTGAAGACAACTTGCGACGAGAGTTTGTAACGCAGGAAAGCTACCCTCAGCTGGAGCGACTCATTTATGACACGGCAGCCGAGTGGGGGATCCCTGTGGTTGTGCCACTGATGGACCTGACCGACCGCGCTCAGGTGGGCATTGCCGAGGTATGGGGTAATTTTTCTGAGCCTGTAGAGGCCGCATCCATGCGCTATAACGCCGAGCGCGTGATCACCGGACGACTGTTTAAACAACCCAACAGCAGCAGCTGGCAGCTGGACTGGCGTTATACCGATACCGATCAGTTTGAGTCGACCCAGCAGGTCGGCGACAAACAACAACTGCTTATTGCCATGATCAATGATATGTCAACTGCGCTGGCTGCTGAATATGTGATTGATCCCAACCGCTCATATGCCACCAACAGCACCGTTTTAACTGTTGATAAACTGACTTCGTTCAGCAAAATAGAGTTGGCCAGGCGACAATTGCTCAGCATTAGTACGGTGCAGGATGTCGATGTGATTTATCGCCAGGGCGATCTGGTCAAGTTTGAAGTAGAGCACGGCTCGTCTGTGGTTGATTTGCAAAAGTCGCTGAAGTTAGAGCGTGCATTCAGCGTGTTTGTTGACCCGCGTGCGTTTTATCAGGTGGCCAGTGCTAACAACCTCAGATACAGCTGGGTAGGGCAATAATATGATGCAGCCAATGCAAATGGCGTTGCCTGTCACACTACCTGATGATGAAACATTTAGTGCCTATTTTGGCGGCGAAGGGTCACTGGAAGTCACCCACCTGAAAAATGCGCTGGAGGCGATCCATCAGGACTTTCAGTTTACCTATCTGTGTGGTTTGGGCGACTCGGGTAAATCTCACTTGCTTTATGCAACCTGTATTCATGCTCAGGAGCAGGGTCTGTCGACCATATTACTGTCGCTCAGGGAAGTGATTAACTTTGGCCCGGCTGTGCTCGACGGGCTCGAAGCACTGGATGTGGTTTGCATTGATGACGTGCACTTAGTCGCGGGCAATGAATCCTGGGAAAAAGCCCTGTTTAACTTTTTTAACCGTTTTAATGAACCCGGAAAATGCCTGGTTGTAACGGCCGATCTGCTACCAAATATGCTCAATCTCAGCCTGCCAGATCTGGAGTCTCGTTTTACCTGGGGCACCACCTTTCAGATCCGCTCAATGAGTGACGACGATAAGGCCGAAGCGCTGGTTAAAAGAGCTAAAATGCGAGGCCTGGAGCTAAGTGACGAATGCGCTCGGTTTTTACTGACCCGACTGAGCCGGGATATGCGCGCATTATTAGACGTGCTCGACAAACTGGATCATGCATCCATGGCGGCGCAGCGAAAACTGACCATCCCGTTTATTAAAACCACATTGAATTTGTAACCATCAGCTGTGGAATTTTTGAGCGCCTACGTCACAAATTCCACCAGAAACCTCAAACCGGCCCAAAATCAACTAACAACCCGTAAATTGTCCAAGAAAAGCCCCCAATTTGGGCTAGAATCTGCCCCGCTGTTTCAGTTATTATAATCGATTCAATGAAAGGCAAATTACCTCAACAAGATCAGGTATAGAATGAACTTAGAGAATATTTTAGCGCAAGCGCTGGACGCCGTTGCAAACGCGAGCGAAGTTGCGCAACTTGAGGAAGTCAGAGTTAACTACCTTGGTAAAAAAGGTGAGATCACTGGACTACTAAAAACCCTGGGTAAACTGGCACCAGAAGAACGTAAAGAAGCGGGCCAGGTGATTAACCAGGCAAAAAATCAGGTTCAGACCGCGATCAATGACAAGCGTGAAGCGCTTGAGCAGGCCGCACTGGCTCAAAAGCTGGCTGCTGAAACCATCGACGTGACCTTACCTGGCCGCACTATGCCACAAGGTGGCTTACACCCGGTAACACGTACTATTGAGCGTATTGAAACGTTTTTTGGTGAGCTGGGTTTTGCGGTTAAATCAGGTCCGGAAGTAGAAGACGACTTCCATAACTTTGATGCGCTGAATATTCCAGAGCACCATCCTGCGCGTGCCGATCATGACACCTTCTACTTTAACCCTAAGCTGGTTCTGAGAACCCAGACCAGTGGTGTACAGATCCGTACTATGGAAGCTGAGCAACCGCCACTGCGTATTATTTCTCCGGGTCGCGTGTATCGTAACGACTACGACCAGACACACACGCCAATGTTCCACCAGGTAGAAGGCCTGATGGTAGACACCGACGTGAGCTTTACTGAGTTGAAAGGTATTTTGCACGATTTCTTGCGTAACTTTTTCGAAGAAGACATGGAAATCCGCTTCCGCCCGTCTTACTTCCCGTTCACTGAGCCTTCAGCAGAGGTGGACGTGAAAGGCAAAAATGGTAAGTGGTTAGAAGTATTAGGCTGCGGCATGGTACACCCGAATGTACTGCGTTCAGTCGGCATTGACCCTGAGAAGTACACCGGTTTTGCATTTGGTATGGGTGTAGAGCGTCTGACCATGCTGCGCTATGGCGTTAACGACTTGCGTGCTTTCTTCGAAAACGATTTAAAATTCCTAAACCAATTCAGATAAGAGCGATACAACAATGAAATTTAGTGAAAAGTGGTTAAGAGAATGGGTTAATCCTGCGATTGATACCGAGGCTCTATCTGAACAGCTATCAATGGCCGGTCTGGAAGTCGACGGTGTCGATCCGGTTGCTGGTGATTTTGAAGGCGTGGTTATCGGTCAAGTGGTTGAGTGTGGTCAGCACCCGGATGCAGACAAGCTACGTGTAACCAAAGTAAACGTTGGCGAAGACGAGCTGCTGGACATCGTCTGTGGTGCGGCAAACTGCCGTGCAGGCCTGAAAGTAGCTGTGGCGAAAGTCGGTGCAGTTTTGCCAGGCGGCTTTAAGATCAAAAAAGCAAAATTACGTGGCCAGCCTTCTCACGGCATGCTGTGTGCGTTTGAAGAGCTGGGCATGGCAGAAAGCTCAGATGGTATTTTAGAGCTACCAGCTGATGCACAAATTGGCCAGAGCATTCGCGAATACTTCAACCTTGACGATGTGACCATCGACGTTGACCTGACTGCAAACCGCAGTGATTGTCTGGGCATTAAAGGCCTGGCGCGCGAAGTTGGCGTATTAAATGGTATTGATGTCAATGAGCTGGCTATCCCGGCTGTTGAACCTACCATTGATGACAAAATTGAGATTGAGCTGGTGAACAGCCAGGCTTGTCCTCGTTACCTTGGCCGTGTGGTTAAGGGCATCAACCTGGATGCGGTTACGCCTTTATGGATGGTTGAAAAACTGCGTCGCTCGGGCATTCGTTCAATCGATCCGGTTGTTGATATTACCAACTATGTGCTGCTTGAGCTGGGCCACCCAATGCATGCCTTTGATTTAAATGCCATTGAAGGTGGGATTAAAGTACGCAGCGCAGCAGAAAACGAAGAGCTGGTATTGCTTGATGGCAATACGGCCAAGCTGAAGCCGAGCACACTGGTTATTGCCGATCACAACAAAGCACTGGCGATGGCCGGTATCTTCGGTGGTGAAAATTCAGGTGTTAAAGAAGGCACTACAGACATCTTACTTGAAAGTGCTTTCTTTAATCCGTTGGCAATCGCCGGTCAGGCGCGTAGCTATGGCCTGCATACTGATGCATCACACCGCTACGAGCGTGGTGTTGATTATCAACTACAACGTGATGCCATGGAGCGCGCAACGGCGTTGCTACTTGAGATTGCGGGTGGACAGGCAGGCCCTGTGGTAGAAGCGGTGTCAGAGTCAGATTTGCCAGATGCAAAATCCGTAACGCTTCGTCGCGCACGTCTTGACCGCGTTATCGGCTACCATATTGAAGACAGCAAAGTGACAGACATTCTGACGCGTTTGGGTCTGGATGTGACCTTTGCCAACGACAGCTGGACAGCCACGGTACCAAGCTACCGCTTTGATATCAGCATTGAAGAAGATCTGATTGAAGAAGTCGCACGCGTGTTTGGTTACAACAACATTCCAAACGTTGCACCGACAGCGGCGTTAAAGATGACCGACCATCAGGAAGCGCGTTTACCGGTTTCTCGCCTGCGCAATGAACTGGTTGCACGTGGTTATCAGGAAGCGATCACCTACAGCTTTGTGGATCCGAAGAAACAACAGCTGTTACACCCTGAAAGTGACGCACTGATATTGCCTCACCCAATTTCTGTTGAAATGTCGGCAATGCGCGTGAGCCTGATGCCAGGATTGCTAAATGCGGTGGCGTATAACCAAAACCGTCAGCAGTCACGTATTCGTTTGTTCGAGCACGGCCTGAAGTTCATTAAAGATGAAACTGCAGAAAACGGCGTTCGTCAAACGCCGGTCATTGGCGGCGTGGTTTATGGTAATACGCACAACGAACACTGGGGTATTGCAAGCCGTAAAACCGACTTCTTTGATGTTAAAGGAGATGTTGAAGCATTACTGGCTCTGTGTAACGATAAAGCGCGTTTCAGCTTTAAAGCACAGGCATGTGATGGGCTACATCCTGGTCAATCAGCGGCAATCTATGCTAACGGCGAGCAAGTCGGCTTTATTGGTGCGGTGCATCCACAACTACAAAAGTCATTGGATCTGAATGAAACCGCGTATGTTTTTGAAGTTGAAACAGCGGCAATCGCTCAGCGACAGCTTCCAGAAGCGGTTAGTATCTCGAAATTCCCGTCAAATCGCCGTGATATTGCTATTTTAGTTGCAGATGATGTAAAAATAGGCGATATTTTAGAAAGCATTGAGAAAGTTGGCGGAAATCAATTAGTTGACCTAAACTTATTCGATGTGTATAAGGGCAAAGGTATTGAGCCTGGTTATAAGAGTTTAGCCATTGCTCTAACACTGCAAGCCGTTGATAGAACGCTCGAAGAGAAAGACATCAACGACACTGTAGAAATCGTGGTGGCCGAATTGGCCAAACAATTTAATGCATCGTTGAGGGACTAGATATGGCGCTTACTAAAGCCGACATAGCTGAACACCTATTTGAGAAATTGGGGATAAATAAAAAGGATGCCAAAGACTTAGTTGAAGCGTTTTTTGAAGAAATCCGCTCAGCGCTGGAAAGTGGAGAGCAGGTAAAGCTGTCCGGTTTTGGTAATTTCGATCTGCGCGATAAGAAAGAACGCCCAGGTCGTAACCCTAAAACTGGTGAAGACATTCCCATCTCGGCACGTCGTGTTGTAACTTTCAGACCTGGTCAGAAGTTAAAGACACGTGTAGAAGTAGGAACCAGCAAAAACCTGTGATCACGCAGTGTGCTAAGTAGCTAACCACAGGGAGCTTTTCCTGGGGTGCTCATGGGCTATCTGTCTGATAATTAAGAAACCCTGGCGCAAGCCGGGGTTTTTTGTCATAAAAACTTCATTTAGCTGTTTTACCATCTGGCCTTTGTATTTGAGTTTGGAGTGCGAAGTTGACTCAGGGTAATCACTCCTTGACCGATCGTATTAAAAACATCGTTGTTGCTTGGTTGATCAGCTCCTTACTGTTTGGTTTACTGGCAATTTTTGTTTATGTGCAGCAAAAAGATGCCGCTAAGCAATCCGTGCAAGCCGCTTCAGAGCTGATCAGGCTTGAACTGGACACTCAGCTGCGAAACATAGATCGTTTTCTCAAGCAAGCAGAGCAACTTAATCAGGCGTGTGATGGCCGCACAATTTCTTTGATGCGAGAGCAGGTGTTTGTTAATCCTGCCTTGAGTGAGATTGGGATCGTTGATCAGTCTGGGCGCTTGTTGTGTAACTCTTTTGGTCGGCTGGACCCCGCAGTGCAAACGACCGAGCCTATCAAACAACCCGGGCTGAGATACCACGGCCCGATCATTACGGACTTTTTACAAGTACCTGCGTTTGTACTGGCGCGTACGCGCAGTGATGGCTTTGAGGTGAATGCATTATTGCCAACCAGCTGGCTGAGCGATACTCTGGACATTACGCGGCATAAAAACCTCGCGTTTATCGCATTGCTTGATGGCGAAACAGGCGTGCCCATTTTTTTGCGTGGGCAATACACCTTACCGCTGGGTGAAGTGATATTTCCGATGCGTGACGAGATGGAGTTTGAAGGAGGCTTTGATGACGGCACACAAAAATATATTTTTGCCCGCCCGCTGGCCGCTTTACCGCAACTGACCATTATGGTTGCCAGCGATGCAAAACAGCTGTCTACCATTAAGCCGGTATGGCTGCTAACGCTGCTGCTGCTCTATTGCGCCTCTTTGGTGGGATTAACTATGTTGTTAAACCATTATGATCGCCGCGTATTGAGCAGCCGCGCACTCTTGCTGGGTGCGATAAGCCGGCAGGAGCTGTTTAACGTCTATCAACCCCTGGTCGATGCGACCACCCGCGAGGTTGTTGGCGTTGAGGTATTGATCCGCTGGCAACATCCCCTTGAAGGCGAGCTGAGTCCGGCCTATTTCATTCCGGAAGCTGAGCGCGATGGCAGTATTCAGGAACTATCGGTCTACCAGATTGAAAAGGCACTGAGCGAGTTACGCACAATTGTGCAGAGCAGACGCAATTTTAAAGTCTCTTTTAACGTAAACGGCTACCTGCTGACATGTCCGGATTACCTTCAGATGCTACATCAAGCCAATGAGCTTATCCCTCAGCTGACGATAGAGCTGACAGAGCGCGACGTGCTATCTCAGGCACAGATACACTCGGTGCTGCAATCCCTGGTAGAGCAGGGCGTTGAGATAGCAATAGATGATTTTGGGACGGGCTACAGCGGACTGCACTATTTACAGAGTTTTCCCATTGATTTGCTTAAAATTGACCAAACCTTTGTTGCATCCATTGGCATGGACAACCTGCAATCTCCCGTACTCAATGCCGTGATTGAAATGGCCAATAAGCTCGATAAAAAACTGATAGCAGAAGGGGTGGAGACCGCGCATCAGGCTGAATATTTATCCCACCAGGGCGTCACAATTCATCAGGGCTGGTATTATTATAAAGCGATGCCCATTCACGAATTGAAGCAAATTTGCTAAAAATACATGAAATTGGCAGTAAAAAGCCCCGATGTCGGGGCTTTTGTTCAAGGGGTTACAATGAAGCAAAGTAGCAGCCAAATCCGGGCAGGGATAGCTGGCCGTCTTCATAGTGACCATTATGGTGAACGATTTCCAGGTGCTGAGCATGGCCTGTAAGCGTTAACGCCAATTGTGCAGGTTGTTCGCTGAGGTTGAACGCGCACAACAAAGTCTTATTCTGATGACGGCGATAAAATGCCAGTACCGGTTCCGGAGTCTCGATAAACTCAATATCACCGACCTGTAGTTCAGGCATCGTATTACGCCAGGCCATAAACGCCTGATAGCGACTTAGCACTGAGCCCGCCGTGTCGGCTTGCTCAGAGACCGCTCGAAGCTGATGCGCTGGCGAAACCGGCAGCCAGGGCTTGCCTTCAGTAAAACCCGCATGTCCCAGCTGAGTATCCCATGGCATAGGTGTTCTGCAGCCATCACGGCCTTTAAAATTAGGCCAGAACGTAATGCCATAGGGGTCTTGTAAGTCTTCAAAGGCAACATCCGCTTCGCCCAGGCCCAGTTCTTCGCCCTGATACATGCACACGCTGCCACGTAAAGAGCCGAGCAAGGCGGTGAGCATACTTGCCTGACGATCATCAACGGTTTTACCGTCTTTAGACCAGCGACTCGCAACGCGCTCAACGTCGTGATTGCTGAAAGCCCAGCACGGCCAGCCTTCGGTCATGACCGCTTCAAGACGCGATACGGTTTCACGAATATAACTTGCACTGTAGTCTTTGGTCAGTAACTCAAAGCTGTAGCCCATGTGCAGCTTATCGCCGCCAGAAGTATATTCCGCCATGGTCTGAAGAGAGTCTTCTGATGAAATCTCGCCCAGACTCACAGTGCCCGGGTAACGGTCGAGCAGGGCACGGATCTCGGCCATAAAGCTGAGGTTTTCCGGCTGAGTATTGTTGTAATAATGGTACTGGAATGCATAAGGGTTGTCTTCGCTAAAGCCACGACCCTGGCGCAATTCCTTAGGTTTAGCCGGGTTGTCTCGTAACTGCTCATCATGGAAACAGAAGTTAATCGCATCAAGGCGGAAGCCGTCGACCCCTTTTTTCAGCCAGAACTCAACATTGTCCAGCACAGCCTGACGCACGTCTGGGTTATGGAAGTTCAAGTCCGGTTGCTCGGTCAGGAAGTTGTGCAAGTAGTACTGACAACGGCGCGAGTCCCATTGCCAGGCAACTCCACCAAAAATAGACAGCCAATTATTCGGCGGGCTGCCATCAGGCTTGGCATCTGCCCACACATACCAGTCGGCCTTAGGATTATCCTGGCTGATACGGCTTTCACTGAACCAGGGGTGCTCATCCGATGTATGGCTCAGTACCTGATCAATAATGATCTTAATATCGCGTTGATGCGCCTTATCAATCAGCTCGTCAAAGTCATCCAGGTTACCAAACATAGGGTCGATATCACGATAGTCGCTGATATCATAACCAAAGTCTTTCATCGGTGACTTAAAAAAGGGTGAGACCCAGATGGCATCTACGCCAAGCGACTTAATATAGTCAAGCTTGCTAATGATCCCCTGAATATCGCCAATTCCATCATTATTGGTGTCACAAAAGCTGCGAGGGTAAACCTGATAAATTACCGCGCCTTTCCACCATTCTTTTTGAGCCATGCACATTCTCCTGCGCCGTGCAGTTGAGTTGTCGTATATAAAAACCTGCCTCTGAGGTCATTTAGCAACACTCTGTTTTGAGTGGCTCAATAACTGTAGTCAATTCAGACAAGTTGAGGTCAGGTTTTTGGTTAAGCTGGATACGCCAACACGTATTATTAACAATGGCGAAAAGCATACGGCATGCGCTGATATGAGTAAAAAGCCTGCATACGTATGCAGCATAATTAGTTGCGATTGGATTAATATAAATCAGCCTCGGCAAACTTGTCGGGACTGTTTACCAATATATGTCCCTGCCTGACATGGCCTTTTACCACCTGTGTTACAGTTAGATTAATTGGTAATACCAATTACCTGATGAGTGATAAGCTAAAAAAACTAGCAAAATTTTGCGACGCTTTAACTGGCAGATATTTGAATTTGGTTAACACTTAGTAAATTCAAGTTAAGGAGAGTACCCGACGCCCATGCTGTGATTGTTGCGATAACATTTATAAAAGGAACAGTAGCTTAGCGCCATTAGGGGTGAATGTTCTGTGAACAAAATGAAAGGGGGGTTGCGTTGAATACGTATGCATAAAGTTGTTTGCATGTTGAGCGCAGCGCTACTATTGCCGCTGACAACAAAATTACCGCCTTGATAAATCGTTGTAGCGCTCCACGGGATACCGTGTGACGAATTAACAAACAACTAGGCGTCATAAAAATGGTTAATTGGGATAAAACACTATGTCTATGTTCAAACCAAGCATGCTAACAGTTGCGCTTATGGCCGCTGGCGTTAGCCACTTTTCGGTCGTTGCAGAAGAAGAGAAAGCAGTAAAGCAAGAAGACGTTGAAGTGATTGAGGTACGTGGTATCTCTCGCAGTATCATCGCGTCAATCGATAAAAAGCGTTACAGCGACACTGTAGCAGAAGTCGTTGATGCCGGGGATCTGGCATCTTTGCCCGATGTTTCCATTGCAGACTCCCTGAGCCGTTTGCCTGGCGTTACAGCGGTACGCGCAAGTGGTCAGTCATCTCAGCTGAATATCCGTGGTATGAATGGTGACTTTATTCAGACCACACTCAATGGCCGTGAACAGGCCAGCACCAGTGGTTACACTGCGGGTAGTCGCTGGATTTCATTTGACCAGTACCCGTCGGAGCTTATCAATCAGGCTGCGGTATACAAGTCGCCAAAGGCCTCTTTAGTTGAAGGTGGTGTTGCAGCCACTGTTGAGCTGAAAACAGTGAACCCGCTTGAGGCGAAAGAGCAGCACAACTTTAACTCATCAGTTCGTTATTCATATAATGATGCGGCATCTGATGTCGGCGCCGATTCAAGTGGTGAGCGTATTAGTTTCTCTTATCAGGGTAAATTTCTTGATGAGACCTTAGGCTTTGGTATTGGTGCGGCTATTCTAAATCAGCCAAATAATGCGATTGATGTTTCTGCACATGCGCCAAAACGCTCACAAGACTTTGATGGCGATGGCACAGAAGAGCGCTCTGTTAATGGTTATCAGGTTCGCTCAGCGAAAGGTTCGGATGAGCGTTTGGGCCTGATGAGCACTTTGGTCTACCAGCCTACAGACGCCCTTAAAGTACAATTTGATTATTTCCGTTCTGAGTTTGAATCTGAAGATCGTAAAAGTGGTTTGAACATTGAAGGGTTCGAGAAAAACTTAGGCTCGCTATACACGCTGAACAATGCGGTAGTAAAAGATGGTTTCCTGGTCGCTGGTGATGTTGTGATCACTGATCCCAACGGTCCTTGGGTTGAAATGCGTTCAGAAGACCAGTCTACCGACTCTACTACAGACAGCTTTGGCCTGGATTTAGAGTACGTGACAGATAAGTGGGAACTTAGACTGGACTTTGCACACAGTAAAGGTGAAAAAACGCGCCGTGATGTGATCGCATCTATGCACGCCTACGAGTTTGGAAATGGAGTCGTCGATGGCACTTTGGTTGAAACCTGGCAAGAAATGCGCAACCAAACCTTCTCTTTTGTACAGCAAGAGAAAGATTCACCCCTGTTGACTTTAGGCAATAGCTATACAGATCTGTCTAACATGCGCCTGGGTGACTGGGAGCAGTTCCCACACAGATACACAGATGAACTTGATAGCTTTAAAGTAGACTTTAAGTATCATGTTGAAGCCGGGTTTATCTCTTCTATTGAAGTAGGTGCCCGCTGGTCAGACCGAGAGTTTACCGATCAGCGCTCAACATTCCGCTGGGGCGCGCGCGAAGGCCAGAATGGCTACAAAATGCCAGATGGCACTATTGTTACCAACAAAGGATGTGAGTTTAACCACCAAAACCACACCTGTGTGCCGCACTCTTTGGATGGTTTTGTTACGGTTGAGCACACCCGAGGATTCAATTATCTTGAGCTAGACTTGATGGGTATTGCCGACGCGGTATTTGGTCCGGGTAATTATGACGCGCAGCAAACGTGGGAGCACAACTGGACCCTGATTGAAAGTGGTGCCGTTAAGGAAGAAGTCTTAGCCGGTTATGTGATGGCTAACATTGATACTGAGATAGGTGATATCCCAGTTACAGGTAACTTCGGTGTACGTGTTGTCAGAACAGATACTAAATCAGTGGGTATTCAGCAGATACAAGGTGATGAAGTAGGTGATACCATTGTTGACGATAATGGGGTTGCACGTACTGATTACCGTAATGTTGAATACGGACCAGAATACACAGATACATTACCGTCTTTGAACCTTAACTTCCGTGTGACTGACGAAGATCAGATACGCTTTGCGGCTGCGAAAGTAATGGGTCGTCCGCCTGTGTATCAGTTGCGTGGTGGCGCTGGTTCTTGGGCTGATACAGCCAATGATGGTGAGAGTCCACGTTACAATGTTTGGTCAAAAGGTAATCCAAACCTTGACCCGTTCCGAGCAACTCAGTTTGATTTGTCATATGAGCGTTATTTTGAAGATGGTGGTGCGTTCGTTGCAGCCGTTTTCTGGAAAGACATTGAGTCTCTGATTGAAAGCATCACTTATCAGGAAGGCGAAGTTGACTGGGCGACAATTGGTCTTGAAGTGCCGGAAGGTTTTGTAGCGGGTCAGTACCAGACAACTCAAAACAATGATCAGGGTGGTTATATCCGTGGTGTCGAGCTGGCGTATACCACTATGTTTGACAATCTGCCTGGCGTTTTCTCTGGTCTAGGCTTTAACGCTAACTATTCATACACCGAGAGTGAAACAACGGTTGATGGTGGCGGTAACTTCCCGGATCAGCAGCTACCTATGCCTGGTTTGTCTAAAAATGTCTGGAGTGCGACGATTTTCTGGAATATCGATGCATTTACCACGCACCTGAACGTACGTTATCGTGATGAGTACGTGTATGAAGGCGCATCACCAGGTGGTTCATCTTTGGCATGGGCGGATGAGTACACGGTGGTTGACTGGCAGGGTACTTATGACTTTGACAATGGCCTGCAGGCTGTACTGCAAATCAATAACCTAACTGATGAGCCAAACACCACTAACTATGGCACGGCATTGGCAACCGGTGAGTACAAAGAGTTCGGTCGCCAGTACTTCTTAGGATTTAACTATAGCTTCTAAGTACCGAGCGCTGCTGTAATAAAAAGCCACCAGTTTACTGGTGGCTTTGTTTTATGAGGTGAAAATGATGAAAAAAAAGAGAATCGTGATTTTAGGCGGTGGTACCGCCGGGTGGATGGCCGCTAACTTGATGGCAAAAAGTTGGCAGGACCAGCCGATAGAAATTGCCCTGGTTGAATCACCGGATATTGGCATCATAGGTGTAGGCGAGGGCTCTACTCCCCAGTTTAAGGGCTTTATGGACTTCATGGGGATCAGTGAAGCGCAGTGGATGCCAGCGTGTAACGCAACCTATAAAAATGGCATTCGCTTTATTGACTGGTCAACGCGCCCCGGCTTTAGCAGCTACTTTCATCCTTTTCCCTCACAGCCCGACGATTATTCAGCACCTGCCTTTTTTCACAACAGCTTTGTACGAAGAAAAGCGATTGATGTCGCGGGCCACCCGGACCCATTTTTCCTTACCACCTATCTGGCAGAGCAGGCTAAAGCGCCGATCGCTGCGCATCATTTCCCGTTTGAAATTAACTATGGCTATCATTTCGATGCCGGTAAGCTTGGGCTCTTCTTAGCTCAAACAGCCCGCGATTTAGGTGTAGAGCATATTCAGGCCAATGTCAGCGATGTGCGCAAACATCCCGATGGAGATATAGCGGCTCTGATCTGTGAAGCCGGTATGGAAGTCACCGGAGATGTCTTTATTGATTGCTCCGGCTTTCGCAGTTTATTGATGCAGCAGCATTTAAAAGTGGGCTTCGACTCCTTTGCTAATAACTTGTTTAACGACGCCGCTGTGGTGTTGCCAACCGAGCAGGGCGAGGTGATTTCGTCAGAAACCCAATCTATTGCCAGAAAATTTGGCTGGAGCTGGCATATCCCGCTGACCAACCGCATTGGTAACGGCTATGTTTACAGCCGACGCTATTGCGATGCAGATAAAGCTGAAACCGAATTACGCACCGCGCTGGGGTTACTTGACAGTGAGGTTGAAGCGCGTCATTTAACCATGAAGGTGGGGCAGGTCAAAAAACACTGGCATAAGAATTGTCTTGCCATTGGACTGTCGCAAGGGTTTATTGAGCCGCTGGAAGCAACGGCGCTGCATATTGTTCAGGAAACAGTTCAAAGTTTTATTGAATGCTATCAGGAGGGCGAGTTCACCGATAAGCTCAAAGCCAGACACAACCAGTCACTCGATGCACGCTATCAGGCCATTCGCGACTACATTGTGGCGCATTATCGTGTAAACAGCAGAACCGATACCCAATACTGGCGCGATAACGCAAACAACAACCAGCTCTCACGTTCTTTATATGACGTATTGCAAACCTGGGTGTCGGGCAAAAACTTATCGGATGAATTACATCGCCAGGATATCGACAAATATTACCCTTCTGTGAGCTGGCACTGTTTACTTGCCGGTTACGGCATTTATCCGGAGCAGTCTCAATTGATCGCAGGCAATGAGGAGGCGAACAAGTACGACTTATCACAGGTACAGGATTACATTGCCCGGTGTGGATTAAATTTTGAAGATCACCGTGCGCAGCTTGAGCGATTGGCCAGGATGCGATAAATCGACATTCTTTGTCCCTGAGCAGAGTTTACATCTGGGCACTAAGAATGTTGAACATGACGCGTGGATGAATAGCCGCTCTGAATACGTATGCAAGCGGTTCACCCGTGAATACCAAGTCAGTAGACTCATTGAAAATACTAAAAATGACAATATTATGATGACAATAAAACCGCTGGTGATTGCCCTTGGGCTGATCACCGGCTCTGTGGTACTGAGCGCCTGCAACAGTACCAACGACAACAAGACACCGATCACCGACACTCATAGTCTGGCAGCGCAGCACGGCGACGCAAAGCCCGTTGTTTATCAGGTTTTTACCCGCCTGTTCGGTAACACCAATAGCAACAATATTCCCTGGGGCACAAAAGAACAAAATGGCGTAGGCAAGTTTGCTGATTTCACTCCCAAAGCCCTGTCCGAAATCAAAGCCATGGGCGTGAGCCACGTCTGGTATACCGGGGTTTTACATCATGCCTTAGTGGGGGATTACACCGAGTACGGGATAGCCCTGGATGACCCGGATGTGGTCAAAGGACGTGCGGGTTCACCCTATGCCGTAAAAGACTATTACAACGTCAATCCGGACCTGGCAGTGAACCCGGCCAACAGATTGGCTGAATTTGAAGCCCTGATCGCCCGCACCCATGAAGCAGGAATGAAAGTGGTGATTGATATTGTGCCCAACCACGTTGCGCGAAATTATCAATCGCTCAGCGCACCACAAGGTGTCAGCGACTTCGGTGCGAACGACGATACCTCAGTGACCTATGCCCGTGATAATAACTTTTACTATGTGACCGGCGAAGATTTTAGCGTGCCAGTCTCGCAAGACTATCAGGTACTTGGCGGCGAGCCACACCCGCTTGCCGATGGTCAGTTCACTGAAAGCCCGGCCAAATGGACCGGTAACGGCGCACGCGCGGCGCAGCCCCATATTCATGACTGGTATGAAACCGTTAAGGTCAACTATGGTGTTAAGCCCGATGGCAGCTACGATTTTGCCACCTTACCGGCGCAGTACGCCCAGCTTGATTACCGTGCCCACTATGCATTCTGGCAGGATAAAAAACTGCCCGACAGCTGGTATAAGTTCCGCGATATCACCTATTACTGGCTGGACAAGGGCGTAGATGGCTTCCGTTATGATATGGCCGAGATGGTACCGGTTGAGTTCTGGAGCTTTCTCAACGCGTCTATCAAGATGAAAAACCCCGACGCCTTCTTGCTTGCCGAGGTGTATAACCCAACGCTTTACCGTGCATACATAGAGCTGGGCAAGATGGACTACTTGTACGACAAAGTGGGTTTATACGACTCACTCAAGGCCCTGATGCAGGGCACAGGCACGGCGCAGCAAGTGCTGGATGTGCATGCCAGTGTTAAGGATATTGCACCGCACATGCTGCACTTCTTAGAGAACCACGATGAGCAACGTATCGCCAGTCCCGAGTTTGCAGGCGACGCCAATAAAGGCAAATCCGCTATGGTGGTGAGTCATTTGATCAGTCAGTCACCAACCTTGTTGTATTTTGCGCAGAGCGTGGGTGAAGACGGCTCAGAAATGGCCGGATTCGGCAAACCCAGCCGCACCAGTATCTTCGATTACATTGGTGTACCAGCCCATCAGGCCTGGATGAACCAGGGCAAGTTTGATGGTGCCTTGCTGAGTGAAGAGCAAAAGGCGTTGCGTGCTTATTATCAAAAACTGATGAACATGGCCTCATTCAGTGCGATAGCACAGGGCGAGTTAGTCTCAACACCAGTCACAACGCGCAGCGGTCAAAGCGCAACCAAAGTCATTGGGTTTGCCCGTCAGAGCGAGTCACAACGTCTGGTTGTGATCAGCAACTTTGATGCAGACGCTCCTCAAACTGTCTCTGTCACTTTGCCAGCTGGTTGGCAGGGTAAAGCAATTGACAGACTGGAACAACATGGGCAGGTTGCGCTTAACAATAATCAGCTGACAGTCACCCTGGCACCACTTGCCAGCGCGGTCTTTGAACTAGAGAATTAATATGCAAAAACAAAAACCACAACTCAGTTTCTGGCAGATCTGGAACATGTGCTTTGGCTTTCTGGGGATCCAGTTTGGCTTTGCACTGCAAAACGGTAACGTCAGCCGGATCTTTCAGACGCTGGGCGCCAAAGTCGATGATATACCCATTCTCTGGGTTGCCGCCCCATTAACGGGTCTGATTGTGCAGCCAATCATTGGTTACTGGAGTGACCGCACCTGGGGCAAGCTGGGGCGCAGACGACCTTTCTTTTTGTATGGTGCCATTCTGACCACCTTGTCGTTATTCTTTATGCCCAACTCTCCGACCCTCTGGATAGCCGCGGGTATGCTGTGGATCATGGATGCGTCAATCAACGTTACCATGGAGCCATTTCGCGCACTGGTGGGTGACAATCTCAACGAAAAGCAGCGCGCCAATGGCTATGCGATGCAAAGCTTCTTCATAGGCGTAGGTGCCGTAGTGGCATCGGCCTTGCCCTGGATGATGACTAACTGGTTTGGGATCAGCAATACCGCTGAGGCGGGTCAAATCCCAGAGTCTGTTAAGTATGCTTTCTATTTCGGTGGTGTGGTGCTGTTTTTGGCGGTGGGCTGGACCATCCTAAAAACCAAAGAGTATACGCCACAGCAGCTGGCGGAGTTCGCCGGTGAAGCGGTTGAAACGCAAACCAGTCAGAGCTATCAGGTGATCAACTATGCGCGCGCAGCACTGATTTCTGGCGTGATTGGTGGGGGGATCCTGGCTGCGGTGATTGGGCTGCAACTGGAAAAAGAGCTGTATCTGCTGAGCGGGTTGTTCTTATCCTTTACGCTGGTCCTGTTAATTGCTGGCTACCTGCAGCAGCGCGGCAGCACCTCAGGTGGTTTTTATAACGTTATCTACGATGTCTTTACTATGCCCGGCACTATGCGCCAGCTTGCCGTGGTGCAATTCTTTAGCTGGTTTGCCCTGTTTGCTATGTGGATCTATACCACCTCGGCAGTCACCAGTTTTCACTATGGCACCAACGACGTAACCAGCAAAGCCTATAACGATGGGGCCGACTGGGTGGGCGTACTGTTTGCCGCCTACAACGGTTTTGCCGCACTGGCTGCTGTGTGTATCCCTGTGATGGTGAATCGTCTGGGCATGCGTGGCGCACACTGCATTAATTTATTACTGGGCGCAGGCGCATTATTGAGCTTTAAAATGATAGCCGATCCTAGCCTGCTTTGGCTGCCGATGATTGGCATTGGCTTTGCGTGGGCGTCTATTTTGTCGCTGCCTTACGCCATGCTGAGTAATTCATTGCCAGCTCACAAAATGGGCGTCTTTATGGGGATCTTTAACTTCTTCATCGTGATCCCGCAGCTGATGGCCGCCAGTGTACTTGGCCTGGTCCTGAGAAACCTATTTGATAATCAACCGATTTTTGCATTAGTGGTTGGTGGTGTGTCGTTCCTGCTCGCAGCGGTTGCTGTGATGCGGGTGAAAATCGAACAAGAATAACACCACCCAAGGAGACTTTATGAAAAAACTATCTAGTTTAACCCTGGCTTTGATTACGGCCGGACTCGTCGGTTGCGGCAGTGCCAACAATGCGGCTCAATCGCAACAAGCCGCGCCAGGCGCACCGGGTGACAAGCCATTCTGGGCGTACTCAGGTAAAACCGGCATTGGTACTTCCTACGAAGCTTACAAGCAGGGCCAGTATTCTGATCAGGCAAGCACAAAAGCCGTATCAAAAGTGTGGTTTTCGATTGCCAAGGGCATGATCACGGAAACTATGTTTGGTCTTATTCACCAGGCGCAGATCAAAGACATGCAGTTTATTGTTACCGGCCCGGATTTTACGGTAACGGAGCAAGACGCGCTGGACGTCAGCATTGATTACCTCGATAAAGACGCACAAGGTCGTCCGCTGTCGTTAGCATACAAAGTGACAAGCAAAGACAAGCAAGGACGTTTTACGCTTGAGAAACACATATTCACCGATCCCGACGGGCAAACGCTGTTCGTCCGGGCGAAGGTACACACAGAGCTTGCTGGCGTGAAGCTGTTCGTAAACGTAAACCCGTATGTGAATAACAACGGTCTGAACGATTTTGCGAAAGTCACTGAGCAGGGCCTGGTTGCCTGGGAAGGAGACAATTACCTGACACTGCAAAGCAGTACGGGCTTTAAGCAAGCAAGCGTGGGCTTTACCGGTCAGAGCGATGGTCTAGCAGAGCTTAAGGCAAGCCAGTCAATGGCACAGCGTTACACCAGCACCGGTGCACAAAGCGGTAATGTTAATTGGCTGGCGGAGCTGGGTGACGTGGGCAAGCAGGCAACATTCGACCTGGCACTGAGCTTTGGCACATCGCAAAGCGCGAGTTTCCAGGAAGGTGCTCAGTCACTTAAGCGTGGCTATCAACAGGTGCTGGCCCACTACAATGGTGAGGGAGAAGCCATTGGCTGGCGCGACTATCTGAACAATCTTGAGCCTATGCAAAAGCTCAGTGGCTACACGGCTGATCAGGGTAAACTACTTTACACCAGTGCTTTGGTGTTAAAGGCGCAGGAAGATAAAACCCACGCAGGCGCCTTGATTGCCTCTTTGTCTAACCCCTGGGGTGACACCGTGGCGGCAGAGCAAGGCCACACCGGTTATAAAGCGGTCTGGGTGCGCGATTTCTATCAGGTTGCGATGGCATTTTTGGCCATGGGTGATCCGCAAACCGCACTGACCGCATTTGAATATCTGGAAAAAGTACAGGTCACAGACAAAACGCCAGGCAACCACGGCGACACCGGCTGGTTCTTACAAAAAACCCATGTTGACGGTGAGCTTGAGTGGGTAGGCGTGCAGTTGGACCAGACTGCTATGCCGATTATGCTGGCGTGGAAACTCTGGCAGGCCGGCGTACTGAGCGATGAGAAGCTTGCCTACTGGTACAAGCGTATGCTCCAGCCAGCAGCTGAGTTCTTAGTCGACGGCGGATTGGCAAAAATCCTCTGGAACGACACTCAGATCACACCTCCGGCAACACAACAGGAACGTTGGGAAGAGCAGGACGGCTATTCACCATCGACAACTGCTGCCATTATCGCGGGTCTGGTCGCTGCCAGTGACATTGCAAAACTGGCCGGAGATAAAGTCGGCAGTGAGCGCTACATGGCAACGGCCAAGCGTTACGACAGTGAAGTGGAATCGACCATGTTCACCACTGAGGGTAACCTGCCTTCTAAGCAAAGCGATGGCAAATATTTCTTCCGCATTGGCAAAGACGCCAGCCCGAATACCGATACTAAGCTGAGTGACAACAATGGCCGTGCTGGTATGGATAAGAAGCAGATCATTGATGGCGGGTTCCTGGAGCTTGTGCGCTATGGCGTAAGAGCGGCAGATGCCAGCAGCATTACCAATACCTTGCCAGAGTATGAAGATGAAAACCTGCCGGAGAACCTGCGAGTTAAATACAGCTTTAACTTTGCCGGTGACCCGAACAGTTATCCGGGCTACCGCCGCTATGGCAACGACGGCTATGGAGAAGATGAGGTACGCGGGACCAACTATGCTGAGCAGGGTCAGAACACGGCCGGTCAGCGTGGTCGGGTATGGCCTTTCTTTACCGGTGAGCGCGGTCATTACGAAATTGCAGCGGCCAGCCAGGCTAATGCATTGGATGACAAAGCGGTTAAGCGTATCAAATACACTTACATCAAAGGTATGGAGCACTTTGCTAACGAAGGCCTGATGCTGCCCGAGCAGGTGTGGGATGGCGTGGGTGTTAACCCATTTGGTTATACACTGGGCGAGGGCACCAACTCCGCAACACCACTGGCGTGGACACATGCTGAGTATGTGAAGTTGGTTCGTTCACTTGCCGATAAGCAAGTCTGGGATCATTACCCGATTGTTGAGCAGGCGCTTAAGTAATCGCGCTGACAGGCTGATAAAAAACGCGGTATACCTTGTCGGTTACCGCGTTTTTTATTGCCCGGATGTCTGCGCTTGTTGCCCTGTATTTGTTACTCGTCCCGTTAAAGTTTACAATGTGTCCTTTATTGCTGGCTTAAGCGCCCATCGTGCGGCCAGAAGAAGTATGTTAAATAAGGAATACGATGAGTCAGGTTTTTAAAGTGTTGGGGTCTGTTTTTGCTGCTGTATTGCTACTGAAAAGTGGCCACACCCAGGCCCGTGGTACCGTGGGTGATGTGTACATAAAACAAGATAAGCAGTGGCAAGCCCTTAAACTGGTCAGTATTGATAGTGATGTGCCGGCAGAGCCGACTTACCATGCAGTTATGTATACCCCGTCAGAAAGCAAACCGACGCTACAAGATGTTAAAAATCTCACAATTCAACTGCGCCATGCGCCTTTGTCTCAGGCTGTCCTGTCTGAGGGTTGGCGTCGGCTGGGTAATCAGGAAGTAACTGAGCTTGAGCGAGCAGGGTATGTGGACTATTTGAAACATAACGATTTTAATAAATACGCTGACGTTACAGGCCAAAAAGTGGATGAACTGATTGCGTCTGCCAACGCAAAATATCGTGAAGCCTATGCACTGAGTGAGCAAAAACAATTTTCTCAGGCACTAGATCTTTACCATGAAGCTTTAGACATCTTTCCAATGTTCATAGAAGCTGTCGACAACATCGCATTTATTTTGATGGATCATGGTCAATTTCAGGATGCCATCAATGCATTTGACCATTCTCTGGCGATATCACCTGGCGCCACAGCTTTGTATTACAAAGCCCAGTGTTATACAGAAATGCGGGAATATCAGATTGCAATGGATTTATTTCAGCAAGGCATAACGCAGTTTCCCGAGAAAAAAGCGGCGTTCGAGGAAATGGTGAATAAGTTAAACCAGGTACTTGAAAGCAATCGCGGAGCGGCTCAATAAAGACAGGCGTGTCTTGTATAGCACGCGAGGCTGACTTTGTATTGCAAAGGTTTTTGTCTATCCTGTTAAACAGCACGCCCTAACGGTGCTGAGGCTCTGCCATTGTGGCATAGCAAATTAACAAGGAGAAAAGCTGTGTTCGACATTTATTTATCTGCGTTAAAAAAGTATGCGGTGTTTAACGGCCGAGCAAGACGCAAAGAGTATTGGCTGTTTATGTTTTGTAATATCATAGTTACAATTGTGCTGGGTTTGGTCGATATGACGCTGGGGCTTTACTCCGAAGAGTCCGGCTTTGGGCTGCTCAGTGGCCTATATGCGCTGGCCGTGATCATCCCCAGTATTGCGCTGAGCATTCGCCGCTTGCACGATACCGGGCGCAGTGGTTGGTGGATACTGATCTCTTTGGTCCCTGTGATAGGGCCACTGGTGCTGTTGGTGTTTTACGTGATGGACAGTACGCCGGGTGACAACGACTATGGCCCTAATCCGAAAGAGCATTCGTCCAGCACTCTCACCTAGCTTTATATCAAGTGGGTGAGTTTATCGCTCACCCAGGATCTCAAAATCATCACTGTACAGACGGGCCTTGCCGTCTTGTTCAACCACCCAATGCTCACCATGGATTTTGCCAAACGCTTTGTTCATCGTCCAGTTGGCACTCAGCAGGTAGCCAACTTCAGGGTGTTTTTCCCAGACCACATCGGTATAAGCAACATCACAGAAACCCTGATCTATGATGCCCTGCCAGAATGCCTCAATGTTTTCCCTCCCGTCAAACGTACCAATGGGCCGCGCATGCATAGTACAGGTTGTGGCATATTGTGCGGCGCAGCCACGTGCATCTTGATTGTTAAATGCGTTCTGCCACGCGGCAATGCCCGCCTTACATAAGTCCAGCTCTTGTTGTTGTGTCATGTAATTACTCCACTTGTTGTGTTTTCAGTAAGGCAAGCTTAATGGTATTAACTGGTGTGAAAAACAGAGATAATAAAAAACACTGTTTAGTTAAAGCTTACAATAATAATGCACCAACTTGGAAAAATGTCACTGTTTGCCCATGTCGTTGACGCGGGTTCTATCTCTGCGGCAGCAGACAGGCTGGGTGTGTCAAAGTCTGTGGTCAGTCAGCATTTAAAAACGCTTGAGCAAGAACTCGGTGTGGTTCTGGTTAAACGAACAACCCGTCGACAGTCTCTGACTGAGCCAGGAAAGCGCTTTTATGAGGCGTGTAAAGCACTCAACCAGATTGCAGCTGATGCCTGGGATGATGCGCAAGCACAGCAGGGGGAGCCAGAGGGCCAGGTTCATATTACCGCGCCGCATGCGCTGATTGATACTTTACTTGCACCAGTCATTTCAGAGCTAATGCAATGCTACCCTAAGGTGGTTATAAAACTGACCTGTGATGACAAGCACCTGGATTTGATGGCCCATAATATCGATATCGCTATTCGCATTGGTGCGTCGAAAGACAGCACACTCAGGCAGCAGCGGCTGGGCACGTTTTGCGATGTATTATGCGGACATTCACGTTTTTCACACGAGGAACTGACACAGGCCCCTTACATTGCAAATGCCTGGGAAAGGGCACAGGTAACGCATCAGTTAATGACCCAAAGCGGTGAAAAAATGCAACTAACTCCTCAGGTTAGTTGCATCACAAATGCATTTCATAGTACCGTTTCTCTCATTCGGGCTGGGGCTGGAATAGGCTTAGTGCCGGATTTCTATTTGAATAATGATTTGACGGATGTGATCAGGCTTATGCCACACGCCAGTTTACCCGAAAATTCAGTGTATTTACTTACTCCCTTTTCCAAACATACCCCAATGGCAGTCCAGGTATGCATGGATGCGCTGAGTACAGGTATACGAGAGAGATTGCCTAAGCCTATTAATCAGATTGTATAGCGAACCATGACAGAAAAAAAATGGACTCTTAAAAGCATTGCAGCCCACCTTGGCGTGTCGAATGCAACGGTATCCAATGCCTTTAATCGACCCGATCAGCTTTCCAGCAAAAAGCGTGAGGAGATCCTGGCGGCCTGCAAGGCGTTGGGTTACTTTGGTCCAAATAAAGCGGCGCGCTCGTTAAGAAAGGGTACGTTTAACATAGTTGCCCTGGTTTTACCCGATAGCGTTGAATATATGGTGTCTGATCCCGTGGCCAGCAGCTTTATGCGCGGCGTTGCCAAAGTGCTTGAACCGCAGGGGATCAATTTATTGTTGTTTTCAGGCAATACCGACAGCGTTAACAACATAGTGGATTTTGTCGATGGCTTTATTTGTTATGGTCGTCCGCGTAACCCCAAGTTAATTGAACAGCTGGCAACGGTAACCAAGCAAGTGGTGACCGTCGACTTTGAGCTGCAAGATCAGGCCAGTGTTAATATCGACAATCAAGGTGCAGCCCGGGAAGTGGCCAAAGCAGCTTTAATGCAGTTTACTAAACCGTCTGAGCAGGCCGATGCGGCAATCCTGGGGCTGAGGCTGCTCGATACTGATCTTATCTGCCGGGTTTATGATCATCACTTGCCTAAGCTCAGTACCTCTATCGCACACCAACGCCTGGCGGGTTACAGGCAGGCGCTCGAAGCATGCCAGGTGACACTCCCTGAAGACCGGATCTGGAACATTCCAGAAAGCAGCGAGCGCTTTGCGCGGATCGCCGCTAAGGAAGCGCTAGCCATTCGGCCAAGGCCTAATGTGTTGCTTTGTATGAGTGATTTAATTGCGCTGGCCGCCGCGCGTGAAGCGCTTGCTCAGGGGATCCAGATCCCAGAGGAGCTCAAGATCGTAGGCTTTGATGGCATAGATGAAGCAGAGCTGTTTCAACCTGCCATTACCACCATACATCAAAACAGCGAAAATAAGGGCGAACAGGCGGCAAGTTTGTTTATTCGTAAAGAGAAGCAGCAAATACGCCTGCCTTTTGAACTGAGAGTAGGGCAGTCAATCTGACTGCCATCACTTTAGTTTTTCCAGGTTGTGAAGTAAATCACTCAGGCTGAGATATTTGATGCGCCCTGGCTCCTGCAGTGTGATGTGCGCTTCGCGTGTCGTCAGATTAACTTGCAGTTGAGCACGAGCGTCCTGATTGCGCCACTGCAAAGAGAACGCCTCTTCAGACCCAGTTATGACAAACTCTCCATCGAATGCACTGCTGTGATTCCTGAGTTCAATCAGTTTACACAGGCACTTTACTACGGGTTTGGATAATGCGTCTTCAACTTGTTGTTCATTAAGGTAACTGCGATTGATATCCCGGCCTACGTTGGTATTTTCAAGCAGCGCCATATCATTGTGCAGAGCCAGCAGGCCACCGTAATAAACTTGCGGGACGCCGGGCGAAAAGAACTGAATTGCGCGTGCTATCAGGTAATCGAGATCACTTCGACCCAGTGCATCATAGTAGGTGCAATTGACCTGGTACAAATCAACGTTGCTGGCAGCGGCACCGGTCGCCTGTTTGCTCTCGCCCCGGCTGTTGGCGTGAATGGTTTCTACCAGAGTATCGATTTGCTGTGCATTGAGCAGACCGGGCTTATCACCGTCCGGACCCGCATCGACAATGCCGATACCGTCATGGGTATCGAGTACCGTCAGACAATTACGCGGCGATTGCTGCAACCAGCAAAGCAGGGGATCGGCATTATTGCTAAACAGAGCGTGTAAGATTAACGGTGGCAATGCAAAGTCGTATACGCGGTCTACTTTCGATGCTACGTCAATTTGAGTCTGATAATGGCTGTGGATCTCGGCGATGGTTTCCATACCGAGCGCATTGGCCTGACGCGACAACTGATTAATAAAGTCGAATGATTCAGGGGTCATAAAACAGCTTGTTCCGGCGCGTTTTATGGCATAGCCAGCCGCATCCAGGCGAATAATCTTGACATTGTTTTGCGCAAACAAGGTAAGAATTTTGTCCAGATACGCTTTGCCCTGGGGCGTTTCAACATTGATATCAACCTGGTTATCAGTAAACGTTGTCCAGAAGTTGACCGTTTCACCATTTTGCAGCTTTTTAGGCGTAAAACAGCTGGTTGGCCTGGGCCTGAATATCGCTTGTGCTTGTTCGTCACTGATCCCACCTGGAAAAATATCCTGCTCCTTTAAAAACAAAGGCCAGTAGGGCGACTGTTCGCCGTGTTTGAGCACATCCTGAAACTCTGGTGACTGAGCCGAAGCGTGATTGACGATTAAATCGGCCATTACCTCAAAGCGCTCTCCAAGAGTTTTAACACTTGCCCAGTTGCCCAGTCGTTTATCAACCTCACTGTGATCTATCGGATCGAACCCGGCATCACTACCGTCAATCGGATAGTAAAACGGCAGGATATGGACACCGCCAAACAATCCCGCTAACGGACCGTCCAACAGCTGAGTGAGTTCCGTCAGGCCTGCACCGCTTAAGCGATCGGCGTAGGTTATCAGTTGCACTTGGTTTTTCATGGTTCAGTTCAATTCTCATTGTTGAAACTTAATCGATTAAGTTATATCTTTAATCAGCACGACAAGATATTCAAGCACTATTTACAGGAAAATTGGCACAAGGGTGCGATTGAGTTTTAAACTTAACCGGGCTTTGCCGCAATACCTAAGAGGTAATAACTATGACAAGCAGCAACTTAGGCGCATTGCGCTGGCTGACATATATGATGTTTTTTATGTTTGCCATGACATCGGACGCCGTGGGCGTGATCATTCCCGAGCTGATCCGGGATTATCAGTTAACCATGACGCAGGCGAGCGCGTTTCATTACGCGCCAATGATTTGGATTGCCGCCAGTGGTCTGTTGCTGGGCTTTTTGGCGGATAAAATAGGCCACAAGCCGACCATCATCCTTGGTTTTGTGCTCTTTGCCGGTGCCTGCTTTGGCTTTGCGATGGGTGAAACCTTTATCACTTTTGTGTGCTTACTGAGTGTGATTGGCCTGGCGATCGGCCTGTTTAAAACCGCAGCACTGGCTTTGTTAGGCGATTTGACGCCAACCAGTCAGGCGCACACCCGGACCATGAACATGGTCGAAGGCTTCTTTGCAGTCGGTGCCATCGTGGGTCCGGCCGCGGTGAGCTACATGTTGGCGTCGGGTGTCAGCTGGGTTTACCTCTATATTCTGGCAGGGGGCTTATGCAGCGTTTTGTGTTTAATCACGTTCGCTGTGAAGTTTCCTGAGCGGCCCGCTAAGCAGGTTAACCACAGCAGTGGATTCAGGCAGACCCTGCTGATGCTGACGGACAAGCATGCACTGGGTTTTTCGGCCGCCATTGCGCTGTATGTCGCAACAGAAGTGGCCATTTATGTCTGGATGCCGACTTTACTCAAAACCTACGAGGGGAGTTGGGGCCTGCTGGCCACCTATGCGCTGACGATCTTTTTTATATTGCGGGCAGTGGGGCGCTTTATGGCTGTCTGGCTGCTTAACCTGTTCAGCTGGCAGAGCGTGATGTTTGCGCTGAGCTCGGCCATTTTTCTTTGCTACCTGCTGACCTTTGTGTTTGGTGTTAATGCAGCGGTCATTGCGCTGCCACTCAGTGGGCTCTTTATGTCGATGATATACCCCACACTTAATTCGAAGGGGATCTCATGCTTCGATAAGCATCAGCATGGCTCGGTCGCTGGCGTGATTTTGTTCTTTACCGCGCTGTCAGCAGCCCTGGCGCCTCTGCTGATGGGGATGGTCAGTGATTATTTTGGCCATATTCGCTACGGCTTTGCACTGGCGATGGGATTTGCGGCTTTGCTGATGCTAGCGATGGCGTACAACTACTGGAAAAACCCAGCCCAGCTCAGGCTGGCAAACGCACACTAGCTCAAATACTTTTAAAACTAAATCATAGCGTTATCTAACTAGAAACCCGTCGTGTGTAATTTTTTGATTGCAAAGCGACAAATATTTGCTAATTTACTTAATCGATTAAGTATCTAAATCCACTTAATGTGGTGCCAGCAATATATAATTGACAACAACGAGGCACATTATGACAACATACACTCCCGGTTGGTTTGCACTCAGTGCACTGACTCTGGCGCTTAGCCCCACAGTGTGGGCACAACAGAGCCAGGACCAAGCAAATGCACAGGCACAGGCTCAGAATGAGCTGGAAAAAATCATTGTGACAGGCGTGCCACAAAGGCGCACCGTGATGGCATCCAGTGTGTCTGTCAGTAGCATCTCTGCTCAGCAGATAAGCGTCGCAACACCCAGAACCACAGCCGAAGCTTTTCGCTTATTACCTGGGGTGAGATCAGAGTCAACCGGGGGTGAGGGCAATGCAAACATTGCCGTACGCGGACTACCGGTTGCGGCCGGTGGGGCCAAGTTCCTGCAACTGCAAGAAGATGGCTTGCCCATATTACAGTTTGGCGATATTGCATTCGGCAATGCTGATATTTTTATGCGCCTGGATAACACGGTGCAATCAATCGAGTCCATTCGTGGCGGCTCGGCTTCGACTGCCGCCAGTAACGCGCCGGGTGGGATCATCAACTTTATTTCTAAAACGGGTGAAAGCGAGTCGGGCAGCATTGCAACGACTCTGGGTCTTGATTATGACGAATTCAGAACCGACTTTGAATTTGGCTCCTATCTGTCCGACACCGTACGATTCCATATCGGCGGATTTGTGCGCCAGGGCGAAGGCCCGCGTGATACCGGTTATACCGGCAACAAGGGCGGGCAGGTTAAAGCCAATCTGACCAAAGAGTTTGAGTCGGGCTATGTCAGGGTCTACCTCAAGCACCTGGATGACCGCTCAACCGGCTACTTACCTATGCCCATGTATGCCAATGGTGACTCACTGCCGGGATTTGATGCCTTGTCAGATACGCCGCATTCGGTTTTGTTTACCCAAACACAGGGGCTGGGCGCCAACAACGAAGTGCGCCGCGGAGATATGCGTGATGGCATGCATCCTCAGGTAGACAGCGTTGGCGTTGAGGCCAGCTTTGAGCTGAGCAACGACTGGAAAATTGAAAACCGGTTTAGAGTAGCCAAGGTAAAAGGCACGTTTAATGCGCCTTTCCCGGCTGAAGTGGGCAGTGCCCAGTCTATCGCCGAGAGCATCGCCGGTGAGGGCGCGACATTAAAATATGCCAATGGTGCGAGCGCGGGCAGCCAATTCAGCGCCGAGAATCTGATGCGGATCCATACTTTTGATGTTGAGATGCAGGACTTTGGCTCGCTGGTCAACGACATTAAGCTGACCAAACAGCTGGGCGATACCGCTTTGACCTTTGGTTATTTTGCATCCGAGCAGGCCATAGAAATGTCCTGGTTGTGGAACTCTTATTTGCTGGAGTTAAAAGGGCAGAATGCAGCGCTTTTGGATGTCTTTGCAGCTGATGGCACGGCTTTTTCGGACAATGGCTTGTACGCTTACGGGACACCTGCCTGGGGCAATTGCTGTCAGCGTAATTACAATACGGACTATTCAACGCGTGCGCCTTATCTGGCGGTTTCCTCGCAGGTGGGCGATTTAACCGTTGATGCCAGTGTGCGTTACGACTCAGGTGAAGCCTCGGGCACCTATGCGGGGGCTGTGGTATCGCAGCGGGATGTGAATGCCGATGGCGAGATTTCAAAACCTGAAGAGCAGGTTGCGGGCATAGATTTGGCTAATCCGTCACTTGTTGATTACGATTGGCATTACACCAGCTACTCCCTCGGCGCTAATTATCAGTTGAGCCCAACGCGGGCGGTGTTTGGGCGTTTCAGTGAAGGGGCCAGAGCAAATGCGGACCGTCTGTTGTTTGGCAAAGTGAATGCAGACGGCAGTGTGGCAAAGGAAGACGCCATTGACGAAGTAACTCAGCTTGAATTTGGTTTGAAGCAACGGCTTGAAAACGGCAGTGTGTTTGCCACCGCTTTTTATGCGCAAACCGAAGAGCAAAATTTTGAAGCCACCAGCCAGCGCTTTTTTGACCGTGAATATGAAGCGCATGGCATTGAGCTTGAAGGGGTGTACTTTGTTGGCTCCTTTGATTTCAGAGGCAGCCTGACCTGGACGGACGCCGAGATCGCCAAAGATGCTCTGTCACCTGAGGTGGTGGGCAACACGCCAAGGCGCCAGGCAGACTTTATTTACTCTTTGATGGCGCGTTACAACATGGCACAAGGCGCAGTGGGTTTAAGCCTGCTTGGCTCAACCGATGCCTACGCACAGGACAATAACGAGCTGAAATTTGATGGCTACACCCAGGTTAATGCGTTTGCCAGCTATGATATGACCGATGACTTGTCTTTATCGCTCAACGTCAACAATCTGTTCAATGCGGTAGGGATCACAGAAGCAGAAGAAGGCATTATTCCGGACTCGGGTATTATTCGGGCACGTACCATCAACGGTCGTACCACGTCTATTACAGTCAAATATCAATTTTAATTGTTTTGTTTAGGCAGTCAGCCCTTGGGGCTTAGCGTTTGTATTGTAAAAGCAGCGTCGTTATGCTGCTTTTTATATGCCCTTGGGTCTTTTACTTATAATGAATTTCCTGAAGCCCGTATTTGTTGGCAATTTCAGCAAGGCGACCGTCCAATTGCAGTCTGAGCACACCCAAGTCTAATGCCAGTGTCAGCTGTTCACTATTTTGGAGGCGCGGGGAAAAGGCTATGTAGGCAGGCTCCGGCGGACTGACTGAGCCAACCGACTTTATTTTCTCACTGATCCCAAGTTGCTTAGCCTGATACCAGACAACAGGTCCGGCATCCACGTAAGCATCAATGCGTTTGCTGATTAACAAATTGAGGCTGCGAGAGACCACATTATCACCCGACAACAGCGTGATGTAGTTATTAGGCGAGCTGCGGTGCGACTTAATATAGGCATTGAGTAAATTCCCATAATCGTAGCCTTGTACTGCCCCGAGGCGAATTTTATTCAGTGAATGCTGATTTTTATAGGTCCAGGTGCTGTCCGAAAGGGTAAACAAGGTATTTGGGCTCAATTTTAGGATCGGGACTTTTGGAAAATAAAAGTCCGGTGCATCATCTTTAAAGGCGCCCACAATGGCGTGTACTTTTCCTTCGCGGGTCTGGTGTATGGCCCTGAGCCAGGGCATTTCTATGTAGCGAACCTCATAGCCAGAAATGGCCAGTGCCTCGGTGGCGACATCAATCATAAAGCCTTTGTTTTTGTCTGTTTCGCCACAATTCACCGGGCACCAGTTGTCGCCGGCGATTAGCACCAGTTTGTCGTCGCTTGACAGCACAGTTGTAGAACTCAGTAACAGAATAAAAACGAAAAAGTGTAGCATATTGGGGAAAATTGGTGGTGATACTGGGAGTCTAGTCAATAAACAGCCGTGGGGCAATGTATAGAACTGTGGCCGGGTTGAGGGCATGATTACGAGCTTGCTTGAAGCGATGATGTTTTTGGTGGAGGTATAGACGTGTATGCAAGAATATGGCTATTAGAAAAAACAGCCCGCTAATTACTTAAGGCTGAGCACGCCTTGTCTGTATGCAACCAATATAGATGCCTCTGCGAGAGGTGTTATATATTGATGTTGTCTGTTCAGGACAGTAAAGTGCTCGCTTTAAAGGAGCCTTGTGCTCCCGGTCGTTAATAAGGTTTACACAATGAAAGTGCTGGTAACGGGCTCTGCGGGCAGAGTTGGACGCGCCATCTACATCAAACTCATGCATGAGCACCAGGTGGTTGGGTTGGATAAAACACCTTGCTCAACAGCAGATTTTGTTGGTGATGTAAGAGATAGCAAGCTTTTAGGCCGCGCGCTTGACGGGGTAGAGGCGATAGTCCATACGGCAGCGTTACATGCACCGCATGTCGGGCTTGTTGATGACGATGCGTTTCAAAGCATCAATGTCGATGCAACGGAGCAACTGGCATTGGCTGGTGTAAAAGCAGGTATAAAGCACTTTGTTTTTACCAGCACGACTGCCTTGTACGGTCATGCCTCTACACCTTCAGGGCGAGCTGGCTGGATCACCGAGCAATGCGTGCCTCAGCCTAAATCGGTTTATCACCGAAGTAAAATATTGGCAGAACAAGTATTGCAAACTATCTCGACAGAACACGGATTGCCGGTAACGGTATTACAGATGTCCCGATGTTTTCCCGAGCCCGCTGATCTGATGGCTGTTTACAGGCTGACACGTGGTATCGACGCCCGGGATGTTGCCAATGCACACCAGTGTGCTATCAAAAAACGTCTGCCAGGCTTTACGCGCTTTATTATTTCTGGCGCAACGCCCTTTAGCCGGGACGACCGGGCACGCCTGTTTTTGCAAGCCAGCAAAGTGATAGCCAAAAAATGCCCGCAACTTGTGTCGGCATTCGAACAACGTGGCTGGAGCCTGCCTGATTCTCTGGATAGGGTCTATGACTCTTCAGCTGCGCAACAACAGCTGAACTGGCAGCCGGACTATGGGTATGAGCACGTTTTGCAGATGCTCGATACGCAAAGCGCAGAAGTATTACCCGTATTAAAACACAAGATATAGCCGTTGGCGTAGTCAGTATCTTTGTTGATAATTTTTGCTTAATCTTTGTTCAGCTCAGCCGATAACAAACCACATGGATGGGAGCGGAGGAGCTATGAAAATTGAAAATGCACAAGTTAACATGAGTAATAAGCATGAGGGCCAGACCCATGTTTATGAAAAGCGGACTGAAATTACACCGTCGTCGACGTCGCAAAGCGATAACCCGGCACTGTCTGACAATGGGGGTCAGGCGTTGCAAGGGGAGGTGGCTGAGGTAGATAGCAGCGCCAATGAGCTGGATATGCAAACCAGTGCCAGGATGTACATCCTGAAATTACTGGTAGAGAAACTCTCCGGCAGTGACGTTCAGTGGTACGACGCTGTGGTCGGTAAAGATATTTCACAAGAAGAAATGTCAGAGATAGTGTCGGCGGCAGAAGAAACACCACCCACCGAGGTGTTGGTTGAACGCCTGATGCACGAGAGCCAGTCCAACGTATTCAAAGCAGACGGACAGATCCGTCTGGAAAACGGTCAGCAGATCAGCTTTGCGTTTAAGTCTGTTTTTGAACAGTCTCACACCAGCTATGAGCGCATCATAGAAAACGTCAATATGAAAGATCCCCTGATCATCAGCTTTACCAATCGGGCTGTTGAGCTCGACACTGAGCGTATGGATTTTGACATTGATGCCGACGGCCAGAGCGATAATTTTGCTCAGCTCAAAAAGGGCTATGGCTATCTGGCACTGGATCTTAATCAAAACAACCAGATAGATGATGGCAAAGAGCTTTTTGGGGCGCTCAGTGGTAATGGGTTCGCGGATCTGGCTCAGTATGATGACGATGGTAACGGCTTTATTGATGAAAACGATGCTATCTTTGACAGCCTTAAAGTTTGGGTTAAAAACAAAGATCAGGACGAGCTCGTGTCACTCAGTGATGCCAACATAGGCGCTATTGCTTTGCAAAATGCAGACACGCCAATGAATATCAGAACAGACGGGCAGTTACAGGGCGCGATTCGAAAATCGGGGTTTTATCTCGATGAAAACGGAAAACCAGGTCTTGTCCAGCAGGTTGATTATGTGGTTTAAAGAATCAACCATCTATATCCTTTAGGGGCGCTTTGCAAGGAGGGGGCCTGAGCTTTTTCAAATATACTCAGGGAGCGAAAATGCTCGTTTTACGATCATTATGTATGCTATTTATTTGTCTCCAAAATTGCTAGCAGGCTGCAAAAAAGAGGTATAGTGACTGTGGTCAAGCGTTCTAAAGTGAGCAAATAATGCAGTTTGTATATGTGATGGAACCTATGTGTGGCTGGTGCTATGGCTTTCAGCCAGAGTTAGAGTTGTTTTTGTCCAACCGGCCCGGTGCGGAGATTAGTTGGGTCATGGGAGGCCTGGCACCTGACACAACCGAGCCGATGGATCCGGCGCTCAGAGACACCATCGCCTCTTACTGGGTGCAGATAGAGCGCAGAACCCAGGTGAGGTTTAACCATGACTTTTGGCAGCTCAATACCCCCAGGCGTTCTACTTACCAGGCTTGCAGGGCGGTAATTGCGGCGCAAAGCATGCAAGCTCACAGCGCCATCGAAATGGTCAAAGCTATTCAGGCAGCCTATTACTTAGAAGCGAAAAACCCGTCACTGGATAAAACCCTGATTGCCTGTGCCGAGTCCATTGGGCTAGACGAAAATGTCTTTGAGGCCACGCTAAAGTCGGCTGCGACCGAAGCACAGTTTCAACAGCATTTACAGATAGCCCGTCAGCTGCAGGTCAGTGGCTTTCCGGCGTTGTTTTATATTAACGATACCGGCCATGCATATCCCCTTGCTTTGGGGTTTTGTCACATGGGCGACCTTGAGCAGCGATTAGAGACAATATGCAATGACGCTTGAGCAGTACCTCATTAAGTGGGATGGTAAATCCGTGGCATATCTGGAGGAGACTTTTTACGTCTTCAAAGATGATAAAGCACTGAGCAGCACACTCATTATATTACTCGAACAGGTAGCGCTGCAGGCGGGCGCAACCTGGCTGCTTAAACACTACCTGCATGCATCCGGCGCCATTAAGGAAAAGGACGTCGCGCTGTTGTTTAGTCGTTTATCTACTATTAAAGATTGGCAGGCGAAATTGCACTTGCTCCAGTGCTTGCCATATTTACCGATAAGCAAAAACGACAAGCAAGCGGTCGACTCTTTTTTACGCGCATGTATATCAGCCGACAATAAATTTGTCAGAGCCTGGAGTTATCAAGGCTTCTACGAACTGGCTCTCCGGCACTGCGAATATCGCCCGGAAGTTCAGCAATTATTAGCGTGTGCGCTGCAAGACGAAGCGCCTTCGGTCAAGGCCAGGGTAAAACAGCTAACTAAAAAGGGCTTCTGAACTTAGGATAAGAGGAGCCGGCTTTGATCGTTCAGATCAAAACCGGTGACACAGGTAAAGCGCGACTGCTTTTACCCGTTGTACTAATCGCATTGCAAAGTTGGCAGCGTGATATCGACCCATACCAAGCGATGATCGGATGAAGCGGCTCTGTCGGCAACCAACTCTGCGCCCGCTTCATGGCTTGCAGGCCAAAACACGCCGCTGCCGGTAACGGCAAGGTCTGCAGAGGGCAGGACATAGTCTGCTCGCATACCCCAGTGCGCGGTGTGTGTATCGCCATGCTTGTTTTCGGGTTTATTCAGTTGCCCACCTTGAGATGTCGGTGCCGGGTAATTATTGACGCGGGGGTGTTTAAGTAGTTGATCAATGGCGCCCGGATACGCATCACCATCAACCGAGCTGGCATTCAGGTCGCCCAGGATCACAAATGACGCATCAGTAAATCCCCCTGTTTGTCCTTTGTCGTCATACAGGTAATCGTTACCCGTGGCGCTGATATAGTCTTTCCACAACCTCAGTTCATCGTAATTGCGCTTGCCGTTTCTGTCTTCCGGACCGTCAAACACCGGTGGGGTTGGATGACTGGCTAACACGTTGATCTGTCTGTTGCACACTTGCACCGGAATATCCCAATGCGACTTGGATGACAAGCGCATGGCAGATACCTCCTGTGCAGAATACCAGCTGCTGCCATCTGCCTGAGTTGGCATTAGATTGTTTGGCATATCTTTCCAAAGGAAGTGCTGAAACGTTCTGATTTGATTTTGTTTAATCGGGTATCTGGACAACAGGACCATGCCATACTGACCCGGATACTTGCCAAACCCATAATGCGTCAGGCGGGTATCATCGCCGGAAAAAGGGGTTTTTACACCGGTATTAACCGGTGCCAGGTACACATAAGGATACTCGACGGGGTCAAAGCCATTTTGAGACACTTCAAGGTAGTCTCGCTTGAACAGGTTAATGCCTTGCTCCGGGTCTTCTATATAATCAAACTCGTTCAGCAGGATAATATCCGGGCGGGTGCGTTGAATGATCTGGGCAATATTGTTGATCTGGCTGAATTCACCGCTTTTCAGGGCAAAGGTTAATGCATTCCCCGACTGCGCAGTATGCTGAGCCATATCATAGTTGGTTGCTTCCATACTGACATTAAACGTGGCCACTCTTAGAGTATGAGCGGGCTGAGTCTGCTCATTTGCTGACTGGGCGTCTGAGGATGTTGTGGTTGAGGTGCTTTGACAGCCAGAATTTAAAGCGCCGGCGGCCAGTACTAAAGGTAAGAAAATTGCTTTCATTGTTAGCCTGATACAGAGTAATACTCGCTTTACTATAGCGTTTTTCTGCACAAAAATGTGTTAACATTTCGTTGTGAGTTTGATTCTAAGTCTAGGTTAAATAAGGAGCTTGCCTGTATGAGCCGAGGTTACGGCATAGCATTATTGCTGCTGGCAACCTGTGCCGCATTTTTAGTTGCCGCAGCGCATTTGTCATGTATTTACTTTGGTCCGCAGTGCTATGCAGCCCAGATGGCACCGTCATTTGTGGTGGAGTCTGCTCGCGCAGGTACGCTATTGGCACCGCTATTGACTGTGGTTGTATCTGCGATTTTTATCATGTTGGGATGCTACGCCTTGTCTGCCGCCCAGTTTATTCGGCGATTGCCCTTTTTGCGTGTGGGCATTTATAGCATATCAGTGGTCTGTATTGTCCGGGGTGTGTTACCCATTCAGTTGTTCTTTCGTCATCCGGAAAAAATCAGTGAGCCCGTGCTGATAGCCGGCATTGCCTGGCTGGTTGTCGGGCTGTGTTATTGGTTTGGCTATCGGGCGGTCGAAAAACACTGCATACGCTGAACCCGTCAGTGTTTTTGCAATTCGTTCAGGACATCCGGGGCAGGGGCCTGAGCGGGTCGGCCTTGCCCTCAGAGCTTGGCTTTATTCACCATGGCTTCTATATGTTCAAGTGCCATCCAGGGGTCTGTCTCATCAAACAGGTGTGAGGCGTATTTCATGGTGAACGCTTGCGTATTGTTATTGAGCTTGGCCAGTTTCTTTTGTGAGTCGTTCCAGGTCTGTGTGTAGACATCAATATCAGCGTAACTCATTTTAGTTTGTCTTATGGTTACATGGGGGATGCCGCGCGATAACACGGTAACAGGTAGATCATCCTTAATTTTATAAAGCGCAGAATGGCTGGAGGCCTCGGCAAAGTCCTCAAACGAGTTATGCTCACGCTCCCAGTTGATGATCATTTCCATCGTGTTCCAACCGGGTTTAGACATATTTGATTTCATGGCGTCGAACCAGGATTCATGGGCTGTGTCTATCAGCACCATTCCTTTCACCTTGTCAGGGTATTTGCTGGCGTAAGCACGGGCGACAAAACCGCCAAAAGAATGTGGTACCAGCACCAGAGACTCGACTTTAAGGTGTTCAACCAGGCCGGCAAGCTCGTCGCGCAGCTCAACCATGGTTCTGACTTTAGGGTTCTCATACTGGCTTTTGCCATAACCGGCGCGGTCGTAAAAGCACAACCGATATCCTTCAGGGTTGGCATTGTGCAAGGTATTTTTATAGGTGGTATGGGCATCAAGCCCCATACCTGCAACCAGCAGCGCCGTTACTTTACCTTCTCCCTCACAGGCATAAGCCAGCGTCTTTCCCCCGATCTCAGTATATTGGTAATCATGGGCATCCTGCGATTGGCCTGTCTGGCCTGCAAATGCGGTGCCCAGCAGCACGACAGTGGCGAGTTTCTTCATAGTGCAAGTTCCTGTTGTTGATTGTTTATTATTTGATTCACCCCAGCTAGCTTAGCGCGGTTGTTATTGAGCTTTCAATAAAAATTGAAAGTTCATCGCTGAACTTTTTCTTTTTCTGGTTCGTAAAAGCTGGCATATATCCGAATCCAACAGGGCTGCGTGTGAAAAAAACACTCTACTGGTTTACTCAAGATCTGAGGCTGGATGACAATCTGGCACTGGATTTTGCTGCTCACAATAGTGATGCGCTGACGTTTGTGTATGTGATTAACCCAAAGTATCGCACTCAGACCAACCATCACTGTAAATTACTTGGCGACCGACAGGCGGCATTCGTTGCGGATTCGCTGATGACGCTGGACAGCCAACTCTCTGCCTGCGGCCACAAGCTGTTGGTACTGGAGGGGGAGCCCAATCTCCTGTTGCCGGAATTGGTTGCCAAGCATCAGATAAATCAAGTGATCTGTGCAGAGCCCGTCGGGTTTTATGAACGAGCGATATTGCAGCAGATGCGTCGGGCATTAGGCGCCGTTCCTGTGCATAGCTTTTGGCAGCACACTTTATTTGACCAAGCTCAAATTCAGACACTCAACAGTGATTTAGGCAGCTTTACTCAGTTCCGCAAGCGCGTTGAAAAGGCGCCTTTGTCGGTGGTCACTGCGTGCCGTTTTGATTCAAACAATATACCGGCTCCGTTAACCATCGACAGTAGCGCTGGCGTAGAGCTTGAGCAGTGGCAAGCACAACTCCAGTCAAATTTGTCAGAAACCCGCGTACCGCTGGACTTTCCAGCCGGTGAAGAAGCCGCTCAGGCCCATCTTAAAGACTATTTTGAGAGCGGCGTGGCACGCAGATATAAAGAGACCCGCAATGAACTGGATGGTTGGCTCAATTCAACCAAAATGAGCCCTTATCTGGCGTTGGGTAATTTGTCACCCCGCCAGATTTGGTGGGCAACAGACGCCTTTGAGCGCCAAGTAGAGGCCAATGAGTCGACCTACTGGATCAAGTTTGAGCTGCTGTGGCGTGAATATTTTCAGTGGTTGAGTCTTAAACTCGGAGCAAAGCTTTATCGTTTTCAGGGGCTGGCCCCATCGAAACCTTTAACCACCTTTATGCCCGAGCGCTTTTTGCGCTGGTGCGAGGGCAACACGCCCTCACCTTTGGTTAACGCGCTGATGAACCAGCTTAACGAAACGGGCTATATGTCAAACCGCGGCCGCCAGATTGTCGCCAGTTATTTTGTTCACGAACTGGGGCTGGACTGGCGCTATGGTGCCGCATATTTCCAGCAACAACTGCTCGATTTTGACGTCGCCTCAAACTGGGGTAACTGGCAGTATATTGCGGGTGTAGGCGTTGACCCCCGTGGTGGTCGTCACTTTAATATTGAAAAGCAGGCACAGTTGTACGACCCACAAGGCGTATTCGTGGCTAAGTGGCGGGGTAAGCAAGGTATAACAGCTGTGGATAGTGTGGATGCGGCTGACTGGCCGATGCCTGCCGAGGCTGATGTATGAGTGTGGCGCTGGTCTGGCTTAAGCGTGATTTAAGGTTGTCTGATCACGAGCCTTTGTGCCGGGCAGTGGCCAGTGGTCACCCTGTGTTGTTGTTATACTGCTTTGAGCCCATGCTGCTGGAAGATCCGCATTATTCGCCGCGTCACTGGCAGTTTGTTTTACAGTCGCTACAGGACATTCAGGCACGTGTGCCACACTCGGCATTGTGGGTGTGTGAGCAAAGTGCACTGCAAACCCTTAAGCAGATCCATGCTGATCACCAGATCGCGGGGCTTTATTCGCATCAGGAAATTGGCCTGGCGAATACATTTGAGCGGGATAAGGTCGTTGCTGCCTGGTGCCGCGAACAGGGGATCGATTGGCTAGAGTCGCGCAGTGGTGCGGTCCAGCGTGGCTTAAGGCAAAGGCAAAGCTGGGATAAACAATGGCAAAAAACCATGCGCGCAATTTGCGCCACACCCGACCTGTCGCAGGTTAACTGGTTTACGGCGGGGAAGCCCATTGGTCAGCTTAGCGACATTCAGCAACGCTTTAGTGCACCGCCGGGGAATTTTCAGTCGGGCGGTGAGTTGCAGGCGCAGCGGGTACTGGACGAGTTTTATCAGGGACGGGGCAAAGGCTATTCATACAGTCTCTCAAGCCCTTTATTGAGTCAGCAGGCCTGCTCACGCATGTCTGCTTATCTGGCATGGGGTAACATCAGTTTGCGTCAGGTGTACCAGAGTGTGCTGGCCCACTGGCAAATGATAGGGTGGCGTCGCACTCTGGTGGCCTTTTCTTCCAGGCTACACTGGCATTGTCACTTTATTCAGAAGTTTGAAAGCGAATGCGAGATGCAGTTCAGGCACATTAACCGGGGCTATGAGCAGCTGCCGCGCTGCACTGGCGATGAGGCGCAGCGCAGGTTGCACGCCTGGGAAACGGGCAACACCGGGATCCCCATGGTAGATGCCTGCATGAAGTGCCTGCTCGAAACCGGTTATATCAACTTTCGTATGCGCGCTATGCTGGTGAGCTTTTTATGCCACCACCTTGAGCTTGACTGGCGCGCCGGGGTCGCGCATTTGGCTCGCTTGTTTCTGGATTTCGAGCCTGGCATTCATTACAGCCAGTTTCAAATGCAGGCAGGCGTGACGGGCATTAACACCATCCGTATTTACAACCCTGTTAAGCAGGGGGAAGAAAAAGACCCCGATGGCGAATTTGTGAAAACCTGGCTGCCAGTGCTCAGAGATATTCCATCGCCGCTGGTTCATCAGCCCTGGGCACTTTCTCCAATGGAGCAGCTGATGTACGGCATTGAACTTGGCAAAGATTACCCCGAGCCGATTGTTGATTTAAAGCTAAGCTATAAAGCAGCCCAGGAGTTGCTGTGGCAGTGGCGCAAGAAACCCCAGGTAAAAAAAGAGGCGCAGCGGATCTTAAAACGGCACGTACGGCCAAGTTAAAAGCTGGATGAGAGAATGAAGAAATCACAGTTACCGCAAAAAACCTGTCCAGTCTGCCAGCGTCCTTTTTCCTGGCGCAAGAAATGGCAACGGGACTGGCCCAATGTTAAGTATTGCTCCAAACGCTGTGCAGGCAGCAAGTCAACACAAAGAGAACCTCATGAGTAAGCAACTGAGATTAATCCTGGGCGATCAGCTTAATGCTGGTCACACCTGGTACAAAGAAAAATCCGACGATGTACTGTATGTGGTGGCCGAGCTACATCAGGAAGCCAGTTACACACGCCATCATATTCAAAAGGTGTGTGCGTTTTTCGCTGCAATGCAAGCCTTTGCGCAGGCACTTGAGTCGGCCGGGCACCGGGTACTTCACCTGACGCTGGATGATACTCAGGATTTTGTCTCTCTCCCTGAGCTACTGACGCATCTGTTTATCGAGCACAACATCAGTCATTTTGCCTATCAGCTTCCTGACGAATATCGGCTGCGCACGCAACTGGCTGAGTTTTGTGAGTCGCTTTCAATCACATCAAGTGTGTATGACACTGAGCATTTTTATCTCGCCGACGAACAGCTAAGTCGTTATTTCAAGCGCGACAAGCGTCATCGCCTGGAGCACTTTTATCGCAAGATGCGCAGTGAATTTAACGTGTTGATGGTCGATGGTGAACCACAGGGGGGGCAGTGGAACTTTGACAGCGATAACCGCAACAAACTCAAAGCGGCGGACCTTGCCGATATCCCCGAGCCACTGGTGTTCGCCAACGATGTCACTGACATTTTAGCGCGACTGGAACGCCACCAGATCAAAACCATAGGGCAGGCAGATAAGCAGTTATTGTGGCCGGTTAATCGGGTTCAGGCAAAAGACTTGCTGACGTTTTTTTGCCAACATTGTTTGCCGTCTTTCGGACGATTTCAGGATGCCATGACGGGCAAGCTGATAGAGCTGGGTGAAGACCGTGGCTGGAGCTTGTATCACTCCCGCCTGTCTTTTGCGATTAATGCCAAAATACTCAGTCCGAAAATGGTGGTCGATGCAGCCATTGCAGCATTCGAGCAGTCTCAGGGGGCCATTAGCCTGGCTCAAATTGAAGGCTTTGTCCGTCAGATCATTGGCTGGCGTGAGTTTGTACGGGGGATTTATTGGGCCAATATGCCCCAGTATGCACAGCTCAATCATTTGCAGGCCAAGCGTGCTCTGCCATCCTGGTTCTGGAACGGTGAGACCAAAATGCGCTGTCTCAGCCATGCCATTACCCAATCGCTGACCTATGCCTATGCGCATCATATCCAGCGCCTGATGGTCACAGGTAACTTTTGTCTGGTGGCTGGCATTGACCCGGATGAGGTGGATGACTGGTATCTGGGCATTTATATCGACGCCATCGAATGGGTTGAAATGCCAAACACCCGGGGCATGAGCCAGTTTGCCGATGGCGGCATTGTTGGCTCTAAGGCCTATGCGGCCAGTGGCAACTACATAAAAAAAATGAGCGACTATTGCGGCGATTGCGCCTACAAGGTGACAGAAACCGTCACTGACTCTGCCTGTCCGCTCAATGCCTTGTACTGGCACTTTATGCAGCAGCACCATGCACAGTTTGCCAGTAACCCGCGCACCAAAATGGTATACAGCAACTGGCTGAAAAAGTCAGACGAAGACAAACAAGCCGTGCTCGAGCGCGCCAGGCAGGTGCTCGATAATATTGAACAGCTTTAACACTGGCGTCCCAAAAGAGGACTCAGTGCAGTAAAAACAGTGATAAATGAGGAAGGTATACAGATGATCAAACAGCTCAACCGGGAAGACATAGCCAGTATGCAGGAGCGAGAAAGGGCACGGCTGATCAATAGCTTGTCTGGGTTTAAAAGTGCTAACCTGGTGGGGACTCAGGATGCGCAGGGCAACCCGAATCTGGCCATTGTCAGCTCGGTATTTCATATCGGGGCTAACCCGCCGCTGATAGGCATGATCATTCGCCCTGATACGGTACCCAGAGACACGCTAAGCAATCTTCAGGCTACAGGACATTATACACTGAATCATGTTAGCTCCGACATCTGGCAGAAAGCACATCAGACATCGGCGCGCTACGCGCCGGGCGTTTCGGAATTTGCGCAGGTCGGGCTGGACACTCAGCATGAAGCGGGTATTGCTGCCCCTTATGTGGCGCAAAGCCAGCTTAAGTTTGCGCTGGCGTTGCGTGAAGTGCATAAGCTGGAGATCAATGGCACCATTTTGGTGATTGGCGAGGTGATGGACATTCAGTTGCCGCAACAGAGCATCAAGGCCGATGGTTATATCGACATCGAGTCTCTCAACACAGTCGCTATATCCGGGCTCGACAGTTATCATAAAACCCAAAGACTGGGCCGTTTGAGTTATGCAAAGCCTGAAAAGCCGCCCAGAGCGCTGAGTCTGGATGGCGAATAGGCACCACAAAAAGGAGCATTGAGGCAAGGTGACAACCGTTTCACATAAGCTATGGCATGCAACCATTGCAGCAACGCTGTTATTAGCCTGTAGCACGGGTCTGGCAGCGCCAAAAATAGAGGTAACAGACTCTCGGGTAAACGGAGTGTATTTGGTATCCGTATCTGATCCCGATGAGCTGGCAACTGAATTGCAGACATTGTGGCTGAGCACAGCAAAAGAGTTGTGTGCAGGTGGCACTTATCGCGTAGAGCCAAAGGGTCACCCGGTGGTGCGGGAGAAACGTTGCAGCGACGCTTTAAAGTCAGTCAACAATGGCTTGCAATGCCTTGAGGTAGACGCCAGCGTGTTTGGAAAAGTGATCTGTGAACTAGCCCCGCCAGCTGCATCTCACTAAAAGCGGGGCCCTGCGCTTATTTGCTCAATCGCATCGCCAGAGCATTGATCTCCCGAAGAACACTTTGGCGATTCATTTCCATAAAGATCCACAGTTTGGTGGCTATTTGCACCACTAACCCGACAATAAACCACACCGCCCAGAAGACCTGATCCATCACCGATGTGGCAATATAAAAACGATAACCGCTGTACACAAAACCTAGAGTGATCAACAGGGCGCTGATAGACGCCAAAATCACCCAAAAGCGGGTATTGCCCTGATATACATTGCCTAACATAGTGAACAGGCCTTTTTCCTCAGCGAGGATCGGGGCCATCTCTGCTTGCTCTTGCTGTAATGCTTTACTGATCTCTTTGTCTAAATTCATGATGCTTGCTCCTCGTTAACCATGGCACGCAATTGGGCTCGTGCGCGGTTTAATCTTGATTTAACGGTGCCCTGGGGGACATCCAGTATGTTGGCGATGTCTCTGAGCGACATCTGCTCTAAATAAAATAAATACACGCAGTGGCGCTCGTCATCCCCAAGCTGATTTATCAGTGCCAGAATGCTCAGCGAGGTATCCAGATCCGGTGTCTCGTAGGCTTGTTCAGGCTGACTGTCTTCGAACCGACTTTCGCCTTGCTTTTGACTGATAAAGCGTCGATAGATGGCCCTGAACACCCAGGCGCGAAACGCACTGGGCTCTTTGAGCTGCCCCAGCTTTTTTGCCACACTGGTCCAGACATCCTGACAGATATCATCTGCACAGGCGCGCTGGCCACTGAGTTTCATTGCAAACCGCCAGCTTGGCTGATAAAACGCTTCGCATAAGGTTTCGAACGCACGCCGGTTACCCTGTTGGGCAGACAATACCAGTAGTGCGGCCTTTGATGGTTCCATGCTATTCCTTGTGGCTTTTTCTACAAGACGGCGCAGCACATAAAAAGGTTCACGAACATCACATTATTTTTCCCAGTAAGGGATATCGCCGAAATAGCGGGTCAGGTAATCAATAAAAACCCGTACTTTAGGCGCGAGTAATCGGGAGCTGGGGTAAACCAGCCAGATTGCGGTATCAGACTTCAGAGGGTAGGCCGCGAGCACCTCAACTAACTCACCAGAGCGTAATGCCTGATACGCACTCCAGCGCGAATTAATGGTGATCCCAAGGCCAAGCTGACAGGCTTCTCTGATGGCATCGCCATTGTCGGCGCGCAGCTGGCCCTGAACTTTAATGGTCTGGACGCCGTTCGGGGTTTGAAAAGACCAGTGTTCCAGCCCAGAGAGCGTAATGCAGGCATGATCCCGCAAATCCTCAGGACTTTGTGGCTGTCCTTTAAGGGCCAGATAATTGGGTGCCGCAGTGAGCAGGCGAGTGTCTGTTGCTAACCGCTTGGCCACCAGAGTTGAGTCTTTCAGCGCACTATTTCGAATGGCCAGATCAAACCCGCCTTCAACCAGATCCGCAATGGTGTCAGAGAGTTTCAGGTCGAGCTTAATGTCCGGGTAAAGCGCAAAAAAGCCGGGTAAAGCCGGCAGAACGTGCATGCGGCCAAAGGAGGCGGGCATGGTCAGCCTCAGTGTGCCACTGGGTTTGGTGGTGCCTGCGCCGATGGCGGCGCGGGCGGCTTCAACGCCATTCAAGACATCCTCGGCATGGGGTAAAAACGCCAACCCTTCTTCGGTCAAAGCGACCTTGCGGGTGGTGCGGTGCAGTAGTCTTACGCCTAAGTCGGTTTCAAGTTTATTAATATGACTGCTCGCGACCGCGGCTGACAGCCCCAGATCCTGACCTGCCTGACTGATGTTGTGGGTGGAGGCAATGCGGATAAACAGCTTCAGATGTTCAATGTTCATTATCAACAAAATACATAAAGTGATTATAAAACCAAGTCTATTATCAAAATAGTGAAAGGCAAGTATAGTTTTCGTCATCAACACAGGAGAGCACAATTATGAAAGCAATGGTTTTGAATCAATATGGCGATGACGCTGAGTTTACTCTTACAGATGTGGCTAAACCCTGCGTGAGCGCCGGTCATGTGCTGGTGCAGGTTGCGGCCAGCAGTGTTAACACCGTGGATACCATGATCCGTACCATGGGTGAGGCGCTGCCCTTGTCACCAGCTTTACCCGCCATTTTGGGGATGGACTTTGCCGGTACCGTGGTTGAGGTAGGTGAAGGCGTAACCGGCTTTGCACCAGGCGATGAAGTTTATGGCTGCGCCGGTGGGCTGGCGAACTTACAAGGTGCACTGGCCGAATATATGCTGGCAGATGCACGACTGATTGCACGAAAACCGCGCAATCTGAGTATGCGAGAAGCAGCGGCGTTACCCCTGGTTGGGATCACCGCCTATGAAGGGTTACAGCGTGGGGGTATTAGCGCAGGCCAACAGGTGCTAGTGCATGGCGGCTCTGGTGGGGTCGGTCATGTGGCACTGCAGTTAGCCAAGCATTTTGGCGCCCGTGTTTATTCTACCGGCGGCGGTGAAGCGCAGCTGGACTTAATTCAGCGTCTGGGCGCCGAACCAATCAACTATAAAACCGAGTCGGTTGCCGATTATGTTGCTAAGCACACCGATGGCAAGGGGTTTGATCTGATCTTTGACTCGGTCGGCGGAGCTAATATGGCAAACTCGTTTGAGGCGGCTGCACTCAATGGTCATGTTGCCTCAACGGTGGCCATGGTGGACCTCGATCTTTCGCAGGCGCACTTTAAAGGGTTGTCGTTGCATGTCGTCTTTATGCTGATCCCCATGCTGCATAACCACAAACGTGAAGCACATCATTACATTCTCAACGAGTTAACAAACATAGTCGAAGCTGGTGGGCTAAAGCCGGTTCTGGATGAACAGCGATTTGAGTTGGCTCAGGCAGGGCAAGCACATGCGCGTCTGCAAAGTGGTCGGGCGATGGGCAAAGTCGTGATTGATGTTTAGCGCTATTTGTTATTACCTCTGTTAAAGAAAGGAAACAGCGTCTAAAGTATAAGTGCTTAATTGACAAGGACTAACAACTTATGATGCTGGATTTGGGACTCATTTTAGCGGGTATTGCCATGCTGACACTGGGTGGTGAGGCGCTGATCCGCGGTGCGGTGGCAGCGGCGCGTCGGTTGCGCGTTTCTCCTTTGCTCAGTGGCCTGGTGATTGTCGGGTTTGGCACGTCAGCGCCGGAATTGGTGGTCTCGGTGGATGCTGCCGCTCAGGCTCAGCCCGATATAGCCATGGGTAATGTAGTTGGCAGTAATATTGGCAATATCTTGTTGATATTAGGCTTATGTGCGCTGATAAGCCCCATGTCGGTGCAACCGCTGATCCTGCGGCGTGATGGGGTTATCATGGTGCTGAGTTCTGTGTTGCTGGCGGTACTGATAGGTGGTCAGGGGCTTTCGGCTACAGACAGCACTATACTGTTGGGAGCCCTTGCGAGTTATCTGGGTATTGCTTACTGGAGCGAAAAAAACCACAGTTCTCCTGCTTCTGAAGTGTATGCTGATGAGGCAAAAGAAATTGAAGTCGTGCCAGATGCTACCTGGCGCATTATCTTGTTTTTGGTCGCCGGTTTGGCGCTGTTATTACTGGGCTCTCAGGTACTGCTAAAAGGTGCGGTGGGCCTGGCTCAGCATTTTGCTATTTCAGAGGCGGTGATCGGCTTAACCTTAGTGGCGGTGGGCACCTCCTTGCCCGAATTGTCCGTTTCTTTGATTGCCGCAATGCGTCGCCATGCCGATGTTGCCATTGGCAATGTGCTGGGCAGTAATATCTTTAATATCCTTGGGATCCTCGGTGTTTCTGCTTTACTACAACCACTACCTGCTCACCCTCGCGTGTTGCAGTTTGATTTGTGGGTGCTACTTGCCAGTGCGTTTATTTTGTTGTTTTTTCTGTTCACCGGGCGTCGTCTAAGTCGACTGGAAGGCGGCATGTTGCTTTGCGGCTACATAGCTTATCTGATCCTCAGTTTTAAAGTCTTTGGCAGGTAGTCAATACATAACCGATTTAAGGGAGCTTGCTTCTATCTAATAAAGGATACGCCATTAGGCAGGCTGACATGGCATAGCTTTTGACTCTGTCACTGGGGAATAATTAAAGTCTTGCGAACATTGAAAACCTAACATTATGAAATGTATGAAGTTATAGGGGGATAGACAAAATGCAAGGCAGATCATCAACAAAAACAATAACCAACCTGGTGCAATCCATGAGTCCGAAACAGGCTGCTTGCACCAAAAGGGGGCAATATGAACTACTACGAAGTAAATTTTGATGGCCTGGTTGGCCCAACGCACAATTACGCCGGGCTGTCGTATGGTAATGTGGCGTCTAAATCAAATGCCAATAAAATCTCGAACCCAAAACAGGCGGCACTTCAGGGGCTTGAGAAAATGTGGCACCTGGTTCAGCTGGGTCTGCACCAGGGCGTAGTTGCACCTAATGCCCGACCGGACCTGCTCACGCTCAGGGCTTGCGGCTTCAAGGGCTCAGACAGTGCGGTGATTAGCAAAGCGGCAAAAGTCCAGCCTCAGCTGCTCAAGGCGTGTTATTCCGCCTCCTCAATGTGGACCGCGAATGCCGCGACCGTCTCGCCGAGCTGCGATTCGGCCGACGGGAAACTACATATCACACCCGCTAATCTAAATAACAAACTTCACAGGGCCATTGAAGCACCGCAAACCAGCCAGATCCTCAAGGCCATGTTCAGTGATCCTGACTTTTTTAGTCATCATGATGCACTGCCACAGCACCCATTGTATGGCGACGAAGGCGCGGCAAACTACACGCGTCTGGCAGACAGCTACGGCCATCAGGGTCTGGCATTATTCGTTTATGGCGAAGACGCCCATACTCAGGTCAAACCGCAATTATTCCCTGCTCGCCAAACGCGCCAGGCATCCGAGGCGGTTGCGCGCAGCCACCAGTTGGACCCGCAGCATACTTTATTTATTCAGCAAAACCCTGAGGTAATTGATCAGGGCGTGTTTCATAATGATGTGATTGCCATTGGCAATGAAAATGTCTTTTTATTCCATGAGCAGGCGTTTTATCAGCAGCAAAGCGTGATTGAGCAGATCAAAGCGGGCTATCAGGGCGACCGGCCGCTGCATTTGATTGAGGTAAAAAATGCCGATATCAGTGTTGAGGATGCGGTTAAGAGTTACGTGTTTAACAGCCAGCTGGTCAGCTTGCCGTCCGGTGGTATGGCGGTGATTGCGCCGGGAGAATGCCAGATGGTAGGCAAAGTGGAGCAGTATTTATCTGCGCTGTGTCAGGCCAGCAACCCGGTAAGCGAAGTGATCTATATGGATCTTAAACAAAGCATGCAAAATGGTGGCGGACCGGCCTGCCTGCGTCTGCGAGTTACTTTGTCGCAGCAAGAGCTCAGTGCAGTGAACCAGGCATGTTTACTGGACGAGGGTTTGTATCATCGCCTGCGTGACTGGATAAACACGCACTATCGCGACAGGTTGAGCGAAGCCGATCTCGCAGATCCAAGTTTGATGGCAGAGAGTCAGGCGGCTTTGGATACGCTCACGACTATCCTGAATTTGGGGTCGGTTTACCCGTTTCAGCAGGCGTAGACTGCATTGTCTGAAACAAATTTCATTTGCGGGCTTGCCTGAGTTAAGGGTTAGCAGGTTTAATGGTCTTGATAATAAAAACTAGACCATGCACTACTTAAAAGGAACATTATGCCTGCTTATACCATCAGCAACGATCCGACCCGGCTCAATTTTGACGTAATTTATAACTTTATCTCTGGCTCTTACTGGGCAAAAGGGATTCCCCGCGAGACTATGGCCAGGGCAATTGACAATTCACTGTGCTTTGGCGTGTACTGCGAGGGGGGAGAGCAGGTGGGGTTCGCCCGTGTGATCACCGACAAAGCCACGTTCGCTTACCTTGCAGATGTATTCATTCTAGACCAGCACAGAGGCCAGGGGTTAAGTAAGCAGCTGGTGGACGCGGTGATTAATCACCCTGAATTACAAGGCCTGCGCCGAATGATGCTCGCAACCAAGGACGCGCACGGCTTATATGCCCAGTTTGATTTTGCTGCTGTGGAAGACCCAAGTATCCTGATGCAAATTTGTAAGCCCGATATTTATCAGGCTAAGGAGTGACCTTATGGAATTAGGTCAGTGCGAATGCGGAGCGTTTATTTTCCAGGTTGGGGATTCTATGTATGACATCTCGACCGGTATTTGCAGGCGGTGCGGAGAAATATCCGACAGACAATACTTGATAAATCGCAACGACTTTCGATGGCTTCAAAAAGGCCAGATCTCTACCTGGAAGTACCGTAGCTTTTGTGCTCAGTGTGGAACCGATTTACCCCAAGAGCAGGCGAATAATGTGATTGAAGTGCCTGCTCATATGCTCAAAAAGGACACCTCAGAGGAGGAAATAATCGCTTTACATAAACGTTTTGCAGAGCGAATCAAAAAACGTTAGAAAGTGTAAAGCGCAATCTGGGACACTTTTTTAGTGCCGTGCTCTGTCACACTGGCCGTAAGTTTGTAGTACTCGCGGAGCCGGTTGTGAACCTCCATAATTCAATTTCATTTGGTGCGATTATTCGCACCAGCCCAGTTAAAATTCTGCTCACCTGGACTATGGTGATCTTAGAAAATATCTTGCTAATTCTATTACCGTTATTTATTGGTTATGCCATCGACGGTGTACTTGAACAGTCATTGACCCCGTTAATCTGGTTTGCCTGCGTTTTCCCTGGTAGTCGTCAGTATGCTCAGGCGCTTTTACGATACTCGCGTATTTGGCGCACTGAGGGTGAAACTGGCTGAAATGCTGGCCTTTAGACTGCGCGCCGCGCCCGTCTCGGTGAAAGATGCGCGCCTGACGATGTCACGGGAGCTGGTCGACTTTCTCGAAAATGATCTACCAGGGGTGTTTACCGCCGTTATTCAGCTAATTGCCACTGTGGTTATCCTGGCTGCTTTTCATATCTATCTGGCGTTCAGTGTGGTCTTTGCCGCAGGTTTAATGTGTCTGATTTATGGCCTGTTTCATGATCGCTTCACCCACTTAAACAGCAATTTGAATGACCAACTGGAGCAGCAAGTGTGGGTGCTGAGCCATCGGCCACTGGCTGCAGTGAGTGCGCATTTTGAGCGCCTTAAGCGCTGTGAGATCCGCCTGTCAGATACCGAAGCCTGGGTGTATGGGCTGATCTTTTTGGTGCTGTTCATTGCGGTGCTCAGCAATTTATGGATGGTCCAGCTGATCCCCGATATCAGTGTCGGTCAGGTGTTTTCCATCGTGACTTATTCACTGGAATTTGTCGACACAGCCATCATGTTGCCAATCACGTTACAGACGCTGTCGCGCTTAAGCGAAATTAGTAAACGACTGAATCAGCCCGTTGATTCGGTGACGAACCAGGAGGTTATCCATGACGTTTAAATTCCGAAAACCGGCCATCGTTGCCGCAAGTACCTTGCTGCTGGCGCTTGTGACCGTCGTATTAATGACGCCATCTGAGCCACAGATAGAGGCAGAAGAAGCACAACCGCCCGTTGTTTCGGTGTTAACGGTGCAGCGCAGCGAGCTTAATCCAAAGTTAACAATACAGGCCAACACGCAGGCCCGCTGGCCGTTGCAACTCAAAGCAACCAGCAGTGCCAGATTAGACTATTTAGGCGCGGACATGGAGCCGGGTAATCACATAAAAAAAGGTCAGGTGCTGGCGCGGCTTAACACCCGGTTACTTGAATCTCAGCTTGCCCAGGCCCAGAGCACAGTGAAACAGGCCGAGCTTAACTTGCAACAGCAGTTACATGAGCAGCAAGTGGCCAAAACCATGCGCCCGGGTGCCAGTTCGGCCTTTGCCAGAATGGAGCCGCACGTGGCTGCTGCACGCTCTGAGCTGGCACGCGCCCAACAGAATGTAGAAAGTGCCCGTCAGTTACTGGACGATGCCATCATTGTCGCGCCCTATGACGCCGTTATCACGCAGCGGCTGGTGAGCCCGGGTGAGTGGCTGGAAGCGGGACAAACGCTTTTTGAGGTGGTGGCCAGTGACAGCATTGACGTGCATGTGCCCTTATCTCAGCGTGACTGGAACAAAGTTGGCGCGACACTGGGTGAACAACCAATCACAGTCGTTAGCCGCACAGGCGTAAAATGGCCCGCATTCGTTCGTTATTTGTCACCTCAGGTGAATGCAATGACCCGTCAGCGTACCCTGGTGCTGGCGGTATCTGAGCCTTACCAGCACTCAACCCGGCTGCTGCCAAATCAACAAGTAGCCGTACATTTTGAGCTAATTACACACAAAGGTCTCTATAAGCTGCCACTGAGTGCGGTCGACCCGGACCAGACAATCTGGATAGTAACCGAGGCGCAGCAATTGCGTCAGGTCCCGGTGCAGGTGATTGAAGTCAGAGGGGACAAAGTGATCGCCTCGCTTGAAGGCGAGCAGCCTGATACCTTACAGCTGGTGCGTTATCCGCTGCGCTCCATGATGGCCGGTAAACGTGTCAGCACTCAGCCCGATGCGGTGCAGGTCGCAGATAAACAGGAGGCACTATGAGCTGGCTGAGTAAATGGTTTATCGACAATCCGGTGGCAGCCAACCTGCTGATGGCCATGGTGATCGCCGGCGGTCTGCTGGCGTTTGGTCAGCTCAGGGTGGAGTCTTTTCCACAGATTGCCCCATCGAGCATCAGTATTCACGTTGCCTATCCGGGAGGGACTGCCAGGCAGATAGATGAAAGTATTACCCAGCGCATTGAGGAGTCTGTCAGCTCAATTGCCGGTATCAAACAAATTACCAGCCAGTCTCAGGCGGGGTTGTCGAGCGTTACCGTGCGTAAAAAGCCCGATGCCGATCTTGGCAAGCTACTGGAAGAAGTGCGTAATCAGGTTAATGCGATCAGCCACTTTCCGGCGCAGGCCGAAAAACCCATAGTCACGCGCGACGAGTTTACTAATCTTGCAGCTTTTGTCATTGTCTCGGCGCCGCGCAGCGATGACGCATTGCAGCAGGTTGCCAGGCGTGTGGAGCTGGCCCTGAAAACACATCCGGATATTTCTAAAGTCAGCAACTGGGGCGCACGGGAGCCCAGACTATTAATCGAGCCCAGACCTGAAGCCTTGCAGCGTTATGGAATGACGATAGAGCAACTGGCCAATATCATGACTCAAATGTCACTTGAAACCCGCAGCGGTCAGTTGCAACACGAGGGCGGCCGTATCACTTTGCGCGGCGACGGTTATTTAAGTGCGCTGGGTGAGTTGCAGACGATGCCGGTGATCCAGAGTCCGTCGGGTGAAGTGACCTTAGCCGAAATTGCAACAGTGCGACGTGGCTATGAGCAAAGTGACGCCATTGTGCGAAACAATGGCATGCCGGGCATAGCACTGATGGTGAGCACCAGTCAAAGCGATAATCTGCTGGACGTCAGCGCAGCTATTCGCGATACCCTGGCAAAGCTCAGGCCTTTGCTTGCTGAAGACATTGAGCTGACCACTATGGCAGATATGGCGCCTTACATCGAAGAGCAGCTGCAACGACTGGGCACCAGTGCCTGGCAGGGGTTGCTGATAGTAATTTTGCTGTTGGGGGTGTTTTTAAATCTCAGGCTGGCATTTTGGGTGGCTGCCGGGATCCCGGTTGCCATTTGCGGCACTTTATATGGCATGCAGCTGCTGGATTACAGCCTTAACGACATCACTTTATTTGGGTTTATTCTGGTGCTGGGCATTTTGGTCGATGATGCCGTGGTGGTGGGTGAAGCCATTGAGGAGCATCAAACCAGTAACGCAAACTATAAACAAGCGGCGTACAGCGGCGTGGAGTCTGTGACGGTTGCCACTGTGTTTGGTGTGTTGACCAGTATTGCGGCGTTTTCGCCCATGTTGTGGATCAATAACGACTTGGCCAAGTTGTTTGCGGGGTTTTCGGCGGTGGTGATTCTGGCACTGTGTTTCTCGCTGGTTGAAAGTAAATTTATTCTGCCATCCCACCTGGCCGCAATGGCAAAAAAAGGAGCGCGAAGCGGCATAATTGCAACAATTCAGAATAAGGCGCGCTGGGCGTTAACTCAGTTTATTCAGCGTGTTTATAAACCTTTACTGCAATTGAGCCTGGATCATAAGCTTTCAACCCTGGTGATGTTTGTGTCGGCCTTTGTATTGGCATATGGATTGTGGCTTGGTGGCGCAATTCGCAGTACTTTGTTCCCGGAAATTCCGGGGCGCTATGTGACTGCCAAAGTGACGCTGGAAGAGGGCGCGCCATTAGGCTTGCAGGCGCGTGCCTTAAGCCAGCTTGAGCTGAGTGCACAAAAGACTAACCAGGCTTTGCAAGCTGAGTATGGTCTGAGCACAGCGCCGATGAACAATGTTCTGGCCTGGTCTAACGGCCATGGCGACATTGAGGTGACTGCCGAGCTCACATCCGAGGCTTTAAATGCCTTACCAGCAAACACACTGAGTGATGCATGGCGTGCGCAGACTGGCTTGATAGAAGGAAGCTATGCACAGCACTTCAGTGCCGCGGAGCCACCGGCGGGCGGGACATTTTTGGCGATTTCAGCCGCTGATCCGCAGCTGGCTAAGCAGGTGAGTGCAACACTTAGCAGCAAACTGGCAGGATTGCCTGGGGTTAAAGATGTGCGAGACGATCATCAGGCTGCGCAGCGGCAAATTCGCGTCAGGCTGAATGCATTTGGTCGTCAGCTGGGGCTGACTCAGGCACACCTGGCGCAACTGGTTGCCAATGCCCTGGGTGAGCGCGAAGTACATCGGCTCCTCTATCAGGCCCAGGAACTAAAAGTGGTGCTGCGGTTTCCACGGCACGCCGTGCGTACCGAACATGAATTGCTCGACATGCGGGTTATGCTCAATGACGGGCAAAGCGTGGCGCTTGGGGATGTGGCTGAGCTGCATGACGAATATGAACCTCAGACACTGCAGCGGCGTGAGCGCGCGCGGGTGATCAACCTCTATTGGTCTCAGGATCGCACCGCAGGCTCGCCGGAACAAACTCTGGCACTGCTGGCAAGCGACATTGAGCAACTAAACACTCTGTATCCTGACGTCAGGATTAAGCCGGCCGGTGAGTATGAAGAAATCGAAGAGGTCAGCAAAGGCTTTAAAGGAGCGCTTATTCTGACCCTGATGCTGATTTACGTGTTGCTGGCGATCCCGTTAAAGTCTTACTGGCAGCCGCTGATCATTATGGCCGTGATCCCATTTGGCTTTGCCGGTGCCATTTTTGGCCACGCCGTGATGGACTTACCGGTCAGTTTATTGTCGCTGTTTGGCATGATGGCCATGACGGGGATTGTGGTGAATGATGCGCTGGTGTTAATGACCCGTTTTAACAGCGAATATCGCAAGGGCACTGAGCCCGGACAAGCTTTAATAGTTGCCGGGACCGCCCGCTTCAGGGCCATTTTTCTGACCACAGTAACGACGGTGTGTGGCTTGTTGCCGCTGTTATTCGGTACATCGGAGCAGGTCCAGTACCTTAAACCCGCGGCGGTCTCGCTGGTGTTTGGTGAACTGTTTGCGACTCTGATCACCTTGTTTTTAATTCCTGTATTACTGGGGGCGTTTTACCGTAAGCCAAAACCCGTCACCGTGTCGCAGCAGGAGGTTGTTACAGCAGGTTGACTTGGGGCACCGCCTGGGTGATATTTGTCGCCCAGGATTCAGCTGTGAGCCCCTATGTCTGAAAAACAAGAACCCGCGTTTAATCTGGTGCCAGAGATTGCTTTGCTGGCGCCTTTACCCGAGCATATGCGCAATCGCTTTGAGCAGGCACTCTTGCTGATGCATGAGCAGCTTGAAGCAGGGTTAAGCTGGCAGCAAATAGCCAAAAAAAGCGCCATTTCTGCGTTTCATTTTCATCGTCAGTTTAGCAAGCTGTTCAATGAAACACCCGGGCGCTACCTGAGCCGCATACGACTGCAACATGCGGTGTATTATCTACTCTATCACGACCCCCTGTCTGTCACTGACATTGCGCAATTGTGCGGATTTGCCTCGTCACAAGCGCTGGCCAAGGCCCTTAAGCGTGAACTGGGGCTTACCGCTAAAGCGGTACGTTTGATGGGTCAACAGGCAACCCCGGCGCAAACCACCGTACTGCTCGACAAACTGGCACATCCGGGTAACGCAGGTTCACTGGAGAAGCAACTGGCGGAGGCATTGCCCTGCACGCTTGAGCGACTAGATGCCCGCTACATTAAGGAAATCGCCAGTGCAACCACAGACTGGGACCAAATATTAGATCAATATGGTGAGCAGTCTGTGGGTTTGCTGGGCGTTACTCCTTGCAGTGAACTGGAGAAAAGTTGGTCTGCGATTAATACTCAGATAGCAAGAATGGTCAGTCAGTCTGAGCCCTATGATATTGTCATTCCGGGCGGTGCGTATTTTTGTTGCCGCGCTTACTTGTTGTCGGACGTCGCCTACAGTCAGGTGCTCAGTACCCTGTTTGACAAAGCGCAAACCGCTGGGTACGAAATAGATCCGCACGGCTATTTTATTGAGCACATTGAAGAGGTGGATATGGCGCACTATGGTGGGATCACAATGCAATTTCAGATCCCCATACTTTGTTGATGGTTATCTCAGGAGGCACTATGGCGCACTTATTTGTCTATGGTACTTTGGCACCGGGCCGCGTGAATGCGCATATTCTGGCCGAACTCACCGGGCAATGGCAAAGCGCAACAGTAAAAGGCCAGCTACAAAATGAGGGGTGGGGCGCTAAGTTAGGCTATCCCGGTTTGATTTTGGATGAGCACGCAGGGGAGGTGACAGGTCTGGTATTTACTTCAGATGACTTGGATGCCCACTGGCAAAGGTTGGATGACTTTGAAGGTGCGCATTACACCAGGGTGCTAACGAATGCCCAGCTGGAGGGCGGCCAATTTATAGAGGTTTATGTATATACGCTTGCCCGCTAAAAATTGCATTATTCGGGTATGCCTAAAATTGACACTATTCCACAATTCGGTCTACGTTTAATTAACCGCAGTGTAATGCTGGTATGTTTATCTGCATAGCACATTAAACTTGTTAGCGGCGTGCTTTCACCTTTGCTCTGAGGTTAATTGATGATCCAGTCACTCTTTTTTAGTAAGTCGGACAATACTCGCGCGATCCTCGACCAGGCTATTGATGCCGTTATCAGTATCGATACACACAACAATGTTACCTATATGAATGCGGCAGCAGAAAAACTGTTTGGTTATGGCAAAACAGAGGTGCTGGGGAAAAACGTTAAAATGCTGGTGCCACGCGAATTTGCGACCAATCACGACCAGTATGTTAATGCCAATCGCAATGGCGGGCCCGATAAAATTGTCGGTACGTCTCGCGATATCCAGATTGAAACCCGCAGTGGTGATAAAAAGTGGTGCAGCCTGTCATTGTCTAAGGTGCGCCAGTCCGATGGCATTCATTACACTGCATTTATCAAAGACATTACGGTGCAAAAAGAAGCCCAGGAGCGCATTGACCAAACGCTCGAGCAGTGCATTGATGCTGTTGTATCTATTGACCACAACAACATAGTGACGTTTTTTAACCCTGCAGCGGAGCGATTATGGGGCTATCAGCGCGAAGAAGTTATCGGCCATAACGTTAAAATGCTGGTGCCCAAAGTTATTCAGGGCAACCATGATGAAATGGTCAACCGTAATCGCCGGACCGGCGAAGACAAAATTGTGGGCACGTCACGGGATGTGGAAATTGAACGCAGTGATGGTCAGGTGCTGTGGGCAAATTTGTCGTTATCTAAAGTAAATGTGGCTGGAAAAATCGCTTACACCGCTTTTGTTAAGGATATTACCGAAGAAAAAGCTCAGCGGGACCAGATTGCGCTGCTTTCCTTGGTGGCCAATGAAACCGATAACTCAGTGATTATTACAGACGCGAATGGGCTCATAGAATACGTAAACCCTGGCTTTACTAAGCTCTCTGGTTTTGAACAGCATGAGGTGCTGGGGAAAAAGCCCGGACATGTCTTACAGGGTAAACATACCTCGCCAGATACCAAAAAGCGTATCAAAAAAAACCTGGAACAGCGCACGCCGTTTTATGAAGAGATCCTTAATTACACCAAAGAGGGTGAGCCATACTGGATAAGTCTGGCCATTAACCCGGTTTTTGACGAGCAGGGCAGCCTGGTGCGCTTTGTCTCTATTCAGGCGAATGTTGACAGCACCAAGCGCGTGGCGCTGGAAAACGATGTACGCCTCAAAGCCATAGGCGAAGCCAATATTGTGCTGGAGTTTGATCCCCATGGCGAGTTGACGCTCATCAATCCGATGGGCCTTAGTGCGTTGGGCGCGACCGACAAACGGGCAGTACAACAAATGCTTAATACCTTATCGAGTTATCTCAGTGATGAGCAATGGCAATCTATACGCACCGGTCAGTTTGTTAAAACCCAGCTTACTTTGCCCACTGGCTTGAGTGAAGTGCAGATAGACGCCGCCATTTCTCCGGTATTAGATGAAGACGGCAAGCTGAATAAAATCTTGCTCTACGGTACGGATGTTTCTGAGCGTAACGCCGTACTCACTGAAACGCATCATGCCATGGAACAGGTATTGTCAAAAATCAGCACGATTATCAATACCATCAATAGCATTTCAGATCAGACCAATCTGCTGGCGCTCAACGCGGCCATCGAGTCGGCCAGGGCGGGCGATGCGGGCAGAGGGTTTGCTGTGGTTGCAGATGAAGTCAGAAGCCTTGCGATGCGCACCACAGAGTCGGCCGGAGAGAGCGGTGGACTGATTGATGAAACACGTCATCATGTTGATCAGTTAAGTAGCTACATACAGTCAAAGTGAAGTGAGCGCAGCACTGAGCAGCCAGAAAGTAATCTCAATCAAATGGGCTGCATGGAGTAAATGTAAGCCCTTGTTGGGCTTGCAGCGATAGTTTGCACTACATTGTATATTTTTTGAGGTGTAGAGCATCTGAAAAACAATCTCAGACGTATTAAAGAATACATGTTGTTATGGTTATTACACTCTTTAAGTCGGTTATAAATGCGTTTCGCTAACCTTTGCTTTTTTATTGTACTTTTGCTGTACTCAGTTGCAGTTGCAAGCCAAAATGCTCAGATGGCGGACCTTAGTAAAATCAAAATTGTGACTGAAAATTTGCCGCCCTATCAAATGCCAGACCAGCATGGCAAAGTTCAGGGAGTGGCTGCCAAAAAGGTCAATAAGTTACTGTCCGATTTGAACATTAAAGCCGACATTCAGGTTATGCCATGGGCCAGGGCTTATAAAATAGCAGTGAATGAACCGGGGACCTTGATTTTTTCTATTGTCAGAACACCTGCCAGAGAGGACTTGTTTCACTGGCTGGGTGTATTAATGAGCACCAAAACCTACCTTATCTCATTGCGCAAAAGATCCGACATTAAAGTTGAGAGACTGTCAGACCTGCTTAACTACAGGGTCGGGGTAAAACGTGATGATGTCGTATTCCAGTACTTACAAAGCAAGGGGATGCTAGACACCATTGTGGTGTTGCCCGAGACATTTGTCACAGTAAAAATGCTGCTAAAAGGCCGCGCCGATATCATAGCTGCCTCACCAATACACCTTGACTACATGTGTGAGAAAATAGGCTGTAAGCGCAGTGATTTTCGCTTTTTGTTCGAACTGGATGAGCTTAGCAACGATTTTTATCTTGCAGCTAACAGGCAGACCTCAGCTGATATTATTTTACTGCTCCAGCAAAAACTCGCTGAGCAGAACTAAGTTATCACAAGTGATTTCCCGGTATGAATCAGCTGATTATTTCAGCGGTTCTAAGAATTCGCGGCTGAATATGATATAAACATCCTTGATTACAATAATATTTAAGGAAAACAGAGTGAAACAGTACATCACAAGGAGCTGTGCAGCACGACATCTGCTAACAGCAACCACCTTTTTATCTGTCATGTATCTGCCCTCGTCACTGGCCGAAACCATAGTCAACAACATCTACTCAGAAAAGGGGCTTGCGGGCACCATGAGCCAGACTCAGGTGGATAAAAATACTTATACGTCTGAGTCTCGATTTGGCTGGAACAACCGGCGAATTATACTGGATGAAACGCTCAAGCTTGATGATAAAGGCCGGGTACTTGCGTTTAAAACCGAGGGGCAGTCGGCTTTTGGCGCGAAGATCAGTGAGTCTTATAAATGGGAAAATGGTCACGCAAAGTGGCGTAATGATGACGAGCAGGGCAGCACCAAAGCGGCCCACCCTCAATTTTATGTGCCGAAAAATAGCACGTTGGCGATAGATAACGCCTTGATCCGTTATATGATCAAAAACGATCTGAAAAAGACTGACGTGTTGCCCTACGGAAAAGTGACTTTGACTAAGCTGGATGAGGTAAAGCTGGGTGACGAGCAAGTCTACTTGTATGCCAAGTCGGGGTTGAGTATGACGCCGGATTTTGCCTGGTATGACAAATCGGGTAACTACTTTGCGCAGAGCTGGGGTGGCATGTATGTGATCCGCGATGGTTTTAATAAAGCACAGTTTGAGCAGCTAAAAACCCGTCAGCTTAAGGCCGAGCAGGCATACCTGGAAAATCTGTCGGAGCAACTTACCGAGTATCATCCTGCGTTATTACTGGATAAAGTGAACGTGTTTGACGTGGATACCGGCACTGTGCTTAAGGGTCAGCAGGTGTTAATTGAACAAGGCAAAATCGTTCAGATTGCACCGGCGATTAAGATTAGTAACCAAGTGGCAAAAGTGAATGGCGAGGGTAAAACCCTGATCCCGGGCCTGTGGGACATGCATGGCCATTTAAGTAAAGATACCGGGATCCTGAACATTGCCACCGGTGTCACCAGCGTACGAGACATGGGCAGTGAGCATCAAAACCTGATGGAGATCCAATCTTTATTTGATACGGGTAAAGTGCTTGGCACACGCGTATACCGAGCCGGGTTTATGGACAAATACAGTGAGAACTCTGCCGGTTTAAGTGTGAAGACCCTGACAGAGGCGCTCGATATGGTCGATTTTTTCGCCGACAATGGCTATGTTCAGATCAAGCTATATTCTTCGATTGCTCCTGAGTGGGTAAAACCGATTGCAGAGCGGGCGCACAGCCGTGGTCTGCGTCTCAGTGGTCATATTCCGGCCTTTATGACGGCAGAGCAGGCAGTGCACGCGGGATATAATGAGATCCAGCATATCAACATGTTGTTTTTGAACTTTCTGGCGGGTGAAGAAGTCGACACGCGCACCAAGCAGCGCTTCTCCTTGATCGGTGAAAAAGCCGCAGACATGCCAATGACAGGCGAGCAAATGGACGCCTTTATCAAGCTGCTTGCTGATAAAAATGTTGTCATAGACCCGACCGTGTCTACCTTCAGAAGTCTTTTAATGAGTCAAAATAAACAAATTGATCAGGAGTTTGCCGAAATCGCATCACATCTGCCCCCCAACTTTGTACGCAGCTTGAAAGGAGCGCAGATGCAGGTAGACGACGCGCACCGAAGTGCCTATCAGAATTCGGGCGAAGCTATGCTAAAAATGGTCAAAATTCTTTATGACGCCGGTGTACCTATGGTTGCAGGCACAGATAGCGTACCCGGGTTTACCTTACTGCGGGAGCTTGAACTGTACACGCTGGCCGGGATCCCTGCGCCAGAGGTGCTGAAAATGGCCACCATCGACAGCGCCAGATTGATGGGGGTTGCACACCAGACCGGCTCTGTAAGTGAAGGCAAAGTGGCTGATCTGATCCTGGTCGACGGCGATCCGAGTCAGGATATCAAAGCACTACGCAAGCTTGCGCTGGTGATCAAAGGCACGCAAGTATTTAAACCGGAAGCTATCTTCGATCAGATCGGGATCGCACCCTTCACTAAAGCAAGTCGCATCGTACTTTGATGTGTGAGTTGCAAGCTAGCACGTCACCAGCTTGCGCTTAAAACCGACAATAAGTGGAGGCGTACACTACTGTGAAAAAACGTTCGACAGCACTGTCTGTAAATGACTTGGTAAAAGACTATCCGATTTTCTGTGCCGTTACAGGCTGGCATTTCAGATGCCGGGAAGTGGGCCCAGGTCAATATCTTGCTGAGGGACGAGATCAATGTGGTCGAAGTGTTAGTGCACACGGTACAGATCATAATGCCGCACTTGCTGACTTTACTCGGTTTGCACGCGAAATTCAACATCGCGGACGCTCTTCTTAATTATGGTATTTCCATGAAGTGTTTATGTATTAGTCTTTTGTGATTGATTTTCGAACAAAACACCAACACACTGTTTGTTACCAATATTGGTGCAATCATGTAAAGGTGAAAATAATGACATTAGTACTCTACAAGAAGAAGGTAAAAAAAACTGTCTGATCAGAGGCCCTCAACGCTTATAAAACACACCTGACTGGCGGAGCGATTTCTGCGATGGGATGCGCTCCAATTTCAGATCCAAACTATTCATGTCCTGTGTCTGTAAACGGATATCGCTGCTAAATATAAACTAAACTTAAGGGCAGGCTAGACTATCAAGGTCGGCCCTTGATCAATTAAGTGTTGTACAAAAAAAGCTGAGTCAGGAAACACCGTTAAGAAAAGCCTTAAGGAGCAAGCAAAATGGATTATAAGCATACTCAGATTGGTATCGCCATATTGGCGATTATGGGTACATCTGCATTGGTGTTAGCCTACGCCAGCATTGCTAAACCCGAGGAGCCAATTGGCTTCGCTTTTGTGATTGTAGGCATCATCGCCATATTATTTTGCTCATTAACCATTACAGTAGGAGAAGGCCAGATCCGCTGGTTTTTCGGCCCCGGCTTCTGGTGCAAATCACTCGATTATAGCCAAATTCAGTCAGCCCGTATTATAACAACCAAATGGTATTATGGCCTGGGTATTCGCTTGCTATCCACTGGTTGGTTATACAATGTTTCCGGTTCAAACGCCGTAGAGCTCAAACTGAAAGATGGCACCACCGTTAGCTTGGGCACTAACGAGCCCGAAAAACTACTCGCCGCGATTGAAAAAGTGCTTGAAAGCTGATGGTATATGGGGGGTTGGCCTTTCCTAACATTCTTGCCTGGCACTACTTAACCATTTACTATTATTTTGGTTTTAATTGACGCAGGCGTCGTATTTTCAAGGAAATAACAGTGTATATAGGTGAAGTGGCAAAGAAGACCGGTTTATCCGTTAAAGCAATCCGGTTTTATGAAGAGAAAGGCTTGATCATAGCGCCGAAGAGAAAAGGGGTGTATCGGGTTTATACCCCAGAACATATTGAAGTGTTGAAACTGATCTCAGAAGCGACGGAGCTGGGAGTGACCCTGGCAGAGCTGAAGGGAGTAATTAAATATCACAATGGCAGCGCAAATTGGACGGAGATTAACGCATTCCTGGTAGTTATAAGGCAAAGACTTGAAAACGAGCTGCATGTTCTTTCTGAAAAAATAGCCAAGCTAGATGTTTGCATAGGTTCAATCAATTCTTGTCAAAAAACCGCTTGACTCTTCCCCTAACGGGAGACTCTAAGATGTTCATTGTTTACCTAAATTAAAGAGGAAAATAATGAAAAAAGTCTTACTGTTAAATGGCAACCCAAAACAAAGCAGCTTTACTCACAGTCTGAGCTCTGAGTATCAACACCAGGCTGAAAAATCGGCAATGGTCCGTCGCTTCAATTTGTCAGATATGAATTTTGACCCAAATTTGGCTTACGGCTACGATGAAGTTCAGGCGTTGGAAACCTGCCTGAGCGATTTTATTGAAGCCCTAGTTTGGGCCGAACATATTGTAATCATTACACCTGTCTGGTGGGGCGGATTGCCTGCAAAACTCAAAGGGCTATTTGATAGGAGCCTTTTACCCGGAGCGGCGTTTTCTTACCAAGATGACAGTGCCAGCGTTGTACAATTGTTGACTGGTAAAACGGCGAGAGTCATATTAACTATGGATGCGCCGCAAGAGTTTGCTGCACAACAATCCAGGCCGGTCTTAGAGCAGTTGGGCCTTTATACGTTTGAATTTTGCGGTATAAACAAAGCTGAAGTGACTTTATTTGGGTCAGTTATCCTATCTGATGAGAGTCAGCGAATGAGTTGGCTTAAAGAGGTACAAACGCTGGGAATGGATATAAGTTAGCAGCTAAGCCGACAGCCGTCGGCTTTATTCTCTGTACTTTTGCCACATCGCTACTTTGCTATTTGTTTAATAAAGCGGTATCAACAGCGAAGAAGAGGCTGGTCAGTTTGATGATGTCTCATATTTACCAGTCGTAGCTTGGCGTGTTTTCAAATACATCGATATTTTTTTGTTGTGAAATCCTCAAGTATGTACCTGCAATGAATGCAAAGTAGGGAAACCAAAGTATTGTGTAGTGCAAAAGCTGGTTTTCGTGAAGTTGGGTCACTGATTGTAAGTAATTGTTTTATTGTCTTTTTAATTAAAATATAAGTGTTAATGTTGGTTTGCCTTTGGATGGCAATAAATATTCAATTACTAGAAAGGACAATCAGTATGAGAAATAGAATAAAAACACTCGTAAAAGTATCTTCACTTATCGCATCCAGCGCTATGACAACGGTATATGCACAAGACAGTTCACCTATGTCTTGTTACTGGCAGGTAGAGAGTCAAAATGAACTTGGTATTTGGGAGCGCCAGCTCTGTAGCAATCCACAGGATGCCAGTTTACCAGACGTGTTTGTCGCAAGCAGGGGAATTCTGCGCAGCGAAAACTTTTGCAGTGTTAGTTGGTTTGACGGTTATCGCACTGAGCTTAAAGGAACGGTTGAGGTTGAGGGAGATAAATCTTCCTGTTACGGTCACTCAGTTTCATTTCGCCCCGAGCCAGAGACGCGCATTGTTGATGGTATTCAGGAGCTGCTTCTGAATTGCCGTTGGGATAAACAAGCCAACAACTTTCACAAATTAATGTGTGATGAGGTTGACGGAGGGTCTATGGAGTTTCCAGTGGCGACCAAATTGCAAGCAGAAAACTCAGGTCGCTGTGTAATGAGCTTCAACTCATTGACATTAGATTTTTTCCAGGGCGGTAAAGCAGTTATTGATCAAGAGCCAGCTTCAAACGCCTGCGATACTGGGCCAGTTTATTTCAGGCCATTCCCTGCTATGCGACTTTTTGACGGGGTTGAAGCCTCTTTACTTCAGTGCACCTGGCAAGACATCAGCGACAGTGCGCGTGTGAAGGTTTGTTCCAACGTCGGTGCCTCTAACAAGCAGGTGACAGTTGCATTTATGGTGAATGGGCAACAGCAGTCTATGCTTGATTCTGCAAATCGTGGCTTGAAAACAGGGCAAATTATTGAGGATAAAACGCTTAACCCAATCTATCCGCCGCTATATTTTAGGCCCAGCCAAAACTAAGCAAAGCAAATGCGCGCCAAATATCTAGAGTGAATCTGGATATATGATAGCGCCATTATATCAAGGCATGCACACAAAAAAGCCGACAATAGTCGGCTTCTTCAATTAAAACAATTACTTTATTAGTTACCGTTTTCTTCAGCGTATTTTTTACACGCTTCCACGTCGCTGCACTCACCGTACAGATAAAGAGAGTGGTTGGTCAGCTTAATGCCGTTGTCTTTGGCAATCTCTTCCTGACGCGTTTCAATCACATCATCTTCAAACTCAACGACTTTACCACACTTTAAGCATACCAGGTGGTCATGGTGTGTACTGCCTGACAATTCAAATACAGACTTACCACCTTCGAAGTGGTGACGGGTCACAATGCCGGCGTCGTCGAACTGGTTTAACACGCGGTAAACGGTCGCAAGACCGATTTCTTCGCCTTTATCCAGCAGGATTTTGTATACGTCTTCGGCACTGATGTGCTGGTTATCAGGACACTGCAGGATCTCTAAGATCTTAATACGTGGCAGGGTAACCTTTAAACCCGCTTTTTTTAGCTCTAAGTTGTGATCAGTCATTAATCTGTCTCAATTTGTCTAATTTCAGTTACTACTTAAGTCTAGCACGACACAGACTTAAAAATAGTGCGCTTGGGATACTAAACCGAATAGGCCTGGCTTAGTCTTCCAGCTCGCTTAGGCACATTTCTTCATATACCTGAGCAGACCACTTTTTAACGCGCTCTTCGGTGAGCTCTGGCTGACGGTCTTCGTCGATACCCAGACCCACAAAGTGACTGTCGTCTACCAGGGCTTTAGACGCTTCGAAGTCATAGCCTTCTGTCGACCAGTTACCGATCACGATTGCACCACGTTCTGTGACGATGTCGTTGATCATACCCATTGCATCGAGGAAGTACTCGGCATAGTCTTCCTGGTCACCGCAACCGAAGATTGCGACCAGCTTGCCTTCAAAATTGATCTCTTCCAGCTCAGGGAAAAAGTCATCCCAGTCGCACTGAGCTTCACCGTAGTACCAAGTAGGGATACCAAAAAGGATCAAGTCGAACTCTTCGATATCTGCTTTGCTGCTCTTGGCAATGTCTTTTACGTCGACTAATTTTTTGCCCAATTCTTTTTGGATCATTTTTGCAACGTGTTCGGTGTTACCCGTGTCACTGCCGAAAAAAATACCTACGCTTGCCATTAACTACTTACCTTTTATCTATTAATCGCTAATTTTTCTTGCAAAATGGTTTCTATCAGCGCGCTACGACTGATGTTTTGCTCTTCCGCCATATCACTCAATGCCTGATATAGTTCAGAGGAAATTTTAAACTCGACGCGCTTTAACCCTCTTGCTCTGTCTCTTTTAATCTGATTGCGCTTGTTGATCTTTAGCTGCATCTCTCTGGGGAGAGGATTTGTCTTAGGCCGACCAGGGCGCTTTTCATTTTCAAACAAGTCGATAGTGGTTCTATCTAATTCAGACTTGGCCATTAACCAACACCCGCACCTTGCCAAAATACTTGTATCAGGCCCTTGGCGATAAAGCCTGAGCACCCTAAAAATAGCACTAACCAGACAATGTATCGACCAAACTTGGGCACGTCTCCTTTCTTTAGGACGTCCTGAATGGCCATACCTATAAAGAAGAAAATCCCGGCGAGAGCAAAGTAAAGACCAATGGTTTCAAACTCATTCATAAATTCGTTGATCATCTTTGCACTACTCAAAACATAAACGGCGGCTACTATAGCATACCTGTAACCGATAAATTAAGTTTGCAGAGAAAAAACTCAGGCAATTATTGAATAAAATCAATAATTGAACGATTGACGGCTTGCGGCTTTTCTGCGTGCAGCCAATGTCCGGCACCTTGAATGATTTTCGCTCTGGCATTGCTAAAGGCTTGCATTATGGCGTCTCTGTGCTCTGCCAGAATATAATCTGAGTTGTTTCCTTTCAGGAACAGAGTATCACACAAACAAGAATGAGTAGTATTTATATTTGAGATGATTTTATCGTAGTTAGCTTCGATGACAGCTAAGTTAAATCGCCAGGTAAGCACGCCTTGTTCGTCTTTTGCCAGGCTCTTAAGTAAAAAGCCGCGTACACCTTGCTCTTCTATATAGGTTTGCATGATGGCGTCAGCTTCACTGCGGCTTGCCACCGGTACAGAAGCGACGGCATTGAGCGCCTGCATAATGGTATCATGACGCGGGTGATAATCTACCGGTGCAATGTCCATGACCACTAGCTTATTAATTTTATCTTCATTGAGCATCGCGACTTGCATGGCCACTTTACCGCCCATGGAATGACCAACCAGGTGTGCTTTTTCTATTTCCAGGTGGTCGAGTAGAGTAAGCACGTCCTGCGCCATGCTGGGGTAATCCATCACATCACTTTTGAACGACTGGCCATGATTTCGTAAGTCCAGGTTTATAACAGTAAATGACTCACTCAGTGCGCGGGCTATAATATTCAGGTTCTCCAGCGAGCCAAACAGGCCGTGGAGTAACACAACTGGCTCGGCACTGCCCAGCGGCTGTCCCGATAATTTGTAGTTAAGCAACATAATACCTCCGGATCCGGCGCATAGTTTGCCAGTGTTGAAAGCAAAATCATAGCCGTAGAGGAATAAGTTAAATTTAGATATAATCCCGTGAAGATGCAGTAGATGTATAAAATGACAGGACAAGCATGAAAAAAATAGAAATAGATGACGAGCTATATCAGTACATTGCCAGTAACACGCAAAGTATTGGTGAAAGCGCTTCCCAGATCCTGCGTCGTTTATTGAACCTGAACTCTGTGGCGCAGCCCACTCAGGAGACCGAGCAAACCGCTGAGGTAACTGCTCAACCAGAAGTTGAGCAACAGCAAGCGTCGGTTTCAAACGAATCTTCAGGCAATGTATTTGATATCCTTAATAAGGAAGAGCTGGCTATGCAAAAAGGCGTAGTCGGTCGCTTCTTGTTTATTCTGGCGGCGTTTCATCGCAGTCACAAAGCTGATTTTCAGAAAGTGCTGGAAATCAAAGGGCGAGATCGCATTTATTTTTCGACCAGCAAAGCTGCGCTGCTCGAAAGCGGTAGTAGTACGAACCCGAAAAACATTGCAGACAGTCAGTATTGGGTTATGACAAACTCAAACACGACGCGCAAAAAAATGATGTTGCACGAAGTTGCGCTCATACTTGGTTATTCGGCGCAACAAGCAGAAACTATCCGAGACTACCTATAAGGAAATGTGATGGCAAATCACCCCAATGCAGGCAAACCAGCTCCATTAAGTCAGCTGGCAAATATTCCCAAACTGGTATCGGCTTACTATTTGAATGAGCCTGATCTGGAACAAAACCCGGAGCAGTGCGTTGCTTTTGGCACATCAGGTCACCGAGGTTGTTCTTATAACGTGAAATTCAACGAATCTCACATATTGGCTATTACCCAGGCTATCTGTGATTACAGAAAAGCCAACAATATCTTTGGTCCGCTGTTTTTAGGCAAAGACACCCATGCCTTGTCGGAAGCTGCGTTTAACTCGGCTATCGAAGTGCTGGTTGCCAACGAAGTTCATGTAGTAACGCAAGAAAACGATGACTACACACCAACCCCGGTGATTAGCCACGCCATTGTGTGTCATAACAAAACACACCCGCATGAGCTGGCCGATGGTATTGTGGTCACGCCATCGCATAACCCGCCGGAAGATGGCGGCTTTAAATATAACCCACCCAATGGTGGACCTGCCGACACAGACGTCACCAAGTGGATTGAAGATCGCGCCAATCAGCTACTGGTCGAAGACTTAGTTGAAGTTGAACTGTTCCCATTTGCAAAAGCCAGCCGCTCTGGATTTGTAAAATACGTCGATTTGATCACACCTTATGTAGAAGACCTGGCAAATATTGTCGACCTCGAAGCCATTGCAAAAGCGGGCGTACGTATTGGTGTTGATCCGCTGGGCGGCTCTGGCATCAACTTCTGGCCGGTGATTGCCAAGCAATACGGGTTAGATCTCACGGTTGTGAATGAGCAGGTTGACCCTCGCTTTGCCTTTATGCCTTTGGACAAAGACGGCAAAATCCGTATGGATTGTTCTTCGCCATTTGCCATGGCCAATCTGGTAGCGATAAAAGACGATTATGATATTGGCATTGGTAACGATCCCGATTATGATCGTCACGGTATTGTCACTAAAGACGGTCTGATGAATCCGAACCACTTCCTGGCTGTGTCGATAGACTACCTGCTTAAGCATCGCGACTGGGACAGTGAGATTAAAATTGGCAAAACCCTGGTTTCCAGCGCCATGATAGATAAAGTGGTTAAAGGTAACCAGCGCGAAGTGTACGAAGTACCGGTTGGTTTCAAGTGGTTCGTTGAAGGCCTGAGTGAGCAATGGCTGGCATTTGGCGGTGAAGAAAGCGCCGGCGCATCCTTCCTGCGCCGTAACGGTGAGGTCTGGAATACAGACAAAGACGGCTTTATTCTGGGCTTACTGGCTGCGGAGATCCTGGCTGTGACCGGTAAAACGCCGTCACAATACTACCGAGAACTTGAAGCGCAATATGGCGCGCCAGTTTACAAGCGCATTGATGCACCGGCATCACCTGAGCAAAAAGCCAAACTGAAAGCCTTGAGCCCACAAGATGTCACGGCCAGCACGCTTGCCGGTGACGCCATCACAGATATTCTGACTGAGGCACCAGGCAATAGTGCCGCCATCGGCGGGTTAAAAGTGGTGACCGAGTCGGGTTGGTTTGCGGCTCGTCCATCAGGCACCGAAGACATTTATAAAATCTATCTTGAGTCGTTTAAAGGCGAAGCGCACCTTGCTGAGCTGGAACAGGCGGCCAAGACATTGGTAGATAGCGTGATCCGCTAACTATAAGTGATAAAAGGCCATACATTGTGATGGCCTTTTTTTATACCTACTATTTAGTTGCTGAAATATGATCCCTCAGCGACGCTCATTTCTCTCACAAAAGGTGATGTTCGTATGTACCTTGATACGTTAAAACAAACTGGAGACTTCCTGACTCTAACTCGCAATAACGAGTTCTCCCTTGCCGCTGAGCAATTTACGCTAAGCAACGGCACTATTGTTGAAGTAAAAGACACAGGTGTTATTCAGTTTACGCCTGCCACTTATGGTAACAAAGACATCGTGTTGTCGAGCGCGGTGCATGGCAATGAAACCGCTCCTATCGAAATATGCGACGAGTTTATTCAGGATGTGATCCTGGAGCGCATTACACTGGCACACCGTGTGTTATTTGTGTTTGGTAATCCCAAGTCCATCAATATCGCAGAGCGTTTTGTGGATGAAAACCTCAATCGACTGTTCAACGGTGCCCACGAAAACCGCACCGAAAACCCGGAGCAGATCCGCGCTGCAAAGCTTGAAGGCTATGTACGCGACTTTTTCACCAGCGTGCCAGAGGGGCGATATCGCTGTCACTATGATCTGCATACCGCCATTCGGGGCTCCAAGAACGAAAAGTTTGCAGTGTATCCATTCCTGCATGGAAAGCCATGGAAGAAATCACAGCTGCAATTTATGCTGGCCTGCGGCGTCAATACTATTTTGATGATGCGCTCAGCAGCGACTACCTTCAGCTACTTTTCATCTTTTCAGTTTGGTGCTGACGCCTTTACGGTTGAGCTGGGGCAGGTGAAGCCTTTTGGCCAAAATGATATGTTACGTTTTGCCGCAGTAAAACAAACACTAAAAGCATTAATTAGCCAGGAAAGAATCGAATTTGGTGAGTTTAATGCAAACGACTTCGAGTTGTTCCAGGTGCATCGTACGATAAACCGCACTTGTGAGGCGTTTTCATTCCCATTCCCTGATTCTGCGGTAAATTTCACCGGCTTTGCGAAAGGCGAATTGCTCGCAACCGATGGTGATACGGACTACTTTGCAGAAGTTGAGGGCGAAGCCATCATCTTCCCGAATGCTAAAGTCGCGCTGGGTCAGCGTGCATTATTGACTGTGATCCCGCTGGAAGTAGACGAAAACTTCGTGTAACCCTCTGTAAATAAAGCGCTTAATAAAGCGTATCAAAAACTTTCCACCGCAAAATGTGCAAATTAACGGTTATTCATCTAGGATTAGTTGAATAACCGTTTACGTTAACGTAAAGTGGCAAAAGCTTTAATTTAATTAATTTGCATTTACCGCACTAATTATTCAAATCTCTAACCGCGGATCCGGCCCATTTTAAGCGGCTTTGGCGTTGCAAATTAGTTATGACAACAAGAGAAGGTAGGTTATGACTAACCCCAATAACATATCGTTGAATATCAGCCATGCGCTCGAATTTATCGATGGCCATGCGCTTAACATCCCGACGCTGAAAATTCTCAGCGAAGACGGTGAGATTTTGGACGGTGCAACGGCACCTGAGTTAGACAAAGACACGGCGTTGCGTATCTATTCTACCATGCGTTTTATCCGCCTGCTGGATGAACGTATGCAGGCTGCTCAGCGTCAGGGTCGGATCAGCTTTTATATGCAGTGTCTTGGTGAAGAGGCTGCAATTACCGCCAGTGCGGCTGCGCTAAAACAAGAAGACATGATTATGGCGCAGTATCGCGAGCAAGCGGCGCTGCACTATCGTGGATTCTCGCTTGAGCAGTTTATGAACCAGCTGTTCTCTAACGAAAAAGACCTGGGTAAAGGTCGTCAGATGCCAGTTCATTATGGCTCAAACGAATTACACTACCTGACCATTTCATCGCCACTGGGCACACAGATCCCGCAAGCAACGGGCTATGCGTACGGCCAGAAGCTGAAGCATATCGATGCGCAAAGCGGTGAGTTAAGCAGCGAAATTGACAACGTCACCATTTGTTATTTCGGGGAAGGAGCCGCATCGGAAGGCGACTTCCACGCTGGTTTGAACATGGCCGCTGTGCATAAGGCTCCGGTACTGTTCTTTGCCCGTAACAATGGTTACGCCATCTCTACGCCAGCTGATGAACAGTTTAAAGGCGACGGGATTGCCTCTCGTGGTGTTGGCTATGGCATTAAGACCATTCGTGTCGACGGAGCGGATACACTAGCGGTGTATGCGGCCACGCAAAAGGCCCGTGAAATTGCAGTAACGACAGGCGAGCCGGTATTGATTGAATCAATTGCTTATCGCTTAGGCGCGCACTCTACGTCGGATGACCCGTCGGGTTACCGTACTAAAGACGAAGAAGCCGAGTTTAAGTCAAACTGTCCGGTTGCCCGCTTCAAGGCCTGGTTGCTAAAACAAGGCTGGCTAAACGAAGAAGAAGACGAAGCACAAAAAGACAAGATCCGTGAAGAGATCTTGGCTGCGCTGAAGGTGGCTGAAAAGGTTCAAAAACCGGCACTGGAAGAGCTCGTTTCTGACGTTTACGATACGCCTATCCCGGCACTACAAAAACAATACGAAGAACTTAAAGAGCATATTAAACAGCATCCGGATGCGTATCCAATCACGGCTGGGAGGATAAAATAATGGCTAAAATGAACATGCTGCACGCCATTAATTCGGCGCTAGACATCACTATGGCAGAGCACCCTCAGGCGTGTATTTTTGGTGAGGATGTGGGTTATTTTGGCGGTGTATTCCGTGCCACTTCTGGTTTACAGGAAAAATACGGTAAACACCGTGTGTTTAATACACCACTGACTGAGCAGGGGATCCTGGGTTTTGCAAACGGTCTGGCTGCTTTCGGTGCCCCAGCGCTTGCTGAGATCCAGTTTGCTGACTACATCTTCCCGGCGTTCGACCAGATAGTAAACGAATCGGCCAAGTTCCGTTACCGTTCAGGTAATGAGTTCAATGTCGGCAATCTGACCATTCGTACACCATACGGCGGTGGTATTGCCGGTGGTTTGTATCACTCACAATCACCCGAAGCTTATTTTGCTCATACGCCAGGTCTGAAGCTGGTCGTGCCGCGTAACCCGTATCAGGCAAAAGGCCTGCTACGCGCATGTATTAAAGACGATAACCCGGTCATTTTCTTTGAACCAAAGCGTTTGTATCGTGCTTCCACGGGTGAAGTGCCTGAGGGCGATTACACCATTGAAATTGGTAAAGCCGAAGTAGTGAAAGAAGGTAAAGACGTGACACTACTTGCCTGGGGCGCACAGATGGAGATCATTGAGCAGGCAGCAGCCAAGGCAGAAGAAGCCGGGATCAGTTGTGAAGTCATTGACTTGCGCTCAATTTTACCTTGGGATGTTGAAACCATCGCTAAGTCTGTAACTAAAACCGGTCGCCTGGTTATCAGCCACGAAGCACCGATCACGAATGGCTTCGGCGCAGAAATCGCAGCGACCATCCAGAAAGAGTGTTTCCTGCATCTTGAATCGCCTATCGAGCGTGTTTGTGGTCTGGATACGCCTTATCCGCTGGCGCTGGAAAAAGAGTATGTACCGGATGCACTTAAAGTATTCGCTGCAATTAAGAAGTCAGTAGAGTTTTAAGGGACGGATCATGTCTAAAGAATTTATTTTACCGGATATCGGCGAGGGGATCGTCGAATGTGAGCTGGTCGAATGGCTGGTGAATGTTGGTGATGAAGTAAAAGAAGATCAGCCTATCTGTGATGTGATGACAGACAAGGCACTGGTCCAGATCCCGGCTGTGCATGACGGTGTGATCACCCAGTTACACTATGCAAAAGGTGATATTGCTAAAGTCCATGAGCCTTTGTTTGCAATGGATGTTGCCGGCGAAGCGCCTGCTCCAGCCAGTAATGCCAGTGACAGCGGTTCAGCGCCAGCTGCTGCGCATTTAGAAGACTTTATTTTGCCGGATATCGGTGAGGGTATTGTTGAGTGTGAAATTGTCGAGTGGTTGGTCGCAGAAGGCGATGAAATCAAAGAAGATCAGGCCGTGTGTGATGTGATGACAGACAAAGCGCTGGTGCAAATTCCGGCTAAATACGATGGTGTGGTTGAAAAACTGTATTATCAAAAAGGCGATATTGCGCAGGTGCACAGTCCGTTATTCCAGATGCGCTTAGGTGCGGATCACAGTCCGAAACAAGACGAGCTGGCGGTCCATAAGCCACAGCCTGTTAAAGAAAACAAAGCGCCGTCTGCACAACCAGCCACAGTGACTAAAGTAAATGGTAAAGCCGTTGCTTCGCCTGCGGTCAGACGCCGCGCGCGTGAAATGGACATCGACATCACTCAGGTACCTGGCTCAGGTAAAAACGGTCGTGTATTTAAAGAAGACCTTGAGCGCTTTGCGCAAGGTAACACTGGAGCTACTCAGTCGTCTGCGCCTGCTCAGGCAGAGCAGTCAACGCCAGCACCAGTTTCATCAGGTGGAACACGCGTCGAGTCTATCCGTGGTATGAAAGCTGCGATGGCCAAGCAGATGGTCGCGTCGGTTTCAACTATTCCGCATTTCACTTACAGTGATGAGATTGATCTGACGGACCTGATCGCATTGCGCAAATCGCTAAAAGATCAGTATGCAAAGCAGGGCATTAAACTTACTATGATGCCATTCTTTATCAAGGCGTTGTCTCTGGCGATTAAAGAATTCCCAATTCTTAATTCGCAGGTGAACGATGAGTGCACAGAAATCACTTACTTTGACGACCATAACATAGGTATGGCGGTCGACAGCAAGCTTGGATTACTGGTACCAAATATAAAACAGTGTCAGAACAAGTCGATTGTCGATGTTGCTCAAGCGGTCACACAACTTACAGACGCTGCGCGTGAAGGGCGAGTGTCTCCCAATGACCTTAAAGGCGGCACGATCTCCATTTCGAACATCGGCGCAATCGGCGGGACGACAGCAACCCCTATCATCAATAAGCCTGAAGTGGCCATTGTTGCACTGGGTAAGTTACAGCACTTGCCACGTTTTGATGACAAGGGCAATGTGGTATCTCGTGCGATTATGCAGGTGAGCTGGTCTGGCGATCACCGGGTTATTGATGGCGGAACGATTGCAAGATTCAACAATTTGTGGAAGTCTTACTTAGAGGAGCCGGCTAAAATGATGATGGCGATGCGCTAATCATCGCTTTTTGCTAGTTTCTTACTTGTTGTAAAGGGCCTTTACGGCCCTTTTTTATTGCTCCCGCCGATAAAAAACCAAAAAGCACGTACTGACTTAGCGAGATAGATTTTCGTTGATCCGTGTAAATCGCTTGTGCGTATTACAAGTCAGATTTAACTGTTTGGCCTGATTTTATGATGCAAAGCGTGCAAATGGCACTTTTTCCACTACCCGTATTTCTGCTGCCCGGTGGCGTCACCCGGTTGCGGATATTTGAACAAAAGTATTTACGTATGGTGAAAGAAGCAGGCGACGACCGTCACTTTGCGCTGAGCTTGTATAAGTCTGCGACTGAATATCAGACAGCCCCCTGGGCAAGCTGGGTGGAGATTATTGATTTTGGCTCTGCGGAAGATGATATTCTGACCATAGATGTGCGCTCTAAGGGCTTGCTAGATGTAACCGAAGTCTGGATGGAAGCGGACGGATTACGTCAGGCCCGCTTTGATGTAAGACCACACTGGTCGCATTGCGAGCTGGCGCCCAGATATCAGCATATCAGTGACGAGCTGCTGCGTATATTCAAGCAAAACCCAGAGCTGGCAGCGCTATACCCTGAGCCGCGCTTTGACGATGCCGCCTGGGTAGCCGGACGTTTCCTGGAGATTTTACCATTTTCTCCTGAGCATAAAGAGGGCTTTTGCGAGCCTGGCACATTGCCTCAGGCACTGAAATTCCTTGATACCATTTTAACGGGTCAGGACGACTGATATATTCGTCTGCATTGTGTGATCCAAATCTATTCGTTCGACGTATAGGGTTTACAGAAATAAGAAATCCGTTTTTAAACTTCCATTATGTATGGATGTGAGCTAATGATAGAAAAAAGCCGTCAGCAAAGTACCGAAACGCCACAGGGGTCAGTTATGAAAGACGTTGCTGCTACACAAACTTCGGAGCAACGCCTGCTCAGTCCCGAACAACAGGCGCAGTTGTGCGACTGGATGCACCGCATTGCCAAGCAAAGGGACAGAAAAGCATTCGCCTGTTTGTTCAAGTGGTTCGCACCTAAGGTGTTGCACTTGGGGCGTCAACGCTTTGGTGATGCAAGCCAGGCGCAAGAGCTGTTGCAGGAGAGCATGGCTAATGTGTGGCGAAAAGCGCATCTATTTAATGCAGAGAAAGGCGCGGTAACCACCTGGATTTATACCCTGGTGCGTAATCAGTCCTTCGATATGCTCAGAAAGATGCAGACCAATCGCGAGGATAACCTCAGTGAGGACATTTGGCAGCAACATAGCAACGAACGAGATGACAGTGCCGAGTTCTCTGATCATCTTTTGGACAGGCAGCTTGTAGAGTATGTAGAAAAGCTACCTGAAGAACAAAAAAATGTAGTGAAGGGCATTTATTTTCAGGAGATGAGCCAGGAAGAGCTGGCAAATCAACTTGGCATACCTTTGGGCACCGTAAAATCTCGACTGAGACTGGCACTGGGCAAACTGAAAGCACATATGGGGGAGCACCATGATTAAATATCACCCATCCGAACAAATTCTTCAATCTTATGTTCAGGGAGAACTGTGCGCGTCACTCAGTGTGGCTGTGAGTATGCATGTGGCTATGTGTCCGCAATGCCAGCAGCTGACTAGTCAGTTTGAAGCAAGCTGTGCGCACAGCTTTGCTGGTGAAGATATGGACCTGCAAGGAAATGAAAACTGGGACGATTTAATCGCCCAAATAACAGAAGACACTATGCTTGCTGAAGACCCTGCACCGGCGCCTCTCGAAATAGAAGTTAAGGGAGAGCAGTTTGTACTGCCATCCAGCTTGCAAAATGTTGGTTTGAGTGGCTGGTTAAAACTCGGCAAGCTGTCTCGTTCCAGGTTGAATCTGGGCGATGGAAAGCTTCATGCCAGTTTATTACACATTGAAAAAGGTGGCAGTGTGCCACAACACACCCACAAGGGGTTTGAGCTGACGTTGCTGCTTTCGGGCACTTTCAAAGATGAAATGGACAGCTATGTACCGGGCGATTTCATTATGCTCGACGGCGAGCATGAGCATTCACCCGTTGCAACCGAGTCGTGCCTGTGCTTTACGCTGGCTGACGATGCGCTGCACTTTAGCCAGGGGCTTAGTCAGTTGTTTAACCCTATTGGCAAGTTGATTTACTAGCCCAGCAGTATAATACTTTCAAATTCGTCCTTCGAGTTGAGCACAAAGCCCGTCTTTGTGCTTTTTTCGTTTATAGGGTGCTGATTTCAGGCGTTTTATCGCAAATGCTGCTAATGTAATAAAAGAGCAAGTTTACGAACTTAGGAAGGCTGCCGCCCAGACAAAAGGTTGCTGGAACCTGGAAGAGTTTGATCTGATGCTGTGTTGCACGCGTACAACAGAGCATAGTAGCAAAAAGGACAGAGTAATGACCGAACAACCAGACTGGCTCAGCAATTTTGTAAGGATTTACAACAAGCTGGACAAAGAAACCTTACACCTGTTGGAAGAAATTTACCATCCTGATATTCAGTTTAGCGACCCGCTACACGGGATCAGTGGGTTGCAAAATCTGAGCACTTATTTTAGCGACATGTACAGCAATGTGATCAGCTGTCAGTTTGATATTCAGCACAGTTTATCTCAGGGCGATCAGGCTGCATTGTATTGGACCATGCACTACAGACACAAACGCCTGAGCAAAGGGCGTGAGATAAGTGTAGATGGCCACTCCTTTTTAAAAGTGCAGGATGGCAAAGTGATAATGCACCGAGACTACTTCGATGCAGGTAGTTTGCTGTATGAACACATTCCCGTCATGGGGATGGGCGTACGCTGGCTTAAATCTCGCATTTCTGGGGAACAAGCGGCTAGTACAGACAATGGAGGGGAGCAGGCATGCCCGAAGTTCTAATTACAGGTGCCAGCTCCGGGATAGGGCTTGCTCTTGCCAAACGGTATTTGGATGCCGGCTACAGAGTGCATGTTTGTGGTCGTAATAAAGAAAAGCTGCAATCGGTTTTACCTGAGTCTGAACAAATCCGGCATATATGCTTTGATCTTAACGACAAGGCTGCCATTTTTGAGGTGGCGGATAAGCTGCCACAGTTGGATGGGATTATTCTCAACGCCGGTGGGTGTGAATACATAGACGACGCGAAACAATTCGATTCAGCACTGTTTGAGCGCATTATCCGCGTTAACCTGATCTCAGTCGGCTACTGTCTGGATGCCTGGCTTGGCAAGCTCAACAGCGGCGCATTTTTGGTTTTTGTCAGCTCATCGGCCAGTTTTTTACCACTTCCGCGTGCTGAGGCCTACGGCGCTTCCAAGGCTGGACTGACCTATTTGGCCAAGACATTGGATGTGGATTTGGCCGGAAGCGGTATTCAGGTAAGTGTTGTACACCCGGGTTTTGTGGATACCCCGCTTACCCAAAAAAATGACTTCCCAATGCCTTGTCAGGTAACCAGCGAACAAGCCGCAGAGCGTATCTTTCAAGGGGTAGAAAAAAAACAGTTTGATATTCACTTTCCCCGCAGGTTTACCTACCTGCTTAAATTTTTTGGTTGGTTGCCGCATAACGTTTGGCGACATGTTGCGGCAAAATGGATAAAAAGATGAAAAAAATAGCCGTCATTGGTAGTGGCGTTTCAGGTATGGTCTGTGCACGCATGCTCAGTACCCAACACGATGTACATTTGTTCGAAAAAAGAGACCGCCTTGGTGGCCACACTGCCACAAAAGAGGTTGAGTACCAGGGCCAAACCTATCAGGTTGATACCGGGTTTATTGTTTATAACGACCGAACTTATCCAAACTTCATTAAGTTAATGGACAAGCTGGGGATCCAGGGCAAGCCCACTGAAATGAGTTTCAGTGTGCACAATAAAGACACCGGGCTGGAATACAACGGTCACGACCTAAATACCTTGTTCGCACAACGACGTAACTTAGTTCGCCCTAAATTTTGGCGCCTGATCCGAGAAATTGTACGTTTCAATAAAACTGCCAAACAGCGCTTCGCGGAAGATGACTTTTCTGCTAAAGAAACACTGGGCAGTTTTCTTGATGAGCAAAACTTCAGCGAATTTTTTGCTGAACATTATATTTTGCCGATGGGCGCTGCAATCTGGTCTACCAGTTTACAGAAAATGAAGGAATTCGAGCTCAAATTTTTTGTCCGCTTTTTTTATCATCACGGCTTACTCAATATCAGCAACAGGCCCCAGTGGTATGTGATCCCGGGTGGCTCCAAGCAGTATATTGCGCCGCTGTTAAGTGGTCTGGAGGCCAATATCCATCTTGATGCAGACATCAAAAAAGTGACCCGAGAGAACGGCCGTGTTCAGTTGCACTTTGCTGATTCCGTCAGTGAGTTTGATGAGGTGGTACTGGCGTGTCATAGCGATCAGGCGCTCAACTTGCTTGGCGATGCCAGCGCAGAAGAGCGCAGTGTGCTGTCGGCTATTCCTTACGCAAAAAATAGCGTGACTTTGCATACTGATACGGATTTGCTGCCGAAGCGTCGTCTAGCCTGGGCTGCCTGGAACTACCTGCTCGACAACAATGAATCCCGCCCTGCGGCAGTGACATACAATATGAACATACTGCAGGGTATCGAGGCGCCGTGCACCTTTTGTGTGACGCTGAACCAGCCGATCGATGAAGACAAGGTGATTGGTCAATATCAATACGCGCATCCCGTATTTAATACCCAGAGCATGGCGGCCCAACAGCGTCGCAAGGAAATTTGTGGACTTCAGCATACTCATTTTGCGGGCGCCTATTGGTACAACGGTTTTCACGAAGACGGCGTGCGCAGTGCGGTTGATGTAGCAGCACGGTTCGGCATTAGCCTGGATGACCTGTAATGAATGACACGCAGCACAGTTCGCCTTTATATGTTGGCCAGGTCAGGCATCGCCGTTTTACTCCTGTGACTCATGGCTTTTCTTATCGCCTTTATATGCTGTGCCTGGATCTGGGTGAAGACACCTTTGTGCAAAAAGGCCGGGGACTCATTGGTCCCCAGTGGTATCGGCCCATTCGGTTTTGCCAACAAGACTATCTCAAGGGTGATCCCGGCACGCTGCAACAACGTATAAAAAACAAAGTCATAGATCTTGGCGGGCAATGGCCCGGAGGTCGCGTAAAAGCATTGGTTCAGGGGCGTTGTCTGGGATTATATTTTAGCCCGCTTAATGTGTACTTTTGTTACGACGAGCAGGGCAAGTGTAACCTGATGCTGGCAGAAGTAAGCAACACCCCCTGGAATCAGCGACATTATTATCTGGTCGATATCAGTCAGGCGCACAGAACCGATAAGGTATTTCATGTGTCGCCTTTTATGACTCTGGATATGCAGTATTTGTGGCGTGTTAGTGCGCCGCCCGCACAAGGGTCGGGGCGATTGCTGGTGCACATAGAAAACCACGCTACGGCCGAACATGAGTACAAGCAAAAGGGCGCTTTACAAGACGACAAGCTGTTTGATGCCACCATGGCACTCAAGTCAACTCCCTTGTCGGTTAAAAGCTTGTTGGGGCTGGGCCTGTGTTTGCCCTCTATGACATTGAAAATATGCCTGGCGATTTACTGGCAGGCACTCAAACTTTGGGTGAAGCGTGTGCCTTTCATACCGCACCCCGAAACGCATTCTAACTGTAATAAAGCGAAGTGATACATGGAACAAAATAGCCAAACCATCTCTAAGCCTGCCACGGTATCCTGGTGGCATCAGTTGATGATAAATAAAGCCAGAGCCGTCATTTTTAAGTTGCTTGAAAAACTGGAACATGACCGCCTTGAGATCATTGAGGGCAGTGAGAAAGTCGTGCTGGGGGCGATGCAACCCAGATTACAGGCGACCATTTTCGTCAATGACATTAGTTTTTACCTGGATGTGCTCAAAGGAGGCGGTATTGGCGCCGCTGAGGCGTTTATTGAAGGGAAGTGGCATAGCCCGGACCTGACCAAAGTGATCCGCATGTTTGCCCGCGCACAATCTCAGCTGGATGAGCTGGAAGGCAAAATGTCCTGGCTTAGCGCCGTGAAAAATCGCCTCTTTCACTTTGGCAATCGCAACAGTGAGTCGGGCTCTAAGCAAAACATACTGGCCCATTATGATTTAAGTAATGATCTGTATCGGGCATTTCTTGACCCGACTATGATGTATTCCAGCGCGGTCTTTGAAACCTTAGATCAGCCCCTCGAGCAGGCCCAACATAACAAGCTAAAAATCATTTGTGACAAACTTGAGTTGAGCGCAGATGATCACTTACTTGAAATTGGAACGGGCTGGGGAGCGCTGGCATTATTTGCTGCGCAAAATTATGGCTGTAAGGTCACGACCACGACGATTTCCGACGCTCAGCACGACTTTACAGCGCAAAGAATTGAAGCGGCTGGTTTGCAGGGGCAGATAACCCTGTTAAAGCAAGATTATCGTTTACTTGAGGGGAAGTTCGACAAGCTGGTTTCCATCGAGATGATTGAGGCGGTTGGGCACAGTTATATGCCGGGCTTTTTTGCCAAGTGCAGCAGCTTGTTAAAAGACGATGGCCTGATGCTACTGCAGGCTATTACCATTTCTGACAGTCGCTACGATCATTACCGCAATAACGTGGATTTCATCCAGCGTTATATTTTCCCAGGCGGGTGTTTGCCATCTGTGGCTGTGATGTCACAACACCTGGCCACACAGACGGATATGGTGGTGCGAGATATAGACGACATCGGCCTGCATTATGCGCAAACGCTTAAACGCTGGCGGGTTCAGTTTGAGCAGAACTGGCAACAGATCCGCACGTTTGGATTTGACGAGCAGTTCAGACGTTTATGGCTCTTTTATCTGCAATATTGTGAAGGCGCATTTTTGGAGCGGGTGATCAGTACGCATCATTTAGTTGCACGTAAACCCAGATATGTTGGGGTCAATGGTGAGCAATTTCTGGCTAATTAACCTCGTTATATTCCAGTCAGTGTGGTGGTTGAGTGCTTTGTTCACTCACCAGGCACTGGTTGGGGTCATAGTGTTGCTGGCGCTGCACTTTGCGTTGTCGCCAAGTCGCAAGGCTGATCTCAGTAGTCTTATGGTTTTACCGGTAGGTTTATTGGTAGACCAAGCTCTGGCGGCAGCGGGCGTCATTCAGTTTGCCGGCAATCAGCCCTGGCTTCCTGTGTGGCTTGCTTTTTTGTGGGTGCATTTTACCTTGACGCTCAACCACAGTCTGAGCTGGTTAGGACGTTGCCATCTGGGCGTTCAGTCTTTACTCGGCGCGGTGTTTGGTGCACTGAGCTACATTGGCGGCATAAAACTCGGTGCGCTTGATAGCGCGTTGTCCGTTTTCAATTTGTTTATAGTCTTTGGCGCTGTCTGGGCGGTTGTGTTGCCTCTGGTGGTTCACCTTAACAGCCGTTTTGTCGCGAAAACAGGAGTACAACATGTTTAAACAGTTAAACGGCTTGATTTTGTCAGCTGCATTAATTGTGGCGCCCGCTGTGGCATCGATGCAGGCGGAGGCATCAACATCAACTGAGCTGTCGGAGCTTGATTTACGTGGTACGGCAGACTTGCGCTACCTGTTCTGGGATGTTTACTCAGCTGCGCTTTACACCGGCGGTGAGGCTTATAGGGAAACTGAATACCCCCAGATACTGAGTCTGACCTACAAGCGTGACATTGAAGCGCAGGAACTGGTTGACGCAACCGAAGAGCAGTGGCAAAAACAGCGGCTTTCGCTTGATAACAGTGAACAATGGCTGCGGCAGCTTGCACAGCTTTGGCCTGATATACGCAAAGGTAATCAGCTTATTTTGGTGGTCGATGAGGATCTGCAAAGTCGCTTTTATTTCCGCCCTGAACCGCCAGCTGAGCTGAGTGCGTCGCTGTCCGAATCGGATCTTAAAGCGTCGGCGCGTTTTCTGGGGGCGATTAAGGACAGTGCATTTGGGCCGGCCTTTTTAGGGATCTGGCTGTCTGAAAAAACCACAGAGCCTGAGCTAAGAAAGCAGCTCATAGGAAGAAGGTAACATAATGAAACTAGTTATAACTTTTCTGCTGGCGTTGGCTCTGAGCGGCTGCACCAGCAAAACGATTGCGGATTACAGCGACACCAAGCCAGAGCTGGCACTGGAGCAATTTTTTGAAGGTGAGCTTACGGCTTACGGGATAGTGCTGGATCGCAGTGGTAATCTTACCCGGCGCTTTGAGGCCGACTTGATAGGCACCTGGCGAGGCAATAAAGGTGAGCTGAAAGAGTGGTTTCGCTTCGACGACGGGGAGAAGTCAACCAGAGTCTGGCAGCTCGAGAAAACCGCGGATAATCGTTATAAAGGCACCGCCGGTGATGTGATTGGGGTTGCGCAAGGCGAAACGGCAGGGTCGGCTTTGTATTGGCGATATCAGCTGGAGATCCAATATCAGGGTAAGCCGCTGGAGGTGACGCTAGACGACTGGATGTATTTGGTTAACGAAAAACGCTTGTTTAACCGCACAGAAATCATTAAATGGGGTTTTAAAGTCGGGGAAGTTATCCTTATTATTGAAAAGCATGATACTTAAAACCAAACAGAACTTGACGTTGAAAAGGCCTGCACAAGCAGGCCTTTATGTTTTTAGCTGAAGTAATATAAGCCGTAACCCACAAGCAAGGCGGGTATCGCCGAGTAAAGGGTGGCCAGAGCGGCGGCCCCGGGGGCCAGCGCCAGTGCCGGGAATAGGGCATCACCGTCGTTGGCGATGGCGTTCGCAGCCAATGCACTGAAAGGTAAGACACCCTGAATATACAAGCTGGTGACGACAATCTGTGGCCCACAGCCGGGCAGCATACCAATTGCAATGGCAATCAGCGGCGCAAATACTGCGTACTCTGAGAACCAGGCCGCCAGGTCCAGGCCAAACAAGGCAACGGACAGTTCATACAGCATAAAGCTGGCCACCACCCATGCGGTCACAAAGTGGGTGTCGTGGATGACCTTGGCCAGTTTGGAAGGGGGATCCTGTTCATCGTCCTCAGCGGTGACTTCGCGGTAGCTTTGGCCTTTTGAAGACAATGCCCAGATAGTCAGGGCGAACAGGGCCAGCGCTGCGCCTGCCAGCTCAACAGGCTTGGTTAGTATGCCCAGGTCCGTATTAAAAGCGATAAGCAGCGCGATAACCACACAAGGTAGTAAAACCCAGCGCCATACAGGCTCGCTGAAGCGGATAGCGCTGGGTGGCGTTTTGCACTCTATGGCGGTTCTGCTGTGCCTGCTGGGTTGGCAAAATTCAGGTTTGTGCAGCATATTAACCACCAAACCACTGACGATTCCCACAGCCACACCCAGGGCGATGATAGTCAGGCCTTCGAGCGGCTTCTTAGCCAGAAGCAGGAACGCGGCATCGCCCATGGTTGCCGTCAATACAGCAACCACGGAGGCAAAACTTGCCTGTCCTTTGGTGAACTGAGTGACCACGATGATTGCACCGCCGCAGCCGGGTAGCGCCCCAAGTATTGCGGCCATTGAGATCTCCAATAGCGGCGACCTGGCTTTGAGATAACTGAGCTCTAACTGGGGCAATCTGTCGATAAGAAAGTAATAGATTGCCAGGGTACCGGCGACAAACACACTCACCTGAAAAAACGCGTCGGCGAGCGTGGCAATGGTTAAAGTGCGCAGAGGCTCAAATAGCAGTGCCAGGCAAATTAACATGGGCAGCAGCAAGCGCTTGTTTGCCAGTAATGAAGAGAGAGCTGAGCTGCGTTTGGTGGTTGTAGAGTAGGATTGTGAGAGCATAAAAAGTGCAACCGGTTGAAAACACAGTTGCACTTTAGAATGATATTAAATGAAAATCAATATCATTTGTATTTATTTGTTGCGTTGGAACTCAGAGGTTGCTTTCCAGGTCGGCCATTCACTTTGCTGAGAAATGTCATATCCCACCTGGAAGAACAATTGCAGATCCTGTACTGCACCGCTTAAGTCCCATTCTTCACGGTAGCGATCACAAGGCTGGTGATAACAACCGCGCAAAACCAGGCTCATACGCTTACGGTATTGCTCTGTAGCTTCGTCACGCGCTTCAGTACCGCCACCGGCATACATGGCCGGGACGCCCATATTAGCAAAGGCGAAATGATCTGAACGATAGTAGCCACCTGCTGCGGGACGCGGGTCGCCAGAGACAACACGGTCCTGTGCTTTTGCGGCGGTTTCCAGCATTTCGTCCAGTGATGACTTGCCAATACCCACAACACTGATGTCTTTTACTTTGCCCAGCAAGTTCAGGCTGTCCATGTTAATGTTGGCAACCGTTTTATCCGCAGGGATAACCGGGTTGGCAGCATAAAATTTTGAGCCCAGCAGGCCTTGCTCTTCCGCGGTCACGGCCAGGAAAGTGATTGAACGATCCGGCTTAACAGGTAGCTTGCTGAAAGCTTCGGCGACTTCAATCATGCCACCTGTACCGGTTGCATTATCGTGTGCGCCGTTGTAAATCTTATCGCCTTTACGGTTAGGATCTGTGCCCAAGTGATCCCAGTGTGCAGAGTAAATGATGTGCTCGTCACTGTGCTTTGTACCAGGCAGGGTAGCGATGAAGTTATAAGACGTAGAGGTGCTGATCTTACTTTTCACGGTGACAGACGCAGTTAAGTCGCCCATGTCTACGTGATAGGCACCGGCCGCCGCTTTTTCTTTTGCTTCGGCAAAGTCCAAACCCGCTTTTGCAAATAGCTCTTTGGCCACGTCACTGGTTACCCAACCTTCGACAGCAACACGGTCCATGTTGTTGTTTTCTTTCTGGAAGCCAAACTGAGGGCCGCTCCAGGAGTTTTCAACAACGCTCCAGGGGTAAGAGGCTGGCGCAGTTTCGTGAACGATAATGGCACCTGCTGCACCCTGGCGGCTCGCTTCTTCATATTTATAAGTCCAGCGGCCGTAGTAGGTCATAGCTTCACCGGTAAACAAAGCAGGATCTTTGCGTGCAAAGCCTGGGTCATTAACCAGCATGACCACAGTTTTACCGCGTACATCCAGGCCTTCGTAATCGTTCCAGCCATATTCAGGGGCATTGACACCATAGCCGACAAACACCAGCTCTGAATCTTTAATCGACTCCAGTTTGCTGATACGGCCGGTACCCATCACCATATCTTTCTTATACTCGTAATCTTTGCCGCCAATGCTCAGGGTCATGTTAGGATCGGCTTCGATGGATACCAGAGGCACTTCCTGGAAGAAGCTCTCGCCATTGCCTGGCTGGAAACCCAGCTCAGTGAAATGTTTCTTCAGATATGCCAGTGTCAGCTCTTCGCCTTTGGTAGACGGGGCGCGGCCACCAAATTCATCAGAGGCAAGGGTTTTAATGTGCGTAGTCAGTTGCTCGGCGTTAATGCTGTTATAAGCGGCGGTTACGTCGCCAGGCTGGTTGGTTTGTGTCGCCATACAGCCAGCTAACACAGCAACAGAAAGTGCGCTTAGCGCGAGTTTTAGTTTCATAGTGTTATTATCTTCGCTTGTTGTTATACGCCGCTAGTATAACGTTATTTGCACGGGGATTTCGACTTTTGGCGATAATTGACGGGTTTGGCTGTTTACTACACAAAGTTGGCTGGGATAAGAGCCTATGCTGGGTTAAAATGGCGGCTTTGACTGTGCCAGAGAAAGATTAACCGGCAATATGAATAAATTTACCGCGCCAGAGCACTGGCATGCAGACCTGTTTACTCAGGCACCCTTCGAGCATCTTGAAGAACTTTTTACACTCAGCCAGCATGCAGACTGGCCCGCTTTTGAATGGCTGAATGCGCAGCAAGATCAGCAGCATGACCGCCAGGTGGTGTTTACCCCCAACAGCGAACTGGAAGGCGAAACCTTGTACTACGAAGAGATTATCGCGAAGACTAATCGCATTCCAACCCGGGAAAATAACTGGCATGACTTCTTTGGAGCTCTGATCTGGTGTCTGTTTCCTCAAACTAAATCTTTGTTAAATCAGCTGCATATGCAGGAAATTGCTGAGCATGGCTTAAAGCAACGTAGTAAAAAGCGTAATGCGCTGACGCTGTTTGATGAGTGTGGCGTGGTGCTGGCGGTGCCTGATATGAGTTGGCAAACCGCGTTAAGAGCACACCAGTGGCAGGAAGTTTTTTATGAATACAGCGCGATGTGGCACCATAACCTGCTGCCATTTGTCTTTGGCCATGCCAACTATGAAATGCTCACTAAGCCGTTTATTGGGCTAACGGGCAAAGTAGTGTGTATTGAGGTTGATGAAGCATTTTATCATCTGCCGTTAGCGCTTCAGTATCGTCATCTTGATAAGAAACTGGTAAATATGATTGAGCAGCAGGGGTTGCTCGATAACAATAAGCAGATGTCGCCTTTACCTTTGCTGGGTATACCTCAGTGGTATCAGGGGCAACAGGACCTGGCGTTTTACAATGACACCGATTATTTTCGGCCCAAGCGGCAGAAAGTGACTAACAAGGATACACAGTGATACAGGTTGAAGGTTTACAAAAACGCTTCAAGCTCAGCAAGGAGCACAGCAAAAATAAAACCAGCCAGGACGCCAGAGAGCGGGATGGCTATTTTCATTCCGTAGAGTCTGTGTCGTTTCAGTGCCAGCAAGCCGAAGTACTTGGGCTGCTTGGCCCAAATGGCGCGGGAAAGACCACCACATTAAGAATGCTGTCCACGGCGCTTACGCCAGATAACGGCGCAATCTTGGTGGGTGGTCAGGATATCGTTAAAAACCCGCTTCATGGCCGTCGGAGTATCGGCTTTTTGTCCGGTACGACAGGCCTGTATGGGCGACTAACCGCCAAAGAAAATGTCGAATATTTTGCCAGGCTGCACGGCCTCAAAGGCAAAGTACTCAAGGCCCGCTGCGAGCTGTTATTTGAGACTTTGGATATGACCGCATTTCTCGATAAGCGTTCAGACAGCTTGTCTACCGGTATGAAGCAAAAAACCAATATCGCCAGAGCTGTGGTACATCAGCCTCAGGTGGTGATTCTGGACGAGCCGACTACAGGTCTGGATATCATGACCAAGCAGACCGTGCTGACCTTTATCAGGCAGCTTAAAGAGCAGGGGACACCCGTGATCTTCTCTACCCATCATCTGGACGAAGTCGATATGTTGTGCGACAAGGTATGTGTGATTGACAAAGGGATAAGCTGCTTTGAAGGCGACCTGGACGCATTTCGCACGCTGGGGCGCAACAACGAGCTCAACCAGGCGTTTATGACTATCATTCGGGAGACACAAGATGTTTGAAGTCATGTTAAAGGAGCTTAGGGAGTTACTCAGAGACCGCAAAACCTTGTTCTTTGTGATAGCCCTGCCAATTGTGATTTTTCCGGTGTTATTCGCCTTTGTTGCGTTTCTCACGTCTAAAGCAGCGCTGGAAGCCGAGCAACAGGTTCATACCTTTTATGTGGTTAACGAAGATTATGCGCGCCCCTTTGCTGATACCTTGTTCTATCATCGCAGTTTTAAGCGCTATGACGGCGACGCTAAACTTGATAGTGTCGAAGCGCTTCGTGATGCAGTAAGACAAGGCATTATCGATGTGGGGGTGTATATTCCGGCAGAGCCTGATAAGCAGCTGAGTCAGGGTAACCAGACGCGGTTTCAGGTGGTCTTTAACGATGCCCAATCTATCAACTATATTTACAGCCGGGTCAAGAAAGTAATAGATGAGTACTCGGCCACACTGACCGAGCAGGCATTGGGCGAGCTTGGTGTGACTGTGGATAAACAGGCAGCCATACTGAAACCTGTGGAGATGGAAAAGGTCGATACAGCCGATCAGCGAGAAAACATTGGCGAGAAAATTGGCGCGTTTATTCCGTATATGTTGATCCCGTTGGTGCTGATGGGAGCCAGCTACCCGGCCATTGATCTGGGGGCCGGTGAAAAAGAGCGTGGCACGCTCGAAACCTTGTTGCTAACGCCCCTGACCCGCACTCAGCTGGTACTTGGGAAATTTTTCACCATTTTGATAAGCTCCATTGCCTGTGCACTGGTGACTGTATCCAGTATGTCTGTGTGGATCTGGATTGCCAGTGGGTTTGGTGCACTGGATCCTATCCTGAGTGCCTTTGCAACGGTGACTCAGTGGGATTTTCTGCTGATTTTTGCTTTGTTGCTGCCGGTCGCTATGATGTTGTCATCCCTGGTGCTGGCCATTTCAATTTATGCCCGCAGCTTTAAAGAAGCACAAAACTACATGGGACCACTGAGCATGTTTGTATTTGTGCCGATTGTGGTGTCGGTTTTGCCTAACATGACACTGACAGCCAAAACCGCCTGGATCCCGATCACCAATGTGGCACTGGCCATCAAGGAAATTGTCAAAGGGACCGTCGATTATCAGGCCGTCGGCTTGATTTTTCTGGCTTCAACACTGCTTGCTGGCGCCTTGTTGGCGTGCTGTGTCCGCTGGTTTAGCCGCGAAGCGGTGTTATTCAGATAACGCCAACAGCATGGTTAATCTCAGGCATTAACCATGCTGGCAATTCAGGCAGCCTTTACGTCCTCAGAAGAAACAGCCTCTGGCTCAACCACCGTCAGGACTTTTTTGATATCTGACCAATGCAGCAGTTCAATGCGGCCCTGTTCGTTTTCTACCAGGGCTGTGCAGTTTTCTATCCAGTCGCCATCATTACAGTACACAATACCATCCATCACTGAGATCCTGGGCTGATGTATGTGGCCACAGATAATGCCATCCACACCGCGCTTTTTCGCCTCGTGAACGGCGGCTTGCTCAAAGGCATGAATGGCCTCGCGGGCTTTGTGCACCCGGTTTTTGAGCCAGGATGCCAAAGACCAATAGTGGCCGCCGTATAACCTGCGTACCCGGTTGGTCCAGCGATTGAGGAAGAGTAAAAAGTCATACGCCGCATCACCTATGATGCTGATAAGTTTGTTATAGCGGGTGGCGGAGTCAAAATCGTCACCGTGCAACAGCAAAAACCGCTTACCAGCCGAGGTGGTGTGGATATAGGTTTTATGTACTTCAACATGAAACAGGGTTTTGCCGACATAGTTACGAAACGTTTCGTCATGGTTGCCGGGAATATAAATGACCCGAGTACCGTTTTCTGCTTTGCGCTGAATGCACTCCAGCACCTGGTAGTGGCTCGGGTGCCAGAAAAACTGGCGCTTCAAAGACCAAAGATCAACAATGTCACCGACCAGGTACAAGGTATCGCAGCGGGTGCTGTTGAGAAAATCTAACAGAAATTCGGCTTTACAGTCTTTATAGCCGAGGTGGACATCGGAGATCCAAATCGTCGGATAGTAGGTGTGTGTCATAGCCATGCTCTCGAGCGTAATAAACCCCAAGTTAGAGATAGCGGATGACAAAAGCAGGGCAGTTAAGAGAAGCTATTATGACACTGCAAAAGAGTAAGGAGCGCACGGAGGCGCTCCTGTGGGGCGTTACTTGCCCAGTGCTTTGGCGATTTCTGCAACCGCTGAATCAATGTCCAGCATTAGCTTTTCACCGGTATGGCGGTTTTTCAGCTCAACCTGATTGTTATCCAGGTTGCGCTCGCCAATGACCAGGGTAAAAGGTACACCAAGTAGCTCCATGTCGTTAAACATCACACCCGGGCGCTCTTTACGGTCGTCAAACAGCACTTCAACCCCCGCCGCTTGCAGATCAGTGTAAAACTTCTGTGCAATGTCCGGGATACGGTGAGACTTGTGCATGTTCATTGGTACAATAGCCAGCTCAAATGGGGCAATGGCTTGTGGCCACTTAATGCCGTAGTCATCATTGTTCTGCTCAATTGCAGCGGCAACAATACGAGATACGCCAATGCCGTAACAACCCATGGTCATTACCTGGTTTTTACCGCTTTCGCCAAGTACGCCGGCATTCATCGCTTCTGAGTACTTAGTGCCCAGCTGGAAGATATGACCGACTTCGATACCACGTTTGATCTGAAGTGTGCCCTGACCGCAAGGGCTGGGATCGCCTTCAACCACGTTGCGCAGATCCGCAACTGTGTAATCTGTTACATCGCGGTCCCAGTTAATGCCACTGTAGTGAACACCATCTTTATTGGCACCCGCAACGAAGTCAGCCATTACCGCAGCGCTGCGATCAACAATGATTGGCATGTTCAGGCCAACCGGACCCAAAGAGCCAGGCTTTGCACCAATCGCCGCGACTATGTCTTCTTCTTTGGCCATTTCCAGCGGAGCATCAACCAAAGGTAGTTTCTCGGCTTTTAGCTCGTTTAGTTCATGGTCGCCACGTAAGATCAGGGCCACCAGACCACGCTGTTCGTTTTCGTCAGGTGCACCATAAACTATCAGCGTTTTAACGCCACGATGTGGTTTAACACCGTGTTTTTCTTTTAGCTCAGCAATGGTGTTGGCTTCTGGTGTGTCAAAGGTGTTAAGTGCTTTAGCTGGCTCCGGGCGAGGCTCAGAAGGCGCAACGGCTTCCGCTTTTTCGATGTTGGCTGCGTAGTCACTTTCAGTGCTGAATGCGATGGCATCTTCACCCGATTCGGCCAAAACGTGGAACTCGTGTGACACGCTACCACCAATTGAGCCGGTATCTGCGATAACCGGGCGGTAATCCAGTCCCAGGCGCTCAAAGATATTACAGTAAGCCTGATGCATAGCCTGGTAGGTTTTTTCCAGACAGGCTTCATCCAGGTGGAAAGAATAAGCATCTTTCATGGTGAATTCACGGGCACGCATTACACCAAAACGCGGACGCACTTCATCACGCACTTTAGTCTGAACCTGATACAAAGTCAGAGGCAATTGCTTGTAACTGCTGACTTCACGGCGTACCAGATCGGTGATCACTTCTTCGTGAGTTGGACCCAGTGCAAACGGACGACTGTGTCTGTCATTGATGCGCAGCAGCTCAGGACCAAATTGCTCCCAACGACCCGATTCCTGCCACAGATCGGCGGGCTGGATAATGGGCATCAGCATTTCAATGGCGCCGGCTTTGTCCATTTCTTCACGGACAATTTTTTCTACTTTACGCAGCACTTTCAGGCCCGAAGGTAACCAGGTGTATAAACCCGAGGCCAGTTTGCGGATCATACCCGCGCGTAACATCAGCTGATGGCTGATCACTTCTGCATCTGCAGGCGTCTCTTTTTGAGTCGCTAAAATATATTGACTGGTACGCATACTTGTTCCGTTCAATTGATGATTGTTCAGGCCGTTTGCCCGGGCAACCATACGTTGTTGTAGTATTTTTGTCGGGTTAGTTTAACAGTGCTAAAACCGCTTAAAAAGCTTTATTTATCGCGAAAAAGCGACTGTTTAAATGGCTGGAGTATTTTTACTCAATCCGCCCGGATATGAGCGACTTCCAGCACATAATTGTGTTCGCCATCGACTTGCCAGCGAATGTTAAAATCGTACAGGTTCATACCATAACTTTGAGTATTGGCCTGTTTTTTCTTATAGGCCGGGCGCGGGTCTTGTTTAAGCACATTGGTGATGAAGGCTTTTAGTTCCGGATAGGCGTGCTGGGCGTTAATAAAAGCCTCAGCCTGTTCACTAAATGCCACTGTCATCGCTGTCTGGGGGCGGGTATCGGCAAAACCGGCAGCAGCATCGCTGAGCGCGTCGGAATAGGGCAGATAGGGCTTGATATCCACAATTGGTGTGCCATCGAGCAGGTCAATCCCGGATAACAATAGGGCCAGTTGACCGTTTTTGTACTCGACTCCTTCGAGCTTTACCGCGCTCATGCCGATACCATTGGGCCGAAAGGTTGCACGGGTTGCAAACACGCCCTTGCGCTCGTTACCGCCTAAACGGGGTGGGCGCACTAACGCGGAGTAGCCTTTGTCCGCGGTCTCATGGAAGCGAAATAACAGCCAAAGGTGGCTGAATTCCTCGATGCCACGAACAAACTCCTCGCGATTAAACGCATCACAAAATACCAGTTTGGCTTTGGCCTCTGGCACCAGTCGGGGTTGTCTTGGAATGGCAAATTTTTGTTTATAGGGTGAGTGGATCACCCCTATGGGCTGTATGTCGAAATGCACGCGTTGTTCCGGCAAGTAATTTTGCGCGTATTGTAACGGTGTAATGCCTGCGGAACAAATGCAACTGCAACGTGCTGTAATCAGGTGTAATTCCACAGACTCAGGTTTGTAGCTAGGATCGGGTTATTACATGATGTATTGGTTTGTAAAATGTTTAGTATCGAGAGTTCACCCAAGGCTGCGCAGCAAAGCGAGATGGTATCCAACATGATAGAGCCGACCTATAGTCGTCTGGTCAGCCATATTTGTCGCAAGGTCTTTTCCGAGCAATCGCCGGTCATGCCATTAGTGGTTGAGCAATTACGTAAACGGCGCGTGTTCTTACAGCCGTTATTTGCCGGTGTTGGGGACGGCACTATTCGCGCCACACAGCTTAATACGGCATTACAGTGTGAAATTGAGCTGGTCGTCAGCAAGGTCATGTCGCAGTGCGATATGCCGCGTCATGAACTGGTTAGGCACACAAATAAAACTCTGTTTGAGCTTGCCAGACAGGCAATCTAGTGATTATCGACGATATCCGGCACAGCGTTGTTGAGCTTTTGCATCAGTTTATCCAGGTTCTGACGTACCGGTGCCGCGCATTTATCCAGCTCAAACCTAACCCCTAACAAGCAGTCCTGTTCCGGGCCCTCATTGGCCTCAATACGTACTATGGTGCCATACAAAGGCGAGATACTGAGTGCGTGAGGCCCGTCAAAATTGTTAAAGCTGAGATTAAACTCTGTGACTTTATAGAGTTTTAGGGCATCGACATAGTCGGTATAAACCTGCATACCGGTGTGACTGATATTTTGCACTTTGCCCTCAAGCAAAGCATCGGATGCAATGATCCGCATTGCGTGTGAAGGCAGGGCTGAGTGACGCACAGAGTCACGCTTACTCGCACCATTCCAGGATTTATTAACAGCGGCTTCCAGTTTGTCTGCCCGAAACGGTTTGACAACAAAATGACTGACGCCGTTTTGAATAGCAGTAATGACAAAGTCCCGCTCGCCATTTGAGGTCATCATAATGAAAGGGATGTCTTTGAATCTGGCGCTGTTGCGCACCCGATAGAGCAGCTCCTCGCCATTGAGCTCAGGCATCTGCCAGTCAGAAATAATAATGTCGACCGATTGTGATTCGAGGATCTGCAGCGCCTGCTTGCCATTGGTGGCCATCAGTACCTGCTCAGACCCCAGACGCGTTTTAATGATGTTGCGCACAACATTGCGCACAGTGGTACAGTCATCGACCACCAAAAACCGGACATTTCTCACTACTACTTGCTCTACATTTGACCACATTTTAAGCCGGCGGCAATCATAGCACAGCTCATACCAGTAGGTAAGAGTTCCATTGGATAATTTTAAACCGTTCCAATATGAGTGACTTAATCACAGGCTGCTGCTGAATATGTGAGTAATTGTTGTGAAAAGGTGCGCAAAGTTACACTTGCTCACAAGGCTCCCACTGAGTTTTGCATTTATTCAGCGCATTATTGAGCCACAGATTCAGGGACAGTCTCGGTGTTGCTCAACATGGCTACTCACGACCTTCCCGCATTTTCAATCTCAGCGCAATAACACTTTTAGAGACAAAGGAGCTCATTATGATCGGGATTACTAAACACACGTTAGCGGCCACTGTAGGTGGCTTATTTTTGGGTCTGGCAAGCGTGAATAGCTACGCCTCTGAACCCGGGCAAGATGACTGGGAGGTCAAAGTAGGGGCTGGCGTATTGGTGGCTGATCTGCCCTGGCAAGGCGTTGACAACGAATTTGCATTGATACCTATGGCCGACATTAAAAAAGGCAACTGGTTTTCTAATGAAGACGCGACAATTGGTTATCAGTTTCTGAATATTAAGGATGTTTTTAGTGCCTACGCGGGTCTTGGCTATCGCAATGAGGGCTACGACAGCCTGTTCGGCGATAACAGCTCCAACAGTAAAGTGTTTGAAGGCTACGATGCCCCGGATGGAGAGCTGGTTTTAAACTATGGGGCCAAATTTTTGTGGTTTGGGCTGTCGGGACATACCGACTTGTCTGATGAATCAGACGCCACCAATTTTACGTTCAGTGCAGAAGTCCCTTTGTATGAAAGTGCTTATGGATTTGGCATTTCTGCACAGGCGCAGGTACGCTGGCTGGATGCAGATTACGTAAATACCGTCTATGGGATCAGCGGCAAAAATATCAATGCTTCAGTTGGGCGGACGGCCTATCACACTGATGACAATGCATTAAACGTAACCTTTGGTCTAAATGCTTATTATCAGCTGACACCAGAAATCACTTTAATCGGTAGTATCAGCAGAACGGAGCTGGATGATGAGATCAGCAAAAGCCCACTGGTCGGTGATGACACCATGGATGTTGCCTTTATTGGTGCGCTTTACCAATTTTAATTGTCATACTGTTTTTGCTCATGTCCACGCTGGCTCAGTCGTCCTGATCCAGCGTGTTTTGTAATAACGACTCAGTCTGAATCGCAATTTCTTTCATCTTAATGGCATATTGCTCCAGCGCTTTTTGCTCCTGGGTTTTCGCTTCATACTTGGCAACTGGAATAGGGTAGCCTGCCTGGTCCATGGCAATAAAGCTGATGATGCAATGATTGGTTTCGACCATGTGTTGCTTTTGTGGGTCGCCACAGCGCACCTGAATAAAAATCTGCATACTGGTTTTGCCGGTATGGGCAATGCGTGCAGAGACTTCAACAATCTGGCCAACCAAAATAGGGCGATGAAAACGCACGCCCGCGACAGAAACAGTAACACAATAGGCGCCGCTCCAGCCCGCAGCACAGGCATAGCCCGCCTGATCTATCCATTTCATTACAACGCCACCGTGGACTTTACCACCAAAGTTTACGTCGGTTGGCTCGGCTAAAAAGCGAAACACCACTTCAGATTGCTGCGCCATAGGGCACCTCATATTCCAAAAAACGTTTGCTTAAGTATAGAAAAAAAGGGGCATTTTGCCCCGGCAATTTAGGATAAAAAGTGTTTGTGGCAGGTCAGGGACACCTGCCAGCATAAATTACATGTTGGGATAGTTAGGACCACCTGCGCCTTCTGGCGTCACCCAGGTGATATTCTGACTCGGATCTTTGATGTCACAGGTCTTACAGTGAACACAGTTTTGTCCATTGATCACAAACTGTTTATCGCCGTTTTCATCTTCGTTGACCTCATATACACCTGCCGGACAGTAACGCTGTGCGGGCTCTGCATACTGCTCAAGATTTACCTGAATAGGAATAGAGGCATCTTTAAGTTGCAAATGACAGGGCTGCTCTTCTTCGTGGTTGGTGTTGGATAAAAACACCGACGACAACTTATCAAAGCTCAGTTTACCATCCGGTTTGGGATAGTTAATTTCCTGAGAGTCTTTTGCCAGTCTGAGAGATGCATGGTCGAGCGTGGTATCTTTGAGTGTAAAGGGCAGTGAGCCAGAAAACAGGTTCTGGTCAACCATGTTGTAAGCACCGCCTAAGATGCGGCCAAACTTATGCATGGCCGGGCCAAAGTTACGTGACTGATAAAGCTCGTCATATAGCCAGCTGCTTTTGAAGTTATCGGCAAATTCGCTTAAGTCTGCGCGATGGGCTTCCTCGCTCAGGGCCGCCACAATGGTATCTGCGGCAATGATGCCCGATTTCATCGCGGTGTGGTTACCTTTGATTTTGGCAAAATTCAGGGTGCCTGCGTCACAGCCCACCAGCAGTCCGCCAGGGAAGTGCATTTTAGGTAAGGCATGAAGGCCACCCTTGGCAATCGCACGCGCACCGTAAGCAATACGCTCACCGCCTTCCAGCGTGTCTTTAAAGACTTGCTGATGTTTCATGCGCTGAAATTCGTCAAACGGGCTCAGGTAGGGGTTTTTGTAGTTAAGATCTATGATTAATCCGACTACGACCTGATTGTTCTCGGCATGGTACATAAACGAACCACCGTGGGTTTCGTTATCGAGCGGCCAGCCCGTACCATGGACAACTTTACCTTCCTGATGTTTTGCCGGGTCAATTTGCCAGATCTCTTTAAAGCCAATACCGTAGTGCTGAGGGGTTGCATCTTTGTCCAGTGCAAACTGGCTGATCAGCTGTTTACCCAGGTGGCCACGACAACCCTCTGCAAATACGGTGTATTTGGCTCTCAGTTCCATACCGGGCATGTAACTGTCTTTTGGCTCGCCATCTTTGCCAACACCCATATCACCGGTGATGATGCCTTTCACCTCATCATCTTCGATTATCAGCGAGTGCGCGCTGAATCCGGGGAATACCTCCACACCCAGTTGTTCAGCTTGTTCAGCCAGCCAGCGGCAGACATTGCCCATAGAGACAATGTAGTTGCCGTCGTTTTTAAAGGTTTTTGGCACGGCAAAGTGGGGAATACTGGTTGCCTTGTCCTGATCTTTAAACAGATAGATTTCGTCCTCGGTCACTTTTGTGGTGACAGGGGCATTTTTTTCAGCCCAATCCGGGATCAATTCATCCAGCGCTTTAGTTTCAAAGACAGCACCAGACAATATATGTGCTCCGACCTCTGAGCCTTTTTCAACGACACAGATCATCAGTTCTTGTTGTTTTTCCTGTGCCTGTTGTGCAAGTCGGATCGCGCACGATAAGCCCGCAGGGCCCGCGCCAACGATTACAACATCAAATTCCATGGTTTCGCGTTCGACCATTTTTACCTCACATAGATTGACGGTAGTTTAACTAAAACGAGGCTTTAGTTTTGTTAAGGTTAAGCTAAGGTTATTTTAGGTTGACGTTTACGTCAACAGGAAGTAGTCTGGATTCATTAAATTGTTTTGTTGACGTTTACGTCAGCCCTATAGAATAACCAGATGATGGAGTAACCATGAAAGTACTTGTGCCAATCAAACGCGTGATTGACTACAATGTCAAGGCAAGAGTCAAGGCCGACAACAGTGATGTTGATCTGACCAATGTGAAAATGGCAATGAACCCGTTCTGCGAGATAGCGGTAGAAGAAGCAATCCGCCTTAAGGAAGCCGGTACAGCCAGCGAAGTCATTGCTGTGTCGATAGGCGACAAGGCCTGTCAGGAGCAGCTACGCACCGCACTGGCGCTGGGCGCTGACAAAGCCATTCATATTGAAACTGACGCCAAACTGGAGTCGCTTCATGTTGCTAAACTACTGGCAAAGCTGGTTGAGCAAGAGAGCCCCGAGTTGGTTATTCTGGGCAAACAATCTATCGATTCTGACAACAATCAAACTGGTCAGATGTTAGCTGCACTGACTAAACGTCCTCAGGGCACGTTTGCGTCTAAAGTCGAAATTGCAGACGGTAAAGCGGTTGTCACCCGTGAAGTAGACGGTGGTCTGCAAACGGTAGCACTTAACCTGCCTGCGGTTGTAACCACAGATCTGCGCCTGAATGAGCCGCGCTATGCATCTTTGCCCAACATTATGAAAGCCAAACGTAAACCACTTGATGTGATTGCAGCAGATACGCTGGGCGTTGATCTGGCGCCGCGTGTTGAGCTGATCCGTGTGGCAGAGCCTGCCAAACGTGAAGCGGGTATCGTTGTTGAAAGTGTAGAAGAACTGGTTAATAAACTAAAAACTGAAGCTAAGGTGATCTCATGAGCGTACTAGTCATTGCTGAACACGAAAATGGTGTATTAAAGCCAGAAACTGCAAAAGTGGTTCATGCGGCGAGCAAGCTTGGCGCAGAGATCCATGTTCTGGTTGCGGGTCATAACGTTGGAGCGGTGGCTGAGGCCGCGGCACAAATCGCAGGCGTTACGGCTGTTAAGCTGGCGGACGACGGCGCGCTGGATCATCAGTTGGCCGAAAGCACTGCGGATTTGGTTATCACACTTGCACAAGGTTACAGCCATATTCTGGCTGCGGCATCGACCACAGGCAAAAATATCATGCCTCGCGTTGCGGCATTGCTGGATAAATCACAAATCTCTGAAATTGTAGATGTGGTAGATGCGGATACCTTTATGCGTCCTATCTATGCTGGTAACGCCATTGCTACGGTTAAATCATTAGAAGCACAAAAAGTTATCACCGTGCGTGCCAGTGCGTTTGATGCGGCCGGTGAACAAGCACCTGTTGCTGTCGAAACACTGACTGCATCGGTTGAAAACACCAGCAGCAGCTTTGTCGGTGTTGAGCAAACTGAGTCTGAGCGCCCAGAACTGACGGCGGCACCTGTGGTTATTTCTGGTGGTCGCGGCATGCAAAACGGGGAGAACTTCTCACTGCTGGAAGGCATTGCAGACAAACTAGGGGCCGCTATTGGTGCATCACGTGCTGCGGTTGATGCAGGTTTTGTACCAAATGATATGCAGGTCGGTCAGACGGGTAAAATCGTAGCGCCAGACTTATACATTGCCGTTGGTATTAGCGGTGCGATTCAGCATCTGGCAGGTATGAAAGATTCTAAAGTCATCGTTGCCATCAACAAAGATCCGGAAGCGCCTATTTTCCAGGTGGCTGACTACGGTCTGGTGGCTGATTTGTTCGACGTATTACCTCAGCTCGAACAAGCCCTGTAACAACAAATTCTGGTTGTTAAAGCCGTGAGCACGCCCGTGCCGCGGCTTTTTTCGTTTTTCAGAGCCTTAGTCAACGTCTTAATCACCAGTGTTTTAATTGGCTCCTTTATCAGGCGGGGTCAAAACAGCTCATATAATTGCACTCCTGAGCGTATGTAGCGCTTTTTTCTCTTCGAATCCCATAGGTTACTGCTATAGAAGGGGGCATTTTGGCTCACCCAGCGTGAAAACGGCTTGGTTTCAAGGGGGTTAAGCCCTGTACCGACGCTGGCTGCAATAATTTGGTCATTGAGCACGGTTAAGGTCTTCGCGGATTTTATAAACGACTCTTTCTGTGCGAGAAAAATATGAGAAATACTCTACCTTCCGTGATATCCAAAGCCTGTGTTGGCGTTGCTATGGCACTTGGCGTGTTAAGTGCACCTGCGTTTGCCAATACGTTGCAAGGTGAACTGACCGATCAGCAAAACAAAGCCCGTTTTGAAGGCGCCAAAGTCATCATCAAGGAGTTGGGCCGCGAAGTCAGCTCAGAGCGAAATGGTGAATTCAGATTCATCAATCTACCGGCTGGCACCTATACGCTGGAAGTGCGTTACATTGGTGCGCAATCTGTTACCCAGCAAGTTGTGATTAAAGACAACCAGGTGACTCAAACACGAGTTCAGCTCAGTGCTTATCAGGGGGAAATGGACAACATCATAGTCAAAGGGCAGCGTGCTGGGCAGGCAGGTGCCCTGAACAGACAAAAAAATGCCGATGGTATTAAATCTGTGGTCAGCGCTGATAGCATTGGTCAGTTACCGGATCAAAATGCTGCTGAAGCGCTGCAACGTTTACCGGGGTTATTTATCGAGCGCGACCAGGGTGAAGGCCGCTTTGTGGGCATTCGGGGCATAGATCCGAACCTTAACAATGTGACTATTAACGGTGCTGCCGTGCCGTCTCCAGAAGGCGGTGTGCGCAGTGTGGCGATGGATGTGCTGCCGAGTGAAATTATCCAGAGCCTGGAAGTCAGCAAAACGGTCACGCCGGATATGGATGCCAATGCCATTGGCGGCAGCATCGAAGTGAAAAGCTTAAGTGCCTTTGACCGCGAAGGGGAGAGCTACAGCTATACAGTGCAGGGGGCCTACAATGAGCAGGTCGAGAAGAGCAGCCCGAAACTGTCGGCAAGTTACAGTGATATTTATGAGATCAGCAGCCAGACACAGCTGGGTGTTGCAACCGCGGTTTCCTGGTTCGAGCGCAAGTTTGGCTCGCATAATATGGAAACCGATGGTGGCTGGATGGCACTTGAAATGGACGATGCCAATACAGGAGAGGAAGTGGCATTTTTTGGTGCTGAGGAAATTGAGCAGCGTCACTATAGCATTACCCGAGAGCGACTGGGTGCGGCATTAAACTTAGATCTGCATCAGGGGTTGTTCAACAAATATTACCTCAGAACTATGTACAGTGAGTTCTCAGACGATGAGTTTCGCCTGCGTAATGAGTACAAGTTTGATAAAGGCGAGTATCTGAGCGCGCAGTCGGGCGATACCATGGCCTATTTTAGCGGCGCAGAAATGGACCGGGACACCAAAGACCGCTACGAAGAGCAAAGTATTCTGTCTGTGGTGGCTGGCGGTGAGCATCTGATCAGCGACTGGTTTATTGAATACAGTTTGGTGTACTCAAAATCAGATGAGCGAGAGCCGGAGCGCCTGGATATTGCCTTTGCCGGGGAAGACCTGATGCTGGGATATGCCAGCCTGGGCGATACCCCGGTACTGTCTCGTAGCGAGGCCGCGCATCAGTTAAGTGGTTTTGAACTGGATGAAATTGTTTACGAAAACAACCTCAGTGAAGACGAAGCAACCAGCTTTAAGCTGGATCTGAGCAAAGATCTGTTGATCGCGGGGCATAACGCGGAGCTGAAGTTTGGTGCTAAGTACCGCGACCGCGAGAAGTTTAATTCAGTTAATGCTGTGGTGTATGACGGCGGGTTTGGTGACGTTACGGCAGAGCAGTTTAAAACGCCTGCACCAGAATACGATCCGGGTGATTTTGGTCCGGGCTTGTCGCAGCACGGGCTGCAAGCCTATTTTGCACAAAATCAGGGCAGCTTTAAGCGTAACGAACAGGAAACCAGCATAGAATCAAAAGGGCGCAGTTACCGCTCTGATGAAACGGTCAGTGCACTGTATGCGATGATCAACATTGATTTTGGCAAACTCAATCTCATCACGGGTGTGCGGTATGAGGATACAGACTACACCACCAGAGGCTATCGGGTGGCACTCGAAAAAGACAACCTGACAGACAGTGAGCAAGTTAACATTACACCTTGGGAGGTGGATAAATCTTATGACCATTTAATGCCAAACCTGACCTTGCGTTACGAGCTGGCAGACGACCTGATCTCCCGCTTTGCTTATACCCAGACACTTGCTCGTCCCGGCTTTGAAGAGGCGGCTGCTTATCAGCTACTGGAAAGTGAAACGGATGAAGACGATGGTCAGGTTGTGACTGAACGTGAAGGCGAGGTTGGTAACCCTGACCTGGACCCTTATGAGTCGCAAAACCTAGACCTGTCGATTGAGTACTACACCGGGAACATTGGCGTTATGTCTGCGGGTGTGTTCCACAAGCAAATCGACAACTTTATCACTGAGCAGGAAGTACAAGGGAAACCCCAGTGGGCGGGCTATAAAAAAGTCATGCAATACGTCAACGGTGGCGAAGCGGATCTGACGGGGATTGAGCTGGCTTACAGTAAAAACTTCAAAAATGGCCTGATGTTTTCGGCAAACACCACCTTGATAGATGCTGATGATAAGTTGACCCGCCAATCCGATACCGTGGCAAATCTGATGTTTGGCTATGAAGACAACGAACTCAGCGCGCGTATCAGCGGTAACTACAAAAGTAAGGCCTACCTGAGTACAGAAAATGAGGCACGTGTTTATCAGGACGACCACATACAGTTAGATTTGAGCGTGAAATACTACTTTACCGAGCAAATGCAGCTGTATTTCAATGCCATTAACCTGACCGACGAGCCGCTTTATATTTATCACGGTGAGCAAAAATATAACTTCCAGTATGAGCAATACGGCCGCTCGTTTGAGCTCGGCTTTACCTATACCTCATTTTGAACTTTTGCCGGAGTGTGCCGGGGTAACCCGGCACTGCGTATATCTTATGACTTTAAAACCACTTGTTCTTTGCTGCCTGAGCGTGCTTTGCGGCTCTGCGATGTCAGCTGACACTATTTCTTTCCTGGCATTTGGCGATGGCGGCTATCACCCTGATTATCCAAAACTAAAACATATCGAAAAGCCAAAAAATAAGGCGCAGTTTATTGCCGCCGAAAAAGCCGACTGGTTGCAAGAGCACCGTCCGCTTGATGAGTTTAATCATGCGCCGATCTACGTTTATCCCGATACCGACATTGCCACAGAGCAGACCGGGGCGATTGCGACGGGTAAGGCTATGGCAACCTTGTGTCAGCAAAAACGCTGTGACTTTGCCATTCAGCTGGGCGATAACATCTACCCTGACGGGGCGGGCGCCAACGATGGAAAAGATGATCAACAACGTATGAATGATTTGATCTTAAAACCATTACAGCCCTTATTTGCCCAACAGCCTGATCTGGTTGTGTATTCTGCGCTGGGCAACCACGACTGGAAAACCTCACGCAAAGGGGTCAAGCTACAAGCTGAATGGATGGCAAAGCAGCCAAACTTTACCATGTCGCCCCGGGGCTACTACAGCTACACAATTGGGGAGCCGGGCAATGATGTGGAGCTGTTCGTACTGGATACCAATATGCTGCTTTCAGGCCAGCACTACTACGAGGTGCCATTACGGCCCGATGGTAGCGAGCAGGGGTTGGCCAGTGCACTGGCATCCGGCCAGGCTGAGGTAGAAGACATTGAACGTCATGAAGTGCCCGTTAACGGTGAGGATCATCGTCAGCTGGCATGGCTGGCCAACGGGCTGAAAAATTCCAAAGCAAAATGGAAACTGGTGTACGGACACCATATATTGTGGTCGATTGGTGGCACCAAATATGACGAAGGCCATGTGTTACGACGGCTTATTTTACCTGAGCTGTGCCAGTATGCTGATGCGTACATTGCCGGACATGAACATGATTTGGAATTATTGACGGATGATTGCAGCCGCGTCATGCCGGGCAATACTAAACCTAAACTTCCGCTGATCATCAGCGGCGCGGCTGCAAAAATGCGTGGCACTCATACGCCCTTTGCTCAGCAGCAAGAAAAGCGCTATCCGGAATACGATCTGGTGTGGTCGAAAAGTTTTATCTGGGGCTTTGCGCACATTGAATTAGATAACCAGCAAGACAGATTGAATGTGTCTTTTTATACCACGCCACATGATCGCAGTGGTCGGTTAGAAGCGGAGCAATCCTTTAGCTTTGCCAGGCGCAGTAACTAAAGGGAGTTTGAATAAAGGCACGGCTTTTAGGCTGGCAGTCACCCTAACGGTGGTGCCTTTATTCGTCTGATCAAAAGTTCATGGCAGTGCGTATTGTGCACTATAGTTATACTCACACGCAGATATCGTAAATACCTGATAGCACCCTAGTTCGGGTTACGTATCTAAGATTAAATAAGAGTTGAGTTGCCAATGAATACCCATGATCCTTCAATGGAAGAAACCTTGTTTTTCGGTCAGCTAATGGAGAGCTCCTCTCCAATTGAATTACTCAAACAAATCCTGATGAATTCTCAGCACGCCATTGTAGTAACCGATGCAGATCGAGACCATGGTTATCGCGTTGTGTACGCAAATCAGGTGTTCTGCAGACAAACCGGATATGAGCTTGCTGAACTGATAGGGCAGTCGACGTCAATATTACAGGGTCCAAAGAGTAACCGCAGGGTACTGGCTCGCCTAAGCCCGGCGCTGGAAAAAAACGGCTATTTTTACGGCTCATCGGTTAATTACCGTAAAGACGGCTCCATGTATCCGGTAGAGTGGAACATCTCGGCGATAACCAACGACGCAGGTGAGGTCACTCATTATATTTCACTACAGAAAGATCTGACCAACATGCGTCGCCTGGTCAGGCAAATTCGCGACTCTACTGAAGTGTTCAAACAGTTTTATCTGGATTCTTTGGGCAAAGGAAGTCGCTTTGGCAGCGGCTCTGATTCGGTGCTCAAAGCACTAAAAAGAAGTGCTAAATTGCTCAATGGCAGATTGAAGCTGAAAGACAATGTTGAACTTTTTCAGGACGCCTTTCCTTATCAGGAGCCGGAAGAAGACAAGTTTGACGAACTGTTTTTTGACCTGGATGAAGCGTCCGCAGGTGAGGCCGATCAACGCCTTAACAAACAGGCGCTGAGTGCAGAGGAGTTTTGGGCAGACAGTCCGATTGAAGAAGATGATGTTGAGTCAATCGTCGGAGCACTCAGTGAGCTGGAATCAGAAACAGGTCTGATAGAGCTCAACGGTTATTCAGAGGCGCGCTTTAAAAATGTTGCCAGGCTATACAAAGAGCTCGCTAACACCCTCTATTTTTGTATTGAATTCAACGATGGTGCCTTGATGATAGACGAAGTCGCCGAACGCCTTGACGCTCAGGCTACGAACTCTTCGTTTCCAATCGAATTTTTGCTGATGTTTAACAAAGACATCAGTAGCTGGCTGAATGAGGTTTTTGTAGAGAAACAAGCCGATAACGTCTTTGCGGGTGAAAGTAATGCCATTATGGCTGGGGAGCAGCTGCTGTCTTTGATTGGCAAGGAATGTTAGTCGGTTAATATCAACCAGATGACAGGTTCAACTGCATTGTTGTTGAGCCTGAAAAACCAAGCAACCAGTTTAAATAAGGAAAGTGCTCTGTTTTAACCGCGACAAACCCTTTAGCTTCATAGAGTTTTCTTGCCCTGGCATTACGGTCTATGACATCCAGGCGCACAGACGAATACTTGTGTCTCTGGGCATGTGTAACAATACAGTCCAATAGCTGAGCACCTATTCCCTGGCCATGATAGGCCTCCTGAACGGCGATTCCGTCCATAACCAGTTCATTCAAATCGGGCTGGCGTTCATACAGGCTGAACAGCAGGCCAGCACGTATACCACCGGGTAGACCTAAATGTTTCATTAACCCGGTTATACCCAGACCGCTTGTTAACGCACCATGGCCATTACTAAATCCCGCGATCCCAATCGGCGTGTCATTATTCAGTGCGACGAACGAGTACCCGGGTATAAAACAACTCTGCAGAACGGCAAGTCGCTTTACTTTGTCGGGGATGGCATGAGAAAACTTACTACCAAACGCTTGGTCGTAGAGCATGGCGATTGACTGAGCGTGTTTGATATCCCATCCTCGTTCAAATTTGACTGTCACGAGGTTACTCCCTTACATGTGAATTAGCTGATACAAACAATGAGGCAGCAGATTGGCTTGTTCGCAAGACAAGAATGAGGGAGCAGAATACTTTTTGAGTTCATACTCGCTGAGTTCACACTCCCTTGGTTAAAAACCAGGCTTATAGTTTTTCCAGGATCACTTCTGCTTTGCTGACCTCAAAGGTTTTAGGCGCTTCAACCAGCAGGGTGGTAACAACACCATTGTCGACTATCATGGCATAGCGCTGTGAGCGGATCCCGCCGAATCCTTCTGTGTCCATTTCCAACCCAAGGGCTTTGGTAAAGCTGGCGTCGCCATCACCCAGCATCATTATTTCGCTGGCATTGTGTGCCTCTCCCCAGGCTTTCATCACGAAAGCATCATTCACAGACACACACGCGATGATATCCACGCCTTTGGCTTTGATTTTATCGGCCAGTGTTACGAAGCCCGGTAAATGAGCCGCAGAGCAGGTTGGCGTGAAAGCACCGGGGACCGCAAACAGCACAACTTTCTTGCCTGCGAACAGGGTGTCGCTTTGGTGCGTCACCATGCCATCTGCAGTCAGTTCACTTAATGTCGCTTGGGGTAAGGCTTGTCCTTGTTCAATCATGATTTTCCTCAATTGGATGTTATGAGATTTACCCTATTTTAGACATAAAACCTCAGTTTAAACACAGACAAAACGCAAGGTTAATCGATGTTTTTATAAGTATGTTTGATTTAACATAAGTAGCCTGAATGACTCAGGCTACCAGCAGTTTTGGCAGGCTACTTACTTGAACCATGTATGTAGTTAAAGATATGACTAACGCCGGCATTCTCAGTTGGGCCCGAGTACGCATGGCAATCAAAGCAGTTTGTTGCAGGTGTGAGATTTTCCGGGCCTGTATAGGTCACTTCCTTAAACTTGCGTCCTTGCTGAGCATTGGTTTCCATGGTGGTGTTGGCAAGCTGGATAGAGCCGCGTTGATTATCGCGATTGCTGGAGGGCAGGGCCACATCATTCAGCCATAGTCCACCGACTAATTCATACTTAGCCAGCACTCGCAATGAATTATAAGTAGGCATGCGCTTGAACACTTTATTCAGCTGCTCGTTAAGTGAGATAATATTGGCCCGGTTGTGCTCGGCCTGATTATCTCCCTCTGCGGTGCCTTGCGCGTATACCTGACAAACCTCAGTCGGAGGGCCTTCAAGTGGTGAGTCGCCTTTCGAGTCTGGATCTAAGGTTTGATTAAAGTTACAACCCGTGGCCGGATAAGGTAAAGAAGCTGTGCATTGCTCGCTGGCAAAACTCCAGTCCGAGACGGGCTGATTTGATTTTTGACAATCCGGCGCATTGTATTTGTGCTCAAAGGTGGCCCAGATAAACTCAGGGTGACTCGGGGTACTAATCACTAAATGAAAGCCAACCATGCCATACACTTCATCAGCATCCAGTTCGCCATTATTATTGGTATCGGAGCGCACCCAAACATAGTTTGGTTTGTCTTTTTCACTGATCTTGCGCCAGGATGTCTTAATTTCGGTTGTACCCGCAGGCAGCGTTGCTGAGCCTTGAGCGACATCACACATGCCCCGATCAAAACGGGTTTCATACAAAACAATATTACCGTTCTGGTCGTACAATACGGCATTGTTTAGAGCCTGATTCATCTCATGGGGTGCAGTGAAATCTTCCTTTGTGGTATGCGGGTCTTTGGGGCCTCTGACAAACAATTTAGACTGCAAGGTATTGGGGGCACAGGAATCCTGACCACCACCAATATAGATGGCATAGCGGTCTTCGTTTAAAAAAGTGCGCTCTTTACCATCGGGCGCATTCAATAAAGAAATAAACCATTGCCAGGAAAACTGGTAAAACTGACACAAATTCTGCCCGCCGCCTGGAATTTCACTGGGCGGACTATTTGGGTTAGTAACCCAATTAATATTAGCCGGGCAAAACATCGGGTCCTGGCTAGAGGCGGTGTTACTTGAGTCAGCTGAGCCTGAAGGCTCGCTAGAGCAGGCCAGTAATGTTGTGATGGCTGCGCTGAGCAGAGTAAACTTTAGGGGGCGCATAACAATTCCTTTCAATATCGAGACGGTCACCCTAACTCTAGAGCAATTTTAACAAGTTACCATTACCGGGGATTACAGCTGAAAGTTTTAGTATGCAGCTTTGAATTTGGTGGCCAATGTAAGATATATCAACATCAGTGGAAAATGATAATGGCACTAAATATAGGTAGTCGAGGAGGGGGCTAGTGAACAAAGGTTACTTCATACTAACTCAGGAGGTGACAGTGCCGACAAAAACCAAGCTGATTGAGCTAGTTGAAAGTTACATACCCCAACAGGCCTTTGTGTAGTCTGTTTGTGATTTGAACAGCTCGGTGATAGTATTGACCGTTTAACAAATAGGAACTAATGAAATATGAGAACATCTATATTAACGCTATTCATAGCAATCTCAGGCACAGCGCATGCGGGTTGCTTTGACGGCCTGACAACTTCAAACACAGTCATGTCGAAAGTGCGTGGACTTTATGTCCATCCCGATTATGATGGAGAAGACCAGCTACATTATGTCATTCTTGACAAAGCAAGCTGCAGTGCGTCCAAATCTGGCGATGTTACCTTGGCTTCAACAACGAAGAACCACTACTATCTAAGCTTTAAAAGCTCCGATGAGTTTCTTTACTCAGCCATCTTGAGTGCTCAGGCAACGGGAACAACGCTCGAGTTTAGGATGGGCCAAAAAGCTCAAGATAATAGTGTAAACTCTATTGCCTATATAATTTCACCAAGCGGGGCACGCAGCCAGTAGTGACTTGAATATAAGGCAATTAAGCCTGTCAGTGTTCTGGGTTGAAGTTGGCTTAGGGTGCTTATCAGTTAAACACAAGTTTGCAATGTTAGACCAAAGCTTAATCGCATGTAGGGGCAGCCTTATTCTTTTCCAGCCCCTGCAATTATCGTGATGGTATTAAGCGTGCCAGCTTTTTTACGGGAACGAGTTTTTACTAGTCTAAATATGTACTTATCATTTTGTTTGTGTATAGTTCACGCACCGTTAAAGTATAAAAACAACAAGTATAGAGGTATTTAATGGTCAAACTTTCTCACCCATTTTCATCAATTTACACCATCATGGCTGAATTTGGTTATTTGTTGGTAGTCGCAAAGCGTTAGTGAACTTGCTACCACTGTTCAGAGCGAGTAACTGAAGTGCAGTCGGATGATCAGTCATCTCACATATAAAAGCGACTGCGCGAAGTTAATTTAACAGTCATATGTTGACGATTGCTCAACGACTGACTGATAAGCCTACTTACTAAAAGTACGGAATTGAACTATGTCTACCTGCCCTATTTTAAAAGGAGTTGTAACCGTGAGATTTCAAAGCATCGCAGTGTTTTGCTGTTTGTTTAGCGCAATAAATAGCTATGCCGAAGAAAGCAAGGAGGTGGCTGTCTTTGTTGAACAAGCAGAAGAAGTTGCAAACGGGGCGGTATCGTCTCTGTCATGTGAATTTATGTCACAGCGTATCTTTGTGTTATCTGCTGCGGTCGATGCTGAGTTAACGTCAATTTTGCCCGTTGGCAGCCAGGTCAAAAAAAACCAACTGGTCGCGAGCCAGGACAATTTCTACGTACAAAATGAACTACAAAAAAACAAAATTAAACTAGCGCAACGACAACACGACCTGGCATTCCACCAAAGTGAGTATGATCGCCGTAAAAACCAGGGTGAACATGTTTCTCCTTCAGAGTTACATCGGCTTAAATGGCAGGTCAGAACCAGTATGTCGGAAATCGCCTTAGCAGAGAGTGAAATTGCAAGGCTATCCCGGGATAGCAAAAAAGCACAATTGCGCGCACCTGGGGATTTCGAAGTAGAACGTCACTTAAGCAAATTGGGCCAGTTTGTGAGTCGCGGAGAGCCAGTTGCGCAATTGAGTCCATTAAGTGGAAACGAAGTTGTATGTGATATGCCCCTTTCATTTGCTGCTCATGGCTCTTATGAGCAGGCTAGCTTCTCATATAACCGCCAACCGCTCACGCTCAAGAGAGTAAGTAACGTGGTCAATACAAACACCCAGAGTAAGCGGATTTACCTTAACGAGCCAGACGGTTCAGCGCTCGATGTTGGTCAGCGCATAAGTGTTGAAATGGTGCATACCACGCAGCAGAAGTTATTTCGCATCTCAGCCGACGCCTTGAATTTTGACTTGGATGGCAGTGCCTATGTTTGGGCGATTGACGATAACAAGTCTGCATCGCGCGTTGAAGTAAACATGATCCAAGGTACGTCATTTAATGCCAGGACAACGGTTTCTGGTGCCTTAACTCATGGTATGCGTTTAGTCGTGCGGGGCGCCAACATGTTGTCTGACGGCGAAACGGTTGAACTTGTGAACAGTACTTTGTAGTAGGGCTAATTAGTTAATGAATGCGTTAAAAAAATATCAGGTGCCGATCTTATTTATTGCGGCCCTGTGCTTAGTCATTGGCATTATGAGCTCACAGCGGGTTTCTAAAGTTCTATTGCCTGAAATGAAGTTACCAGAGATTGGCCTGGCAGTCACTTGGCCCGGAAAGTCGATCAGTGAAGTTGAGAAATCTCTAATCATACCACTAGAAAGAGAGTTAGCAGGTATTGCGAACGTGAAGAGTACCGTGTCTTGGGTCGAAAAGGGTCAATCCTGGACAAGCGTCACTTTTCACAGTAACACGGATATGACCAAAGCCTATTCGGAGATCCAGACTAAAGTAAACCAAGTGCCCAATTGGCCTTTGGAAGCCCCTAAGCCTTTGATTTTTGACTTTAGTAACGGTGCCAGTTCAACTTTGGCGTCGTTTTTTCTTCATGCTCGCGACGATGTGCCTACCGTAGACTTTATTGAAGTCTTCAAAGATGAAGTAGAGCCAGCACTTATCGGAATTAAAGGTGTTGCAGCGGTCAAGGTCCCGAACCAAAGCACTCGCTTGCGCTTAAATATCCTGTTTGATGAAAAAAAATTAGTACACAACAATGTGACGATCGATGAGGTCATCACCGCACTGGATGATTTGTATGACCAGTCGGGAGACAAGCTCCACCTTGGTAAACGCGCTTATCAGATGGTGTTTAAAGGTGAAGAAAAACTAAATCAACTTGGTGAAGTGATCATCAAAGCAAACGGGCAACAGCTAGTACGCGTCAAAGACGTTGCCACCACGGAGATCATCGAGGACGAAGAGTGGCTGCCTACTTCTTATAACGGCAGATCTGCCATGTTTTTCTTTATCCAGCCGACTAACGACGTTGATGTACTTGAAACGATCAGTTTGGTGAAAGAGAAGCTGGTGGAAATGAACCGAAAACTCGAAAAAAGAAATGGCTTTAGAGTGGATCTGCGCATGGATAACTCACTGGCTATTATCGATTCGCTCAAGTTCATTTCGTTCAGTTCTATGCTTGGCCTGGCGTTGGCTTGCATCGCTATCTTTGCGTTTATTCGCAATGTGCCGTCGATTGGATTGGTGTTTGCCAGTGTGCCATTCTCCCTGTCGATAGTCTTCATTGCGATGTGGATTGCGGATAAACAATTGCATTTGATCTCGTTAGCTGGGATCTCCCTATCCGTGGGGTTGATAGTGGATGCCTCCATTATCACCATCGAAAGCATTCAACGAGAATTAAAGCGAAAATTCAGTTTTGAATATATGTACAAAGGCTTGATGAGAGTGCGCTCTGCACTGATCTCTTCAACATTGACCAGTGTTTTAATCTTTATCCCCATCGTGCTGATGAGCTCGAAAGAGGGGCAGTTGTTTGAAGATCTCGCTTTTGTGATTTCAATCGCGTTAATGGCTTCTCTGGTATATTCACTCTATGTACTGCCTGCTCTGTGCACCGCATTCAATATTGAGAATCGATATGAAATTAAATCGCAAGAGGCAAAGTCATACCGGTTTGTGACCTTATTTAGCAATCCCGCTCTGGCGATGGGGTATATTGTACTTGGTGTGCTTTTTACTGTGTGTTCGGTGATGTTTTTCAGGCCTGAACTCGATGTTCTGCCAAACCCGCAGGTGAGAGATGTAACTGCGTTTGTTCGATTTGAAAAAAACTTATCGGCCAGAGCTATCGAACGCCAAGTGGCAGACCCTATCAACAAAGCCATTCTGACCTCCATCGAAAATAATACGGCACCGGAATTTGATTATTTCACGCAACGCTGTGTTGCCAGAGGATGCTTCTTAAATTTTGCCACAAATAAGAATATTCCCGTTGAGATTTATGATGAATGGTTAAACAGCACGATCCTCGCATCGATTGTTGGGGTCAGTGGTAGCGCGGAAAAAGAAGCGCTACTTGAACTTGCTTTACCTAACCATAGAGCCATAGAAGTTGATTTAATTGGCCCTGAGCTGTCAACCTTAACCCGTGTCGGTGTTGAGCTCATGGCGTACTTAACTGAAAAGTTGCAAGGTGCCGAAGTCTTTGAGAATAGTGAAATTGTCAAAAGCGATGTGGTGATTGAGTTCACGCCAGAAAAAGAGAAACTGGCATTTGTAGACATGAGTGTTCAACAACTTAATAATTACTTGGTCGCCATGAGCTATGGTTATTACATTGGCGATTATTTTAACGAAGGCCGGGCGGTTGCAGCGTATGTTAAGGGTCATGAAGTAACGTCAGTTGATGACTTGCTGAGCCGCGAGATCATTACCCCGGATGGCAATGTAAGAAGCCTGGGTGAATTAACGCAAGGGGCGATGAAGCCCAGTGATTCTTTGATTATGCGTGTTAACAGTGAGCAGGTTGCTTCGCTGTACATTGAAGCGCCAGAGACAATGCCAATTGGCAAGTTTATCACCATTCTAAAAGGCCACGTTGCAGACTTTTTCGAGCAAAAACAAGTTTTTGATGTCGCTGTACAATACCGAGGCAGCACCGATGATATGGGCACTTTCATGAGCGAGTTTGCGCAGATACTGGCTATCTCAATCGTGATCTTATTCGGTCTGATTTGGTGGTTTATTAAGTCCGCTAAAGCAACGCTTGTGGTGATGCTCAGCCTGCCAATTTCAATGGCGGGTGGCCTGTTAGCCGTGTATTTATTTGGCCTAATTCGCTATCAAAACCTGGATATGATCACCATCATTGGCTTCATCATGTTAATGGGGTTAGTGATCAATAATGGCATACTATTGGTGTCTTCCTTTATGGATAATTTGGCTTTGTCCGCATCCCGAGTTGAAGCCATTAGCAGCGCTATTTCACATCGAAAAAGAGCGATTCTGTTAAGTACGCTGACCAGTATTTTGGGCATGATGCCCTTGCTACTGCCAGGCGCGACCAGTTCTGAAATATACCAAGGTTTGGCTGTTGTTATCATAGGCGGCATGTTGACCAATATAACGCTCGGCCTGCTGCTTATGGTTGCTTTGCTTTCCTTGCCCTGGGTTACAAACCAACAGGACGCAACACAGCTAATACGCAAAAGCGCTTGATGACCTCATTTGATGGTTGTATTTTGTTATCGGCCAGTCACTAGGGCGTAGGAGCACAGACATTGGGCGGACCAGGTTACATAATTAAGGAACTGCTAGCCTGGTCGAGCTGGAAAAGAATGCACTCCCAGCTAATCGGACTTCTTTTTCCTTTCAGGCCCGCTATAGTGCGGGTATATCCGTAAGTCAGATGTGGGTTCACATCAAGGAGCTAATTTATGAGTAACACCTATACAATCCGCACTATGACTCGTGACGAGGTCGACCTGGCAATCGAGTGGGCCGCAAAGGAAGGATGGAACCCGGGACTTGAAGATGCACATAGCTACTATCAGGCCGATCCAGAAGGATTTTTAATAGGCTTGTTGAATGATGAACCAATCGCAGTGATTTCGGCGGTAAAGTACGACAGCACGTTTGGATTTATCGGGTTTTACATAGTAAAGCCTGACTATAGAGGACAGGGTTTTGGATTGAAAATCTGGCAGGCTGCTATGACCAGACTGGCCGGATGTAATATTGGCCTGGACGGTGTGGTTGAACAGCAGGAAAACTATAAAAAATCCGGTTTTTTGCTGGCTTATTCAAATCGTCGCTATCAGGGTAGCAGTCACAAACTGGCCGTTCAAAGTGCGTTAGAACTGACTAAGCTGGACGCTGTGCCGCTCAAAACAATAGAGCAATTTCTTAAGCCGTTTTTCCCGGTACAAAGAACCGAGTTTTGGCATGCCTGGCTGACGCAGAGTAATGCAAAGTCTGTTGGTGTGTTGGTTGGCGGAGAATTACAGGGGATTGGGGTTATCAGGCAGTGCAGGGAAGGCTACAAAATAGGCCCTTTATTTGCCCAAAACACGCAGCAGGCTGAGGCTATAATTGGCGCATTGAGCTCACAAGTTGCGGATGATTGTGCGGTGTTTCTGGATGTGCCTGCATGTCATTCAGCGGCGGTCGAGCTTGCCCAAAAGCTCGATATGACCCCGGTGTTTGATACGGCTCGTATGTATACACAAGAGATGCCAGAGATAGCCATAGACAAAACATTTGGCGTAACATCATTTGAAATAGGTTAATCGAAACCGAAATGGCGCACATCAGTGCGCCATTATACCAGATCACAGGCTGATGCTGTGTCGTAACGTTACTTCACACGGATCGCCATCGCGTCCGAACGCTGACTGAATGAACAACTCATCACCTTGCTTAAGATTCGTCAGGATCGCTTTCGTTGTGTCATAACGACGTTTAGCAACCTGATCGTTGAAGTTGGTCGAGCTATCTTTGTTAACATCGTAATAGATGTTGCAGCCACCCGTTGCACCGTCATTGGTCGTCCACGAAAAGTTAATGGTGTAGTTAGAAACACTGTAATTAAACTTCGCGTTCTGGTTTTGTGAATAAGCATCACCAATGTTAACCGTTGTCCAGCGTGCCTGCGGTACGCCCGGACGAGGTTGCTCTTCGATACTGACTCCCAAAGAAGCGGCCTGCGCTGCACCAGTAAGAGCAAGAGTTGCAAGAATTAGCGATGTTTTTAAAACTTTCATTATTAATTTCCTTATGTATGTCAAACGCGCTTGTGTCTAAATGACAAGCGCGTCTGCATATTAGGGAAATTCAAGTTGAATGTAAAATTAAAATTATATTAATTTACTTTTTTGATTTTAAAAGTGAAATTGATGTAGCTTCAATCTGGATTTTTTCCTGCTTGAACAAACCACCGATGGCCTTTTTAAAGTTGGCCTTGCTGGTGGAGAAGGTTTTTTTGATAAGCTCCGGATCTGACTTATCACCCAAAGGTAAAAAGCCGTTGTTCTCCTCAAGCTTTTTAAGGATCTGTTCACCTAAGTCTGAGATCTTATCCATGCCAGGCTTTTCGAGTAACACGTCAATTTTGTCGTCTTCATGAACCTGCTTTATATAGCCAGTCATACGCTGGCCTATGTACATACGTTTAAACACCGTATTAAAAAATACCATGCCAAAGTGTTGTTCGTTGACGATGACCTTATAGCCCAGATCGGTTTTAGCGGCGACAATTAACTCAACCTGTTCAAACTTCTTGTACTGTGCTGGCGTCTTGTTTAAAAATTTTCCAAGGTTACTGGAGGCACATAAACGCTTGCTGGCGTTGTCCAGATACAACTTTACCAGGTAGCTGTAGCCTTCGCGCATTTTTGGCTTCTGCTCGTTATAGGGCGCTAGTACATCTTTACTGATCCCAAGATCTAAAAACGCACCGACCTTATTGATTTGTTTCGCACGCAGCAGGGCAAAGTCACCCAATTGAGCAAGTGGCTTTTGGGTGGTCGCGCAAGGGTGCCCCTGGTTGTCGCTGTACACAAACACTTCAACATTGTCGCCGGCTTCAAGATGATCAGGCAGCTCTTTCAGTGGCAAAAAAACGTCGCCATGCTCTTTGCCATCCAGGTATGCACCTTCGGCACAAATCTCTTCGATCATTAAAAATTGAGTAGTACCTAGCATGTTTATTCCTCGGTTGGCTTTTTAGGTTTTCTTCTTAGTGGTGCGTGCCCGTCGACATCAAACGGTGCCGGAATGGCTTTTTTCGCTTGCTGTGGCTTACGTTTAAGTGGCCGTTTTGCCTTTGCTTTTGTTTCTGTAGGTTTACGCTTGGTGCCAGGCTTAGGTTTAGCTACCTTGGGTTTAAAGCCTTTAAATTTTGCTTCAAGCCCTTCGACTGACTGAAACTGCACTGACTCCTTAAGATAGGCGGCAATGGCTTCGTAGCTTTTCCAGTCTTTGGGTCCGACAAATGAAATCGCATCGCCTTTAAACCCGGCTCGGCCAGTACGTCCGATCCGGTGAACATATTCTTCCGCTTGTTTTGGCAAGTCGAAATTGATGACATGAGAAACATTAAGTAAGTCCAGACCGCGAGACGCAACGTCTGTGGTAACTAACACCTTATAGAGACCGCGGCTGAACGCATCCATAATCTCCAGCCGTTTGCTTTGTGGCAAATCGCCCGCCAGTGCAACGGCTTTAATCTCCATGTCATTGAGCATGTCGCTGAATCGGTTGGTGTCCTGGCGCGTAGCAGTAAAGATAATGCACTGCTTTACATCCCCTTGTTGTACAAAGTGTTTCAGCAGGGCTTCTTTGTGATCCAGGTGATCGGCGAAATACATCGCCTGACGAATATCATCATGCTTTTCGTTGCTGCCACTAAGCAAGATGCGCTTGGGTGACTTCAACAGATCTCTTGAGGTAATTTCAATCTGCGCATGTTCAAGCGTGGCAGAGAAGAGTAAGGTCTGACGAAGTCGGTGATCGGCCGCCTGGTTAATGGTCGACAACTGCTTTTCAAAACCCAGATCCAGCATACGGTCGGCTTCATCAAAAATTAGCAGTTCAAGACCATGAAGCTGCAAGCTACGTTGTTCTATATGGTCCGTGATCCGGCCCGGTGTACCAATCACAAAGTGGGGATCTTTACGCAGCGCTTTTACTTGGTCATTAAAGTTCTCACCACCGAGTACTTTTGTGCACGACATAGCAGTACCGGCAATAAGCAAGCGGCACTGGTTAAAAACCTGAGTAGCCAGTTCTCGCGTAGGTGCAACGATCAGCACGCGAGGGTCTCGCTTGCTAAGCGCTTTTTGTTTCATCACGCGCTGAACAGCAGGGAGCAAAAATGCCAGAGTTTTTCCTGAGCCGGTTTTTGACTGAGCAAAGGTATCGTGCCCGGCAAGGGCGGTTGGGATGGCCTGAGCCTGGATCTCGGTAGGGGTGGTGATCCCCTGGTGTTCTAATTGTTTTTCAAAGCGCAGGTCAAGACCCAGTTCGGAAAATCTCAAGGTACTCTTCTCCAGTAATTATTTTCTAAAACGCAGCATTATAACAAACTAACTCTCCTAAGAACCATAACTTTACGGCGCTTAATGTCGGTTCTGTAACGGGCGCAGGCAAACGGTTTTGCAATTATCCTTAAAATCCGTAAAATATCGCGCCTGGCGCCGGATTTACGATCCGGTTATGTGCTTACACGTCGTGCTTAAGTGTAGGCTGTTTTAAAGCTTATCGAAGAGAAAGTTATGAATAACCATTTTGTTGTATGTGCAATGTACAAGTTTGTGTCTTTGCCAAATTATCAAGCCATCCGTCAGCCTTTACTCGATGTGATGGAAGCCAATGAAGTGCGTGGTACTTTATTACTGGCAGAAGAAGGGATCAATGGCACGGTTGCGGCCAAGCGCGAAGGGATTGATGCCTTGCTGGCTTGGCTCGATAAGCAGCCTGGTCTGGATAACATTGTATATAAAGAGTCATACGACGAAACCTGCCCGTTTTACCGCACTAAGGTTAAACTGAAAAAAGAAATCGTTACCATGGGTGTGCAGGGCATTGACCCTAAAGAAGTGGTGGGTACTTATGTTAAGCCACAGGATTGGAACGCACTGATCTCTGACCCAGACGTGGTGCTGGTTGATACCCGTAACGATTACGAAATCGAGATCGGGACGTTCAAAAACGCCATTGACCCAAATACTAAAACTTTCCGTGAGTTCCCCGCGTGGGCTGAGAAAAACCTTGATCCGGCAAAACACAAGAAAGTAGCCATGTTCTGCACCGGTGGTATTCGCTGTGAAAAATCAACGGCGTATATGAAAGAGCAGGGTTTCGAAGAAGTCTATCACCTTGAGGGCGGCATTCTTAAATACCTGGAAGACGTGCCAAAAGAAGAGACCATGTGGGAAGGCGAGTGCTTTGTATTCGATAACCGCGTTGCCGTTGATCATGACCTGAACAAGGGATCTTACGAGCAGTGCCATGCTTGTCGTATGCCAATTACCGCAGAAGAAATGCAGCGTCCTGAATACATGGAAGGGGTATCATGCCATCACTGTTATGAGAGCGTGACTGAAGAGCAAAAAGCCCGTTTTGCCGAGCGCCAGAAGCAAATTGAACTGGCAAAGCAACGGGGTGAAGGCCACATTGGCCATGAAGCGCAAGAAACGTTGCGTGCCCGCAAAGAGCAAAAGCAAGCAAAGAAAGAAGCGCAGCGCGCTAAAACAGCATAATTGCTTTGCGCAACAAAAACTTAAAAAAGCCAGCGTTATGCTGGCTTTTGTGTATCTGTTATCCGTTAGTCAAACGGACCCCTCTTTTGTCATGAACCCTGCGCCTGATAGGCGAAATTGTTGTACCTTTGTGGCTGATTTGCGCATAGCTAATACCAATTTGCTTAATTAAGTGTTCTATTTTGAGGCGAGAAAATATGTTCGATAACCAGGCAAAAATTTTGCTATTTAGTTGTTCTAAATGAGAAATTTTTAACACAGTTAGCGTCATATT
>NZ_PPUZ01000179.1:0-257 GCF_004212645.1 Pseudoalteromonas rubra | reverse complement strand
CTGTTCGCTGCCTGCCACTATCCGATTCTCTGGTACGACAAACTCTGCGTCTTGTGTGTCGCGTGTCAGTTGTGCCGCTAATGAGCCTAAGTTTATCGACTGAAAGATCATCAGCGCATCTAACTTATAACCTTTATTTTGCAGCTCGGACATCATGCGCACCGCCAGCAATGAATGCCCTCCGAGAGCAAAAAAGTTATCGCCACAGCCTGCGCGCTCGACGTTCAGCAACTCAACGCACAAACGACATACGTCTT
>NZ_PPUZ01000178.1:0-1120 GCF_004212645.1 Pseudoalteromonas rubra | reverse complement strand
ACCGAGTTGCCCCAGTGCCAGTCGCGTATCTTTGACAACCAGCTGAGGAATATCCACGTCGACCGGATGGTCGACAATCGCCGCAATCGCGCCTTTCTGCTGCGCCTGGGCAACGAATTTATGACCGTCGAAATTGGGTCCTTTTAACGCCAGAAACACTTCGTTTTCGCTAATTGTACGTGTATCTGTATTTATATTTGAAACACTGCGGTTTTGCCCGTCAAAAGGGGCCTTTAGTACATCCGCAAGCCAAGAGAGATCCATCTTGATCATGCACTTTCCCCTGATAATATTTTCTGAGCCCAGCTAATATCGCTAAAAGCCAGGCGTTGGTTACCTATGATCTGATAGTCTTCATGCCCTTTACCGGCGATCAGGATCACGCTGTGTTGATCAGCGCTCCGGATTGCTTCACGTATGGCACTCGCCCTATCAGGCTGACACAGAGCATACTCGGGCTTACTGAGCCCAGCCTTAATGTCGTTAATAATGTCGAGTGGATCTTCACCACGCGGATTGTCGCTGGTGATCACCACGGTATCCGCATAACGCTCCGCAGCTTGAGCCATCAGCGCACGCTTACCCTTATCGCGCTCGCCGCCACAGCCAAACACGCAAGTCACTTTGCCTGGTACATGCTGTTGTAGCGCCTGCAGTGCCAAGGCCAGTGCATCCGGCGTATGAGCATAGTCAACCACACAGGTTGGCTGCCCGGCTACTTCAATTGCCTGCATCCGACCGGTGACGGGCTTTAGTTGCGCAGCACCTTTAACCAGTTGTGACAACGAGACCCCTTGAGTCAGCAACACAGCAAATGCCGCACTCAGGTTATACAGGTTAAACTCGCCGAACAAAGGTGTGCTAACTTCGGCATCGCCCCAGCTGGTGTGTAATCTGACATGTATGCCCTGGCTGTCAAAGCGTGCGTCACTAAAATAAACAAACTGCTGCACAGTCTCGCTTAGCGTGTCATCGGCAGGCATACGACCAAAGCCGACCGGACGCGTTATCTTGCCGTCTTTTAGCCAACGCTGTGCCCAGGGATCATCAATATTGATCACCGAGTAATTTGGCTGACAGGCACTGAATAGCTGCAGCTTGGCCTCGGCATAGTTTTCCA
>NZ_PPUZ01000177.1:0-209 GCF_004212645.1 Pseudoalteromonas rubra | reverse complement strand
TGATCTCCAACACCTACAACCTGATCACAGGCCGTAAAGCGCGCACTGAGTATGTTGACCGGGGCAACTGGCAATACACCTACAATGCACTGGGCGAGCTGTTGACGCAAACCGATGCCAACGGCACCAAACAGGGCTTTGAATATGACAGCCTGGGCCGTAAAACCGCGCTAAAAATTAACGATGTGGTTGATAGCGAGTGGCATTAC
>NZ_PPUZ01000176.1:0-608 GCF_004212645.1 Pseudoalteromonas rubra | reverse complement strand
GTATTACCTAAAGGTAGACGGTGTAGCTCCTATACGCCAGTTTACGGTGGGTGTCTTTCAAAACTTATGCAAAATACCTTGCCAAGGGCCAGTAGTTTTTCTTCTACCCAGTCTCGACGATGTTCATAAGATTGACCCGTTAAGCGGTCTTGGCCGCATAGAAATGCCCGACGAACACATCGGGATATGCAGTGGTAGTATTTGGTATCAGACAGGCTAACCTGCCGCTTCCTTGCTGTTGGCATAGTCCATTATTCTCAATCCATTGAGTATTACCTAAAGATAGACGGCGCAGCTCCTGTACGCCAGTTTGGGGTGGGTGTCTTTCAAAACTTGGTAAGCCAGCGTGCGTGTGTGGGTACGGCCGTTCAGATGCACCGTTGCAGACAGCTGGTTACCATTGGCATCGTAGCTGAAGGTCTCTGTCTGCGCGCCTTTAACCCGCTCATAGATAGCATGTAAGGGCTCACCTGCCTTGCCATACTTTTGTGTCCAGCCGTCTTTGCTCTTGAGATTACCATTGGCGTCATAGACGTAGCGCTCATTATCGCCATTTACTGTGGTAACCCGATTCAGCACATCGTACCCAAAGGTGGTCTCGGTTGTTT
>NZ_PPUZ01000175.1:0-421 GCF_004212645.1 Pseudoalteromonas rubra | reverse complement strand
TTCCAAATTTTTAAAGAGCAAGAGAATGACTTCTCAGAGTTAAAAACTCTCAGATTACCAAGTCGTTGGTAAGAGTGTTTATCTATGAGGAGTAAGTAGTAAAGTGGTGGAGCTAAGCAGGATCGAACTGCTGACCTCCTGCGTGCAAGGCAGGCGCTCTCCCAGCTGAGCTATAGCCCCACATTACTAGGATAACATTGTTCTGAACCAAGCTTCTTTTCGAGGCCAGGCATTAAGTGAGGACGTTTAGTGTTTTCTAAACGACGAGCTTAATAACGCAGCATCGGGAAGAAGTGGTGGGTCTGAGTAGACTTGAACTACCGACCTCACGCTTATCAGGCGTGCGCTCTAACCAGCTGAGCTACAGACCCAAACAATGTTTGTGTTCTCTAATTCTAATCAACAATCATCTGTGTGGACA
>NZ_PPUZ01000174.1:0-5075 GCF_004212645.1 Pseudoalteromonas rubra | reverse complement strand
CTTCCACGGGGGCAACTGGCGAATCGGGCAGCAGTTGTGTGACATTGCCAAACCCCGGGTGACTGAAATCCGGGTTGGGCAGGCCATGCTGAGCACGCAGTGCCAGCAACATTAGCGCGGCGTAGGGGGTAAACTGCCAGTTCATATTGTCGAACTCAAAAAAGCACTTGCTGGGCGGGGCGGCTACCTGTGCCACCTGATCGTCGCATAAGCGGGTCAGGTGGGCCGTGAGCAGGTCTAAATCCTCCGTATTCCAGTCCGCGACAATATCGGCATAAGCAAATCCATCCACTATCGGCGTCATGGACTTGCTGCCGTTGGCGGCATCAAACAACAGAATCATGCAATCCCCGATATGGCTTTTTGAGCGGTTCACCCAGCGCTTGGCGTAACCCACTTCAAACAGCCTGAAAATATGACTGGCATGCTTAGGCTGTTGCAGGATCACCGCCATGGCCAGGTAGAATACGCTGTCTGGTGATACGCCTCTTTCATGCTCCCTGTCAAACCTGGTTACAAAACGCTGTTGTGTAAAGTAGGAGATGATACATTTTAAGTAGGCATACCCCAGGCTGTGCGCCAGCATCTCTGAACAGAGTTTATCCTGCTGAATGAACGCTGTTTGCGCCGACATTTCATAGTAGTCGATTGGAATGCCTAGCTCTGATGTAAACTCCTCCCAGGGTAAAAATGGCAAACGCTCATGCTCTTGCACAATAAAGTCAAGCTCTATACGCCCTTTATCTATATATCTCTGAATATCAGTTTGATTCTCCTCAAATACACTTTGGTATTTCTGAGGGTTTTTTATTGCCCTTTTGCGTTTACGCAGAAATTTTTCTAATTCTTTTGAATTGCTATTCATATTTATTATCCCGCTGGGACCATTGACACTGACGCCACCCGGGTTTGGCCCGGTTTAGGTACCTTTACCTTGGCCAGGAAAAGACCCGAAGACACCTACCTGTATTCCCTAATTGCCCCTCATCAAAGCCATGTGCGGCAAACGTGATTGGGCTCTGATGAAGAAGTTACAGCTGTGCTAACGCCGGGGGCTGAAACTCGCTGAGCAGCTTAAACTCCGGGTCGTCGGTGTGAGGGGATTGACCAAACAACAGCTTTCTGAGTTTAATTTGCAGCTCACGTTGCTCTCCCACATCGCTGTCAAAAGGCTTATGGTACGCCTTGATATGGGTGACATTGCCCAGCTCAGTGACTTCCAGCCAGTCCACGTCATACAGGGCCTGTTTATCCAGCCCGACATGCCTGAAGAAGTGCTCACCTAACCACATTTCAGACGACACCCCTTCAATATAGCCAGGTTTAAACCGCCAGTGGCCAGGATTAACCCGGGTATCAATGACCATTTCATCTATTGGTGGTGGTTTTCCGTTGCTGATTTTAGGGAGGTGATCGTGCGGCCAGCCATAAACGTCATGGAAGCTAGTACTATCTATATTTTGCTGAGACTGGTATATCTCGGATGCTAGACGCGCCATAATAAACCCGGGATGTTGCAATACCGGTTGCCACCATTGCTCACGCTGTTCAATTAATTTATCAAACCCCCACATAACGAGCTGATCAAAGTCCCAGTCCTCCATTGTAGAAAAGAACAATGCATTATCTCCTTCGCGTTCTTTATCCGGATGGCGAACCGAAAAAGTATAGGGCCTCGTGCGAGCCTTGTCTTTGCTCTTAACAAAGTTTTCGATCTTGATGGTTCGACAGGTGTCGATATTGACCAGCCTGGTCAGCCCTTCGAGGTCTGTCAATGCCTGACTAAAATCAGCCAGCTCCCAGAGCGTTAAGGCTCTGGGAAACTGATCGGGGATAAAACTTAGATGAAGAAACAAACTCATGCGCCAAAAAGTACTTGTGATACAAACAGCATCATATATCTAATTACCAAGGTGATATAGCTCCATGCATTGCTCTGGAGTCCCGCCATCTTCAGGTAAAGGACCAACCCAGCCGCCTGGCATACCACCAAGTCGGTAACAGTCGAGTACCCTTTTAAGAATTGGCGAATTGTCTAAGCCTCCAAAAATGGCAGCATCCACAATCATCACGAAGTGAGCATGAACAATATCAGGAATTAGATGGTGAAATATATACTCAACATTAGTACTGGTTAATGAGAAGTTTTTTTGCATTGCTAAATCGTGCTCTTTAGTCCGTAGAGCAGAAATTCTTTGATGGGGAAAGGCTCCGAAATCATCAGTAAACCCCCAAAGTACTTTCTTATACTTTTCCTGTACAGCTAATCTATAGTTGAAATCTGAATATACACCCTCAGACGTAACTCTTCCTTGCTCATCATCCAAAATATATGGAAGATTCTGAAACTCCCACTTCTCCGGTTCATCGTTACAATAGTCAGGTGTCTGAATGCGAAAATCCAAATTAATTGGATCTTTAAAAACTCTAAACCCTTCAAGATCTTCGGGTAAACGAGATCCCAAGAAAAGGCCTTTCAAAAAGGCGTCTTGCGTGTAAACCTGTTGAACTAGGCCCAGTTCTCGTTTTACCGAATCAGATCCTATTTCTTGATAATTGAGCAGCATCGCTGGCTTTCCTTACCCTGATTCACTAGTGATAAGTTGGTCAAATCGAAAGGTAATAACCCAAATCTACTTACCACCAGTGACGCTAAAGTGATTATGCTATTCACCGAGATGATATAGCTCCATGCATTGCTCTGGTGTCCCGCCATCTTCAGGTAAAGAGCCAACCCAGCCACCCGGCATACCACCAAGCCGGTAGCAATCGAGCAGCCTTTTGCAAATAGGCGAATTGTCTAGACCTCCAAATATTACGGCATCCACGATTATTACGAAATGTTCATCTACAATATCAGGTATTAAGTGGTGAAATATATACTCAACATTAGTGCTGGTTAATGAGAATGCGTGTTGCATAACCCGGTCATGTTCTTTAGTGCGCAGAGCAGATATTCGCTCATGGAAAAAGTCGCCAAAGCAGTCACTAAGTACTTTTTTATACTTTTTCTTTCTGGCAACTCTTGTATTGAAATCAGAATACACCCCCTCATACATAACCCGACCTTGCTCTTCGTCAAGAATATGTGGAAGGTTCTTAAAATCCCATTTCTCCGGTTCATCGTTACAATAATCAGGTGTCTGAATGCGAAAATCCAAATTAATTGGGTCTTTAAATATTCGAAATCCTTCTAAATTCTTCGGCAAAGATGAACCTAAAAAAAGTCCTGACAGAAACAGGTCATTTTCACAAATATGTTCAATACGTTTCAGATCTTCTCTAATAGGCTCCAAGTCTATACTTTGATAATCAAATAGCATTAATTACGCCTCCTATCTATTGCAGGTCTAAGAACCTTTATCCATTTATCTTCTGTTGCACCATGCTTTTTCATTAATGGCGGTTCATTCATCTCAAGATGAATCTTAGCACGTTCAATCACCTCTATTAGCATTTCCCTCTTAACTTCTTTGCTGTGATTGGAAGCATGAATTTCATCTAGTATTGATGTGACTGCTTTGTTGTACCGAGGATGAGCACCATGTAACTGTTTATCTGATTTGAGGTCCTCTTTATAGGCCCGATTTGCCTTTATTACTTTGCCATTGATTGAATCATTTAAGTTGAAGCCTAGGTCTTTAATGAGCTCATGTTTGTTACCAGCAGTCCATGGTATAACGTGATGGACATCCTCATCAGACTTTCTGTTAGGAAAGTGTTTTTTCAGGTCGTCATGTACACCCGTAGTCCCACTAAATGCCTTACTAGTATCCACCCCTTCCAGCCAGGGATCGATAGGGACATCTGATTTTGGGGCTGAGTATTTGCCGGGTTCCAGCGTGCCTTTTAGTTCTCCGCCGGGAGCATTCTTTGCATAATGTTCTAAGTCGTCTGCCCAAAGGTGCTTGCCTTTTTCTCTGAGCTTCTGAATGGCTTTCTCAAAATGCTTATTACCGGGGATCAACCTGTCGAGTGTTAAATCAATTAATCCGTCGGCTGCCAGCTCGGCTAACATGTCGGCAGCTTCGGCTTTGTCGCCTTTTTTAAGTGCTTTACCAAATTTAATCAGTGCCCTGCCGGTATCCACGGTATCAACGATACGCATGCCAACAACAATGCCAGCCCCAGCCTTGCCAAGTGCTTTAACTAATTTATCAACAGCGCCCAGCGCGTTATGTTCTGCAGCATTTTCAGATGCATTAGCAGCGATATTAACATGGGCATTGAGTAATAACGCAGACAGGCCACCCATCAGCTTGGCGATATCAATACCCGCAGCTCTTAAGTTCAATATCTCCGCTTGTTGAGTCTGCCAATAGCTGAGAATGTCTTCCGGTGTTAAATCGGGATCGTTGGCGTAATTAAGTGACGTACCCAGCGTTCCCTTTAATTCCTCAATTCGAGCATCAATTTCTTCGCGAGTAAGCTCACCAACATATTCTCCAACCACGCCACCCAGCGCGCCTGAACCACATGATTTTGAAGAGCCCGACTGATTCTGGACTTCAGCTGTCGCCACACCAATTACACAACCCGCTGCGGCATGGGCGACATACTTTACTGCGGTATCAAAATCAGCAGCCTTGATCTGCTCAGCCATCGTTTTACTGAGTTCATTTACGGCAAATGTGCCCAGTGAGCTTACGAACTGATCTTTGAAGCTGGCCAGATCGCTGCCATTAATAATGGTCGATATTCCGGCCCTGACAGTGGACGTCACCAATGCTTGTGTCGCCTGATTGGCGATATCAATGGCTTGCTGACTTTCAAAAAACACAGACCCGACATCCGCGTTGCCGAAGAATGGAGAGTTAGTGAACGCTTCGCTGTTCAGAACACCCGCAGTTGCCATAGAAATAGCAAGAGAGCGTAAGCCTTCGCTGGAATAGATTTTCTTCATCGCGCCGTCGAGGCCTTCACCATTGGCGATACTGGTTGCAGCCTGAGTGGCCAGAGTTACTGCACCGGCCTGCATAGCAGCACCTGAGATCATACCATTTAACGCAGGACCAATCGCATTCGTGCCAGTACCAAGCCACCCTGCACCAGCCGGCCCCATCGCCACAGATACC
>NZ_PPUZ01000173.1:0-458 GCF_004212645.1 Pseudoalteromonas rubra | reverse complement strand
TCGTGTTCCCCGTACGCACGGGGCTAAACCGTAATTAGAACCGCCAGGTCTGATTTTAAATGCGTGTTCCCCGTACGCACGGGGCTAAACCCTGAATATCGCCTGCAGTCATTTCGAGAATTTCGTGTTCCCCGTACGCACGGGGCTAAACCGCATCAATAAACTGTCTCGGTCAAATCGGTCAAGTGTTCCCCGTACGCACGGGGCTAAACCGGGGACAAAGGCGAGCAGGGGGAGCAGGGGGAGGGTGTTCCCCGTACGCACGGGGCTAAACCGGTCTGATTAGTTATCTGCATTCCACAATTGGCGTGTTCCCCGTACGCACGGGGCTAAACCGGTAAATTTACACATTGCTGGCTGGGGGGAATAGTGTTCCCCGTACGCACGGGGCTAAACCGCACGGGATCTCGGACAACGAGGTCGTTCGCATGTGTTCCCCGTACGCACGGGGCTAAACC
>NZ_PPUZ01000172.1:0-208 GCF_004212645.1 Pseudoalteromonas rubra | reverse complement strand
TAACTTCTGGCGAAGTTAAAATCAGTCTTTGAATATATAGCCTGTGCTGAGATATGCACGGCAGGTTCAAAGTTATTTATTCTGAGGCTAAGCCGCCGAAGATATTGTCGCCGGGAGCATAGCTCGTCTATGTGACCAAGCAATATCTGACGGCAATAACGCATCAGGATAAAGAACGACGAAACTGTTTTGGGTTGTATGGTTAAGT
>NZ_PPUZ01000171.1:0-1142 GCF_004212645.1 Pseudoalteromonas rubra | reverse complement strand
CCACCTTCACGGATCGCGAAACGTAGACCTTCGTCCATCGCGATTGGGCAGATCAGCTCAACAGTCATCTTGATGTTGTCACCAGGCATTACCATTTCAACGCCTTCTGGCAGCTCAACGTTACCAGTTACGTCAGTTGTACGGAAGTAGAACTGTGGACGGTAGCCTTTGAAGAATGGAGTGTGACGACCACCTTCATCTTTAGACAGTACGTATACTTCTGAAGTGAACTTAGTGTGTGGAGTGATTGAACCAGGCTTAGCAAGAACCTGACCACGCTCAACTTCGTCACGCTTAGTACCACGTAGAAGGGCACCGATGTTCTCACCTGCACGACCTTCGTCAAGCAGCTTACGGAACATTTCAACACCTGTACAAGTTGTCTTCGTAGTTTCTTTGATACCTACGATTTCAACTTCGTCGTTCACGTTGATGATACCAGCTTCAACACGGCCAGTTACAACTGTACCACGACCCTGAATTGAGAATACGTCTTCGATAGGCATGATGAACGGCTTATCGATGTCACGCTCTGGCTCTGGGATGTAAGAATCTAGTGCTTCTGCAAGCTCAACGATCTTGTCTTCCCACTCTTTCTCGCCTTCAAGCGCTTTAAGAGCAGAACCCTGGATTAGAGGCAGGTCATCACCTGGGAAGTCGTACTCAGAAAGAAGTTCACGAACTTCCATCTCTACTAGCTCTAGTAGCTCTTCGTCGTCAACCATGTCACACTTGTTCATGAATACGATGATGTAAGGTACACCAACCTGACGAGAAAGTAGGATGTGCTCACGTGTTTGAGGCATAGGACCGTCAGTTGCAGCAACTACCAGGATCGCGCCGTCCATCTGAGCAGCACCAGTGATCATGTTTTTAACGTAGTCAGCGTGTCCAGGACAGTCAACGTGCGCGTAGTGGCGAGTTGGTGTGTCATACTCAACGTGTGAAGTTGAGATTGTGATACCACGCTCACGCTCTTCTGGAGCGTTATCGATTGATGCGAAGTCTTTCGCTTCACCACCGTATACTTTTGCAAGTACGTTAGTGATTGCTGCAGTTAGGGTAGTTTTACCGTGGTCAACGTGGCCGATAGTACCAACGTTAACGTGCGGTTTCGAACGTTCAAACTTTTCTTTTGCCAT
>NZ_PPUZ01000170.1:0-760 GCF_004212645.1 Pseudoalteromonas rubra | reverse complement strand
TTTCGCGATCCGTGAAGGTGGCCGTACAGTTGGTGCTGGTGTTGTAGCTACAATCGTAGAATAATCTACAGATTGCAGTAACACTGTGAAAAAGGTCGCTCAGGCGGCCTTTTTTAATGTCTGAAATATGAGAAAAGTAGCGGGTTCAGTTAAACTGGCTCAATTCACCTTGCGCAAAGGAAATGCCAGTGCAAGCACTGTGTCATTATCCTTTGCACGATAGGTGGCGCTCTCTACAGGGTGATGTAGGTGCTAGTTGCAACTATCGTTGAGTAATATCGACTTTAGTTAATGCAATAAGCATTGTGAAAAAGGCCATTCTCTAATAAAGAGCGTGGCCTTTTTTAATGCCTGAGTGAAAGTCATCATGTGAAGGTGGCGCCTTCCACAAGGCAATGTTGGTGCTAGTTGCAACTATCGTGAGTAATATCGACTTTAGTTAATGCAATAAGCATTATAAAAAAAGGTCACTTCGGTGGCCTTTTTTAATGCCTGAAATATGAGAAAAGGAGGGAGCTTAGTTAAACTGGCTCACTTCACCTTATTTAAAGGGGAATATCTGCTCGAAAACATATCAAAAAACACCTTTTTGTTTGTATTTTGTCCGAATGCACCGTTTTTCTCACTTTTCTTCAAAAAAGGGGTTGCGCTGAGTTTCGATTTCCCTATAATGCGCATCCACCGACACGGGGTGCTCGCTACGAAGTAGAACGCTGAAAAGCAACGAGCCAAGTGAAGAGAAAGCCAAACGGAAAGCTTA
>NZ_PPUZ01000017.1:0-168109 GCF_004212645.1 Pseudoalteromonas rubra | reverse complement strand
TTCAAACTTTTCTTTTGCCATTTTCAAAATTCCTATAAAGAAATTAAAGTCCAGCCCTAAGACCGGACCGAACTAAAATTACTTAACAGCGCGAGCTGCAATAATTGCGTCAGCAACGTTTTTCGCCGCTTCTGCGTACTTGGAAAATTCCATTGAGTACGAAGCTCGACCTTGTGTTGCAGAACGAAGATCGGTTGCATAACCAAACATTTCAGACAGCGGTACCTGAGCATTAACTTGCTTCAGACCACCAAATGAGTCTTCCATACCTTCGATTATGCCTCGACGACGGTTGAGGTCGCCAACGACATCACCCATGTTTGCTTCAGGGGTGGTGACTTCTACCTTCATAACAGGCTCAAGAATCACAGGCTGCGCATCAAGCGCACCTTTCTTGAAGCCCATTGCGCCGGCAATCTTAAACGCCATCTCATTTGAGTCGACATCGTGGAACGAGCCGTCAAACAAGGTAGCTTTCACACCCAGCATAGGATAACCCGCAAGAACACCTTGCTTCATCTGCTCCTGGATGCCTTTGTCAACCGCAGGAATGTATTCCTTAGGAACCGTGCCGCCTACGATTTCGTTTACGAATTCGTAAATTGGCGCGTCTTCATCAGCAACATCCATAGGCTCGAGCTTCAACCAAACGTGACCATACTGGCCGCGTCCGCCTGACTGACGTACGAATTTACCTTCGGCTTCAACCGAACCGCGGATCGTTTCACGATAAGCAACTTGTGGCTTACCTACGTTACATTCAACACTGAATTCACGTTTCATACGATCTACGATGATATCCAGGTGGAGTTCCCCCATACCTGAAATGATGGTTTGGCCTGATTCTTCGTCGGTTTCAACTCTGAAAGACGGGTCTTCCGCCGCCAGTTTACCCAGCGCGATACCCATTTTTTCTTGGTCAGCAACGGTCTTAGGCTCTACTGCCACTGAAATCACAGGCTCTGGGAATTCCATACGCTCTAATGTGATAACAGCATCATGGGCACAAAGCGTGTCACCTGTGGTAACGTCTTTGAGACCAATTGCAGCAGCAATGTCCCCGGCGCGAACTTCTTTGATCTCTTCGCGCGAGTTTGAGTGCATCTGAACGATACGTCCAAAGCGCTCTTTTTTGCCTTTAACTGGGTTATAAACCGAGTCACCCTGACCTACTGTGCCGGAATAAACTCGGAAGAAGGTAAGCGTACCAACAAATGGGTCGGTGGCGATCTTAAACGCCAGAGCAGAAAACGGTGCGCTGTCGTCCGCAGGACGCGTTGCTTCGCTTTCATCTTCCAGGATACCCTGGATCTCTTTAACCTCAGTTGGAGATGGCATGTATTCAACAACAGCATCAAGCACAGCCTGAACACCTTTGTTTTTGAACGCACTACCACAGGTCATTGGAACAATTTCATTGTTCAATGTACGCTGACGGATCGCGGCCTTAATTTCGGCCTCGTTCAGTTCACCTTCTTCAAGATATTTGTCCATTAGCTCTTCAGAAGCTTCTGCGGCTGATTCGAGTAGCTCTGCGCGCCACTCCTCTGCCAGCTCCTGAAGTTCTGCCGGGATCTCTTCGTAGTTGAAAGTCATCCCCTGGTCTTCAGCATTCCAGTTGATGGCTTTCATCTTGATGAGATCAATAACACCTTTAAATTCATCTTCAGCACCAATTGGTAGCTGAATTGGCACAGGCGTAGCGCCAAGACGCTTTTTCACCTGATCCACAACGGCGAGAAAATCTGCGCCGGTACGGTCCATTTTATTGACGAAAATCATGCGAGGTACTTCGTACTTGTTCGCCTGACGCCAAACGGTTTCCGTTTGTGGTTGTACACCTGATGAAGCACATAATACGACTACAGCCCCATCTAGTACACGTAATGAACGTTCTACTTCGATGGTGAAGTCTACGTGTCCGGGAGTATCGATGATGTTTATACGATGCTCATCAAACTGAGCATCCATCCCTTTCCAGAAACACGTGGTCGCAGCAGAAGTAATGGTAATACCACGCTCCTGCTCCTGCTCCATCCAGTCCATAGTTGCGGCACCATCATGTACCTCACCAATTTTGTGAGACAGGCCCGTGTAATAAAGTACACGTTCCGTGGTGGTGGTTTTCCCCGCATCTACGTGAGCACAGATCCCGATATTACGGTAGCGCTCAATAGGAGTTGTACGTGCCATATTATCCTCTTAAAGGTCTCGGGCAGATTACCAACGGTAGTGAGCGAATGCTTTGTTCGCTTCAGCCATACGGTGAACGTCTTCACGTTTCTTAACCGCAGTGCCTTTGTTGTCAGCAGCGTCAAGCATCTCTTGAGCCAGACGAAGGCCCATTGATTTCTCGCCACGCTTACGTGCAGCTTCAACCAACCAACGCATACCTAGTGCGTTGCGACGAACTGGACGTACTTCAACTGGTACTTGGTACGTAGAACCACCAACACGGCGAGATTTAACCTCAACCTGTGGGCGTACGTTATCAAGTGCAGACTCGAAGATTTCTAGGTGCGACTTGCCTGATTTTTCAGCAGCCACGTCTAGCGCACCATATACGATTTTTTCAGCAGTAGACTTCTTGCCGTCTAGCATTACTACGTTTACGAATTTAGCAAGAAGCTCTGATCCGAACTTCGGATCTGGAAGAATTTTACGTTGACCTATTACGCGTCTTCTAGGCATTTTCTCTCTCCGGTATCTTCAGGTTCGTCTTACTACGACGAATTCCCAAAACAAAATATATAAATTAAAACTTAAGTGCTTGGCCTTACTAACGGAGAACCATTAGCCCTTAGGACGTTTTGCACCGTACTTAGAACGACCTTGTTTACGGTCATTTACGCCAGCACAGTCAAGCGCGCCACGTACTGTGTGGAAACGCACACCTGGTAAGTCTTTAACACGACCACCACGGATTAGGATAACACTGTGCTCTTGCAAGTTGTGGCCTTCACCACCAATGTAAGATGTTACTTCGAAGCCGTTCGTTAGACGAACACGCGCTACTTTACGTAGTGCAGAGTTTGGCTTCTTAGGTGTAGTTGTATATACACGAGTACATACACCACGCTTTTGAGGACAAGCTTTAAGAGCAGCTGAGTTGCTCTTAGTAACCTTGCTGCGACGTGGCTTACGTACTAGCTGGTTAATAGTTGCCATTAAATAGCTCCTGAATTAATAAAATTACTACTGAAAAAATCAAATTTCGCCATTTTAAGCGTTCGGTTATTCGAACGAATAAATGGGTGGCGGAATTTTAATGAGCAAAGTTTAACCTGTCAACCAAAACAACTAAAAAGGCAGCGTTAAAGCTGCCTTTTTATTGCAATTGACGCGTTTTTCGTCAATTTTAGTCTTGGCCGCCAAGCAAGTCTGCATTTAGTGCGTCAGTCAGTGCTTGAGATGCTTCTTCGGCACTTACTGTCTGCTCTTCAACTGCAGCTTCATTTTGCTTACGACGGTTGATGCGATCTAGGTGGTAAGAGAAACCGGTACCCGCTGGGATCAAACGACCCACGATAACGTTTTCTTTCAGACCACGTAGCTCATCACTCTTACCATTTACTGCCGCTTCAGTCAGGACACGTGTTGTCTCCTGGAACGAGGCTGCAGAGATGAAAGACTCTGTTGCCAGTGAGGCTTTGGTAATACCCATCAGCTGAATTTCGAACTTAGCTGGGATCTTACCTTGTTTCTCTAGCTCACGGTTTGCGATGTTAACGCGCGCCACTTCGGCTTGCTCACCTGCCAGGAACTCACTGTCACCACCATCGATGATGATACATTTACGTAGCATCTGACGAATGATGGTTTCGATGTGCTTATCGTTAATCTTTACACCCTGTAGACGATATACTTCTTGTACTTCGTTTACGATGTAGTTAGATACGTCAGTCACACCACGCAGACGTAAGATGTCGTGCGGAGACTCAGGACCATCGGCGATAACTTCACCTTTAGATACCTGCTCACCCTCGAACACGTTCAGCTGACGCCATTTCGGGATCATTTCTTCGTATGCATCACCCTCTTCCGGCGTGATCACCAGGCGCTTCTTACCTTTGGTTTCTTTACCAAAGCTAACGGTACCTGTGATTTCTGCCAGGATTGCTGGATCTTTTGGCTTACGCGCTTCGAATAAGTCAGCAACTCGAGGTAGACCACCCGTGATATCACGTGTCTTCGAACCTTCCTGAGGAATACGTGCCAGTACGTCACCCGGCTGAGCCGTTGCACCATCTGTGATTTCGATGGTAGTGAACGAAGGCAGACGAATTTCCTGCAGGCCACGCTCTTCATTTTCAATGATAAGCTTAGGCTCTTTCGCATTTACCTTAGCAAGGTCTTTAACAACCACACGTGTCAGACCAGTTAATTCGTCTGTCTGTGCTTCTGTGTTCGAATCGTCGATGTCGCTGAACGATACTTTAGACTCGTGCTCGATGATGATTGGGTGACTGTGCGGGTCCCAGGTCGCGACAATGTCGTTACCTTTTACTTCTGCACCGTCACTCACTGCCAATACGGCACCGTAAGGCACTTTGTAGCGCTCTTTCTCACGGCCCTGCTCGTCAATAACCGTAATTTCGGTTGAACGTGAGGTGATCACTATCTTACCGTCGGTATTGATTACGAACTTCGCATTGTGCAGCTTCATGCTACCGTTGTTCTTAACCTGTACGCTGTTTTCTGCAGACGCTCGAGATGCCGCACCACCGATGTGGAAGGTACGCATCGTAAGCTGGGTACCCGGCTCACCGATTGACTGTGCCGCGATAACACCAACAGACTCACCCGCGTTGATGATGTGGCCACGTGCAAGGTCACGACCGTAACAGTTAGCACACACACCAAAGTCATTTTCACAGGTGATAACTGAACGTACTTTTACTTCGTCCACTGAGTGCTCTTCTAACAGGTCACACAGCTTCTCATCAAGCATCACGTTACGTTCAACCAGCACTTCTTCAGTGCCAGGGATAACCACGTCTTCAGCAACAACACGACCCAATACACGCTCGCGTAGTGGTTCTACAACGTCACCACCTTCAATCAGCGGCTTCATCACAGTACCTTCAAGGGTACCACAATCGGTTTCGTTGATGACCAAATCTTGTGCTACGTCTACCAGACGACGAGTCAGGTAACCCGAGTTCGCTGTCTTAAGTGCGGTATCCGCTAGACCTTTACGCGCACCGTGCGTCGAGATGAAGTACTGTAGTACGTTCAGACCTTCACGGAAGTTCGCGGTGATCGGTGTTTCGATGATTGAACCATCCGGACGTGCCATCAGACCACGCATACCAGCTAGCTGACGGATCTGAGCGGCACTACCACGTGCGCCCGAGTCGGCCATCATGAACACTGAGTTGAAAGAGTCTTGCTCTTCTTCTTCACCCTTTGCATTCACAACGGTGTCTTTCGACAAGTTCGCCATCATCTCACGTGACAAGTTTTCATTAACACGTGACCAGATATCGATAACTTTGTTGTATTTCTCACCCGCAGTTACAAGACCAGACTGGAATTGCTGGTTGATTTCTGTAACTTCAGCTTCTGCCGCTTCGATGATACCTGCTTTCGTAGGTGGGATTTCCATATCGTTGATACCGATAGAAACACCCGACTTCATCGCGTAGTGGAAACCGGTGTACATCACCTGGTCAGCAAAGATAACAGTATCTTTCAGACCCAGACGACGGTAACACTCGTTCAACAGGCCAGAGATCTGCTTTTTACCCAGCGCACGGTTGATAAGCTCAAACGGCAGGCCAGTTGGCATGATCAAAGACAGGATGGCACGACCAACTGTGGTTTCAACCACTTCAGTTACGTCTTTACGCTCACCTGTTTCGCCATCAATGTGGACTTCTGCGATACGTACTTTTACGCGTGCGTGTAGTTCTGCTGCGCCAGTACGGTAAGCTTTTTCAGCTTCTTTCGCATCTTTGAAGACAATGCCTTCACCTTTTGCATTGATGCGGTCACGCGTCATGTAGTAAAGACCCAATACAACGTCCTGTGAAGGTACGATGATTGGCTCACCGTTCGCAGGAGACAGAATGTTGTTGGTCGACATCATCAGCGCACGTGCTTCAAGCTGTGCTTCCAGTGTCAACGGTACGTGTACCGCCATTTGGTCACCATCGAAGTCAGCGTTATACGCCGCACACACTAGCGGGTGCAGGTGGATTGCTTTACCTTCGATAAGTACCGGTTCAAACGCCTGGATACCTAGTCTGTGAAGTGTTGGTGCACGGTTCAGAAGAACTGGGTGCTCACGGATCACTTCATCAAGTACGTCCCAAACCTCTGGTACTTCGCGCTCTACCATCTTCTTCGCAGCTTTGATGGTCGTCGCCATGCCGCGGCGTTCTAGTTTGCCGTAGATGAATGGCTTGAATAGCTCAAGTGCCATCTTCTTAGGCAGACCACACTGATGTAGTTTCAGTGTAGGACCTACTGTGATTACAGAACGGCCAGAGTAGTCAACACGCTTACCTAGCAGGTTCTGACGGAAACGACCTTGCTTACCTTTGATCATGTCTGCAAGCGACTTCAGAGGACGCTTGTTAGAACCAGTGATCGCACGGCCACGACGACCGTTATCTAGTAGTGCATCGACCGCTTCTTGCAACATACGCTTTTCGTTACGTACGATGATGTCTGGTGCCGCCAGGTCAAGTAGACGCTTAAGACGGTTGTTACGGTTGATAACACGACGGTATAAATCGTTCAGATCAGACGTCGCGAAACGACCACCATCCAGTGGTACCAATGGACGTAGATCAGGTGGCAGAACTGGTAGTACGCTCATTACCATCCACTCAGGGTTGTTACCTGACTGGTGGAACGCTTCCATCAACTTAAGACGCTTAGTAATCTTCTTACGCTTAGTTTCAGAGTTGATAGTTGGCAGCTCTTCACGCATTTCTGCGATCAGTTGACCCAGGTCCAGGTCGCGCAGCAGATCAAGTACCGCTTCGGCACCCATCTTAGCTTCGAACTCGTCACCGTGCTCTTCCAGTGCATCCAGGTACTCTTCTTCACCTAACAGCTGACCACGCTCAAGCGTTGTCATGCCAGGCTCAGTTACAACGAATGATTCGAAGTAAAGTACACGCTCGATGTCACGTAGCGTCATGTCTAGCATCAGGCCAATACGAGACGGCAATGATTTTAGGAACCAAATGTGGGCAACTGGGCTGGCCAGTTCAATGTGACCCATGCGGTCACGGCGTACTTTAGTCAGTGTAACTTCAACGCCACACTTTTCACAGATCACACCACGGTGCTTCAAGCGCTTGTACTTACCACACAAACACTCATAATCTTTTACTGGGCCGAAGATACGGGCACAGAATAAGCCGTCACGCTCAGGCTTGAAAGTACGGTAGTTAATTGTCTCAGGTTTCTTTACCTCACCATAGGACCATGAACGCACCATGTCCGGCGAAGCAAGACCAATGCGAATTGCATCGAATTCTTCGGTCTTATTTTGTTGCTTCAGAAACTTAAGTAAGTCTTTCACCTTAGCTCTCCTGTCGGAGTTAATCTTGAGGGCAAGCCAGGCTTGCCCCTACATTCTTTTCAGTCCGGTCTGGGCCGCTTACGCGGCCCGGCGGATCAACTTTCTTCCAATTCGATGTTGATACCCAGCGAGCGGATCTCTTTCAACAATACGTTGAACGACTCCGGCATGCCCGGCTCCATCTTATGGTTGCCGTCTACGATGTTCTTATACATCTTAGTACGACCATTTACGTCATCCGACTTAACTGTCAGCATTTCCTGTAGCGTGTAGGCAGCACCGTATGCTTCAAGTGCCCATACCTCCATCTCACCGAAACGCTGACCACCGAACTGTGCCTTACCACCCAGCGGCTGCTGAGTAACCAGGCTGTAAGAACCGGTAGAACGTGCGTGCATCTTGTCATCAACAAGGTGGTTCAGTTTCAGCATGTACATGTAGCCAACCGTTACCTGACGCTCGAATGCGTCACCGGTACGACCATCGTACAGGGTTACCTGACCGCTTCTTGGATAACCACCCAGCTCTAGCATGTCTTTGATTTCAGCTTCGCGTGCACCGTCAAACGCAGGTGTTGCGATTGGCAAACCGCCTTTCAGGTTGTGCGCCAAACGACGGATCTCATCATCAGAGAAGTTTTCAATATCGACTTTCTGACGGCAATCACCAATTTCGTAAGCTTTCTTGATGAAGTCGCGCATTTCGTGAAGTTCACGTTGCTCTTTCATCATGTCTTCGATGCGCTCACCGATACCACGTGCAGCAAGACCCATGTGAGTTTCCAGGATCTGACCGATGTTCATCCGCGATGGTACACCCAGTGGGTTCAGAACGATGTCTACCGTACGACCTTTTTCGTCGTAAGGCATGTCTTCAACAGGCACGATAGTCGAGATTACACCCTTGTTACCGTGACGACCCGCCATCTTATCACCCGGTTGGATGCGACGTTTAACAGCCAGATAAACCTTAACGATCTTCAGTACGCCCGGCGCCAGATCATCACCTTGGGTGATCTTGCGACGCTTGTTCTCAAACTTCTTATCGTATTCAGCTTTCAGCTCGTCGTACTGCGCAGCCAGTTGCTCTAATTCAGCTTGCTGCTCTTCGTCAGCCAGGCTTTGCGTCAGTAGTTTTTCAGCGTTCAGTTCAGCGATCTTCTCTTCGCTCAGACCAGCACGTACCAGCAGATCACGCGCACGTGTCAGTACACCGCCTTCAAGGATACGGAACTCTTCGTTGAAGTCTTTCTTCGCTTCGCGAAGCTGCATGTCTTCAACTTCCAGCGCACGCTTGTCTTTCTCTACGCCATCACGGGTAAAGACCTGAACGTCGATAACTGTACCAGAAACAGAGTTAGGCACACGCAGTGAGCTGTCTTTTACGTCAGACGCTTTTTCACCGAAGATAGCACGTAGTAGCTTTTCTTCTGGCGTCAGCTGAGTTTCGCCTTTTGGTGTTACTTTACCAACCAGGATATCGCCGCCTTTTACTTCAGCACCGATGTATACAACACCTGATTCGTCCAGCTTACCTAGCGCAGACTCACCAACGTTCGGGATATCAGCCGTGATCTCTTCTGGACCAAGCTTAGTATCACGCGCAATACACTGTAGTTCCTGGATGTGGATCGTAGTTAGACGATCTTCCTGAACAACGCGCTCTGACAGTAGGATTGAATCCTCGAAGTTATAACCATTCCACGGCATGAATGCCACGCGCAGGTTTTGACCAAGAGCCAGGTCGCCCAGGTCAGTCGAAGGACCATCCGCCAGTACGTCACCACGGACAACCGGCTCACCCACCATACAAGTTGGCTTTTGGTTGATACAGGTGTTCTGGTTAGAGCGGGTGTATTTCGTCAGGTTGTAGATGTCGATACCCGCTTCACCAGGTACGCGCTCTTCTTCGTTCACGTTAACAACGATACGGCTCGCATCAGCATACTTCACCACACCGCCACGCTTAGCAACAATGGTTACACCAGAGTCTTTTGCCAGCGTACGCTCGATACCTGTACCTACCAGCGGCTTATCTGCGCGCAGTGTTGGTACAGCCTGACGTTGCATGTTCGATCCCATCAATGCACGGTTCGCATCATCGTGTTCAAGGAATGGGATAAGTGCCGCTGCCACAGAGATAACCTGCTGTGGAGATACATCCATATACTGGATGCTGTCGCTTGGCATAAAGGTTGATTCACCTTTGTAACGACATGGGATCAGTTCTTCTGCAAACTGGTTTGCTTCAGTCAGGTTAGTGTTCGCCTGTGCGATTACGAACTGACCTTCTTCAATTGCAGACAGGTAATCAACGTCATCAGTCACAACGCCGTCAACCACTTTACGATATGGGGTTTCAAGGAAACCATAATCGTTAGTACGTGCGTACGTAGACAATGAGTTGATCAGACCGATGTTTGGACCTTCAGGCGTTTCGATTGGACAAACACGACCGTAGTGCGTTACGTGTACGTCTCGAACCTCGAAGCCAGCACGTTCACGTGTCAGACCACCCGGACCAAGTGCAGAAATACGACGCTTGTGCGTTACTTCTGACAGCGGGTTGTTCTGGTCCATGAACTGAGACAGCTGTGAAGAACCAAAGAATTCTTTAACGGCAGCAGAAATTGGCTTCGCGTTGATCAGATCCTGAGGCATTACGTTGTCCAGATCACCTAAGCTCAGACGCTCACGTACAGCACGCTCAACACGTACCAGACCTACGCGGAACTGGTTCTCTGCCATTTCACCTACAGAACGGATACGACGGTTACCTAAGTGGTCGATATCGTCCACATCACCTTTACCGTTACGGATGTCGATCAACACCTTCATCACGCTAACAATGTCTTCTTTGCTCAGCGTGCCTGGGCCTGTGTCAGTGTCATAACCAACACGGCTGTTGAACTTCATACGGCCAACCGTTGACAAGTCATAACGCTCGTCAGAGAAGAACAGATTGTCAAACAAGGCTTCTGCTGCTTCTTTTGTTGGTGGCTCACCCGGGCGCATCATACGGTAGATTTCTACCAGTGCTTCAAGACGGTTTGCTGTGCTGTCAATGCGCAGCGTTTCCGACATGTAGGCACCGCTGTCTACATCGTTGATGTACAGGGTATCGATTTTAGTGTGACCTGCTTTAACCAGCTCAGCCATCAACTCCAGAGACAGCTCAGCATTTGCTTCTGCAATGATCTCACCCGTTGACTCATCGATGTAGTTTCTCGCAACCACACGACCAATGATGTACTCATGCGGTACTTCTAACTGGTCAATGCCCTTTTTCTCGATTGTTTTTATATGACGGGCTGTGATACGACGACCCTGTTCAACCAGGACTTCACCGTCTGCATCTTTGATATCAAAGGCAGCAGTTTCACCACGCAGTCGAGATGGTACCAACTCCATCATTACTTTGCCGTTTGTCACTTCGAACGTCGTGGTTTCGAAGAACATGCCAAGAATTTCTTCAGTTGAGAATTCAAGGGCACGCAGAATGATTGACGCAGGCAGTTTACGACGACGGTCGATACGTACAAACAGGTTATCTTTTACATCGAATTCAAAGTCTAACCACGAACCACGGTAAGGGATCACGCGTGCGTTATATAGTACTTTACCCGACGAGTGTGATTTACCACGGTCGTTATCAAAGAATACACCAGGTGAACGGTGTAGCTGAGAAACGATAACACGTTCAGTACCATTGATAACAAAAGTACCTGTGTCAGTCATGAGCGGGATTTCGCCCATGTAAACTTCTTGCTCTTTAATGTCTTTGACTGTGCCTGGTGCATCTTTGTCCATTAGCACAAGACGAAGTTTTACGCGAAGTGGAGCAGAAAAAGTCACACCGCGAATTTGACATTCTTTTACATCGAATACTGGCTCTCCAATACGATAGCTGACGTATTGAAGCTCAGAATTGCCCGAGTAGCTTTTGATCGGGAACACAGAACGGAATGCCGCTTCCAGTCCGGTATCACCATCAGCGTCCGGTGTAATGAACTTTTTGAACGATTCCAACTGCGTTTGCAAAAGGAAAGGTATGTCCAAAACTTGTGGACGTTTACCAAAATCCTTACGGATACGTTTCTTTTCAGAATAAGAGTAAGCCATGGGGTTCCTCAGCTTGCTGATCTTTGACCCAACCTGTTCATGGAGAACAGACTTCATTGGCATCTAAGCCATGATAACAACATCTAATTGTCGTCCTACGAGTCACTCACTTTCAAAATACTACTAACAAATTGAAAAATAAGAAAAAACATAGGAATTTATTGCGCAACAGGAAAGCGTCGCTCTATAGCGCAAAAGGGCCGGTGATTAAATAATCACCAGCCCTTGCCTGATTGCTCAGGCAGCGAACCTAGCAAATGCCAGATTACTTGATCTCAACTTCAGCACCAGCTTCTTCAAGATCTTTCTTAAGTGCTTCAGCTTCTTCCTTAGAAACACCTTCTTTGATAGGTGCAGGAGCAGACTCAACAAGAGCTTTTGCTTCTTTAAGGCCAAGACCAGTTGCGCCACGTACAGCTTTGATAGCAGCAACTTTGTTACCGCCAGCGCCAGCTAGGATTACGTCGAACTCAGTCTTTTCTTCAGCAGCTTCAGCTGGACCAGCAGCAACAACAGCAGCAGCAGCAGTTACGCCGAACTTCTCTTCCATTGCTTCAACTAGTTCAACAACTTCCATTACTGACATTTCAGCAATAGCGTCAAGGATTTGGTCTTTAGTTACAGACATTTTAAGTTTCCTAATTAATCACGAACCATGGGGTTCTAAAAATTTATTTGTGAAAGTAAAAAGCGTGCTATTAAGCAGCTTCTTCAGCTTTCTGAACACGTACAGCTTCAATTGTTTTACACAATTTACCAGCTGACGCTTCTTTCATAGCGCTCATTAAGCGTGCAACAGCTTCGTCGTAAGTAGGCAGCTTAGCTAGCATGTCTACGTCAACAACATTGCCTTCAAATGCAGCCGCTTTCAGTTCGAACAACTCGTTTTTCTTCGCGAAATCAGCGAAGATACGAGCCGCAGCACCTGGGTGCTCTGAAGAGAAAGCGATTAGGCTTGGGCCTACTAGCGATTCGTTAAGGCACTCATATTCAGTACCTTCAACAGCGCGTTTAGCAAGCGTGTTACGGACAACTTTCATCCATACGCCAGCTTCACGAGCTTCTTTACGAAGCGCAGTGATCGCATCTACTGTTACACCACGAGAATCTGCAACAACTGCAGACAGAGCACCTTTGGCAGCTTCGTTGACTTCAGCAACAATTGCTTTTTTGTCTTGAAGATTTAAAGCCATGGGTGTTACTCCTGGTTATGATGGGAACGTGTCCCAGTTCTACTTTACTCATTGTCTTTCGACTCAGAGCTGCTTTTTACGGCGAGAACCAGAAGATTAGGAAAATCTAGCTGGGATTCACACCGTCTACGTAGGGAATTAAGTAACTTAGTTACACCTACGGTCTTGGACGGAAACGCAATTTATCGGATCATTGTAGACTATAAAGTCTGCAAAGTGCCGAAATTATGCGCTTCAACCCGAATTCTTTGCTTCGTTTTGAGCACAGCTCTCAACGAAATGGCGCAAAATTATAGTCTAATTTTTACGCCATGTAAACGCTTATCTCTAAATTAAGCCACTTGCGTGTTTAGAGTAGCTTGGTCTACAGCAACACCCGCGCCCATAGTCGTTGAGATGCTTACTTTCTTCACGTAAGTACCTTTAGCTTGTGAAGGCTTAGCCTTCTTAAGCGCAACGATAAGTGCTTCCAGGTTTTCCTGAAGCTGGTTCGCGTCGAAATCAACCTTACCGATAGTGGTGTGGATGATGCCGTTTTTGTCGTTACGGTAGCGAACCTGACCCGCTTTCGCGTTTTTAACTGCTTCTGCAACGTTAGGTGTTACAGTGCCAGTCTTAGGGTTAGGCATAAGGCCACGTGGACCTAGGATTTGACCTAGTTGACCAACTACGCGCATTGCATCCGGAGAAGCAACAACTACGTCGAAGTTCATTTCGCCTTTCTTAACCTGCTCAGCAAGGTCTTCCATGCCTACCAGGTCAGCGCCAGCTTCTTTCGCTGCGTCCGCGTTTGCACCTTGAGTGAATACCGCTACGCGTACTTCACGACCAGTACCGTGAGGTAGTACAGTTGCACCACGTACGTTTTGGTCAGATTTACGAGCATCGATACCCAGGTTTACAGCAACGTCTACGCTTTCAACGAACTTAGCAGTAGCCAGTTCTTTAAGAAGAGCAACAGCTTCGTTGATTTCGTATTCTTTAGTAACATCCACTTTTTCGCGGATAGTACGCATACGCTTAGTTAATTTAGCCATTCTCAATTACCCCTCTACGTTCAAGCCCATTGCACGTGCAGAACCTGCAATCGTGCGTACAGCTGCGTCCATATCAGCAGCAGTAAGATCCGGACGTTTAGTCTCAACGATCTCTTCAAGCTGAGCGCGAGTAACAGTACCCACTTTCTCAGTGTTAGGACGGCCAGAACCAGACTTGATACCAGCTGCTTTCTTAAGAAGGTAAGAAGCAGGTGGAGTTTTCATGTCGAAAGTGAAAGAACGGTCGTTGTAAACAGAAATGATTACAGGAACCGGTGCGCCTTTCTCGATAGACTCTGTACGTGCGTTGAACGCTTTACAGAATTCCATGATGTTTACACCGTGTTGACCTAGTGCAGGACCTACTGGAGGACTAGGGTTAGCCATACCAGCAGCAACTTGTAGCTTGATTAAAGCTTCAACTTTTTTAGCCATGATAATACCTCGTTATGTGGGTCTTAGCCTTGTGCGCGCGAGGACGCGTACTCAGACGGCTTCCCAATTAAAAAATTACACTTTTTGCGCGTCATCGTAATGACATACAAAAAGGCCGCTGATTATAGATTAACCAGCGGCCTTTGGCAATAACTTTTGCTGTTTTAAACAACAAAATTACTTATCTTGTTCAACCTGTCCAAATTCCAGGTCAACCGGCGTAGAACGACCGAAGATCAGTACCGATACTTTCAGGCGGCTCTTCTCGTAATCCACCTCTTCAACCACACCGTTAAAGTCAGCAAACGGGCCATCGATAACACGGACCACTTCACCAGGCTCGAACAAGGTCGCTGGCTTAGGTGCTTCTGCATTTTCCTGCAGACGGTTAAGAATGCGATCAGCTTCTTTTTTGCTGATTGGTGCTGGACGATCTGACGTACCACCCACAAAGCCCATCACACGCGGTGTACTGTTGACCAGGTGCCAGGATGCATCATCCATCACCATTTCAACTAACACGTAGCCCGGGAAGAATTTACGCTCAGACTTACGTTTTTGTCCGGCACGCATCTCCACAACCTCTTCAGTTGGGACTAGTACTTCACCGAAGTAGTCTTCCAGACCTTCGATTTTAATGTGCTCAATAATGGTTTGAGCAACGCGCTTTTCAAAACCTGAAAACGCCTGAATTACGTACCAACGTAATTTCTTTTCTTTGTTCTCATCCGACATGGGATCAGATCTCCAATCCAGTTAAAACGCTAGCCTATTAAAAGGTCAAGCCGGTTAAAAAACCAACGGCGCGGAACAGAATGCCGTCTAATCCCCACAGGATCAGCGCCATAACAACTGTCGCAGCCATCACGATAAAGGTCGTGTGTGTTGTTTCCTGACGCGTTGGCCAAACTACTTTGCGAACCTCAATTCTAGACTCTTTAGCAAAAGCGATAAAGGTACGCCCTTTCTCTGTTGTTGCGGCAATGCCCAGTCCGGCACCTACAGCCACCACAACACCAATCGCGCGGATCAATACTGACATATCAGCGTACATGTAGTTACCAACCACTGCGCCAGTTAGCAAAATTGCAACCAGCAACCACTTTACCGTGTCCATCGAGCTAGACGGGTTTTCAACATTAGTGCTCATAATTTATTTTTACCTTAAATACAGACACAACAACCCTGCATAAAACAGGGTTAATCCATTTCAATCCAAATTTACAAATAAGCGGTGATGACAAGACCCATTATTTTAGATTTGGACTGATTGTTAGAGTGGCAGGGGCGGCAGGACTCGAACCCGCAACCATCGGTTTTGGAGACCGCTGTTCTACCAATTGGAACTACGCCCCTGCAAAGTGGATGCCCATTATACTGACGAACAAACTGAAAACAAGAGTAAAAGATGCGCAAAGCGCTATTTGTGGTAATTTCAGCTAAGCTGAGCGTCAACCAGGCTGTGCACAAGAGCAATTTCACAGTTAATACAAACGCAGCGGATCACCGTAGAAGAAATCACACAGCAACCAAATTTGCTCGAAAGGATGGGCGGCGGGCAGCGTTAAGTGGGGCAATGCGCTTTCAAAATCAGTACGATGCCACATTGGACTGGCATTGCGGATCAATAACCAGACGCGCTGGGAGTGATAATGCTTTCCCGCCTTTTGCAGAAGCAATCGGGAAAGACCTGTGGCGAGACGCTGTGAACTTGGCGCCAGCGCCATCACGGCCAGTTCTCGTTGCATCAACAGTGACAGTGGACGACCAAGCACGGCCATGGCTTCCGTTTCACTGGCATACAGGTGGGCAACTTCGATGTCGAGTTGTGACTCTCCCAGATAACAACTGACATCGGGCTTGGCAGGCTGATTATGCCATATATGACGCATCGGAGTGTGTGTGAGCCGCTCATAGCTGCGCATAAACAGTTTGGCAGCACCATGTTCCAGCTGCTGCTTTTCTCGCTCACTGTTACGGATCACCGCCTGCCCACGCTTCACTCTATGCTCCGCTAAATTGCACAGTCCAGCTGGCGATGCACATCTTGTAGCAAACTCGATGCGCCAAACCGGAAATGCGCCGCACACAGCCAGTCATCACCCATGATATCAGCTGCAACTTGTAAGTAATCACTTGCTTGCTCAACACTTTTAACGCCACCGGCCGCTTTAAAGCCAATCTGTTTGCCCGACACTCGGATGCGCTCAAGCATGATTTTTGTTGCTTCTAACGTCGCATTCACTGGTACTTTGCCCGTACTGGTTTTAATAAAGTCGGCCCCGGCAAGAATGGCAACATCACTGGCCTGAGCTATTTGCTGCGTATTTTCCAGCACTCCAGATTCAATGATCACTTTAAGCTTTGCCTGCGCACCACACAGCTGTTTGCTGGAGCGCACATACTGCCAGGGCGTATCCGGATCGCCCGCCTGTAACTGCTGATAGGGCATCACCAGGTCAATCTCATCCGCCCCGGCCTGTAAGGCTTCTTTTGTCTGTGCCAGCACTTGCTGCAACGACTGCTTGCCACTGGGGAAGTTGGTGACTGTGGCCACTTTGACCTGCGACCAGCCGCGCCGCGCCAGTTCTCTTTTACACAATGCCACAAACTGGGGATACACACACACGGCTGCGGGTAGCCCAAGCTCCGGGCGAATGCTGTCTAACAGTGCAATGATACTGGCCTCGTTATCCTGCTCGTTTAACGACGTCAGATCCATTAATCCAAGCACCTCGCGTGCGACGGCTTGCATTTTCATATTCGTTTCCTTTTTACTGCCCCAGCCTCTTGGGCATGGTTGCATCATATGAGTCGGACCTCAACGTTAGCCGCTTGCCCCGCCCTACCACAGGACATTTGTCCGCACTGTGTTGAACATGCATTATTGTGCCAGATCCACCTGCCCTGCCACCTAGCCCGAAACCAACAAAATACCGCTATTTCATCGTTTCAGCACAGCACTCAGACGATAAATTGTCGAAATTATAACTCATAACCAATAGCTATATCAGTTATCCTACTCAAAGTATCACGCTAAACCCCTTGATATATATGAGGTAAGCTTGTATTACTGGATTGATATAACTTTTAGTTATAAAAACTGGGTTTAAGTTATTTTTTCCCTATCAGTGCGCGGGATATTCTGCCACTCTAGAAAAAGCCAGAGTTGGCTTATATCAAGTTTTACGATGTTTAAGGGGCAACAGCGTGCAGTACTTACCTATCTTTACCAAGTTGGACAACAAACCCGTGCTGGTCGTCGGCGGTGGTGAAGTTGCACTAAGGAAGATCCGCGCGCTGCTTAAAGCTCGCGCCAACGTGACCGTGCTGGCGCCGGAGTTTTGCGACGAGCTTACTCAGCTATCTGAGCAAGGCGAGCTGCACCTGAAGACAGCCTACTTTAACGCCGATGCAGTTAACAATATGGCCCTGGTTATTGCGGCGACTGACAACGATGACGTCAATGCGCAGGTGCGAGATGCAGCGGATGCGCACAATATTTTCGTCAATGTGGTTGATGACCAGCCAAAGTGTAGCTTTATTTTCCCGTCTATCGTTGACCGCAATCCCATTACCATTGCGATTTCCAGTGCCGGCACAGCACCGGTATTGGCACGCCGTTTAAGAGAAAAGCTCGAAACCCTGATCCCACAACATATTGGCCCGCTGGCCCAGCTGGTTGGCGGATTCAGGGACAAGGTCAAGGGTCGTTTTAAGCATTTTGCGGATCGCCGTCAATTCTGGGAGCGGGTGTTCGACTCGCATGTTGTCAGCAAAGTCCAAAGCGGTGATACGACAGGGGCGCAGCAGCAACTGCATGATATGCTGAATGATACCGCAGAGCCACAAGGTGAAGTCTATGTGGTAGGTGCAGGCCCGGGCGATCCGGAACTGTTAACCCTTAAAGCGCTGCAACTGATGCAGCAGGCCGATGTGGTAGTTTATGATTACCTGGTCTCAGATGAAATTATGGAGCTGGTCAGACGCGATGCCGACCTTATCTGTGTCGGTAAGCGCGCCGGACACCACAGTGTTAAACAGGAAGATACAAATCAGATGCTGGTTGAACTGGCACAGCAAGGCAAAAAGGTTTGCCGTATAAAAGGCGGCGATCCCTTTATTTATGGCCGTGGTGGCGAAGAAGTTCAGGTACTGGCTGCGGCCAACATCCGCTATCAAATTGTGCCAGGTATTACCGCTGCTGCGGGGTGCAGTGCTTATGCAGGTATTCCACTCACACACCGCGACCATGCGCAGGCTATTCAGTTTGTGACAGGACACTGTAAGAAAGAAGGACAAGAACTGGACTGGCAATCACTGGCCAAACCCAACCAGACTTTGGCCATTTACATGGGTGTGATTAAGTCACCACATATTCAGGCTCAGCTGCTGGCCCATGGCCGCAGTGAACATACGCCGGTGGCCATCGTTGAGAATGGCACCCGTAAATCACAGCGTGTGGTGACCACAGAGCTTGGCCAGCTGGCCACGCAAATAGAAGCGAACAACATCCAGTCACCGGCATTACTGATCATTGGCGAAGTAGCCGCTTTGCATCAGGAGCTGGCCTGGTTTGGTCAGACAGAACAGATTGCAAGTTACGCTCAGCCGCTCGCTAAGATCGCCTGACGCATGAACCACTTTATTTTTAGTATTAAGTAGGACGACGACAATGGCTTTAACTCACCTTCAGCAACTTGAGGCTGAAAGTATAAAGATTATTCGCGAAGTCGCTGCTGAGTTTGAAAACCCAGTGATGCTTTACTCCATCGGTAAAGACTCATCGGTACTCCTTCACTTAGCACGTAAAGCGTTTTTCCCGGCAAAGATCCCTTTCCCTCTGCTACATGTAGATACGGATTGGAAATTCCGCGAGATGATTGAGTTTCGTGATCGTCTGGCCAAAGAATACAACTTTGACCTGATTGTGCATAAAAACCCGGAAGGCCTGGCAATGGGCGTTGGCCCATTCACGCACGGCTCGGCCAAGCACACCGACATCATGAAGACCCAGGGTCTAAAGCAGGCTTTGAACAAATACGGTTTTGACGCAGCCTTTGGTGGTGCGCGCCGTGATGAAGAGAAGTCTCGTGCCAAAGAGCGTGTATATTCATTCCGTGATAAACACCACCGCTGGGATCCAAAAAATCAGCGTCCTGAGCTGTGGAATACCTACAACGGTCAGGTCAATCCGGGCGAAAGTATTCGCGTATTCCCGCTGTCAAACTGGACTGAGCTGGATATCTGGCAATATATCTACCAGGAAAACATTGAGATAGTGCCGCTGTATCTGGCAGAGAAACGCCCGGTGGTTGAACGTGATGGTACATTAATCATGGTTGATGACGAGCGTATGCCACTGGCGGAAGGGGAAGTACCCGAGATGAAGTCGGTGCGTTTCCGTACGCTGGGGTGTTACCCGCTGACCGGCGCCGTTGAATCTGAGGCGAACACCCTGACCGGGATCATCGAAGAAATGTTGTTATCGACCTCTTCCGAGCGTGAAGGACGGGTCATCGACCATGACTCATCCGGGTCAATGGAGAAGAAAAAACGTGAGGGGTATTTCTAATGTCTACCGCAAATGAAGTAAAAGAACTGGGGATTGAAACCTATTTATCACGCCAGCAGGACAAGAGCCTGTTGCGCATGATGACTTGCGGCAGTGTAGACGACGGTAAATCCACCCTGATCGGCCGCTTGCTGCACGACAGCCACCAGATCTATGAAGATCAGTTGGCAGCGCTGCACAAAGACAATGAAAAAGTCGGCAATGCCGGTGAAGAACTGGACCTTGCCTTGCTGGTTGACGGTTTGCAGGCAGAGCGTGAGCAAGGGATCACCATTGACGTAGCCTATCGCTACTTCTCGACGGCCAAGCGTAAGTTCATCATCGCGGACACCCCAGGGCACGAGCAGTATACCCGAAACATGGTTACCGGCGCGTCAACCAGCGATCTGGCCATTATTCTGGTGGATGCCCGCTATGGTGTGCAGATCCAGACCAAGCGCCACAGTTTTATCTGTGACTCACTGGGGATCAAGCAATTCGTTGTGGCCATCAATAAAATGGACATCGTTGACTTTGATGAAGCCGTGTTCGAAAAGATCAAAGCGGACTACCTCAAGTTTGCAGAGCAGCTGGACGTCAATGACATCAAGTTCGTGCCCATCTCGGCTTTGAAAGGTGACAACGTCGTTACTCGTTCTGAGCACACGCCTTACTACACCGATCAGCCACTGATGGCGCTGCTGGAAGATTCTCCGGCTGCGGAGCCAAACAGTGCCTTTGAAGCGCGCTTCCCGGTGCAGTACGTCGTACGACCTAACCTGGATTTTCGTGGTTTCCAGGGCACATTGACGTCAGGTGCACTGAGTGTGGGTCAGGCGGTGAAGATTTTGCCTTCGGGTAAAACCAGCACCATCAAAGAGCTGGTCACGTTTGACGGTAACCTCGAGCAAGCTGAAACCGGCCAGGCGCTGACCATCACCCTGAGTGACGAAGTAGATGTCAGCCGCGGTGATGTGATTGTCCCGGCAGACTCTGCGACTAAAGCAACTAACCTGATCCAGGCCAAACTAGTGTGGATGCACGAGGCGCCTCTGGTGCTGGGCAAAACGTATAACTTCAAGCTCGGTGCTAAGAGCACGGCTGCCATCGTTAAGCAGATTGACCACACCATTGACGTCAACACGCTGGAACACGGCGAAGCCGAGAGCCTGCAACTGAACGAGATTGCCATTGTTACGCTGGAACTGACAGAAACCATTGCGGCGGATGTATATCGTGATAACCACGAAACCGGCGCCTTTATCCTGATCGACCGTCTGAGCAACCTGACGGTGGGTGCAGGCATGATTGATGCCATTTTGGATGAGCAAGTCAGTGAACAGCAACAGTTCAGTGAGTTTGAGCTGGAGCTCAATGCCTTAGTTCGCAAGCACTTCCCGCACTGGCAAGCGCTTGATTTGAGCAAGCTGAAGTAACGGCCTTATGCCTGTTAACGGGAGTTACCTATGCTGCTAGAGCAGATCATCTTAACAGGCATCATGCTCGTGCTGGTCGCGTGTCTTTTTGGTACGCGGCTTAATCCGGCCTGGTTATTTGTCGGCGCTATCAGCAGCGCCTACCTGGCCGGGTTAATCGACCTTGAAACCATGCTGGTCAATTATGCGAACCCGTCGTTGATCACCTTGGTTTTACTGATCCTGGTCTCTATTGCCATTGAAAAAACCACGTTAGTGCAATATCTGGCCCGCTCGCTGGCCAATGGCTCACTGGCGCGCTCGGTGATGAAGCTGGGACTATCCACGGCCTTTTTGTCGTCTTTTACCAACAATACCGCAGTGGTTGCGTCTTTGATCAGTACCATCAAAGAAAGCAAAACCCACTCACCTTCTAAGTTATTATTGCCTCTGTCGTACACGGCGATTTTGGGCGGCACGCTGACCTTGATCGGCACTTCAACCAACTTAATCGTCAATGGCTTTGCCATCGAAGCAGGTATGGCACCGCTGGGCTTTTTTGATTTTACCCTGGTTGGCATTGGCGCGCTGAGTGTGGGCCTGATCACCATCATCTTATTACTGAAGTTTTTACCCGACCATGGCCGTAAAGAAGAAGAAGTCGTGCCGTTCTATCTGGAAGGGAAAGTACTCGAGGGCTCCAAACTGATAGGCCGTACAGTTGAAGAAAATGGCCTGCGCGACCTGCGTGATTTATTCCTGGCCGAAATCATCCGCGGCGAGCGTCGTATTTGCGCCGTTACCCCGCAACAGGAAATCCTGCAGGGTGATATCCTGTTGTTCGTTGGCGATATTAAATCGGTACCTTTATTGCGTCGCTTCGACGGCCTGCAGGTAGTGCATGACAAGCACGAAAAAGACGCCGAGCACCTGGTGGAAGTGGTGATCAGTCAGTCGTCTAAATTTTTGGGCAAAACACTCAAAGAGATCCGCTTTCGCGAACAGTTTCATGCCGCGGTGATTGCCATTCGTCGTGGTCACGATCGCCTGCCCGGCGGCCTGGGCCAGGTAAAACTTCAGGCAGGAGATTCTTTAATCCTTGCCCCTGGTGGAGATTTCTATCAGCTGCCCGACCTGAAACGCGAATTTGTTTATATCTCAGGCCTGGACCTGCAAACCCATCTAACTCAGCCGCAGTCGAATAAAGTGATGGCGGCCTTTATTACCGTGCTCGGCCTGGGTATCTTCGATGTTGTGCCGTTAGTCAAAGGCCTGATGGTTTTATTACTGGGGCTAGTGCTGTTTGGCTCTATCAAAGTCAGCGAAATGAAACGCCGTTTCCCTATTGAGCTGCTCGCCATTGTGGGCAGTGCCATTGGCCTGGCAAAGCTGATGATAGATACCGGGTTAGCCGGACAGATTTCTGATGCGTTGTTTTATGTGCTGGGCGACTTTGGTCCTTACGGTGCCTTTATCGCCATTTTTGTTATGACTGTGGTGTTCACAGAGTTGATCACCAATAATGCCGCGGCCGCGCTATCTTTCCCAGTTGCATACGCTCTGGCGATAGGTTTTGGTGTAAACCCGCTACCCTTTGTGATGGCAGTCGCCTTTGGCGCATCGGCCAGCTTTATTTCACCTTTTGGCTATCAGACTAATCTGATGGTATACAGTGCAGGTAATTACCGGATCAAAGACTATGTGACCGTGGGCCTGCCGCTTTCAATTATTTACTCGATCACTGTGCTGACGCTGATCCCCTTGGTTTTCCCGTTTTAGTGGATAGGAATTATGGATACGAATATTGTCTGGCATAACTATGCCGTGAATAAAACACATCGCAGCGAACAAAAGGGCCATCGTCCGGTTATTCTGTGGTTTACCGGCTATTCTGGCTCGGGCAAAAGCACCGTGGCCAATGCGCTGGAAAGTGCCCTGCAACAGCTCGGCGCACACACCTACCTGCTCGATGGCGACAACGTACGTCATGGATTGTGTAAAGATCTCGGATTCAGCGACGCAGATCGGGTTGAGAACATTCGCCGTGTGGGTGAACTGAGCAAACTCATGGTCGATGCGGGCCTGATCGTACTGACCGCCTTTATCTCACCATTCCAGGCCGAGCGCGATATGGTTCGAAACCTGGTTGAAGACGCCGAGTTTATTGAGGTTTACCTGGATACACCGCTGGAGGTATGTGAACAACGCGATCCAAAAGGCCTGTATAAAAAGGCCCGCGCCGGCGAGATCAAACACTTTACCGGCATAGACTCAGACTATGAACCACCTCAAAACCCAGAGATCCGTATTAATACCGGTGAAAATAGTCTGGACCAATCGGTGCAACAGCTGGTAGCGTATCTACAACAGCGCGAGATAATTCATCTGTAGTACCAAGGAAATACCATGAACGACACCGACTTATTGGAGGAGATAGTCAATCTGGCCCGACGCGCCGGAGACAAGATCCTCACCATTTATGCCAAAGACTTTAACGTTGAATATAAAGACGATAAGAGCCCGGTCACCGACGCCGACTTAGCCGCCAATGAGGTGATCACGGCAGGCCTGCAAACGCTTACTCCGGATTTGCCTATCCTCAGTGAGGAGAGCGCCGAGATCAGCTGGCAGGAACGCCAAACCTGGCAGCGCTACTGGCTGGTTGACCCCATCGACGGCACCAAAGAGTTTATAAAGAAAAACGGTGAGTTCACGGTCAACATTGCTCTGATTGAAAACGGTGAGCCAGTGATGGGCGTGGTCCATGCGCCCGCGCTGAACGTCAGTTACTTCGCCGCCAATAGCATTGGCGCTTTCAAAGAATGTGGTGAGGCCCGTATTGAGCTGAAAGTCACTCGTAAAGACAATCAGGGCACTATCCAGGTAGTGGGTTCACGCTCACATCCTTCACCTGACTTGGCTGACTATCTCAAACAATTTGATGATGTGAACATGGTGCCAAAAGGTAGCTCACTGAAACTCTGCCTGGTGGCAGAAAGTGCTGCCGATGTGTATCCACGGCTGGGCCCAACCAGCGAGTGGGATACCGGCGCCGGACATGCCGTGGCGAAAATCGCCGGGGCAACTGTCACTCAGCTGGACGGCAACCCCCTGCTGTACAACCAAAAAGAGTCTTATCTGAACCCCTACTTTGTGGTCTCACGACTCAACTGATCCTTGAGCCTTATCCAGTCGGGTAAGGCTTCTCTCTTATGCCCGTCACCATAAGGAAATGTTATGTCACACGCACCCATTAATTTTGCCGACAAACTGGCGCTGTTTTCAGAGCACTGGAGCCCAAAAGTCATTGCTGAAATGAACGACTATCAGTTCAAACTGGTAAAACTGCAGGGGGAATTTGTCTGGCACGATCACCCCGACACCGACGAAGTGTTCATTGTGCTATCCGGTGAGATGCACATAGCCTTTCGGGATCGCACAGAGCATCTCAAAGCAGGTGACATGCTGGTTGTGCCCAAAGGCGCAGAGCACAAACCTTACGCCGAGCAAGAGTGCCAGGTGCTCATTATCGAACCCAAAGGGGTCGTCAACACCGGAGATGCCGACAGCTCTCTCACAGCACAAAACGATGTTTGGATCTAACGCACAGATGTCAAGCGGACGAACCGAATAAAGAAACAGGCTTAGCACACTAGTTTGGCTTTTTATTAAGCAATTGAATCAGATATGTGCGACTTTTTCTTCTTTTGCTAGTGACAAGCCTGTTAAAAATTTTTATACTGCCAGCGCTTTTTAGGTCTCTGTTAAAAAGCACACTCAATTTATTGAGCACTACAATTTGAAAATGGCCCTATAGCTCAGTTGGGCGAAATAAGACCGAAGCACCGCTTCGCAGCTTATTGAGGTGGAGGCAGGACGCCGACAGGACCTTGCTTCATGGATGAATTTATCGAGCACTACAATTTAGAAATGGCCCTATAGCTCAGTTGGGCGAAACAAGACCGAAGCACCGCTTCGCAGCTTGTTGAGGTGGAGGCATGACGCCGACAGGACCTTGCTTCATGGATGAATTTATCGAGCACTACAATTTAGAAATGGCCCTATAGCTCAGTTGGTTAGAGCACCCGACTCATAATCGGTAGGTCCCTGGTTCAAGTCCAGGTGGGGCCACCATTTTCTTCCCCACTAATACGTTTCATTTCCTCTGCTCTATCACTAAACAACTGGCTTATTGTCAAATCGAATACTCCAGAAAGAAAAAACCATAGCGCCCTAACCCAGTTCAAAGTATCCTGAACTCTCGCATATCAAAGGATTTATATCATGCCTAATCAAATGTTTACCGATGTCGAACTACGTATTATGTCAATTCATGTAAAATCGATGGGCCTGGTCGACAAGCTACTCAGTGAAAGTAAGTTTGAGATCAAAGTATTCAGTGCGGTCAGTGATGGCGTAGCGGATCATGCATTTAATATGGAGCTAAACGTGATGCCGGTCAGCGAGGGCGGCACCATTAGTTTTGGTCCTGCGGGTTACACCATTTATCGTAACCGCGCCGGACAGATCCCGCGTTTTCTTGATGCCCATATTGCCGTACTGGAAGATGACAGTGATATTCGCAGCACGGCCAAGCTGATGGCCCAGGTTCGAAAAACCACGGCGTTTGGTGAGCTGACTCGCACTGTGGCAGCCGCCGCAGCGAACCCGCTTTATGCGGTGGGCATGAATGTGGCCGAGAGCCTGATGGATATTTCCATCGATGTGTTAAAAGAAAATAAAGATGATCTGTGGCTACGCCGCTTTTTCAGCTTTAATTACAATATCGAAGGCTATGAGGGCGTTGCCGAGTTTGAGTCTGACGAAGTAAAGATCACGCTGCAATTGTTTACCGGCTAACGCCACACAGCTATCAAGCTTTCACTGTTACCACCGCTCCCTGGGTTAGAGCAACCAGCTTATCTGCGGGTAACGAAAATACAGCATGTGATGTGCCAGCAGCAGTCCATAAGATCTCGTACTGCAGCAGATCTTCATCAATATAAGTGACAGGCTGAGTAAGGTGTCCGATAGGAGGAATACCGCCAATGGCAAATCCGGTGACTTTCCGGGTAAACTCAGCGTCGGCTTTTACCAGCTTCTCTCAAGCATTTGGTCACCTTCTTTTCTTTCACCTAACCAAACGCCCCTCTTTTTCTGCTTAATCTGAGATAACAACGAGCAATCAGTCCATTTCAGCTACACTTATTAATAGAACGCTTTTTACGCGGGGTCCGAGTCTTGATAAAGGACAGACAGAGTCAACTGCTCAATCACAGGGCCATGTGATAACCAAAAAGAGAGATAGCCGAGTGACCAAACTGTACTCCATTGACCTCAAGCTGTGGCTTACACTCAGTGCTTTTTTATTTGCCGCTCTGCTGTCGGTGAGCTTAGTGCAGGTACATTACGATGCTCAGCGGGAAAGCCTGCTTGCGGTCACAGACGCCACACTAAAGCGCGATCTCTCCACACTAAACCTCACCATGCAGTATCACCTGGCTCATAATGATCAGGATGAAATACGAAGCACCCTGATTGCTTACCAGCAGGGTCAGCAGTATACGCAACTGGCCCTCATCGATATGCAAGGCATGGTGTTATATAGCAGTACACCAGACTTTGAGGGCCAACACTACGCGGACACGCCTTTAAAACTCAAGCCTGAGATTTTTACCCACCAGCTCAGTCCTCCTTACCTGGTGGTGGAATATATTCAACACAAACATTTGTACCAGGCCTACAGTACTTATGAGCAACAAGGTACAGTGCCCGCAGACACGCCACTGCCTGCGCTCATCTATGCCGAGTATTCTATTGCCTCTCAGGCACAACAACTGCTGGAATACACACGGATGAAAACCTTATCTATTCTGGCCATTGCGGCCTTGCTAACTGGGCTTGTGGTGTATTTCACCCGATGGTTTATTCATCGCCCGGTATCACTACTGGTTGAACTCAGTGAGCGGCTGAGCCGCTTTGATTTCAGTAAAACGCTTGAAATTAGAGGGGCAGGAGAGTTTAAACACCTGGCTGAAAACCTCAATGAGATGGCCAACAGCCTGCAAACAGGCTGGCAAAAAACACAGCAAGCAGAGACCGAAGCCAGGCGTAAAACAGCCATCCTGGAGGGCATTTTCTCGGCTTTGCCAGACCTGTTTTTTATCATAGATAAGCAGGGCACCATTTTAGAGTATCACAGCGGACAGACCGACGATTTATACGTGCCTGAAGCCCAATTTTTGGGACATAAAATCGAGGAGTTCCTGCCAGCTCCTACCTCGCGTCACTTTACCCGTGCGATCCAGGGCATTGAGAAACCGGGACAATTGACACAACTGGAGTACTCATTACCGTTTGAGAACGGTAAACGCCACTTTGAAGCCCGGCTCAGTGCCCTGCCCGACTCCGATGCTCTGGTCATTGCTGTGCGCAACATCACGGATAAAAAGCGTCAGGAAGAAATCATACTGCACCATGCTTTTTACGACACGCTCACAGACTTGCCTAATCGCTTTTTGGTGCTCGACCGCCTCCAGCAGCTGATCCACGATGCCAAGCGGGACAAGTCGCTGGTCGGTGTTGGGTTTATCGATCTGGATGACTTTAAAAAAGTGAATGACTCAATGGGCCATGAGGTGGGCGATAAAGTCCTGGTCCACTCAGCAAAGCGACTGCAATCGGCATTACGGGAGAAAGATACTGTTGCACGCCTCGGTGGCGATGAGTTCATTATACTGTTGGGCGATTTGAAAACCAGCGCCGATATCCATCCTATTGCAGCAAAACTGGTTAAACTCTTTCATGCCCCGTTTAACATAGACGGTCGCGCCTTCAATATTTCGCTGAGCCTGGGTATTGCCATTTTCCCACAAGACGCTGATACGCCCAACGATCTGCTGAGAAAGGCCGACTCAGCCATGTACAATGCCAAACAACAGGGGCGCAATACCTACTGTTTGTTTACCGAAAACATGAGTAATACCCTGCAGCGGCGCTTGCTGCTTGAAGAAAACATGCAAGGCGCACTTGAACGCGGCGAGTTTGAGGTCTACTACCAGCCCCAACTGGACCTTCAGGCACGCAAAGTAGTGGGCGCAGAGGCTCTACTACGCTGGCATAGCGAAAAGTTAGGCCCCATCTCTCCGGCTGAGTTTATTCCACTGGCAGAACAAACGGGGTTTATTATCGACTTGGGTAAGTTCGTATTGAACTCAGCAGCCAGTGCCTTGCAGCAGTTCCACGCACGCTTTAATGCCTCACTGCGGCTGGCAGTTAACCTGTCGCCCCGCCAGTTTTATGACCCACAGCTGCTGAGCCATGTCGAGCACCTGATAGCCAACTGCGAATTGCAGCCTGGCACACTGGAGCTGGAGATCACCGAAGGCCTGCTGCTAAGCGGTGACAGCACCATTAAAGCTACCTTAGATACACTGCAAAAAATGGGCGTGTTGATCTCCATGGACGACTTTGGCACCGGCTATTCGTCGTTAAACTACCTGCGTCAGTATCCGTTTGACGTACTCAAAATAGATCAAAGCTTCATTGCGGATATGCACACTGGCAGTGAGTCGGCTTATCTGGTCAAAAATATCATCACCATGGCACACGGCATGGGACTCAAAGTGATCGCCGAGGGCATAGAAGATCACGAACAGCTCAGTCGACTGGTGGAGTTTAACTGTAACATCGGACAGGGCTACCTGATAGGCCAGCCTATGCCCCAAGCCGCATTTCAGGATTGGCTTGAACACAACTTTTCTCGTGCGGAGAATATAATGAATAAATCCCTGTCGATACAAGACTATTAAAAAGAATATGTTAGTATTGCATGGCAGTGTAAGGATTTAGAACATGAATATAGAACAACTGGTAAGTAAAGCTAAGCAAGTTTGTGACAACCGGGGTGCCCGTTTTACCCCTATCCGAGAGAAAGTATTTCGCTTACTCGCTGCCAAACAAGGTGGTGTAGGCGCCTATGATCTGTTAGAAGAGCTCAAACTAACCGAGTCCAGCGCAAAGCCTGCAACCGTGTACCGCGCACTGGATTTTCTCTCAGAGCTCGGGTTTATTCATAAGATTGAAAGCACAAATGCATTTATGCTGTGCCATCACTTCGACTGTATTCACCCTGTGCAACTTTTGATCTGTGATTCCTGTGGTCACGTACAAGAGCTACATTCCAATGCCATTTCACATGAACTGAATAACCTGGCTGCAGAGCATGGCTTTCTTGTTAAAGCACAAACGATTGAAGCACACGGGCGGTGTGGAAAATGCAATGAGTAGTGCAGCATAGTAAAAAGCCCACTACACTTAAATCAGCGTCCGTTACAACGTAGGAACCTAGGGAAGAATCATATGAATGTAGAATTCATCAACCCTTTTTTATCATCACTGATGAATGTACTGGCCACCATGGCACAAACCGAATTAACGCCAGGCAAGCCAAAGATTAAGAAAGATGAGGTGGCATGTGGTGATGTGTCCGGATTGATTGGCATGGTCGGCCCGCAGACCAAAGGCTCCTTTTCTATCAGCTTTGATGAAGGCCTGGCACTGACCATTATGGAAAGAATGCTGGGTGAACGCCCAGACAAAATCAATGAAGAAGTCACTGACATGGTTGGTGAAATTACTAACATGGTCACAGGTGGTGCAAAAAACTTGCTGGGCGAAAAAGGCTATGAGTTTGATATGGCTACACCCATAGTGGTATCTGGCCCGGGTCATACAATCACCCATAAGTGTGATGGCCCCAAAATCATCATGCCCTTCACCTCAGCCGACGGGAACGCCAACATAGAGGTGAGCTTCGACAAGCTATGAGCTGGCATCAAACACATATCACACTCAGGCCGCGTCAACGCGGCTTTCATTTGATTGATGATGAGGTACTGACTCAGCTGCCCCAGCTGAGTTACTACAAAGTGGGCTTGCTGCATTTGTTTATTCAGCATACTTCTGCCAGTCTCACCCTCAATGAAAACGCCGATCCAACCGTGCGTATGGATATGGAAAGTCACTTTAATCATTTTGTGCCGGAGCGGCAAAGTTATTATCGGCATGACTATGAAGGTGACGATGACATGCCAGCCCATATCAAATCCAGCACACTGGGCTGTGAAGTCACCATTCCAGTCAGTCAGGGTCGCCTGCAATTAGGAACCTGGCAGGGGATCTACCTTGGCGAACACAGAGACCATGCCGGTAGTCGTTCTATCGTTGCAACCCTGCATGGTCAATTGTTGGAGTGAGCCGCGACTAGTCCGATGGCGCAAGGTACTCGTAACTGACTCTGGGTGTCACGTTACAAAGTAATTCATAGGGAATGGTGCCTGCACAGGCAGCCACCTCTTCCACGGGTAGCGCAGGTCCCCACATCTCAACCTGATCGCCCACTGCAATCCCATCCGGATTAGTGCCGATGTCGACCGTGATCATATCCATAGACACAGCCCCGACAATGCCATAGCGTTTATCTCTGATCACCACAGGGGTGCCATTGCGTGCATTACGCGGGTAACCATCTCCATAGCCCATGGCGACCACAGCAAGTTGCGTTTTCTGCTGGCTCTGCCAGCGCCCGCCATACCCCACTTTTTCGCCCGCAGCGATTGTCTTGATGGCAATCACACGGGTCGTCAGCCGCATTACCGGCTTCAGACCATGCTCAGGGCCTACCCGATTGAGCATGGGCGAGACACCATACATCATCAAACCTGGACGGATCCAGTCACCATGAGACTGCGGCCAACCAAGCACGCCTGCCGAATTGGCCAGGCATCTGGCTTCGGGTTTATCCGCTACCAGGCGCTCAAACGTCTCAATTTGCTCGCGTGTTTGGGGGCTGTTCTTGTCATCGGCACAGGAAAAGTGGGTCATCAGCTTAATTTTAGGGTCGACATTGTCAGAGCCTTTAAGGCGCTGATAAAAAGCCTCAAACTGTTCCGGCTCAATCCCCAGTCTGTGCATGCCTGTATCAACCTTTAGCCACACCGATAAACGCGCATCCAGCTGACTGGTTTCGATGGCTCGCAGCTGGTTTTCATCATGAATGATGGTTTCAAAGTTGTTGGCGATGAGAATGGGTAAGTCTGCGCGGTCAAAAAAACCTTCGAGCAACACGATGGGCTTAGTGAGGCCACCGGCGCGCAGTGCCAGCGCTTCATCAATGCGAGCAACCGCAAAGGCGTCTGCATCATTAAGACGCTGCGCAATCTTGACCAGACCATGGCCATAGGCATTGGCCTTGAGCACGGCCATTACCCGGGCACCGGGTGCCAGTGCCTTGATCCGTTTTAAATTATAGCTTAATGCCGCAAGATTAATTTCGGCGGTTGCCAGGCGCATACTTACTCCTAATTCAGGCTGCCGAGTCAGTCACAAAGGACAAATACCTTAGTATTCGTCATCCACAGCAGGACCGGCATAATTGTCGAACCGAGAGAATTGCCCCTGGAAGGTTAACCTAACCTTACCAATTGGACCATTACGCTGTTTACCGATAATAATTTCTGCAACGCCTTTATCCGGGCTGTCGTCGTTATACACTTCATCCCGGTAGATAAACATGATTAAGTCGGCATCCTGCTCGATAGACCCCGATTCACGTAAGTCCGAGTTAACCGGTCGCTTGTCCGCCCGTTGTTCCAGTGTACGGTTAAGCTGCGACAGGGCTATCACCGGACACTGCAGTTCTTTTGCCAGCGCCTTAAGTGAACGAGATATCTCGGCGATTTCTAAGGTCCGGTTGTCCGATAAACTGGGTACGCGCATCAGCTGCAAATAATCCACCATGATCATGCTGATCCCGCCGTGATCCCGCGCGATCCGCCGCGCTCTCGAGCGCACGTCGGTCGGTGTCAGGCCCGAGGCATCATCAATATACATTTGGCCCTTTTCCATCAGCAGGCCCATGGTTGAAGACAAACGCGCCCAGTCATCATCGTCCAATTGACCGGTCCGTACTTTGGTCTGGTTGATCCGGCCCAGTGAAGCCAGCATCCTCATCATGATCTGCTCTGAGGGCATCTCCAGTGAGTAGATAAGCACCGGCTTATCTTGTGTCATCGCCGCATGCTCGGCCAGGTTCATCGCAAAGGTGGTTTTACCCATCGACGGACGTGCCGCAACGATGATCAGGTCTGACGGTTGCAGGCCTGCAGTCATTTGGTCTAGGTCGGAATAGCCCGTGCTTACCCCGGTTACACCGTCCTGCGGCGACTGGTAGAGCTCTTCGATTTTATCGACGGTTTTTTCGAGAATGCTGTGAATGCTCTGCGGACCTTCGGTACTCTTGGTACGCTGCTCAGCGATTTTGAAAACCTTACTTTCCGCCAGGTCCAGCAATTCGTGACTGTCGCGTCCTTCCGGGTTAAAACCCGCCTCAGCGATTTCATTGGCAACGGTGATCATTTCACGGACCACCGCACGCTCGCGGACAATGCTGGCATAGGCGTCTATGTTCGCCGCACTGGGGGTGTTTTTCGCAATCTCAGCCAGATAAGCAAAGCCACCTACGGTGTCCAGCTGGTTGTTCTTCTCCAGGTTTTCTGAAATAGTGATAAGGTCAATCGGCTGACTGGCTTCGACCAGTTTGGTCATAGCCTCAAATATCAGCTTATGAGTGCGGGTATAAAAATCCTGCGCGACGACCAGCTCTGCCACTCTGTCAAACGCCTGGTTATCAAGCATGAGTCCGCCAAGCACAGACTGCTCAGCCTCGATGGAATGGGGGGGAACTTTCAGGGTATCGACTTGTTGATCAGGTTTCGCCATATCACTACAAACACTAAGGGACGGACCTGTTATTGTATACGCAATTGGGGTGGAAATGAATCTTGATTATGAGCTGAATGCCCTCATTGGGGCGCGCATACGCAGCGCCCCGACCCGAATTACAGTTTCTTTAAAGTGACGCGTCCGCTGACGGTGTCTATCTCCACATCCACGTCGCCGTCTTTGATGACAAATTCCAGCTCCCGAGATGGACCATATTTGGCTTTTTTCTCTTTGTCTGCAGACAGCTCGTTGATGATCCGCCCGCCAGCATGGGCGTCAATGTCAAAGCGTGCAGACAGCTCAGCCGGGAAGTAAAAGTCGACGTCGCCACTGACGGACTCAAAGCGGACGTTGGCCCCTTTCTCCAGCGCTCTGAGACGTACGTTGATCTCGCCATTGACGGTACTCATACGTAAGTCTTTCAGGCTGGCAATATCAAAGTCTACTTCGCCATTGACGTTTTCAACCCGAATATCATTGGCCTGAGTCATGCTTTCAATGCCGCCATTTACGGCGTTAAAGCGCAGCTTGCCACTGGACGCCATGTCTTCAATATCCCCATTGACCGTTTCATAGCGAATATTGCCCGATAACTCTTTGCCTTCAATGTCGCCGTTCACGGTTTCCAGTTCAATTTTTCCACTGAGCTGGGTCGCCTCAATGTCTCCATTGACTGTGGTTACCGCCACCCCGGCACTGAAATCACTGACATTCACATCGACACTCACGCCTTCAAAGTCAAGTTCACTTTGCTTAGGCATATAAATGGTGAGCCGTGAGCCATCTCGCTGGTTGTTCCAGCTCTTGGTGCGGCGCGGCATTTTGACGATAAATTCGGTCACATTGCCCTGCGTTTCCAGCGTGTACCCTTCGGCCAGTTCATCGAGTTCTCCGCTGACCTTAAAGCTTGGCTTATCCCATGATTTAATGGTGACCTTGCCTCGCTGGTTTTCAATGACCACTTTGCCATCCAGCGGCACCTTGATCTGCTCATCAATTTTGTCACCTGCCAGGGCAAACAGTGGCAGCGCGGCCAGTCCTACTATGATTGCTTTCATGCTTCTCTCCTAAATCTGTTGCCACTGGGGCTGATGTACCTTAGTGATTAAATCTAACTGCTGCTGGTAAACCTGTGCCAGCATTTTGAGCAGAGCCGCATTGTCCGGGTCCTTCATCAGTGCCAGCTTAATGGCCTGCTCTGCTTCTTCTAATTCCTGTAATGGTCTCTGCCAGTCTTTGGTCAGCGCAGGTTGTGCTTCGTACTTGACCAGTAGCGTCTGTTTTTCCTGCTCAAAAAAAGCGCTCATATGTGCCATTGTGTCTTGTTTCGGCTGAGTCATAATCACCTGCCAACTCAGCAATCCAGCCGACACACAGGCAGCGACGCCTGCCAACTTTATCCACGGACTGCGAGTACGCGACACCGAGTCTGGCATATTGATGGCGTTCTCAATGCCCTGCCATAAGTCTCTTTGCGGCTCTGGTAATTGATCCTGATCTTGTTGCCGCGGCAGCTGTTGTTTCAGAAACTGCTCGAATGTTGGTTTACTCATTGTCATACCACTCCTGTAACAATTTCCTGGCTCGGTGAAACTGTGACTTACTTGAGCCCACCGCCATATTCAACATACCTGCCACTTCTTCATGGCGATACCCTTCTACCGCATGCAGAACAAACACCAGACGTGCACGCTCTGGTAAACGTAAGATCAGCTTATCGAGTCCATTGAGTGACTGACATTGCATTATTTCGGCTTGCTCCATGCCACTGTCCTCGAGGCTCACGACTTTTTGCAGCCAGTTTTTTTGCTTACGTAAATAGCTGAGCGCCACATTGGATGTCACACTGTGAAGCCAGGTCGTAAATTTTGACTGCCCCTGAAACTGGGCAATTTTGTGCCAAAGTTGAACAAACACTTCCTGCGTGGCGTCTTCCGCATGGGCCTGATCGGCAAGCAAACGTAAACACAATCCAAAAACCCTGCGATAACACTGCTGATAAAGCTGCTCAAAGGCCGCCTGCTCGCCTTGCTGCGCGCGCTGCACTAACCGCTCAATCGTATCTGGGTTAAATGCCTCTTTGGCATTGATTATCATAGAGTATTCCCTCGTTACCGAGCCATCATCGTGACATATCAGGTGCCATAAAGAAAGTAACCCGATAATGTGATGTTTGCAGGATAAGACGCAAGGGGAAGTGCGAAAGGTTTAAACGGGCAGGAAAATTTTTTCTTAATGGCAGGCAGACGCGTTACTCTTTCTCTTCATCCGGAGCTTGATAGTCCTCGCCAGATTCAAAACGCCAGCCCATAAACTCCAGTTTCGCAGGTGTGGTGACGCCGCCATTGCCAAGGTTAAAGTTTTTCAGCGCCTCATCAAAGTGCACGCCACTGCCGCCCGTCGCATCTATGGTTGCACCACGAATGGTGCCATAAAACTGACCACTGCCACGCATGGCGATACTGGTCACGGGCGCGTAAACAACCGCATAAATTGAACTGGCGCCCCGCATTGTAATGCCATTTTGACCCGAATAGGAGGAAAAAATACTCAGGCTGGGAAACCCGCTTTCAGTCAGCCCTTCGCGCTCTGTGACAACCACTGCACTGGCGCCGAACTCCACTTTACCAGTGACAAAAATTGCCAGGCTGCTGCCCGCTTTGATGGTAATACTGGTGTGGCCCGTCATTTTAAGATCACCGTCAACCAGCCAGATCACATCGCCGCCCTCTATGGTAATGGTGCCATCACTGGTCAGTTTCATGTTTTTCATGCCAAACACATACTCGCTGTTGCCATTACCCTGACCATGGTTTTGCGTCAGATGCTGGAACAAGTAGATGTCTGCGGGGCTGGATGACCAGGTGCCGCTACCGCCCCGAATATAACGCCCTTCAGCTGGCGTAAACACATAGTCGGTCTGTGCGCCAACCGTAAAGTCAGTGTAGCTGTTATTGTTGTCGATCACGGTCGGCATATTCAGCGGTAAAGCCAGTGGGTCGCACTCTTTATCGGGGTCATTGGGGTCATAATCCGGTGAGCTCGGGTCGTATACCCGCACTGCTTCAACCTCGGGGTTCACATTGAAACGATCGGCTGAATAGTGCAATCCATCCTGGGTATGACTGCTCTGGAAACGCCCGGTGCCACCATACATAATATCGAGCTCGGCGCGGTTCTGGTTGAGAATTTCGGCGCCCCATTTCATGGTGACATCGCCATTTGCACGCAATACCCCCGTGATCTGTCCGCCGTTGTGCTTCACAAATCCCTGTGTAAGAACATCGCCATCGACCCGCACACCACTGCCAGCAGAAATGTCGATCCCGGTATTGGATTGTACTGTCCCAACGACGGGCGAAGAACCCTTAAGATACAGCACCCCCGATGCTTTCACATCACCCATAATGGGCGAATGACCATTTAACACCACATCGGCATCGCCAATCACCGTATGCACATCGCCATTACTGGTGCGGGTCTCTTCGTAACTGCCCTGGGTGGAATCATAACTATCGACCAGACCACTGCCTGCCAGATTCACCCCTTTACATCCGGTGACCGCATTTTGGAACACTGAGCTGCGCTCGGGAGGCGTATATTTAAAGTAAGAGATCATGCGCGCCTGGGCCTGATCATCATAACGCTGTCCCAGGCTGGCAATCGCTACTTCATCACCGTTGACTGATAGCTGAGCGTCAAAGCTCGTGCCATCCAGTTCACCGCTGCCCAGACCCGCCCCGATCTGCTGCACCGCCTGTTCCAGCGTCAGGTTTGGGTTATTGGTAAGTGCCGCCTTAAGTGCCTGACCGCGCTCAATCACACCCTTTTCCGCCAGTAATCGCGCATTCAGGTCTTTTTGGTAGTTACCACTAAGGCGCTCCTGCACCAGGGTATCTTTGAATGCAGCAAACACCACCACACTGGCCACTGAACTCAGTAGCATGACTTTAATCAGGGTAAATCCGCGTTGTCGTATACTCTGCATCTTCATAGCGTCACCAATTGGCCGTCGCGAGTACTTGCTGGCTCGCAGCCACGTCTATCTGGATCCCCGCAGCATACTGTGCGGGCACACCCACAGGCGTCACGGTAATGGACGTGATCAGGCCATCGACCGAAAAGCTCAGTCCATTGACCCCTCGTAATAGGCGCTGGGCAGGTAAGTTATCTGAGCTGACATCACATAATAAGTAGCCATCTAGCAACGAAAAGGTTTCGGTGTAATCCACCACCGGCACGCTGCCATCGCAGGCCGGTGTATTGGCAACCTGGCTGACTTCTAATGCCTCACCATTCTGTATAACCTGCGGTGTAGACGCTGTTTGCTTAATACTGCGGGTCATCAATTGGCTGGTATAGCGGATCACTTCCTGCGCTTGTGCCAGCTCCTGATTTATCGCAATGGTGCTACGAATGGTTGAATAGGCCACGGCAATCCCGCCAAGCATGAACAGGCCAATCGACAGTGCAATCAGCAGCTCCAGCAGGGTAAATCCGCGACCATTCATCATGCGATTCATAAGCAGGCATTCACGAAGCTGGCGTGCAGCGAGATTTGGTCCACGCCGGTGTCTGTCATCCGCTCATCGTGCCAGCTCACGGTCAGGCTCATGTCCAGGCTAAAAGTGTTGGGCAGTGTCAGCGTAAAGCGAGGATCATTGGGGTATAGCCAGGCTGCGGTTGGATTAAGACCGGGATTCAGGCTGGTATTCACACTCTGATAGTGACAGATATCAGGCCAGATACGCTCAATCGCATTCTGCCCGTGGATCAGTGCTATAGTGTAGTTAAAGCTGTTTTGCGCAAACTGCATGGCCTTGATCTGCGCCGCTGCAAGCCCAAGCAGGGCGATGGCTGCGATGACCATAGACACCATAACTTCCAGCAATGAAAACCCTTTAACTACGCGCAATTGTCTGTCGCCTTACCCAACCAGCTTTGCCCACTGTGTAAAATACACAAACGCACGTCATCCGTTGCCGCATCGTTATCTGAGATCAATATGTTACTAAACGCATTCAGTTCACCGCTCGAGCGCAGTGTTCTGTTAACCAGGTTGACCGCAACCTGGTTATGATCCACAGTGAAACGCCTTAGCGTAACTTCCTGACCCTGCTCAACCACTTTCATGACCCAGTCATTGTTCTCCAGCGCCAACTTAACCGGCACTTCGCGTTTAACCGCTTCACTGCGCGCAAAACGATAGAAACTACTCAGCTGGTTCGCTGTGGTATTCACCCGGTCCTGTTTAATCTGGCCTATCAAAGAAGGGGCTGCCACCATAGCTAAAATAGCGATGATAGCCAGTACAACCAGCAGTTCAATTAGCGTTACGCCACGCTGTGTATGCTTACCAACAGTCATTCAGGTTTCCTCCCTGATTGCCAAGGTGGTCCAGAGTCAGCACCCCACACACGTCTCTGCTTTGACTGCCGTTGATCACAGGTGTCGCTCTTAAAATATAGCCCATATTGCGAAAATCACCGTTCGCACCTTGTGGCTTGTTACGCGCTTCGTAGCTGAATGTGTAGTATTCTGAGGCGGGCAGACCCTGAAAGGTCTCATCATTGGGATAACCACCATTACGGGAATAAATACGCTCCAACGTGGCGCTGGTTTGCAGCATTAAATGCTGTGCATCCAGACGTCTGCTTTCACGCACATACTCACCATAGTTTGGCAATGCCACACTGGCCAGAATAGCGACGATCGCAATGGCGATCAGCAGCTCAATTAAAGTGAATCCACGCATGTTGGAGGTTTTTAGCATATTGGGTTTCCCACCTAAATGATAACGCTGTCATTAATCTCTAATAAGACTGTATGACATTTAACCAATAAAAAAAAGTGCCTGTAATAAAAACAGTTGACTAAACTATCACAGAACAGAATTAGCTAAAACAGGAACACGCTTACACGAGATAACAGTCAGGCGAATTGACCTAAAATGACCAAAAGGTCAGACCATTAAATATCAGCGTCATTTGTTCCCGTAATGACTATAAGCCGTTTACGAGCGCCGTTGTTTTGATTTGGATTAATTTTCCGACTTGTGTTGTAAATCTTCCATGATGATCCCGATAATCATCAGATCCACACACTGAAAATTGGAGTTGTTATTGTCTTTCAGAATTGGGAATACAACCGCGCACAGATGCGCGCGGTTGGTGCTTAATAATATTAAGCTTCAGCGATCACGATTACTTTGATAGCTGTTGTCACGTCAGTGTGAAGTTGGATAGTTACGTCGAACTCACCTGTCTCACGGATAGTACCGGTAGGCAGACGAACTTCTGACTTAGCAACTTCCAGACCTACTGCTGTGATAGCGTCGGCGATATCGCGAGTACCGATAGAACCGAATAGCTTGCCTTCGTCACCCGCTTTAGAAACCAGAGTCACTTCTGCAAGTGCTTCTAGTTTTTCAGCGCGCGCTTGTGCAGCAGTTAGCTCTTCAGCGATTTTCGCTTCAAGCTCAGCACGACGTGCTTCGAAAGTTTCGATGTTAGCTTTAGTTGCAGGAACTGCCTTGCCCTTAGGGAAAAGGAAGTTACGTGCGAAACCAGATTTAACAGAAACCTGGTCACCTAGGCCACCTAGGTTTGCGATCTTGTCTAGTAGAATAACTTGCATGTCTCTACACCTTTTAAAAACTGTTAATCAGCTGCTTACTTGTGTAAGTCAGTGTACGGAAGAAGGGCTAGGTAGCGAGCACGCTTGATAGCAGTTGCTAGCTGACGCTGATATTTAGCGCTAGTACCTGTGATACGGCTAGGTACGATTTTGCCACTTTCTGTTACGTAGTTTCTAAGAGTAGCCAGATCTTTGTAATCGATTTGTTGTACGCCTTCCGCTTTGAAACGGCAGAACTTACGACGTCTGAAATAACGTGCCATGAGTAAATTTCCTCAATTAATTCTTTCAATATGTTGTGCATGTAATACAAGTTGACTCAAGCCACTGCGGCTCTCGTGTCGGTTTAAAAAACCGCGTACCTGTAAGGTCTGCCCAACGCATAAATGCTCTAGTTGAGTCCGGAACTGCTGTCCGCTGGCAACCACCTGAATACGTACATAACTGTTACGATTTAGGTCGGCTTCTATCTGCATCGATTTATGTTCTAAAACAAAAATACAATGCGCGATGCCCGCGGGGCTTTGACTGTACTTAGGTGGCTTACAGACCGTGCCGGATAATACCAGCTGGTTTGTATACAGTTCAGACTGAGTGCTCACCAAACTACCAGGTCAATTCCGAATCAATAACGATTAAGCAGTTGCTGCTTCTTTTTTCTCTTCTTTAGCAAGAGGAGACGCTTCAGTTACAGCGTTCTTAGTACGCATAACCAGGTTACGAAGCACTGCATCGTTGTAGCGGAAAGAAGTTTCAAGCTCGCTGATTACTTCAGTAGGTGCTTCAACGTTCAACAGAACATAGTGTGCTTTGTGAAGCTTTTCGATTGGGTAAGCCAGTTGACGACGGCCCCAGTCTTCTAGACGGTGGATTTTACCGCCAGCTTCTGTGATGGCACCAGTATAACGCTCGATCATACCAGGTACTTGCTCACTTTGGTCTGGGTGAACCATGAATACGATTTCGTAATGACGCATGGATATTCCTTACGGTTAATATAGCCTTGTCCCGTTTCGGCCAGTCGGGGTAAGGCAAGGAACTAAAGTTAGTTAGGCCGAAAGAGCGCGTATTTTACGTGTCGAACTAAAAATAAGCAATCAGTTTATCGATGAAAATTGGTGGAATAAGATTTAAAGTTGAGCAAGTAAGTCAGAGTGAGAAATAAAGATAAAATAAGGATATAAAAGAGAGGAAAGTTGGAGCGGCACACGAGGTTCGAACTCGTGACCTCGACCTTGGCAAGGTCGCGCTCTACCAGCTGAGCTAGTGCCGCTTCATAAGTTATGGAATATTAAAACGCTGGTGCGCGACGGGTCGCGTCTAACATTTTAGCAGCAGAGCTAGTGCCGCATTCCATAGTTGCTCGATTGTTTTAAACGCTGATGCGCGACGGGTCGCGTCTGACGTTTAGCAGCTGAGCCATTGCTGCATCATAGAAAGTATCGAGTTTATACACCTGAAGAAGTGTTGGAGCGGCACACGAGGTTCGAACTCGTGACCTCGACCTTGGCAAGGTCGCGCTCTACCAGCTGAGCTAGTGCCGCATTCCATAATTGCTCGATTGTTTTAAACGCTGGTGCGCGACAGGTCGCGTCTGACGTTTTAGCAGCTGAGCTAGTGCCGCTTCATAGAAAGTATCTAGTTTATACACCTGAAGAAGTGTTGGAGCGGCACACGAGGTTCGAACTCGTGACCTCGACCTTGGCAAGGTCGCGCTCTACCAGCTGAGCTAGTGCCGCATCACAATTAATACTCTTTTTTAGTCAGTCGAGTAGACTGATTTAGATTGGAGCGGCACACGAGGTTCGAACTCGTGACCTCGACCTTGGCAAGGTCGCGCTCTACCAGCTGAGCTAGTGCCGCATCACAATATAGCTCTTAGTTTCCCGCTGAGCGCAACCTTGAAGTCGCGTCTAACGTTTTAGCAGCTGAGCTAGTGCCGCTTCACGCACAAGCAACAAACAATGTTTGCCGTCTTGAGCGGGGCAGGATTCTACAAGATAGAAAAAGCATTGCAAGTACTTTTTCTAAATTTTTTAAAGATTGAAGAATTTTTGCTGGTAAACCTTCAACTCCATAATGGAGTCTTTGATGTCGTCCAGAGCCAAGTGAGAGCTCTTTTTGTGGATCCCATTTAACAGCTCAGGCTTCCAACGACGTGCCAGCTCTTTAATCGTGCTGACGTCCAGGTTGCGGTAGTGGAAATATTCTTCCAGCTCAGGCATGTATTTGTTGAGGAAGCGACGGTCCTGACCAATCGAGTTACCACACATAGGCGATTTGCCCGGCGGTACCCATTGTTTCAGGAAGTCTAATGTTTGTTTGATTGCATCAGATTCAGAATGCGTGCTGGCCTTACAACGCGCAGTCAGACCGGAACGGCCATGCTGGTTTGTACACCACTCATCCATATTATCAAGTAATTCATCACTTTGATGGATAGCAATTACAGGTCCCTCGGCCAGTACATTCAGATCACAGTCGGTGATCACAGTGGCAATTTCGAGGATCCTATCTGTTTTAGGTTCCAGACCCGTCATTTCTAAGTCGAGCCAGATCAGGTTTGATTCATGAAAAGACATACACTACCTAACGGTACTTTCCTTTAGATCCAATGCAATTAGATATATCATATTAGCTTCATCACTCGACCAAAAGCTTTTTTTTACAAAGCGGGGCAATTTATTGAGTTATAGTCCATGATTGGCCTGTATACCACTCGATAGCAATAAATCGTGTCGCGAGTTTATAAGATATGGCAAAACGCAAAAAACTCAGTAAGGGCCAGTCCAGACGGATCAGTGCCAACCATCAAAAACGCTTGCATAAAGCGAAACAACAATCCGACACTCAGGTGACTTGGCAAACCGATAACCTGGGCCCCACAGAACCCGCTGTGGTGATCAGTCGCTTTGGCCAGCACGCCGATGTCGAGTGCGAAAATGGCGACGTCCTGCGCTGTAATATTCGCCGTACTGTCACCAGCATAGTATGTGGCGATGACGTGATTTTTCGTCGCGCCAAAGTCAGCGAAGGCGATCTGGCCGGCGTGATAGAAGCCGTCGAGCCTCGCCGCTCTCAGCTCACCCGTCCGGATTTTTACGACGGCGTAAAAGTGGTGGCAGCCAATATTGACCAAATTTTAATGGTATCCGCTGTAGTGCCTGAATTCACCCCACAGATCATTGACCGCTATCTGGTCGCCTGTGAAGACATGGGCATTGAACCAATTCTGTTACTCAACAAGATTGATCTGCTCGATGAAGAAGGCCTCGACTATGTTGATGAAGTGCTGGATATCTATCGTGAGTTAGGTTATCGCGTCCTGCTGGTGAGTAACAAAACAGGCCAAGGGATTGATGAGCTCAAAGCCCTGCTGACAGACAAGAACAACATCTTTGTTGGCCAATCCGGTGTGGGTAAATCCACTTTAGTGAACACCGTCCTGCCCGATGCCGCCATTCTGACGCAGGAAGTCTCTGAGAACAGTGGCCTGGGTCAGCACACCACCACAGTTTCTAAACTGCATCACCTGCCCAGTGGCGGTAACCTGATAGACAGTCCGGGGATCCGTGAATTCGGTCTGTGGCACCTGGAAGTGGATCGGGTAACCTGGTGTTTTAAAGAGTTTCGTGAATTTATCGGCGGCTGTCGTTTTCGCGATTGCAAACACCTTAATGATCCGGGCTGTCTGATCCTCGAAGCGGTTGATGAGGGCAAGATCAGCGAACTGCGCTTTGACAGCTATCACCGTATTCTGGAGTCAATGGCGGATGGTCGCGCAGGTGCGCGCGCGCCAAGAGTTTGATACTATCTTCAAAATTTTTTCAGGAATAATAAAAGTGAACTTGGATAAACTAAAGATTGCCCTGCAATATGCTTTACCCAAACATGCCGTATCACGTTTGGTGGGAAAACTGGCCGCAGCCGAAGCGGGTGCACTGACAACCACCTTAATTAAATTGTTTATCAAACAGTACAAGATAGACATGAGTGAAGCCCTGCATGAAGATCCAGCTCACTATAAAACCTTTAATGAATTCTTTACCCGTCCGCTGAAGCCGGGGATCCGCCCACTTGCCGAAGAAGCCAGCATTGTGGCTCACCCGGTCGACGGTGCCATCAGCCAGTTAGGCGATGTGGTCGATGGTCAGATCATTCAAGCCAAAGGCCATGACTACAGCCTGCAAACCCTGCTGGGGGGCAAAGAATCCGACGTAGCGCCGTACCTTGGCGGTAAGTTTGCCACCATTTATCTGGCGCCCAAAGACTATCACCGCATTCATATGCCCCTTGATGGTACGCTGAAAAAGATGATCTACGTACCTGGCGATCTGTTCTCGGTAAACCCGCTGACTGCGCAAAACGTCCCTAATCTGTTTGCTCGGAACGAGCGAGTTGTCGCAATCTTTGACACTGAGATAGGTCCACTGGCTATGGTACTGGTGGGCGCCACCATAGTAGCCAGTATCGAAACCATCTGGGCGGGCACGGTTACGCCACCAGCCGGTAAAGACGTCTTTAGCTGGGATTATCCCGCAGAAGGCGACAACGCCGTTAAATTGAAAAAAGGCGACGAAATGGGCCGCTTTAAGCTGGGCTCGACGGTTATTTTGGCCTGGGGAGAAGATAAAGCCGACTTCCTTGCCAACCAGTTACCAGAAACCGTTACCCGCATGGGCACCCCATTTGCGACCATCCGCGACTAGCCGGATCACGCGCTCAAAAAAGCCCGCATTTGCGGGCTGTTTTAATCGTTCGTGGCATTAGCCACACACATCACATGCCGCATCCCTTTCCAGCGTAAACTGCCTTTGCTGCAAGCTCAAAGCATCGACCACTATCATTTCGCTGTGTGTATCAGGCACATCAGAGATAATTAAACTGACCGCTTTCATCGCCTGCATAGAGCCAATGATACCCAATAACGGGCTCACCACACCTGCGTTCTGACAATTCAATACCGGTTGCGCAGAAGACTGTGGAAAAATGCAGTGATAACAGGGCGAGGACGCCCTGAAATCAAAGGCCATAAACTGGCCCTGAGTACCCAGCGCGGCACCCGAGATCAGCACCTTACGCTGTTGTACGCAATACTGATTGAGCAAGTAGCGCGTAGCGAAGTTGTCGCTGCAATCCAGGATCCAGTCACTGTCTTGCAATATGCTGTCTATATTGCTGCTACTAAGCTTCACAGGCTGTGGGATCAGTGAAATTTGGTTATTCAGGCTCGCTAAAACCTTACCCGCTGCCTTCGCTTTTGGCTGACCGATGTGACTGACCTTATACAAAATTTGCCTTTGTAAATTAGACAGCTCAACCGCATCATCATCACAAAAAGTCAGCTGCCCGACTCCACTTGCCGCCAGATAAAACAGCGCTGGGCTGCCCAGACCCCCACAACCAACCACGGCCACCCGCGCTTGTTTTAGGCGCAGCTGACCGGCTTCCGACACTTCGTTGAGCAGTAAATGGCGGCTGTACCTCAACCGCTCTTTGTCACTGAGCGCTGTACTCATGACTCGCCTGTAGCCCGCTTCAGGTCAATAATGGCCTGTTTATAATCCGCCGCCTCGGTAATGGCACGCACCACCGCCACACTGCCCACTCCGGTGGCAGCAACCTGAGGTGCCCGTGTCAGGTCAATGCCCCCAATAGCCACAGTAGGATAGCTTTCACGCATCAGAGGCACAAAGTGCCTGAGCTTTTCGAGCCCCTGGATCTGTCCGGTCATGTCCTTAGTGGTCGTCGGGTAAATCGCGCCAAACGCCAGGTAGCTGGGCCGATAGTTGTGGGCCCGCAGCATTTCATAAAACCCATGCGTTGACACGCCCAAACGTAACCCCGCCTGCTGAATGGCAACCAGATTCGCCGAATCCAGATCTTCCTGACCAAGGTGCACCCCATAAGCGCCATGGCGAATGGCCAGCTCCCAGTGGTCGTTAATAAAGACCCGGCCCTGATATTTTTCACCCAGGGTGATTGCACACTGTATGTCTTCTTCCAGGGTCGTGTGATCAGCCTGTTTAATTCTGAGTTGCACCGTTTTCACGCCCTCAGCCAAACACTTCTCAACCCAGTCTACCGAGTCAACGACGGCATAAAGCCCCAGCTCTTCTCCCACCGGCGCAAAGCCGGCAGCAAAGTTAAACTCTTCACTAACCACAAATTCCAGTTCATCACCCAGCCAGCTGCCTGGCTCTATCACCTGAGGAAAGTCCGAGATATTCTCTGGAAATCCGCAGTGTGCCAAGGGGCCCCTGCCTTCACCAAAGCGCTGCGCTAATTTCAGCCCCTGATTGATATAGGCCTTAGCCAGAATGAAGGCATCTTTGATCGGGTAACCTTTGGCCAGGCAAGCCGCAACAGAAGAGGCAAAGCTACAGCCGGTGCCGTGGCTGTGTGGCGTTTGTATCGCCTCATTACCCAGCCAATACTCTTCACCTTCACTCCAGCAATAATCGATGCAATAACCACTGGGATAATCCCAGTGACCCCCTTTAATGATCACCGATTTGACGCCACAGTCACGCAGCTTACGGGCAGCGTCTCTGACGGCATCCGGACCAATCAGATATACGCCAGTCAATACTTGCGTTTCCTGCGTATTAGGCGTGATCACATCGACCAGAGGTAATAAGTACTTTTTCAGCGCATCCAGGGTATCTTCTTCGGTCAGCGCATCGCCACTGGATGCAATGGCAACCGGGTCGAACACAATCACAGGGGGATTGTCCCAGCGACTCTTGTACTGCGCCAGATGCTCTGCCACTAGCTGGATCTGTGTGCTGTTGGCCAGCATGCCAATCTTAATCACGGTTGCTTTTAAATCGGCTTCGAGTGCCAGCAGCTGAGATTCCAGCACTTCACTCGAGACCGCGTTGATCTCTTCAACCGCCAAACTATTTTGCGCCGTCAGCGCGGTTACGGCTGTGCAGGTTTGCACACCAAAACTGTGCATTGCTTTGACATCCGCCTGAATCCCGGCGCCGCCGCCCGAATCCGACCCGGCAATGGTCCATACCAGTTCAGCCACAATTACTCCTACTTACTCTGTTGAACATGGGCGCATGATTAAGTACTTTGCGCCACAAAGGCTTAGCGTCACTATAGCGCGTGTTTAATTCTGATGCCAAAAGGGCATCCCCATCGTCGGGGTGGAAGGCGCTGCAACTTCTTTCTCCGGCATGGCCTGCGCCACATAGGCGGCACGCCCGGCAACTACCGCATGATTAAAAGCACTGGCCATGGTTACCGGACAACCGGCACCGGCAATGGCAGAGTTCAGCAATACGGCATCGTAACCAAGCTCCAGGGCCTGAACGGCATGCGAAGGTAAACCGAGTCCCGCGTCGACAATCAGGGTATGGCCAGGCAAACGCTCACGAATGGTTTTCAGATTATAGGGATTGAGTAACCCTTTTCCGGTGCCAATGGGCGCGCCCCAGGGCATCAGTACTTCGCAGCCCAGATCCGCGAGGCGCTGACATACCACTAAATCATCGGTGCAATATGGCAAGACTTTAAACCCCTGCTTTATCAGGATGTCGGTGGCTTCCAGCAGGGCAATCGGATCGGGCTGTAAATTATACTCGTCGCCAATCAGTTCCAGTTTGATCCAGTCAGTTGCAAACACTTCCCGGCACATTTGCGCCAGTGTCACCACTTCTTTAACACTGTGACACCCGGCGGTATTGGGTAACACCCGCAAACCGGTATCCTTGATCAGTTGCCAGAAGTCGTCTCCGGCCGACACTGAGTTCTGTCGTCGCAAAGAGACGGTGACGATTTGCGCCTGCGAGGCGACCAGGCTTTGCTGCATAATCTCCGGCGAGGGGTAAAGTGCCGAGCCTATCAGCAAGCGGCTGTCGAACTGCTCACCATAAATAGTTAACGGCGTATCACTGTGCATCATTAGCCTCCCTGAATAGGCGATAGCAACTCGATGCTGTCACCCTCTTGCAGTCGCTGCTCCGCTAACGTGCTGCGCGGCACAAATTGCCCGTTCAACGCCACCGCAAAGGGTGCCTTTGCCCCTTGCGCCTCAATCACCTCCAGCAAAGACTGTGGCTGTGACAGCGTGAGCGCCTGACCATTGTAACTTATATTCATAATACCCCTTGTTGTAACGCGTGTTGCACTACTGCCGGTGCCAGCAAAAAGCCATGCCGATACAGACCGTTAATGCGGATCACATTATCAGTGACACTAGTATGCGGGCGATTATCTTTATACGCCGGGCGCAAACCTGCGCGCAGCGACATCACCCGCCCCTCAGCAAAGCCACTGTGTACCGTATATGCGGCCGACAGCAGCTCCAGTGTCGAGCGGACCGTGATATCGCCCCGATCCTGAGATTCAATTTCGGTCGCACCGATGACAAACTCATGATTTGGTTTGGGCGCGATATAGAGCGGATAACGCGGATGCATCAGACGCACCGGACGCTGCAAACTCACCTCAGGCGCATAGATGCGGGCAACTTCGCCACGCACCCCACGCAGCCCGGGGCTGTCGTCTTTGGCATCCAGCCCGCGGCAGTCAATGATCCAGTCAAACGCTTCACCATTGACCCGCCCATGTGCGATGTGTGCCGCTGCCCCTTCATGAAAGCGCACGCCCATTTTTTGTAAGGTGCTAAGGCTGGCAGCAAAGAATGCCAGATTATCGAGCTGCCCCTCACAGGGTAAATACAACCCCTGATGAAAGCGGCCAGCCAGTTCAGGCTCCAGCGCACCAATGCCGCGACCATCCAGGCTTTGCACCTGATGGCCAGCCAGTGGTTTAAGGCGACGCTGAAAACTCAGCAAATCGCCCCTGTCTTGCTGGTGCGCAACAATCACTGTGCCCTGCTGCTGAAAGAACACCGGCTCATCAAGTTTGGCCAGCAACTCCGGCCATAAGGTCATGGCATGTAAGCCCTGCTCTGCCAGGTCTTGTTCACAGATCACGGATTCGGCCATGGGGGCGAGCATCGCCGCCGCTAAAGTGCCCACACTGGCAGGGGTCGCGACCAGGTCGCGCTCAAATACGCTCAGCTGATACTGCTCTGCCAGCATCAGGGCTGCAACCCGCCCTGCCAGGCCAAAGCCGACGATGGCAACGCGTGGTTTGTTTGTCTGGGACATCTTGCCTCCATACGGGCCCAAAGGGGCCCGCTTCCCTAAATCACAGCGCTTTGTGGTAAAGCTCCGACCCCGTCTCTTTGAACTCGCGTGATTTATTTTTCATTTCGGCTTCCACATCAATCATTTTGATGGCGATGGCTTCGCCGGCATTGTTTGGATCTATGCCCTCGGCTTCGAGCTGTTTGGCATAGTCGCGCACATCCTGGGTGATCTTCATAGAGCAGAACTTAGGACCACACATAGAGCAGAAGTGCGCCACTTTACCCGACTCCTGAGGCAATGTTTCGTCGTGATAAGACAATGCCCGCTCCGGATCAAGGCTCAGATTGAACTGATCGTGCCAGCGGAACTCAAAACGCGCTTTAGAAAGGGCATTGTCACGGATCTGCGCGCCCGGATGACCTTTGGCCAGATCCGCCGCATGCGCCGCAATCTTGTAGGTGATCAAACCTTCTTTCACGTCTTCTTTATTGGGCAGGCCCAGGTGCTCTTTTGGCGTCACGTAACACAACATTGCGGTACCGTACCAGGCGATTTGCGCCGCACCAATGCCGGAAGTGAAGTGATCGTAGCCCGGTGCAATGTCTGTGGTCAGCGGGCCAAGGGTGTAGAAAGGCGCTTCATGACAGTGCTTTAATTGCTCATCCATGTTTTCTTTGATCAGATGCATAGGCACATGGCCCGGCCCTTCAATGAACACTTGTACGTCATGTTTCCAGGCAATCGTGGTCAGTTCACCCAAAGTGCGCAGCTCAGAGAGTTGTGCTTCGTCGTTGGCATCGGCGATTGAACCCGGACGCAGACCATCACCCAGAGAGAAACACACATCGTATTGCTTCATGATCTCGCAGATGTCTTCAAAGTGGGTGTACAGGAAGTTCTCTTTATGGTGCGCCAGGCACCATTTGGCCATGATGGAGCCACCGCGCGAAACAATGCCCGTCACTCGTTTCGCTGTCATAGGCACATAGCGTAACAGCACACCCGCGTGAATGGTGAAGTAGTCAACGCCCTGCTCGGCCTGCTCAATCAGCGTATCGCGGAAAATTTCCCAGGTCAGATCTTCCGCCACACCGTTCACTTTTTCCAGCGCCTGATATATCGGCACCGTACCAATCGGCACAGGTGAGTTACGTACCACCCACTCACGGGTTTCGTGGATATATCGGCCTGTCGACAAGTCCATGACCGTATCCGCGCCCCAGCGGGTTGACCACACCAGCTTTTCCACTTCTTCTTCAATCGAAGAGGTCACCGAGGAATTACCTATGTTGGCATTCACCTTCACCAGGAAGTTGCGGCCGACAATCATAGGCTCGGTTTCCGGGTGGTTGATGTTGTTTGGCAAGATAGCGCGGCCACGTGCAATTTCAGCACGGACAAATTCCGGGGTAATAAAATCCGGGATCTCGGCACCAAACGACTGACCCTTGTGCTGCTGCGCCAGTAACTCTTCACGAATTTTCGCGCGGCCCATGTTTTCACGAATGGCAACGTACTCCATTTCCGGCGTCACAATACCACGGCGCGCATAGTGCATTTGTGTCACATTTTGTCCGGGTTTGGCGCGGCGGATCTTAGGCAGGTTTTCAAAACGAATATGGTCCAGACCTTCGTCCGCCATACGCTGCTGAGAAAACTGCGACGTGACCGATTCCAGCACTTCGGTATCGTCGCGGTCTAAAATCCACTGCTCACGGAATTTCGGCAAGCCTTTGCGCACATCCAGCTTAAAATCTGGATCGGTATAAGGGCCTGAGGTGTCGTAGACGCGAACCGGTTCATTTTTCTCATAGATAGGCTCTTCTTCCGTGCCGCCAATAAAAGAGTCACTCAGAGTGATCTCGCGCATGCCGACACGCACGCCCGCCTGCTCACCCTCAACATATACTTTCTCGGAATTTGGGAAAGGTTGTCCGGTAAGGTTATAGATAAAATCCGACGCGGCCTCGCGCGACTCACGACGTGATAACTTGCTACTGTTGTTTGACATGACATGCCTCATTGTTAAGTTAAGGTGTCTTGTCAGAACTCCGCAAAGGGAGCGAGAAGGGTCCAAACCAAACCCACAGCAAAGCGCTGTGTGCTGATTTCATTCAGTGGAGCATGTTGGCACAGGCACAACATGACTGGCAACCTAGATATCTTACGATATACCAACTTAGGTAGCTTGTTCCCTACGCAGGCATTAACCTGATCAGGTCCACGGATCCCGCAATACTGCGATCTCAGCCCAGATGGGCACTCCGACAAGTAACGAACTGTGAAAAAGTGTACTGAATCGCGCCTAGTTAGTCAAAGGCTCTGCATCCAGCGCTGTAAATTGCCAGGTTTGCTGGCCTTTAAGGTGTAACTCGTTGTTCTGGATAGTGACAGTGACGCCCTGCTGTAGCATTTCGAGAAACTGCATCTCCCGTGCATCCAGCACATCACCACAGGACTTTCGGGTCATCCCCAGCTGACTCAGCTTGAGGGTCTCAGACGTCATATTGCCCTCGGCAAAAAACCGATTACACCCTGCAAAGCCAACCACCTGCAAGGCATCCAGAAACTCGATTTCTATCGGTGAGGCCTCTGTAACAAAGTGACCATCAACCTGTGCTAACTGCCAGTGAGAGTGCTTAAGCTGTTCCCTGGTTACCTTCCCTGTACTGGAACATGCCATTAATACGCACATCAGGCATAAAAGAATGGAATTTTTCATGGTAAACCAACCGCTTAAAATATGATTAATATTATAACGTCAGGCGGTGTGGAAAAGGCAGTAAAAATCTGTAATTTTCTGCCTTTTTAGTAAAAATATCAGACGAAAAGCTGATCAATTTCCTCAGGTAGGAACGGACGCCCCCGTTCATTCACGGATGTCCCGGTGACAACCGCATCCAGCATGAGCTTGTCGTCTGCGGCGCGGATAATACGCTGGATAAATGCGAACTTCAGTTTGCTCACCCGCAGTGTTTCAACTTCAACATAAAATACATCGCCCGGTTTCAATGAATCTTTGTAATTCATTTCAGAGCGGATCACCACCAGGTTGATTTTTTGCTCTGCAAGCGCAGCAAAATCGACGCCGTTGGCAATCAAAAATTCATGCCTGGCATGCTCCAGATAATTAAAATAGACACTGTTGTTCACTATGCCCTGCAAATCACATTCGTAATCCCTGACTTTGAAATCAAGCTTAAATGTCATGGCTTTTCCTCTTCACTAAGTTGCCGAATTTATAACACATATTAACTGTTAACTGGTCGGGCTTTTGCTACACTGTGCGCAATCAAAAATGGAACAAGATAAGACATGAAGCTTAAACTTTCTTTGCTTAGCATCAGCCTGTTGGCTGCCCTGTCAAACCAAGCCGCCGCTGACGAGTTACCGACAGCCGCGCCCCTTGAAACCATTGAAGTCACCGGCGACTTCCAAAGAGAATCTCTGCAAACACTCAGTGCCAGCGCCAGTGTGATGGGCGAAGTTGAAATGACCCATCGCGGTGCCAGCTATCTGGATGAGCTATTAAATAGTACCGCCAATGTGAACTTTACCGCAGGCGCGTCTCGCGGCCGCTTTGTGCAGATCCGTGGCGTGGGCCTGCGCTCTCAGTTTGTCGACCCAATCACCCCGAGTGTGGGTATGCTGGTCGATGGCATAAACTACTCCGGTCTGGGCGGCAGTGCCTTGCTGTTTGATATTGATCAGGTGACCTTGTATCGCGGTCCTCAGGGAACGCGTTTTGGCGCCGATGCCATGGGTGGGATCATCGATCTGCAATCTCATGCCCCAACCCAGGACAGCGCCTTAAAACTGCGCGTTGGCGCGGGTAACTACAATAGCTATGAAGCCGGCCTGGCGGCAGGCACCGGATTAACGGACAGCACCGCGGGGCGTATTAGTCTGTATCAACGCGGCTCAGACGGCTATGTCGATAACCTGTATCTGGATAAGCCAACTCAGGATCAGCAAGAGCGACTGGCCCGCGTAAAACTCAACAGCCAGCTGACAGACACACTAACAGTGAACCTGGCCGTACACCACATCGATATCGATAATGGCTATGATGGCTTTACGCTGGACAATACACGTCACAGTGTGGCTAACCTGCCAGGTAAAGACACCCAAGAAAGTGATGCCTTTGCACTTAGCACCCTGTATACCGGCCTGAGTGCTTTTGATATTGAGTTCCAGGGCACCGGGCTACAAGCCGATACAGTGTATAGCTACGATGAAGACTGGACCTGCCATGACGCGACCCAGCCTAAGCTTTGCGCCGCAGGCCTGCACCCGGACCACTACGAAAGCTTTGACAGCTATCTGCGCGATCACGAACGTGGCACGCTGGAAGTCAAGCTAATGGACAAGCAGGGCGACTGGGTGATTGGCGCCTACGCACAGCGTCGTGATGTCGACCTGACCCGTCAGTACACCTGGCTGAGCAATGATTTTCGCTCCAGCTACGATGTCTCCAGTCAGGCGCTATTCGGTCAGAAAGTCACATATCTGAACGAGCAGACCCGACTGATCACGGGATTGCGAGTGGAGCGCTATGACAGTGAATACCTAGATACCAATGGTTTTGCCATAGATCAGGATGACACTATGGTCGGTGGTAAGCTGGCGCTGGAATATCAGGTTGTGCCTCGCACCATGATCTATACCAGCCTGAGCCGGGGTTATAAGGTCGGTGGCGCCAATGGTGAAGCGCTGGCCAAAGCCAAAGATGAAGGCTTCAGCATCCCGGCCTCAGCCTTTTCGTTTGAGCCAGAGTACCTGTGGAATGCAGAATTTGGTGTAAAGGGTCAGTCTGAAGATAAAAAACACACCCTATCTGTTACCGCATTCTATATGGAACGCGAAGACATGCAGCTTAAACAGTGGCGCATTGACGGTGTTCAGTTTGCCGGCTTCATCAGTAATGCGGGTAAAGGCGAAAACTATGGTCTGGAAATCGAAGGCCAGCGCCTGATCACAGATCAGCTGACGCTGAACTACAGTCTCGGCTATCTGGACACTAAAATAGAAGACTTTGTGACCACCTCAGGTGCCAACTTCGATGGTCGTGAGCAGGCACAGGCGCCCAAGTATCAATATGCCTTCTCAGCAGACTATAGCGTGCTGGAAAACCTGGTGCTGAGTGTGGGTGTAGAAGGCAAAGATGATTACTTCTTCTCAGACAGCCACAACGAGCAGGCACCGAGTCAGAACCTGATTAATGCCAGCGTAAGTTATTATGGTGAACAATGGTCACTGACTGCCTGGGGTCGTAACCTAGCCGACCGTGATGTCCCGGTCAGAGGGTTTTACTTTGGTAATGATCCACGCGATGGCTACACGGCGCGAAACTACGTGCAGTACGGTGAGCCGCGAGTCTTTGGCCTGACCTTCACGTTTGATTTGTAAATTCGAACGAGTATGAAACAAAAAAGGCGCTCAGTGAGCGCCTTTTTTAACGGTTAATACCCGCTGCTTACTCAGGCAGGTTGCGACCGTAGAACACTTCCTGTATCTCACGATTCAGGCGCTCACGGATCTGCTCTTCCTCATCTGCGTCCAAATCATCCGTTGTGATACCAAACAGGTAGGTATTCAGATCGGTTTCTTTGAGCATCATCTTAGTGTGGAACAGGTTTTCCTGATACACATTCACATCCACCATGTGATACGCCTCTTTGGTATCTTCGGTCATGTAGTTCTGGATAGAATGAATAGCATGATCGATGTAATGCTTTACGCCATTGACGTCGCGGGTAAAACCACGCACACGGTAATCAATGGTGACCACGTCTGATTCTAGCTTGTGGATCAGGAAATTCAGTGCCTTCAGCGGTGAAATAATGCCACAGGTCGATACTTCAATATCGGCACGGAAAGTACAAATACCATCGTGCGGATGTGCTTCTGGATACGTGTGCACACAAATATGGCTTTTATCCAGGTGCGCCACCACAGAATCCGGTAACGGTCCTGGTGTTTCGTTGCTGTCGAACGTTTGCTGCTCTACCGGCTCTTCCGATACCAAAATAGTGACACTGGCGCCCTGCGGATCATAATCCTGGCGGGCAATATTCAGTACATTGGCACCAATGATATCGACTACGTCGCGCAGAATGTCGGTCAGGCGATCGGCACTGTACTGCTCATCGATGTATTCCAGATATTCTTTACGCTGCTGTTCGGTCTTGGCATAGCAAATATCATAGATACTAAAGCTTAAACTCTTAGTTAAGTTGTTAAAGCCGTGGAGTTTAATTTTATCAAAGGGCTTGTTCACGATAGACCCACCTTAAAACGTGAAAATCTGCGCTGCAGAAATAAAAGTTCGCGGATTTTATACGAAAATAGCGTCGCAAAAAAGACCTATTTCGCGCTGTTTTCAACCACTTCATGGCTGTGAGTAATTTCTACCGCTTTTTCAAGCATTAAGGCTACCGAGCAGTATTTTTCAGCAGACAATTGTACTGCGCGCGCCAGGTGCTTTTCAGACACATTATTGCCAGTCACCACAAAGTGTAGATTGATTTTGGTGAATACTCTAGGCGCACTGTCCGCACGCTCTGCACTCAGCTCCACAGTCACATCACTGACATCTTGCTTGGCCTTTTTCAGGATGCTGACAACATCCACAGATGAGCAACAGCCTGCCGACATCAACACCATTTCCATCGGGCTGGGCGCTGCGCTGTCTGCGCCTGCGTCGAATACCACATTATGACCAGAATGAGAGCGACCAATAAAGGTATCTCCGTCAACCCACTTCACACTTGCTTGCATGTTTATTATTCCTCGAGTTCCTAAAACTAATAACACCGCCAATAGGCGGTGTTATATTTGATACATAGCAGCGACGACTGCGTCAGTTTATTGCATTGTCGAACAGGTTCTTAACCAGCCCGGCGAATTCCTCAATAAACTCTCTTTGTTCTTCAGTAACGCGCTGCTCAGTGACGCTGGAGAGTACTTCCTGCAGATCATACACTATGCCGTCCACTTCTCTGACTATCAGGCTACGTTGTTCGGTCGTCAACTCGGTATGTTGCTCACAGAGGCGGATCACGTGCTCAGCAATCACATCTTCTATTAACTCCAACACCTTAGGTGCGTTGGCTTTCACCACACCCGGCTTCTCAAACAAGGCTAAGTGTTGCGTTAGGTACATGACTAACTCATCGTATCCTTGTTTATCTAAAACCATATATTGCCCACCTGAATGTATCAATGACATCTCCTATTGATTTAAGCAGAAACTAGTTTTGATTGCTACTTTTGATATTTGCAGACCAACAAAAAAGCAGCCAAGTTGACGCTTGGCTGCTTTTTTCAATACTAAAGGGTGAGAAAATAAGGGTTTATTCTCACTGAGTATGATTTTACTCGATAGTCAGGCCCGGACTCAAGGTGCCTGGCAAAGTCACTTTGTCCAGCTCAACCGAAGCCACCGGGTATGCACAGTAGTCTGCTGCATAGTAAGCACTTGCTCTGTGGTTACCAGATGCACCGATACCACCAAATGGTGCGGCACTGGATGCGCCTGTGATTGGACGGTTCCAGTTCACGATACCCGCACGGCTGCGACGCAGGAAGTGCTCATAATCGGCCTGGTTATCGCCCAGTAAACCGGCAGACAAACCAAAGCTGGTGTCGTTGGCTTTTTCAATCGCGGCATCGAAGTCGCTGTAACGGAATACTTTCAGTAACGGGCCGAAGTGCTCATCATCAGGGAAGTCGGTAACCTTAGTACACTCAATGATGCCTGGCGTTACAAAGCCTGTGCCTTCAGTGTGTGTCAGCTCAAGCAAAATCTCACCACCAAGCTCAACCAGTTGTTGCTGTGCAGCAACCATACCAGCAGCGGCATTGTTAGAGATCATTGAGCCCATAAACGGCTGATCTTCGGCATCATAGTTGCCGATCTTAATCGCTTTAGTGGCTTTAAGCAGTTGCGCCAGGATCACATCGCCCTGTTCGCCTTCTGGCAGGAACAGCTTACGCGCACACGTACAACGCTGACCGCTAGAGATAAACGCGGACTGGATGATGTCATGAACGGCTGCTTTGGTATCAGCAACGTCTTTAACGATCAATGGGTTGTTACCACCCATTTCCAGTGCCAGAATTTTGCCAGGCTGACCTGCGTACTGCTCGTGCAACAGGTGACCGGTACGAGAGGAACCTGTGAAGAACAAGCCGTCGATGCCTTTGTGTGAGGCCAGGGCTTTACCTGTTTCTACTTCACCCTGTACCAGGTTGATCACCCCTTTCGGCAGACCTGCCTGCTCCCATAGCTTCAGCGTCAGCTCTGCCACATAAGGCGTCAGTTCTGAAGGCTTGAAGATCACAGTATTACCCGCCAGCAGGGCCGGTACAATATGACCGTTTGGCAGGTGGCCAGGGAAGTTATAAGGACCAAATACCGCAACCACGCCGTGTGCTTTGTGACGAATAACCGCACGACCCACTGGCATTGGGTTTTCAACCACGCCGGTGCGCTCATGATAGGCTTTTTCAGAAATCGCGATTTTACCAACCATGGCGCCCGCTTCAGTGCGCGTTTCCCACAGTGGCTTACCGGTTTCCTGTGCAATGGCCACAGCCAGTGCTTCACTGTTTTCTTTCAGTAGCTCAGCAAAGCGCTTAACCACAGTTAAACGTTCTTCAAACGCCAGATCCCCCCAGCTGTAGAAGGCTTCGCGGGCCGCTTTGACGGCACTGTCAACTTGCTCTGCCGTTGCCGCGTTGGCACGCCAGATCTCTTCGTTATTGGCCGGGTTTACCGACGCAAATGCTGCGCCTTCACCTAAGCGCCACTCACCATTGATAAATTGTGCTGCGTGTGTTGTCATAATTCTTTCCCAATTAAAGAGTTGCAATACTAACGGTGTCACCGTCAGCGATCTGCAGGGCCTTCGCCACCGCACCAGGGATGGCAACTTCTGTTGCTTTTTCTGGCAGCGTTAACGTCAGTGCCGTCGCACGATATCCCGCTAGTTTATCATTAGCTATCATGACGGGGGAACCTTCTGCGTCAATCTGCATCGCATCGTCAATGCGCACTGTGTACTTACGTACTTCGCGCACGGTGCGGATGTTGTCAACTTTGGCTTCTACCGTGGGACCTGCGTCGAAGATATCGACATAGCCGTTAAACGTAAAACCTTCGCTCTTAAGCAGTTCAATGGCCGGGCGCGTGTTGTCATGGACTTCACCCACCACTGACTGGGCCTCTTTGCTCAGCAGGTTGACGTAGATAGGGTACTTAGGCATCAGCTCGGCAATAAAGACTTTTTGACCAATGCCGGTCAGGTAATCCGCAGTCGGAAAGTCCATTGAGAAGAAGTGCTCTTCCAGCCACTGCCAGAATGGGCTGTCGCCATTCTCATCAGACACACCGCGCATTTCAGCAATCACAGTATCCGCAAAGCGGTCACGGTGCTGGTTAATAAACATAAAGCGTGACTTAGACAATAACTTGCCATTCAGCCCGCGGCGGTATTTATCGCGCAGGAATAATGTGCACAACTCAGTGGCGCCGGTGTAGTCATTACACAGGGTCAGAATATCCACTGCTTTGTAAACATTCAACGTCCGCGATGAGTGGATCACTTTACTTAAGTGGTAGTGATAAAAGGCATCATCAAGACCCACTGCGGCTTCGATGGCGCTGGTACCAACCACTTCACCGGTTTCACTGTCTTCAAGCACAAACAGGTAACCTTCATCAAAAGGCACGTCTGTTTCTTTAGCGAATGAAGCAACTGAGCGTTCGATCTTGTTTTGCAGCAATTCTTCATTGACCGGCAATGAAGTAAAGCCATGCCCCGACTCCTGGGCAATGTTTAAAAGCGCTGAATAATCGCTTTTCTGGATTGGGCGAAGGATCATCATGAGCCCGCTTACTCCTCAAAAAATGTAGATAGCTGAGTCGCACATTAAGTGCGACCCACATGTCACCGACTGGTATTAGGCGTTGTTTGCAACCACTTTGGCCACAGCCGCTTCAAAGCGCGCCATACCTTCACGGATATCCGCATCAGGGATCACCAAAGAAGGGGTGAAACGTACTACGTTCGCACCGGCAACCAAAGACATCACGCCCTGGTTAATACCTTCTACCAGGAATTCTTTCGCTTTACCCTGATACTTGTCGTTCAGTACACCACCCAGTAGCAAGCCTTTACCACGGATCTCACTGAACACCTGGTGCTTCTCGTTGATCTCGGTCAGCAGCTCGCGGAACAGCGCTTCTTTAGCTTTAACGCCATTCAGTACTTCCGGAGTATTGACTGTGTCCAGTGCCGCTTCTGCAACGGCACACGCCAGCGGGTTACCGCCGTAGGTTGAACCATGTGTACCAATCTTAAGGTGCTTTGCAATCTCAGTAGTGGTGATCATCGCACCGATTGGGAAACCGCCGCCCAGCGCTTTAGCTGTGGTCAGGATATCAGGTGTCACACCCAGTCCCTGATAGGCATATAGGTCACCAGTACGGCCCACACCGGTTTGTACTTCATCAAAAATCAGCAGCGCATTGTGCTTATCACACAATTCACGCACGCCTTTCACGAAGTCCGCTTCTGGTGAAATGATACCGCCTTCACCTTGCAGTGGCTCCATCATTACCGCACAGGTGTTGTCTGAGATCAGCGCTTCCAGTGCCGCCAGATCATTGTAGTCGCTGTGCACAACATCGCCCGGCTTAGGACCAAAGCCATCTGAATACGCAGCCTGACCACCCACGGTGACAGTGAAGAAAGTACGACCGTGGAAGCCTTTATTGAATGCGATGATTTGTGATTTGTGCTCACCGAAGTTATCCAGTGCCCAGCGACGCGCCAGCTTTAATGCGGCTTCGTTGGCTTCTGCACCAGAGTTTGCAAAATAAACTTTGTCTGCGAAGGTCGCATCAGTCAGTTTTTTCGCCAGGCGAAGCGCTGGCTCATTGGTCATGACGTTAGACAGGTGCCAGATTTTCTCGCCCTGCTCTTTTAGCGCTGCAACCAGTGCCGGGTGACAGTGACCCAGACAATTTACTGCGATACCGCCCGCGAAATCGATGTATTCTTTGTCATTCTGGTCCCATACACGTGCACCTTCACCTTTAACAGGGATTACTGCAGAAGGTGAATAGTTAGGCACCATTACCTGATCGAAAAGTTCACGATTGATAGTCATTTTGATTCCTCATTTTGGTGAGTACAGCACTCAACCGGGGCAGGCAGTGATACATGAAATCTCAGCGACAGCGATGTAAAAGACCTGAATTTTTCCCAATTGGTGCAAAATTCATACGCTCATTATTTCAAAAAAAAGCGCATTTGTCTCATATTAAACACCGCGCTAGCCCTTTATATTCAAGGGATTAGTATATAATTGCAGTCTCAGTGAATAACTATTAAGGCGTCCATAATTAACGCCCCTATAACTTCAAGGCGTTTACTGAGATCTGTTACTTGCCCGTAATGAATGAATAAGCGAGAAAAAAGTGTGGTTTTTTTTAAAGAATTGTCAATTGCAGGCTTTGCAGTGCTGTTTTTGACAGCAGATCTTGCTCTTCTGCGGTGAGCTGATTGTAAGCGAGCCAGTCTTTGGCTTCATCTGCCTCCAGCAAATGGGTGTCTTTGAGTACCTGATATTGCGCATAGCAATAGGCTTTGCGCACCACCTGGGTGAGTGGCAGTTGCTCCGCGGCATGATTATGCGCCTTTGGCAGATAGCTTTGCGCAAACTCTTCCATTGCGGCATTGAACGGCAAGTAACGAAATTCCATGCGCTCTATCAAATACTGTGACACAGTTGCCGAATGCTCCAGTAACAAGTTGCGTAGAAACAAGGGGTCGGGCTCCAGGCCCACCAGTGCGGTGTGCAGATCTTTTTGCTTTTTATCGCGGGCGATTTTCACTTTGCCCTGCCAAACCCGCTCGAAAGTACGCAGGTATAACCGGGTCAGCGCAATTTTACCGACATCCAATAACATCCCCAGAGTAAACGCATGCTGCGCTTTGACGTCGTACAATGGGGCCAGTGTTTTAGCGGCAATGGCGGTTGCCATGCTCATATCGCGCAGCTTGCGCTTCAGCAGCGGGAAAGGTTCGGTTGAATGTGGCATCCAATGACGCATCGCAAAGGTTGGGATCACCATTTGCAGGTTTTCCAGTCCCAGATAGCGTAGCGCCAGTGCCGGTGTGTCGACCTTGACCGTCGTACCTTTGGTGCTCTTTTTACGATACTGAGGCAGATTGACCAGCGAGACTAAGTCGCGCCCCAGCCAGGACAAGTCATTGACCAGCGGCTCTAACCGGCCGACTGACGCCGATTTAACCGCCAGAATATCCAACACCGTAGGCACGGCTTCCTGTATCCCCACCACTTCATGGTAAATCGTATCTAAATCTTCCAGCTGCGTATTGATGGCCGCTTCTATGACCTGATGCAAGTGGGTACTGGCTTTAGCAATATATTTGTGATGACTGGTGCTGCGCTCCTGACGTTTGGCAGACGCTGCGAGTTCTACCTCAAGCATAGTGCGTTGTGGTATGCGCTCGCCAAAATTCATATCAAAAGTATGAATGTAGCCTATTTGCTGCTGCGCAAAGTTATGGCTTATTAGTACATCATGGGCACGCTCTGCCAGAGCCTGTGCTATCCGAGATTGCCTAATGTCATCAGTCATCTATTATGTTCTTTTTCGGTATTGTCGGGGTTGCTTTTTTAAGGTTAGAAGCGACTGATAAAGTTATCAAGTAGCTGCAGGCCATGCTCCGTCAGAATGGCCTCAGGATGAAACTGAACGCCTTCCAACGCTCGCTCAGTATGGCATAAGCCCATGATTTCATCTAGTTCACCCGCACTATTTTGCGTCCAGGCCGTGACCTTCAACACATCGGGTAAAGTGTCTGGTTGCACCACCAGCGAGTGATAGCGGCACACCTCAAATTGCCCGGGTAAACCGTTAAAGGATCCGCTGTGATTATGCACCAGCGTTGAGGTTTTACCATGCATAACCTGCCTGGCACGCACCACCTTTGCGCCCAGTGCCTGTGCGATGGTTTGATGGCCCAGACAAATGCCAAGAATGGGGATCTGCCCCTGAAAAGCGTCAACCACTGACAAGGATATGCCCGCCTCATTGGGCGAACAGGGCCCAGGTGAGATAACAATATGATCCGGGTTTAATGCGCGAATATCAGACACCGATAGCGCGTCATTACGATGCACCACCACCTCTTGGTCAAGGCGTTGAAAATATTGCACTAAATTGAATGTAAATGAATCATAGTTGTCTATCATAAGTAGCATACTGCGCTATCCTTGTGATGGCATTGTAAAGCGGTTTGTGTGTCATTGTAGCGTCCGGGCCCGGTTACTGGCCCGGTGCCTTAGTGGTGGTTGCCTGGCTTTCTTTTTGATAACCCGACGCCCCTTTAACGATATATCTGAGCTGCCAGATCAATCGCTCGGTTAATTCTGCGCGCTGCTGGGCATCCTGATCCAAAGCTTCTGCCCCAGAACTGAATACCAGTGTCACCATAGCTTCTGCTTGCATATAAGCATGATTGGCATCACAGGGGGTTTCGGTCTCCAGGTAGTGAGACAGCTCCATGATGAAGTGCTTGATCTCTCTGGCGACCGCGGCCCGAAATGCAGGCGAGGTGCCGGAGCGCTCGCGCAGCAGCAAGCGAAACTGGTTGCTGGATGTCTCGATGAACTCCATAAAGGTCAGCACAGACGTGTGGATCACGCTTCCGCCCCCTTTGGCGATTCTGCGCCGCGCCTGGCGCATCAGCTGACGCAATGTTAAACCAGCCTCGTCAACCATGGTCAGGCCGAGCTCATTCATGTCCTTAAAATGGCGATAAAACGACGTAGGGGCAATACCAGCCTCCCGGGCTACTTCACGCAAACTGAGATTGGTAAAGCTATGCTCAGCACTGAGCTGATTAAACGCCGCCTCTATCAGTGCCTGACGGGTTTTTTGTTTTTGCTGGGCACGGACGCCTGACATGGTCGCAGTTCCTATTATTTATTAGCTCAGATCAATAATAGTGGGAGTCTAATACTTGACGGCGCAACTTTGAAATATTATTTTAGCGTACAAGTGTACGCTGAGATTTCTAAAAATGAAAAAACCCCCTTTATTGTGGACTAATGTCTTATTCTTTAGTCTGTCCTTTCTTGCTGCGATTACGTTAGTGCCCTGGTATGGTTTTGAGTATGGCTATACGACCACCCACTGGATTGCGTTTGTGGGCTGCATGTTTTATGCCGGTATGTCGATCACCGCGGGTTACCATCGTCTGTGGGCACACAAAGCCTACGATGCTCACCCAGCTATTCAGGTCTTCTTTGCCTTTGGCGGCGCCTTTGCACTGCAAAACAGTGCCCTGCACTGGAGCAGCGACCACCGCATTCACCATGGCCAGGTCGACGACCCGATAAAAGACCCCTATGCGGCAACGCGCGGGTTCTGGTACAGCCATATTGGCTGGATGCTCAGAGACTATCAGGGTGAAAGCTATGGCGATTACAGCAATGCTCGCGACTTACAACGCAATAAAATCGTAATGTGGCAGCACAAGCACTACCTGAAACTCGTCCTGCTAACCAATATTGGTATTCCGCTGGCACTTGGCCTGATGCTGGGTGACGTACTCGGCATGCTGCTGTTAGCCGGTGTATTGCGTCTGGTACTGAGCCAGCATTTCACCTTCTTCATTAACTCACTGGCTCATATCTGGGGCAAGCGTCCATACACCGAGAAAAACACCGCCCGGGACAATGGCTTTCTGGCGCTGTTGACCTACGGTGAGGGCTATCATAATTTCCACCACATCTTTGCCAGTGACTATCGCAACGGCATTCGCTGGTATCATTACGATCCCACCAAGTGGATGATCCGCGGTCTGTCGTACCTTGGCCTGGCCAGCAAGCTCAAACGCACTCCGGTTGAACGAATAGAAAAAGCCAAAGCAGAAACCTTGCTGAATAAGACTAAAGTTACCCTGGCAAAATTGCCTTTGGCGCAGGATAAGCTTACATTGTTACAACAAGAGTATGATTTACTGCTGAAAAAACTTCAGCATTTCTGTGCCGTGCAAAAGCAGGTACTGGAAACGAAAAAGCATGCTATGCGCGAACAATGCGAGCAGTCAGCCCTGTTAAAACAGTATCAAGAACTGGAGCAGGCCTGGCAGGCGCAAAAGCAGGCATGGCTGGCATTAAACTCGAGGTTGTTAAAGGGCGCCACCAGCTAACCCTAAAAGCGGCCTCACAAGTCATTATTTAAGGTGAGGCCGTGACTAAGAAAACCTCCACAAAAGCACCCACGCAACAAGCATCCTACCAGTATGATGCGATCATCATTGGCACAGGCCCCGGCGGTGAAGGGGCCGCCATGAACCTGTCCAAAAGCAATCGTAAGGTTGCCGTGATAGAGCGGCAAAAAGGTGTCGGTGGTGGCTGTGTACACTGGGGCACTATCCCTTCTAAAGCACTGCGCCACTCGGTCAGCCGTTTAATCGAATACAAAGCCAACCCGCTGTTTCGCTTTAGCGAGCGTCCGCAACGCCTGACCTTTCAGGATATTTTGCACCATGCCAGTGACGTGATCAGCAAGCAATCCAGCCTGCGTTCCAGCTTTTATGACCGTAATCGTATCCACCTGTATCAGGGCGATGCCACCTTTGTTGACGCCCATACTATTCAGGTGCAGCATCTGGACGGCTCACAGGAGCTACTGACTGCGCAAACCATAGTGATTGCGACCGGCTCTCGCCCTTATCGTCCACCCGGCGTCGACTTTGACCACCCACGCGTCTATGACAGTGATACCATTTTGGACTTAACCCACAACCCGCAGCGCGTACTAGTTTACGGTGCCGGGGTGATTGGCTGTGAGTATGCGTCTATTTTTAAAGGCCTGGGCGCCAAAGTGGATCTCATCAACACCCGCGATCGACTGCTGTCGTTTATGGATGATGAGATCTCCGATGCACTGAGCTACCACTTCTGGAACAGCGGCATTGTGATCCGCCATAATGAAGAATTTGCCAAGGTTGAAACTCAGGACAAGGGCGTCGTGCTGCACCTGCAATCCGGAAAAAAGGTCAAAGCAGACTGTATTTTATGGGCCAATGGCCGAACAGGTAATACCGACGCACTGAACCTCGACGCCATCGGCCTCAAAGCCGACAGCCGTGGTCAGCTCAAAGTCAACGAGCATTACCAGACTGAAATCGACAATGTCTATGCCGTGGGGGATGTGATTGGTTACCCAAGCCTGGCCAGCGCGGCCTTTGATCAGGGTCGTATTGCAGCACACGCCATTGTCCATGGTAAGTGCGATGACCGCCTGATCACCGACATTCCAACCGGGATTTACACCATTCCGGAAATGAGCTCAGTGGGCAAAACCGAACAACAGCTGACCGCCGCCAAAATTCCATATGAAGTTGGCCGGGCGCAGTTTAAACACCTGGCACGCTCGCAGATCACCGGCACCGAAGTCGGCTCACTCAAACTGCTGTTTCATGCTGAAAGCAAAGAAATCCTCGGGATCCACTGCTTTGGTGAACGCGCCTCGGAGATCATTCACATCGGCCAGGCCATTATGGAACAAAAAGGCAAAGGCAATAACGTCGAGTACTTCGTCAATACCACCTTTAACTACCCGACCATGGCTGAAGCCTACCGAGTCGCTGCACTCAACGGCCTGAACCGTTTGTGTGACTAACCTTGAGCAGATTTGGGCTGCGCGGTTAAAAGCGCAGCTCAGCACTGGCGCGCCACAGTTGTTCAATTTGCCGCGTTGGTACAGTAAAATCGGCGCGGTTTGCCACCTTAGACTCCAGGTATTGAAATTCCATTCCGACATGCCAGCGCTCGCTTAGCTGCCAGCGGCCTGTCAGCGTCACCGCACCTCCCTCGCTGGTATTCGGGTCAAAATCCCAGAAGTCTCTGTCTTTAACATCAAACTGCTCTATCCGCCCACTGACACGGTAATCCTGCCATTTATGGGTCAGCAGAATAAACTGGCTGCTAAAGTCGTTATCCACCCCACGGCGCTTGCCCATCGCGGTATTACCGGCCATAGCCTGCATCACAAGGTGTGTTGAGCGAGTGATCTTGAAGCGGTAAGCCGCACTGTAAAACTTGGTATCCCAGGCATATTGCCCGGTATGATAATTCACTACACTGGGGTCGCCGTTATTATCGTACCAATACAGGCGTACGGTGTGACGCTTCTGATAATCCCAGTGCGCACCTACGTAGTAGCCAAACCGGCCATCCACCTCAGTAAAGGGCTCTGACCGCCACGCCTGTTTTGCCAACGGCGGTGCGTTTAGGGCATTAATGGGCGCAAACGCAATGGCTTCATTGAACACACTTTGCCGGTCGTGCACAGCCCAGCCACGCCAGGCCAGCAAAGTTCCGGCCGGATCATTGCCCTTATACAAGGCCCCAACCAGCTCCCAGTTATGGCCTGTACGCTGGCGTCGCGACAATCGGTTATCGCTGTGCTTAAAGCTCACTTCTGTGCCAAAGGTGCGGATCTCCTCACCAAGCCAGGCATTGATGGCGCTGTAACTGTAATTGTAGGGAGACGACCAGCCGATATCCGGATTTTCCAGCGACATTCGCGGATAAAAACCGCCAAAGCGCGCCTGCCACTGCCTGGGCCCTTTATTCAGAGTATGGTACTGAGCAAACAGCTCGGTAAAACCCAGTTTACTATCCGGATCAGGCACATATTGTGCGCTGGCCAGTAGTGACCAGGTGCTGCCGAGCTCTGTGCGCAAGTCAACCGCTGCTCTGCTGAGGTTCAGCCGCTCGGACTCAGTGCCAAAGCGATTAACTGATACGCCCCGGTTATACCAGGCGGCATATTCACTGTTACTTTGCCAGCTTGCCTGAAGCACGCCCTTGTACTGAACAGTGTTTGCCTGTGCCGCCGCACTGAACAATGTACTGAGACCTGCCAGTGTCAGCCAGTGAAGTGATTTATTCATAGTCATCAAACTCATCGCTGAAATCGTCCTGGAACATGCCAAGCGCTTGGCGTAATTGCACTTTAAGTTGCTCGCCCGCTTTGACTGCCGACAACCGCTCACTTTGCGGCTTGTCGAGATCAACAAACCCTTCATGCCAGACTTTCAACTCAACATTGTTGAACTGCCCCGCAGGTAATGAGATTTGCGCCTTGCCCTGAGCATCCGTCACGGCAAAATGGGTTGAATCAACCACCAGAATGTACCCCAACATCCAGTCATGGATATTACATCCCAACTCAACGGCGCCGGTCGCCGCAAAGGTCAGCGCCTGCGGGTGGTCGCGATAAAGCTTAAACTCGAAGGTTTTTGCGGGGGAAAACGAGTAAACATGGTGCAAAATCGAATCATAGTTAGGAAAGGACACTTGCGCTTGCTTAGGCACAATCAGCAGGTGCGGTTCAAACGCCCGGTTTTTTTGGCCCATTTTATAACTGCGCTTAAGGACCTGGGCGTCGTCTGCCAGACCCTGACCAGTTAACCACACCGCCGCGCCAGGCAGTGCCTGGCCTTGATTATCCAGCACCTGTACCGAAAGCTGCCCGGCCACTGCACTGGTTGCGGCCAGCAACAAGGCAGTCACAGACAGACTAAGAATATGTTTTAATTGAATCATTGCCTAAAAGCTCCTTGCGGTCTGGGTTTAGTATAGGCCACAGATGTAGACCGGACGACTGTTAGTTTCCATTCATCGCATTTTCAAACTGAATACGTATGCAGACAGTTCATACCCCGAGAAGGATAACAGTATGCTAAACGCTCACTCACATTTGCAACCGAGATAGTTTATGCGATTAGTCTTCAGTGCAACAGGCATTGCCGCCACCCTGGTAGCCGGTTTATTTACCGGTGCTACACACGCTGCGACACACAGTGTCAGCTCGCCCGATGGTAAACTGACCTTTCAGATCAGCGATGATCATAGCCAACCCAGTTACCAGGTCACCTTTAACAACAAAGCGGTGATCAACCCCTCCAGGCTGGGCTTTGATTTTGCCCGGGCACCGTCATTGCGTGATGGCCTGACTATCAGCAGCACCCAACGCAACAGCGCAGATGAGCGCTGGCAACAACCCTGGGGTGAAGCACGAGAAATACGCGACCATCACAACGAGCTGGTCGTGACCCTGGCTGATAGCCAGTCAAAACAAGCCCAATATCAGCTCAGAGTGCGGGTGTTTGATGATGGCATTGGTTTTCGCTACGAGGTTGCACACGATTCAGCCCGTTATATTACCCGGGAGCTGACTGAATTTGCTGTCGCTGACAGCGACAAAGCCACCGCCTGGTGGATCCCGGCCCGCGGCTGGAACCGTTACGAGTATACGTATAAAACCACCCCACTTCATGACGCAACCCATGTCCATACCCCGTTCACACTAAAGAACAAAGATGGCGTACACGTCAGTATTCACGAAGCAGCCCTGGTTGATTATGCTGCGATGACCCTGAACCAGCGTCGCCCCGGTACGTTTATCAGCGACCTGACGCCCTGGTCAGATGGCATTGCGGTAAAAACCAACGGCCAGTTTAACACCCCCTGGCGAACGATCCAGGTGGGCGCACAGGCCACTGACTTACTCAACTCCCGCCTGATCTTGAATCTTAATGAGCCTAATAAGTTAGGCGACGTATCCTGGGTCGAACCGGGTAAATACCTCGGCATTTGGTGGGGCATGCACATCGGTAAAAACACCTGGGGCAGCGGTGAAAAACATGGCGCAACCACAGAGCGCACCAAAGAGTATCTGAGCTTTGCCGCCGAGCATGGCTTTGATGGCGTACTGGTGGAAGGCTGGAATACCGGCTGGGACGGCGACTGGTTCTATAATGGTGATGTTTTCAGCTTTACCGAGGCGTATCCGGATTTCGATTTGGATGCCATTGCCAAACATGGCGAACAAGTGGGTGCCCGCCTGATAGGTCACCACGAAACCTCGGGGAATGTCAGCAATTATCGCGACCAAATGGCAGATGCCTTTGCCCTGTACGAAAAAGCGGGTGTCCGTCAGGTGAAAACCGGCTACGTGGCCGATGGTGGCAACATCAAACGCATTGATGAACGTGGCCATGCCCGTTTTGAATGGCACGATGGTCAGTTTATGGTCAATGAATATCTGGACAATGTGAAACTGGCGGCCAAGCATAAGATCAGCATTAATACGCATGAGCCAATTAAGGATACGGGATTGCGCCGCACCTACCCGAACTGGCTAACCCGTGAAGGCGCACGTGGTCAGGAGTTTAACGCCTGGGGCACCCCGCCGAATCCACCCGAGCACACCACTATGCTGGCCTACACCCGTATGCTGTCGGGTCCGATGGACTTTACCCCGGGCATTTTTGACATGAGTTTTAATGGTCTGGGCGATAAAACCAACCGGCCACAAACCACACTAGCAAAACAACTGGCCCTTTATGTGGTGCTGTACAGCCCGGTACAAATGGCCGCCGACTTGCCGGAAAACTATCTGGCCAGAGCGGATGCCTTCCAGTTTATCAAAGACGTACCGGCAGACTGGGAGCAGAGTATCGCGCTGACAGGTGAGGTAGGCGACTATGTGGTGTTTGCCCGAAAAGAACGTAAACGCGGCAAGTACTCAGGTAAAGACTGGTATTTAGGGGCCATCACAGACGAGCAGGCCAGAAGCATTGACGTCAAGCTCGACTTCCTTGAGCCAGGCCAGCGCTTCGAAGCCCAGATCTATCAGGATGGTCCTAAGGCGGAATGGAAACACAACCCTTACGATCTGAGCATTCAAAAACAGATTGTCACGGCACAGGATACCTTAACGCTGAAGCTGGCCACCAGTGGCGGCACCGCGATCCGCTTTAAGGCCCTTTAAAGCACGCATGAAAAGCCGCCCGCACCGGGCGGCTTTTTTCAGGCCGTCGCTTTTTTGAGATGCGGGGTAATAAACTGGCTCAGCAGCAAAGAACACCCAGCCAGTGCCGCACCAAAATAGAACACCAGAGATTGATCATACAGCCACACCACGCCAAAGCTGGCCGGGATCACCACAGCGGCAATATGGTTGATGGTAAAACTGACGCCTGCAGTAGCCGCAATGTCCTCCGGCTGAGCAATTTTCTGGAAGTAGGTTTTCAGTGCAATGGCCATGGCAAAAAAGATATGGTCGACCACATACAGTACCGCCGCCAGCTGAGCCGACTCCACCAGCGCATATCCCACAAACACCAAAATTAAGCCTGAATATTCCAACGTCAGTGCCTTTTGCTCACCGATACGATTGATCATCTGGCCGATTTTTGGGGCAACAAAAATATTCACAACATGATTGAGCATATACAGCGCGGTGATCTCGGCCACATCAAAGCCAAACTTTTCGACCATCAGAAAGCCGGCAAACACCATAAATATTTGACGACGAGCACCGGAGAAGAACGTCAGAATGTAATACAGGCTGTATTGCTTTCTCAGGATCAGCTTTTTATGCTGCGTTGCTTGCTGAACAAATTGCGGGTGTGTTGCTGCTATAAACAACGTCAGCGCCAGTCCGGCACCGCCGAAGAGCAAATAGACCCAAACATAATCGGTGGCCAGCCAGGTGAATGCCACCCAGATCAGGCCAAAGGTGACCAAAGAGGCCATCGATTTAATCGACAACAATCGACCTAACTGCTCCGGCGCTTCTTCCTTAGAGAACCATTGCAGACTCAGCGATTGATTGAGCGTTTCAAAATAGTGAAAGCCGATCGACATCAGCACTGTTGTGGCATACAGGCCATATACACTGGGGAAAAACCCAGTCAGTGCGACCCCGATTGACAGCAAGCATAAACTCACCAGCGCAAAGGTTTGCTCCTTCAGCACCAGCAACACAAACACCGCCGTAAACGCCAGAAACCCGGGCACTTCACGCAGTGACTGCAACATGCCGATGTGGGCGCCGGTGAACGCGGCCTGCTCAATCGCAAAGTTATTGAGTAAGGCATTCCACGCAGAAAACGTCATTGCCATGACGATGGTCGCCAGTACCATAAAACTCATCGGCGAGGGCACAAAAAGTCGGGTTGGGTTTTTCATTCACAGTCCTTAAGCACATTGATTGCCGTTATTAGCCCGGTTAGTATATGAGCTAGGCACGCTGGCTAATATGGAAAATCATGACACAAAGTTTATCAAATCGGACAGATGCTTCCTGGCGCAGTGTGTCCAGCCGGTTTAAGCGTAAGACACTGGACCGGCCCGTCTTCCCCCGACCTACCACAATGCCCGCCAATGAGCATGTACGGGCGCATAGCCATCACTGGGGGCAGATCACTTACATCAGTGATTCAGTCATGACCATTTTTACGCCGCAGGGCACCTTCGTCATCCCGCCACAGCAGGCGTTGTGGATCCCCCCCAACCTGGAGCATGAAACCTTCTGCCGCTATGGCGGACATTTTCGCAGTGTCTATATCGATGAAAAGTATGCTGAGATATTGGGCGATCAGGCGAAAACCCTGGTGGTTGATACCTTGCTTAAAGAAATGATCCTGACCATCTGCACCTGGCCCGAAGACTATCTGCTCGATGATAAAACTGAGCGCTTTATCCAGGTGTTTATCGACAGACTGGAGCTGGCGCCCACCAGTGCATTTTTTATTCCCAAAGCGGATGATCAGCGACTGCTGCCGATAGTCAGTGAGCTGTACGCTAACCCGGGCTGTACGCTCACGCTTGAGCAGTGGGGTGAGCAGGTGGGGGCATCGGCCAGAACCCTGAATCGCCTGTTTCATAAAAGCTTTGCTATGAGCTTTAGCCAGTGGAAGCAAAAGCTCAGGGCGCTGCGTGCGGTAGAGATGCTTACCGCCGGTGAAACCCAGCAGGTCATCGCCCAGCAGCTGGGTTTTGAATCCAGCTCGGCATTTAACAGCGCGTTTAAAAAGTTCTTTGGTACCACCCCTCGCCAGTACCTAAAACGTTAGGGCTGACTATTTACATACAGCGCCTGTAATGGCCCCGTTTCCAGCCAGGCACGCATCAGCTGACTTTGGCTCAGTGAGAACATTTTCTGTCCATTGTCATAAACGTTGGCACGCATAAAGTTCATGGTCAGATCCGCATTCACACATTCCGTCTGCGCTTGTCCGTCACAGCTCAGATGACGGTGGGTGTTTTGGTCATTCCAGGGAGGATTAGTATGCCCAATCAGCCCCAGAAAATGACCCAGCTCGTGGGTCAGGGTTTTGCCCTGATCATAGTTTGGCTCTCTTGGTGCAATGGTACCGAACAGCCCCTGCTCTATCGACACCCCAATGTAGGACTCGGGCGCACTGCCCGGCACATGCGCCCTGCCCGCAAGGACAGGCTCATTAAAGCGGGTGCGTGAGATGCCCACCCAGATATTAATGTAGCGATCTGTCGGCCAGGCATCCGAACCGCCGGCATCACTGCGGGCAAATGGGTACCCCTCCAGTGCAAAGACACTGGCCGTGGCATCGACCCTCACAATCCCTGAGTGAGGCTGACCACCCGGATCTGTGTCGGCCAGATAAAACTGGATCCCGGTGTCTGCAATAAAGGGGGTATTAGTTTCGGGAATGGTCTCGATTTCAGCACTATTTTTGCCCCGAAAATGCAAATTGGTCGCCCGTAACTGAGATAGGATCTGCTCATCGCTGAGTTCAAAATGGCCATTATCCAGTACATGTACGACGACCGGTAAGCGGATCCGCGTTACCGACTCAGGGTCGGGGAGATAAGGTAAGAATAACGCACTCACTGTGCAGGACCCCGTCACCTCAGAAATACGGTAACGACCCTCTGTTAGCGCCCCATTACAACCTCCGACGCGCTCCAGAATATGGTCACTATTGGGTGTGAAGACAAACTCAGCGGCACTACCATAAGCCACCTGCTGAGTGCTGGTATCCACATTTCCTCCCTGACTGACAGTGGCATCCAGGCGGTAACGAATAGGCGAAAAACGTGCAGTCACCTGACAATTTTGCTCGACCCGCTCTACCTTGTAAGCCACGCCGGTACGCTTGCCCGCGCAACCACTTAGCTCTGTCAGCTCATAACCCGCCTGAGGTTTCGCGACAAACTCAGCAGTTTTGCCCTTGCTAACCTTTATCTCTGCGGGCTCCAGTGCCCCGCCCCCTGCACTAAGTGTTGAGACAGTCAGTAACTGCGGCGTTTCATTCACCGGTGGGTTATCATCGCTGCCACCTGAGCACCCGGTCAATGTACTCAGTGCCAGCACCAGTACCCAGCGACCCGTCGAAATATAATGCATCGTTCCTTCTCCTTTATTCCTGTGTTATGTGCCATTGAACACGTCCAATAACAGCTACCTTATTATAGGTACGCAGTGCCCGTAAACTGTTATGTTACCGGTTAAAAATGTCGCAATTTGTTACCTGCGCTGTGAACACTGGACAGACTTTGCGCAATCGGGCTCCCTGTGCTGTACAGTCACGCAAGAGGCAAGTACCCTGAGCCTCTTTCTTCGTTGTAACCTGTATGGGGTGTCATGAGCACAGCATTTTCACGCCGATTTACTACCTTGATCGACCAGTTTAGCGCCGGCAACAAACGCCAGTTTGCGCTACTCACGGGTAAGTCTCCGTCACATATTTATCGTATTTGCCGGGGCCTGAGCCGTCCCTCGGTGGCTTATCTGGAGCATTTGTATAGTTTATTCAATATCGATTTAAACTGGTTGCTGACCGGCGAACAGCCCGTCGAACAATCCGCTGTGAGCGGCTCTGGGGACATGCTAATGGTGCCTAAGCTGGATGTCGAAGCCAGTGCCGGTTTTGGTAGCATCAATGGCAGTGAAGATATCACAGAGCAGTTTGCCCTGAATAAGCGCTGGCTTAGCACTCAGCTGGGCGTGCACAGTGAACAACTGGCGTTTGTGACTATTCGTGGTGACAGTATGCTGCCAACTTTACAGCACGGCGATATGGTGCTGGTAGATTTGAGCCAGCGTGACGCGAATAAACGTGGCGTATTTGTGCTGCAAACCGAAGATGGTCTGATGGCGAAACGCTTACAACAGCACCGGGATCATATTAGCGTTGTGAGTGATAACCCTGAGTACCCGGCCTGGCAGATCCATGCCGACAATGCGCAGCAGCATGGTATTGCAGGCCGGATAGTCTGGTGTGGCCGCAGCATGTGATCCATATACAGCAAAAAGCCAGCAGAGTTGCTGGCTTTTTTGTGTTTGTAAGCAGTCTGGTTATGGACGCGGGATGAAGCCCACCGCTTCATAAGCGGCTTTTAGCGTTTGCTCTGCGCGAGCCCCTGCTTTTTCTGCACCATTACGCATGATCTGATCCAGCAATGCTTGATCTTCGCGGATCTCTCTGAAGCGCGCTTGCATCGGCTCCAGCATCGCTACAACGGCATCGGCGGTGTCTTTTTTCAGGTGACCATACATTTTGTCTTCGTACTCAGGCACCAGATCAGCCACATCGCGTTTGGTTGCCACTGACAGCAGAGTCAGCAGGTTAGAAACGCCAGGCTTTTCTTCCCGGTCGAAGTAAATGCGCGCCTGTTCATCTGAATCCGTCACGGCTTTTTTAAGCTTTTTCTCAATCTTCTTCGGCTCATCCAGCAGCATAATATACGCATTAGGGTTGTCGTCCGATTTGGACATTTTCTTTAACGGATCCTGTAAGCTCATTACCCGCGCTCCCAGCTCAGGAATATACGGCTCAGGTACTTTGAATACGTCACCATATAAGTTGTTAAAGCGCGTTGCGATATCACGCGTCAGTTCAAGGTGCTGCTTCTGATCTTCTCCCACAGGGACCTGATCGGCCTGATAAAGCAAAATATCGGCAGCCTGAAGTACCGGATAAGAGAACAAGCCAACATTGACATTATTGCTGTTCTTAGCTGACTTATCCTTAAACTGAGTCATACGGTTCAGCTCACCCATTTGCGCATAACAATTCAATACCCAGCCTAACTGAGCATGTTCTGGCACCTGCGACTGGACAAACAGCGCCGATTTTTCAGGGTCAATACCACAAGCCGCATACAGCGCGATACCATCTAAAACACGCTCACGCAGAGCACTTGGCTCCTGACGTACTGTGATGGCATGCAAATCAACCAGCATAAAGAAACAATCATGATCTTCCTGTAGCTTAAGCCACTGGTTAATGGCACCCACATAATTGCCTATTGTCATACCACCGGTTGGCTGAATGCCACTTAACACTACTGGTTTAGTCATTGTGTTCCTTTACTCCTGTTTAGTTTAAGGTCGATTTAAAATGGGGATTATATCCAAGAAGCCCTCACAGAGGTACTCTGGATTAAACTGAGCCAAGTCCAGCCCTTGATTGTACCCATATTTAAGTGCAATCACAGGCATTTTTGCAGCCTGAGCGGCCAGAATATCACTTTTTGAGTCACCCACCATGATGGCGTCTTGCGGTGCAATATTAAGTTGCTCGCAGGCAGACAACAGTGGCTCAGCCGAAGGCTTTTTGGCGCCATCGTCACCACACACTACCACATCAAAGTGCGTGCTCAGATTAAGGTTATCGAGCAGTTGCAGCGTAAACTCGCGGCTTTTATTGGTTACAACAGCTTTGGGGACATGGCTGAATGCAGCCAGCACGGTTTCGACATTGGCGTAGAGCAAAGAGTACTGACCTACCAATGCCCGATAATGTCCGGCAAATCGTTCCTGTGCTTCTGCCACCAAACGCGGCGGTAATTCTGCATTAATTTCATTGCTACCACTGAGACCACGTTGTACCAATACATCAATGCCATTACCTACCCACTCAAGCACCTGTGTGCGGCTGACTACCGGAAAAGCCACTTCCGTCAGCGTTAAATTCAGTGCCATATACAAGTCGTGTGCACTGTCGACCAAGGTGCCATCGAGGTCAAATAGAATACCCTGGTAACGCATTAGCCCACCTTAGCGAGCTCTGAGCGCATCGCATCAATGACTGTCCGATAGTCTGGTTGATTAAAAATCGCTGAGCCGGCAACAAACATATCGGCGCCAGCCTCTGCCACCTCTGCAATATTGTCGACTTTTATGCCGCCGTCGACTTCGAGGCGAATTTTACGACCACTGGCCTCAATACGCTCACGTACCTGACGCAGCTTATCGAGTGTCTGCGGAATAAAACTTTGTCCGCCAAAACCCGGGTTCACGGACATCAGCAGGATCTGATCCACTTTATCCATTACATAATCGAGGTAGTGTAGTGGCGTTGCCGGGTTGAGCACCAATCCGGCCTCACACCCTTGCTCCTTAATCAGTGCCAGGCTGCGATCAATATGTTCACTGGCTTCTGGGTGGAAGGTAATAATATCGGCACCCGCTTTAGCAAACTCAGGGATCAAACTATCAACCGGTTTGATCATCAGGTGCACATCAATGGGGGCTGTGATGCCATAGTTGCGCAGCGCTTCACAGATCATCGGGCCAAAAGTCAGATTTGGCACGTAATGATTGTCCATTACATCAAAGTGCACAACATCCGCACCCGCAGCTAATACGTTGGCGACGTCTTCACCCAGCCTTGCAAAATCGGCAGACAAAATGGACGGTGCAATTAAGAACTCGGATTTATTATTGTTCTGCGACATACTACCCCCTGAAACAAAATGTCAGCGGCTACTGTAACCCATCTGAACGCTAAAAACACCTGATTGTTAGCGGGACTAATTTTGCGAGCAGTGGCGACTTTTATAGGACAAAGCGATTGTTTAATAAACATCCATAGTGTACTATTTATAGATAACTATTCACTGGGGATATGGTTATGTTAGGTCGGCTTAAAACACGGACGCTTTTACTTACGGCTGCGGTAGTCTTATCTGCTGGCGTGGTGTCATTCAATGGCGACGATGCCTTAATTGCAAAACACGATATGTGTCAATGCTCTACCACTGTGGCCAGTCAGCACGCACAAGCAAATGTGTGCAAACTAGAGTCACACACCAGTTGGTATGCCTGGTTGACAGGTGGCAGTAGCAACGCGCAATTTCATTATCTTGATTTGCTGGAACTATTGTTAGGTTCTGGTGACGAGCAAACGTCGAGCCAATTTTCACAATTCTAATCATCGATACCAACGCACTTAATGTGGTCACGCGTTTTTCGCACGCCGTTACGACAAGTTGGTATTGATGCACTATACTAAGCGGTATCTTAGTTCACAGGAGCCAGGACGCCGTGACAGAACGATTCTTTATACTTATTCAGAGTGTACTCGCTGCCATGTTTGGTGTGCAGAGCCAGGCCAAATATCGTGTCGATTTCAGCCAAAAACACTTTTGGCCTTTTGCCTTGCTGGCCGTGTGCTTTGTCATCGCACTGGTTATCGCGTTAGCCTGGTTCGTTAACTCGGTTGTATTGTGACTTAGTCGTGATACAGGGCCATCAGCTCGTCGACGCGATTGCGGCCCGACCCTTTGGGACTGATGGTTCTTTTTACCTGGATCACATCCAATTGGGCCTGACTGTATATCTTACGCGTCAGAACTGTGTCATGGTTGGAGATAAGTACCGGCGTTTGCTGCTCGAAGGCGGCCTTTTCTGCCAGGTTGGCAAGCTGTGCCTGATCGTCCAGGTTAAAGCCTCCTTTAGCATAGGCGGTAAATGACGCCGTTTTGCTTAGCGGCACATAAGGTGGATCGCAATACACAACGGCTTTATCCGGCACACGCTTAAAGACCTGCTCGTAGCTCAGGCAGGTAAAAGTCGCCTGCTGTGCTTTCTCAGAAAAAAAGTACAGCTCGTTTTCCGGAAAGTAAGGACGTTTGTATTTACCAAAGGGCACATTGAAAATCCCTTTGAGATTGTAACGACACAGCCCATTGTAACCGTGGCGGTTCATGTACAAGAACAGAATGGCCCGCTCATATACATCCACACTTTCATTAAACTGCTGACGATACGCATAGTAAGCGTCCGGATGGTTGTTCAGATCTACAAATAGCTTTCTGGCATCACTGATAAACTCATCGGGCGTGCGTTGCAGTTCTTTGTAAAGGTTGATCAGATCAGCATTGATGTCATTGAGTATGTAGTGCTTAAAATGACTGTTGAGAAAGACAGATCCAGCCCCAACGAAGGGCTCCACCAGAGTTTCGGCCTCTTCATTTGCGGCTTGCAAGCGCTTGGTAATTTCTTCCACCAAGGCGTATTTTCCACCTGCCCATTTTAGAAAAGCTCTGGTCTTTTTTTGCATGATCTGACTAGTTACCCCAAAGTAGCGCGATTCTACACTATTTTTGTGTTTGTGACTGTTGGATTTGTTGCTTAATTTGCACGATACGCTTAAAAAACGGCTGCCCTGCAAGCACGGCTTGCGGTAAATTAGCTCGCGCCTGTTTTGCGTCATCTAAGGTCGCAAAGGGCGCCAAAGTGACGAACCACCAGTCTTTATTGTTACGTTTAACCTGTGCAATGCGGATCTGCGCTAGCTTATGTTGCGCTACATACCGCTGCGCCACCGCCTGATCAGTGACGGCCAACAATTGAATGGTCCAGGCATTGCTGTCCTGCGCCATAAACCAGATATTATCGGATAAATCGCCCGACTGTTCAGAGACGCCTGCTGCCTGTGGCGTTTCAATCTGTTCCTGCGTACCTGATGCCTCAGGATTCTCTGCCGCAGTTTCCTGGGTTAAAGCCTGTGCAACCACTGTAGGTGCCTCAGTGACCGGATCAGTTACCTGCTCAGTTACCTGCTCAGTTACCTGCTCCGAGTTTTCTCCAGTGGCGCCATCATGCCCGCTGTCTTGTGCTGGTTCATTCGTCTGGTCATCTCCCTGCGTCGGGTGATCCACAGTTAATGCGCCCAGAATTGATTGCACATCGTGCTGCTGCACGGCCTGAATGTCATCACTATTTTGCGCTGCCACGGCCTCTTCTGCGCTCTGCCTGTCGTTATCCGATAGTGCTTGCTGAGTCGTCAGCACCGTTGGCTCAGGTAACTCCTCAACCTGTGTTGCGGCAACATCCCGCTGCATCCGCAGTAGATCGGTGAGGTCTTTTTGGTACACCACAGCCACCAGAAACAACGTGGTGATAATTACAAAAGCGCCGAGAAATAGGTTCAGTTGTTTGCGGCTCAGAGTCGGCTTAGATTTGAGTGTTAATTGATGCTGGTTTTGCTGCCACTCCAGCAAGATACTGGGATTACCACCAGATTCATGCAAAAAAGTACTGAATATGGGGTCTTCCTGGGGCGGGAGTTCCTGAAAAAACATCGCCATCAGACGGCGACTTTCTACTAAGGACAAGGGCTCCAGATGAATATCCAATGCCTCGGGCAGTATCTTGGGCGCCTGTGCTGTGGCGAGAATATACAAAGTATCCGGGGCTTTTTTGGCCAGTAGCTGGAGCTCCTGGATCAGTTCATCACTGAGGTGACGAGCACCATCGATCACCCACAGGCATGGCCCACAGGGTTGCTCATTATATAGAACAAAAAAGTTCTCGGTTAACGATAACTTATGATCAACCAGAGGTGCCCGGAAACTGTTTTCCAGTAACTGCTGTACTAACTCAGTGTCTTTGGTGTGTGCCCCCAGCTTAACAAATGCCTTGTTAAACTCGGGATATTTGTCGGTGATGAAAGACTCAGCCAGATAACTTTTACCTAACCCGGAATTACCGACCAGGCAGATCAGGTTTTGGCCATACTCAAACTGCATTGCAATCCGGTCGACCAGAGCGGCGCGACTCGGTAGTATTTGCGACTGCATCAGTGCCCTATTAGCTGGCCTAAGGTGTCATCAGTGACGTCGTCCACCAGCTGACACTTGCCCAGACTGGTTGGCACGATAAAGCGGATCTTACCTTGTTTGTTTTTCTTGTCTTTGCGCATATGCGTAATAAACTGCTCTGTCGTCATAGACGCAGGCGCAGCCACTGGTAACTGGTAGGTCTCCAGCAACGCCGCTATACGTGTCACTTCAGCGTCCGTCAGTGCACCTCGGTGCTGCGCTAAACGAGCCGCCAGCATCATGCCCACAGCTACAGCTTCGCCATGGAGCCACACACCATAACCCATCTGAGCTTCTATGGCGTGGCCAAAGGTATGCCCCAGGTTTAACAGAGCGCGCAGACCAGCTTCTTTTTCATCTTGTGCCACGATTTCAGCTTTGATCGCGCAACAGCGGTGGATCACCTGCATTAATAACTCAGTATCCAGGCTTTGCAATGCTGGCCCCTGCTGCTCGAGCAGATCCAGAAAATCTTTATCGTAGATAAGACCGTATTTGATCACTTCCGCCATCCCGGCGGCAAATTCTCGCGCAGGCAAGCTTTTCAGCGTATTGGTATCAATAAACACCGCTTGAGGCTGATAAAAAGCGCCGATCATATTCTTGCCCAGCGGGTGATTGACCGCCGTTTTGCCACCTACCGACGAATCGACCTGCGACAGCAAGGTGGTGGGAATTTGAATAAAAGGCACACCGCGCTGATAACACGCTGCAACAAACCCGGTCAGGTCGCCAACCACACCGCCACCTAGTGCAATCAAACAGGTATCACGACCGCAGTTGTGCTCAAGCAAAAAGGCGTTAATGCGCTCAAACCACTCCAGTGATTTGTACTGCTCCCCATCTGGGATACAAAAATGAAGTGGCGCTTTGCCATCTAACTGCGTGAGTAAAGTATCCAGATACAAAGGTGCAACGGTCTCGTTGCTGATGATGACGGGGCGCGCATTGCCAATATGCTGCAATAACCGCCCCTGATCTGTGAGAAGATCTTGGCCAATATAGATAGGATAGCTACGCTCGTTTAAATCGACTGTTAATTCAAGCATGTGCTGTCACCTCCTATCTAGCCTACATGTTTAGAAATCTAACTTCTCAATAATTTGATTCGCCACTACTTTGGCGCTTTGCTCATCTGTGCGTACAACGTGATCCGCCACTTCTTTATAAAGTGGTTCACGTTCGTTTGCCAGACGTACTAGTACATCGCGTGAATCTTCTTCTGTTTGTAGCAAAGGACGACGCTTATCGCGTTGTGTACGCGCTACTTGCTTTTCAATTGGGGTCTCAAGATAAACCACAATACCACGAGCAGATAGTTTGTTACGTACCTCTTTACTGATGACCGAGCCGCCGCCAGTAGCCAATACGATGCCTTGCTTTTCGGTAAGATCAGAAATCACGGTCTCTTCGCGACGACGAAACCCTTCTTCCCCTTCAATATCGAACACCCAAGAGATATCAGCACCAGTGCGGCGCTCGATTTCTTGATCCGAATCGAAGAACTCCAGATGTAATTGGTCCGCAATGTGACGACCAATCGTGCTCTTACCAGCCCCCATTGGGCCTACCAGAAATATATTACGTTTCTCAGCCATATCTTTTTAGTACAAACGAACTCTAAAATTTGAAATAAAACCCCGCCTAACGACCTGGCCCCAAAATTAAGGAGGGGATTATCTCAGCATTCACTGCGTGATTTCAAGTCAAAAGGCAACTTTCACGCCCATTATTATTATTTTAGTCTGTCTAGAGTGAGTCATGCATGATCTTAGGGGTCACAAAAATCAATAACTCTCTCTTTTCATTGATTTCTCGCGTGTTCCTAAATAAGGCGCCTAAATAAGGTACATCGCCCAGTACCGGCACCTTGCTCACCGCATTGGTCATTTCCTGCTGATAAATACCGCCCAGCACAACGGTTTGACCATTCTCCACCAATACCTGGGTCTGGATCCTTTGCGTATTAATTGCCACCGCAGGACCATTGGCTGTTTGTACTGTATCACCACGCGTGTCCTGAGTTATGACCAAATCTAGAATAATTTTATTATCCGGGGTAATTTGCGGTGTTACCTCTAAACTCAATACCGCTTTTTTGAACTGCACGGTTGATGCACCACTTGAGGCAGATTCCACATAGGGGATCTCGGTACCTTGCTCAATGCGTGCCGTCTTCTGGTTGGCTGTAGTGATACTAGGCGTTGCGATGATCTCGCCTTTATTCTCCTGCTCTAACGCTGACAGCTCCAAGTCTATCAAAGTCCCGTCTGACAATTTGGCAATGTGCATACCTAAGCTGCCTGCGGGGTTTTGCACCGGCAGATTCACGTTCAAGCGCTCGGTCAAATCAGGGATAGTGCCTCCGGAGAGCTTATTGGTGGCCTCCAGAGTGCCCGAAATCGCATCGGTGCCTTGCTGATCGCTGAATCCCCAGCGGATCCCCAAATCTTCCTGTATGTTATCCGACACGGTCACCATGCGAGACTCGATTCGAACCTGTTTTACCGGCACATCCAGTGTCTCGACCATACGTCTGACATTCTCGATACTGCGCGAGGTATCCTTAATCAACAGGGTGTTGGTGCGCTTATCGACAGAAACACTGCCACGCAGGCTTATGATGGAGTTTTCATCGGTTTTGAGCAAGTCAGCAAACTCTTCCGCTTTGGCGTAATTAAGCTGAATATACTCACTGTACAAAGGTTCCAACTCTTCGACCTGGCGCTTTGCCTGCAACTCTTTCGCTTCTCGGGCGGCCAGTTCCTCTGACGGTGCGACCATTAAAATCGCCCCTTCCATACGCTTATCCAGGCCTTTTACCCGTAACACCACATCCAGCGCCTGATCCCACGGCACGCCATCCAAACGCAACGTGATGTTGCCGGTGACCGAGTCACTGGTTACCAGGTTGAAGTTGTTGGTATCGGCGATGATCTGTAGCACTGAGCGGATCGGAATATCCTGGAAATTTAACGTGATTGGCTGACCCTGATAATTTTTCTTCTCGGTATAGGAGAATTCCTGATCGTCCTTTTCCACGGTCAAGGTAAAAATATTCTCCAGCTGCTGATAGTTGAATTTAAACGCGCCATTGGGCTTGATAACTAACCGGCTCTTACCTTCTTCCCGGAAAGTTTCAACCGTGCTGACCACAGTGCCAAAATCAACCACATCCAGCTCGTACAGTAATTCATCCGGAATGGCGATATGATGGAAGTCGGCATAGATCTGTCCGCCACGCTCCTGCACATCAATTGCGGCCTGGCTGGAGTCTAAAAACGCCAGGATCTGCGCAGCGCCTTTATCTGTGCGTCGAAAATCAATATTCTGGATCCGATTCATGGCACTGTGAAGGGTATCTGGTTGTGTATCATCATTGGTAACCACAATAGGCTGATCAGACACTTTGACATAAACCAGGTTGTTCTTGACCTCAGTACGATAGAGCTTCAGCGCTTTCATTTCGACACTGAGTACAAAGCCCCCGCTTTCCATTCTGCTTTTGATCTGCTCAATGCCCGCTTTGTTGACTTTAAGCAGTTCCAGGCTTTCTTCGTATTCAGCATCCGGAAAAAACAGCTCGATCCTGGCTGGTTCATTGAGCACTTGCACTTTGGGTTCAATCGCCAGCTTTTCGTCAAATACCAGCTGTAACTCAGTTTCTCCATTGGGCACCGGGTTATAGCGGACATCGTACAGCATCGGCATTGCCTGAGCGAACAACGCAGTGCCCATTAAAACGCCACCCATCAGAGTTTTCACAACGTGCTTGATCCCGTCGCGCGCAATCATATTTTCACCTTTTTTATTCTTCACTGGCACCAACGTCCTCGGCTTCTACCATTTCGACTTTGCTCAGGCGCTCTTTCCAGCACCCGGTCCCATCCGGGATCAGCTCCATCAGTTCCAGATGGTCGGCCTGTACGCTTATCACTTTACCGTGATACAAACCCATATATTCGTTTTTCTTAATTCTGAACAAGCCTTGATCCGCAGCGCGGACAAGCGCCCAAACGGTCTCGCCACGCGTGATAGTTCCTTTCATTGTCAGGTTATCCAGCGCATATTTTTCTAACGGATCACGAGGTCGATTAGGATCCGGATGCAGGCAGTTTTTAACTTGCACCAGACGGCTTTCAATCACTTCCGGCTGTGGTGCCACAAACGGACTGCGCAGTCTGCCAGCACTGTAAGGGAAATGCTCGAAGCGGGCCATTTCAGGCATAGGGTCAATGCTTGGCGTTGCATTGGCCTGAACCCTATCAATAAACTCTTTTTGTTCTGCGGTGTTATCGTTACACCCTGACAGCACCAATATCGTGAGCAAAACAAGCAAGTGTTTCATTATTCACTCTCCTGCTCATAGCGATATGTTTTTGCCACCACACTGAACACCAGCTGGTTATTACCGGCACCTTCAATACGAAAGTCATGCAAACTCACAATACGCGGCAACTGTGCCACTTTACTAACAAACTCACCAAACTCATGATATGTCCCGACCACTTCGAGGTTGATCGGCAGCTCAGTATAAAATTCTTTTTTAACTTCCGGCATCCAGCCTATTTTTAAAAACGTCAGGCCACTGGAGGTGCCCACATAAGTGAGATCGTCGAGCAATCCCGGCGTTTCATTAGACGTCGGCAGCTTTCTTAATAGCTGAGAAAACTGGGCTTCCATATCCTGCATCTGCTGGCGATATAACTCCAAGTTGTTCGCCCGACCATACTTAATACGGTAACTGGTTCGCAGGTCTTCCTCTTGCTTTACCGCTCGCTCAAAACTGTCCACCGACGCCGAAACCAGCATGCTATAGCCAATCACCAGCATGATCACGACGACCACAGCGCAGCAAATGGCCTTGACCGGCATCGGCCATTCACCAATGTTGTCCAGCTCTATTTCGTTCCAGTCAATCTCCTGCAGCGACTTCAGATCAAATTTCATGGCCTAATTCTCCGCCTCGGTTGTCTGAGCCAGCTCGGCGCGCTCCTTTTCCATCTGAGCAAATGTTTTGACGTAAAAATTCATAGTGAAGTTGCTCAGCAAACGCTCTTCTCTTTCACCCGCAACGATACCCTGAAGTAAAGGATCACGCAGTAAATAAGATGACTCCACTGCCCGTAACATCTGTGATAAGCGGTTATTGGATTCACTGCGACCGATGACTTTGATCATATTTTGCTGCCGTTCCAGGCTGGTCAGATAGACGCCTGCTGGCACCACCCGCGCCACTTCATCAATGATCTGTGTGCCCAGATTCCGGTTACTTTGTAGCTCTTCAATCAACCGGATACGCCGTTGCAGGTTTTCTTTTTGCTGGTTAAGCCCCTGGATTTCGCCGATCCGCTTATCCAGTTTTTTAATCTCGCTGGAAAGATAGCGGTTCTTGATTTCCTGCCCTTCTTTCAGGGTGTCGTAAAACGCCCCTATGCCATACATCAGCGCCAAACTGGCGGCCACAATAACGCCCAGTATAGTCAGGAATTTTTGCTGTGAGGCCTGCCGCTGCTGCTCACGCCAGGGCAATAAATTTATATGTGGCATGATGAAAAGCTCCTCAGTGCCAACCCGGTTGCAATCGCAAACTGTGCCCTGTGATTGGTCAGCACACCCCGATCCACTTTAGGTGCTATTTCCATATTCGCAAACGGATCAGCCACAATAGCATGCACGCCAAGCTCATCAACCAGCAGACGGTCAAGCCCTTCGACTTGCGCAGTGCCACCTGTCAAAATGATGTAATCGACCTGCTCCTGGCCACTGGTGGTCATAAACATTTGTAGTGCACGACGCACTTGTTGCAGCAAGGAGGTCTGAAAGGGTGCGAGTACTTCAAAGGTGTAGTTTGGTGGCAGATCGCCGGTGGTTTTTGCCAGCTCAGCCTGATCGAAGCTTTTATTGTAGTAAGCAACAATACTATTGGTGTATTGCTCTCCCCCGAACACCTGATCACGGGTATACAAGGTTTTACCTGACTGCACCACACTCACCAGCGTCACCACGGCGCCAATGTCGATGATCCCCACGACTTTGTCGTAGGCATCCGAAGGTAACTGGCCATACAGCACCTCAACCGAACGCGCCAGTGCGTAGCTTTCCACATCCACGACTTTTGCTTTTAAGCCGGCCTCTTCCAGCGCACTGACACGTGCCTGTACGCTTTCGGTTCTGGCCGCTGACAGCAAGACATTGACTTTGGAGGGGTCGGCTTCATTAACAGTGAGTTTTTCAAAATCCAGACTCACTTCGTCAAGCGGATACGGGATCAGGCTGTCAGCCTCAATGGCAATTTGCGATTCCAATTCAGCGTCGCTTAACGATACATCCATAAAAATCATTTTAGTGATGACCGTTTGCCCGGACACCGCAACAGCGGCAAAGTGGCTAGTTTTGGGAAGACGTTTGCGTATTTTGCTGATGACCTTACCGACCGCTTCTATGTCTTGAATGGCACGCTCTTTCATGGCGCCCTTAGGCAAAGGTTCAATGGCCACGGCCTCGACTCGGTAACCCGCGCTCGATTCAGCCAGCAACACGGCCTTCACACAGTGTGACCCTATGTCTACCCCGACCATCATGGGAGCTTGTTTTTTTAAGAATTGACGCAACATGCCATTAGCCCAAGTATCCAGAATTCTGTACAGTGTTAATTAAGAGTTTAGTCATTTAGGTACAGTTTGGCGAAAAGCGTTATACTACTTGCCAACTTTCGGCCACACTCCCTTGCACCTCAATAAGGCACAAAGTAATTTACGCAAAAATTATTAATCGTTTTTTAATCAGGATATACTAACAGCGTCCGATTGTAATTGGGAGTCTCGCTAGAGATAAATTCGTGAATTTATTAAAAAGATTACTACAACTTATACTGCTTTGCACGACACTGGGCCTGCTTACCCTGTTCGGCCTTTATTACTATGTCAAATCAGACATTCCCAGTGTTAAGGTTTTAAAAGATGTACAGCTGCAAACCCCCATGCAGGTCTTTACCCGCGACGGCAAACTGATCAACCAGTTTGGTGAAAAACGCCGTATTCCGGTTAAAATTAATGACATTCCCGAGCCTTTACTCCAGGCCTTTCTGGCTACCGAAGACAACCGCTTCTATGACCATTTTGGCATCGACCCGATAGGTATAGTCCGCTCATTTATTGTCCTTGTCAGTACTGGCGAGAAAAAACAGGGCGCCAGTACCATTACCATGCAGCTGGCACGAAATTTCTTCCTGACCCGGGAAAAAGCCTATATCCGTAAGGTGAAAGAAATCTTTATCGCACTGCATATTGAGCGACTACTGAATAAAGATGAGATTCTGGAGCTTTATCTGAACAAAATAGAGCTGGGCCACCGCGCGTTCGGCATTGGCGCCGCCGCACAGGTGTATTATGGCAAAGAGCTGCACGAGCTGAGCCTGGCACAAATGGCCATGCTGGCAGGTCTGCCCAAAGCCCCTTCTGCGCTAAATCCTATCCGCAACCCGCAGCGCGCCAAGTTGCGCCGGAATGTTGTATTGGGCAGGATGCTCACCGAAGGCTACATTTCCCAGGCGCAATACAACGAAGCAACTCAGGCACCGATCACGGCTAAGCGCCATGGCGCTGAGATTGAACTCTATGCGCCCTATATATCGGAAATGGTGCGCGCTTACATGGTGAAAACCTATGGTGAGGATCAGGCCTATAACTCAGGCTTTAAGGTCTATACTACGGTTGAATCCAACATTCAGGCAGCGGCACAGCAGGCACTTATCGACAATCTGCATGCCTATGATATGCGCCATGGCTTCCGCGGCCCAGAGGCGCAGTACTGGCAGGCAGAAGAAGCCCCCTGGTCAGCGACTCAGATCCTGGAGCGGCTCAAACCGGTGAGAGAAATCGACCCGTTACGTGCCGGCGTGGTCACTGCGCTTGAAGAACAAAGCGCGACCGTGCTACTGAAAGACGGTGCTTCAATCACTGTGCCCTGGGCAGGATTAAACTGGGCACGCGCCTATATCACTGAGCGTCGCCAGGGTTTGCCTCCCAAGCAGGCAAGCGACATCCTGGCACCAGGTATGCAGATCTGGGTACGTAAACAAGACCAGAGCTGGATGCTCAGCCAGCTGCCCCAGCCCGCCAGTGCGCTGGTCTCGCTGGACCCTCAAAGTGGCCGTATCAAAGCCCTGGTCGGTGGTTATAGCTTCCAGCAGAGTCAGTACAATCGCGCTGTTCAGGCTAAACGCCAGGTGGGCTCTAACATCAAACCATTTATTTATTCCGGTGCGCTGGAATCCGGCTATACACTGTCGACCATCATTAATGACGCGCCCATTAACCATTGGGATAAAAGTATGGGTGTTGCCTGGCGTCCGAAGAACAGCCCGGATGTGTACAGTGGCCCTATTCGTATCCGTCGCGCCCTGGCACAATCGAAAAACGTTGTGTCAGTGCGCCTGCTGCGGGGCATGGGCTTGAATGCCGCCGCCGATCACATTCTCAAGTTTGGCTTTAACAACGAAGACATCGTACGCAGTGAATCGCTGGCGCTCGGTAGTGCCTCACTGACGCCATTAGAGATGGCACGCGGTATGAGCGCCTTTGCCAATGGCGGCCACCTGGTCGAAACCTATTTTATTGAAAAACTCACCGACAGTTACGGTAATCTGCTGGGCGCCGCTCAGCCGCTGACCGTATGTACGGAAGAAGAGTGGGAAGTCGACCAGTATACCTGTGCACCACGGATCATCTCGGAGCAAAACGCATTTTTAATTGCCGATGCCATGAAAAGCGTGGTCTGGGGTGGCGGCAGCTGGAAACACAAAACCGGCTGGAGTGGCACAGGCTGGCGTGCTCAGGCACTGAAACGTAAGGATCTGGCAGGCAAAACCGGTACCACCAATAATTCCGTCGATACCTGGTTCACCGGGTTTAACCGCAACGTACTGACTACGGTCTGGGTGGGCTTTGACGATCCCGGTAAATCTCTAGGCCGTGCAGCCTACAATGCCAACCTCGGCAAGCAACAAGTCGTGGGTGCCGAAGCCGGCGCCACCTCTGCACTTCCAGGCTGGGTGCAGTTTATGCGCGCTGCGTTAAAAGATGAGCCGCTGGCGCCCATTGAACCGCCACCTGGGCTGGTCTCGGTCCGCATCGATTTAAAAACCGGATTACTGAGTGAACGTAACGATCACACCAGTCGCTTCGAATACTTTGAACGCGGTACTGCTCCTACTAAATACGTGCTGGATACCGGCTCAAGCACCCCCTTTGAAGAGCAGTTACCAGATACGGAAGAATTGTTCTGATAAGCATCACGCAAAAGGCCGGTCATGATGACCGGCCTTTTTTGTATCACGGTGTGATTATCTCAGCTGCTGGGTTAACCAGTACAAATCGGAGTGGATCCCCGCAGCGGTGACTTCTTTACCCGCACCCGGCCCCTGGATCACCAGCGGGTTTTGTTCGTACCATCCCGTGGTGATAACGAAAATATTATCGCCCGGCGTCAGGTTAGCAATGGCGCTGCCCTGAGCGACCTGTGCAATGCCCACTTTGGCGTGCACCTTGCCAGCAGCATCAATTTCCAGCGCACCGGTATACCTTAACACTTTACCTTGTGCCTGCGCTGCCTCAGCACGCTGCTGATAAAACACATCTAATTCATCTTTGCGAGCCAGGAAGCTCTCCCAGCTGCCTTGCGCCAGAGACGCCGGCATCAGCGCCTCCAGTTCAATATCATCCAGTTCCAGCTGTAAACCCAGCTCACGCGCCAGGATCAAGAGTTTGCGCTGCATGTCCCGGCCTGACAGATCTTCACGAGGGTCCGGTTCGGTATACCCCATGTCTTGTGCAGCCAGGACCAGCTCAGAAAAAGGGCGCTCGCCATCAAAGCTGCTGCATAACCAGGATAAAGTGCCAGAGAAAACCCCTTCAATGCGCACCACTCTGTCGCCGCTGTTTTGCAGATCCGCCAGTGCAAAATTCACCGGCAACCCGGCTCCGACGCTGGTGTTATAGCGCCACAGCAAATTGCGCTCCTGCAACTGAGTGCGCAGTGCCTGATACCAGTCATGCGCAGCAGTACCGGCATACTTATTGGCACTGATCAGATGACAATCGTGCGCGGCAAAATCCGGGTAAAGCTGACTAAATGTTTCGCTGGCGGTGATATCAATCACCACTTTATGTTCGTAATCCAGCTCACTGATGCGATCCAGTAGCTCAGCATGAGAGTAACTCTGCGCTTCACTTTGCCACTGCTGTTGCCATTGCGACACGCTCAGGCCGCTTGGGCAAAACACCATCTCCTGCGAACGCAGCAGCGCCACGACTTTGAGATCAAACTGGCTTTGTAAGCGCGCAATTTGTTGCTGACACTGGTTGAGGAATACCTCACCCACGTTGCCCAGACCAGCGATAATCACCGCCAGTTCACGGCCTTTATTCACCAATTTATCATGCAAAATAGCCAGCACATCACTGTCGATTGCCTGATCGGTGAGGAACAGCGCGTATTCAGTTGCACTGTGGGTAAAGCGCACCACCACAGCCTGCTCATCCAGCACGGCCTGAGCCTGGCGCACTAATGGCGCAATATCCGGGCAAGGTGCAACCACAGCAAAGCCACGTAAGTGGGACTCAACGATGGTCACCCGACCGCTCAGGCGTAGAACCACCTGGTGGGTAAATTCGCTGGGCACCAGCAAGTAGTCTTCGCCGTTTTGATTAAAGTGATGAATACCATGCTGAATGAGTTGACTCAGCGACCCAACTTCGCCCGACACCAGGGTATCGACGCGCAACAAGTCCAGTTCGCCAAAAGTAGTCACAAAACGCTTTTCTTTGCTGTAGCCTTGCTTAACCACTTCGGTGCCCTGCACATCAGGTTCAAAGCTACTGCGTACCTGCAGCTTAATCGCGGTTTCTTTTAGTGGCGACAAAGTCTTGGCATGTAAAACCGGGTTACCCAGGCGCGCCAGTAAATTAGCCTGGGCACGACATACCTTGCTGTATTTGATGGCATTACCCACTTTACGCGGATCGGTGCTGAACACACCTGGAGTATCTGTCCAGATAGACACGGACGCCGCATCCAGATAGCTGGCCAGCAGGGTGGCACTATAGTCACTGCCGTTACGCCCCAGCGTGACCGTATTGCCTTCACTGTCAGCGGCAATAAATCCAGTGACCACGTAAATTTTGTCCTGAGCAAGCGCCTGATGACAGGCACTACGATTCAGACTATGCATCAGCTGCCCCTGATGCTGGGTAAACAAAGTGCGGGCATCCACATCTTGTGCAGTAATATTCAGGGTATTCAGTAAGGCTGCCAGTAAACGCGCCGACCAGATCTCCCCAAACGCCAGTAGCGGCGCTTCTTGCAATTGGCGCAACTGCGCCTGACGAGCAATGCTGCTCAGCTCCTCGCGTAACTCTGCCGCCAGCGGCGTTTGCTGCGCAGCCGGGAACAACTCACTGATCAGTTGTAACTGATGATTTTCAACCTGTAGCAGGATGTCGCTGAACGCCCGCTCGTCCTGCTGCTGATAACTTTGCCACAAGGCAACCAGGGTATTGGTGGTTTTACCTGCCGCCGACACTACGATACAGTCGCCACTCTGGCAGTGACCAATAATAATATTGGCAACCGCCTGATAGCGTGCCGCCGAGCTCAAGCTCGAACCACCGAATTTATGTACTGCTTTTGTCATCTCTTCTACCACAATGCCGTATGTGCCGGCGAAAGCTTGAAGGCCTTCGCGTTATCACTAGAACCGCCTTGCGTAGTTTTCACCGCAGCAAAAGCCTGCTCTAAGTCTGCTAATAGATCGTCGATTTCTTCAATCCCCACGGAAATTCGGATCAGCGTGTCACCGACGCCCGCTTCCAGACGAGCTGCGGGATCCATACCGGCATGTGTCATGGTTGCCGGGTGACAGATCAGACTCTCAACCCCGCCTAGGGATTCGGCTAGCGAGAATTGTTTTACACTGGTCAGGAACTTAGCGGCGTCTGCCAGCTCCCCTTTAATGTCAAAGCTCACCATGCCACCAAAGCCTTGTTGCTGTTGTTTTGCCAGCGCGTGCTGAGGATGACTTTCCAGCCCGGGATAATACACCTGGCTGACAAATTCAGATTGTTCAAGGTAGCGCGCAATCGCCAGCGCATTCTCCTGATGCTGTTTCAGGCGCACGTTGAGCGTACGTAAGCCACGTAAAGTCAGGTAACTGTCAAACGGCGCCCCCGTAATGCCGATATTATTCGCCCACCAGGCCAGCTCATCACCAAGCTCCTCGGTTTTGGCGATCACCGCGCCGCCAACGACATCCGAGTGACCATTGATATATTTAGTCGTTGAGTGCACCACGATGTCGACGCCAAATGCGATGGGGTTTTGCAGCGCAGGCGATAAAAAGGTGTTGTCGGCGGCGACCAGTGCACCGCACTGCGCCGCAACGTCGGTGACTGCTTTGATATCGGTTAATCGCAAAATGGGGTTACTGGGTGTTTCAATCCAAACCAGCTTAGGTTTGATGGCCAAGATCTCCTGCAAGCTTTCGCTGCGCGTCAGGTCGAGCACTTTAACCTTGAGCAAACCGCGCTTTTCCAGCGAGGTAAATAAACGATAGCTGCCACCGTAACAATCGTGTGGGATCACCAAAGTATCATCGGCATTCAGCAACTGAGTCACCAGGTGCACCGCAGCCATCCCCGTGGCCGTAATGATGCCCTTAGCCCCACCTTCAAGCTCCGCCAGCGTTTGCGCAAGAATATCGCGATTCGGGTTGCCGCTGCGTCCGTAATCGTAATCACGTTTTTTATCAAAGTCGGCAAAAGAATAGGTGGTCGACAGATACAGCGGCGGCACCACTGCACCATGATGCTTATCCGCATCAATGCCTGTGCGTACTGCTATGGTTGACTTGTTGCTTTGGCTCATAGGTCACCTGACTCAATTAGATGTTTAGACGTCTAAAAGGTTAGATGAACAAAAGTTAGAAGTCAAAACATTTATACTGCTAAATGGCTAAATAACTAGTATTTGACTATCTTTTTTAAACCGATAAAATTTCGCCACTCAACGCGAACTCTATGCTAATAAGACTGAGTATTTGAGCTTAAACTATGGCAAATGACGTGCAACATTGCCAACAGAGGGCTTGCGTGTCACGGTTGGATCCATACACAGTACACAGTCTTATTCGCATTGCATCTACAACACTGAGGCAAGTACATCACTATGGCTAAATGGAACGGTGAATACATTCACCCTTATGCAGAACACGGTAAGAAATCAGAACAGGTAAAAAAGATTACTGTGTCTATCCCGCTCAACGTACTTAAAGTGCTAACTGATGAGCGCACCCGCCGCCAGGTCAATAACCTGCGCCACGCGACAAACAGTGAATTACTGTGCGAGGCATTCCTGCATGCCTTTACCGGCCAGCCGCTGCCCGGTGACGAAGATCTGCGTAAAGACAACCCGGAGAAAATCCCGGCAGAAGTGCGTCAGATAATGACTGAGATGGGTCTGGAAATTCCAGAGATCAACGAAGAGTAATTTCGTCAGTAGCAAACATAAAAAAGCCTCACAGTGTGAGGCTTTTTTATTGCTCTGATGGGCTTATGCCATGTAGTTTTCTGGCATATCGATTTGTGCCACACCGGATTCAACCGCAGCGACTGCAACCGCTTTGGCAATACGCGGCAACAAACGCGGGTCCATTGGCTTAGGAATAATATAGTGTTCACCAAATTCCAGGCTGTCTACTTCTGCCGCTTTTAGCACTTCAGCAGGCACCGGCTCTTTGGCAATGCTGCGGATCGCCTCTACCGCCGCAATCTTCATTTCATCGTTGATTGCCGTTGCACGCACATCCAGCGCACCGCGGAAGATAAACGGGAAACATAATACGTTGTTAACCTGGTTTGGATAGTCCGAACGGCCAGTTGCCATGATCAAGTCATCACGTGCACCATGTGCCACTTCCGGGCTGATCTCCGGATCCGGGTTCGAACATGCAAAGACCACTGGCTTGTCTGCCATCAGTTTCAGATCTTCTGGCGACAACAGATCCGGACCAGATACACCAACGAACACATCCGCATCTTCGATCACGTCCTGTAAGGTGCGTTTATCCGTGTTATTGGCAAACAGTTTCTTATATTCGTTAAGGTCGTCACGACGCGTGTGGATCACGCCTTTGCGGTCCAGCATATAAATGTGTTCACGCTGTGCACCACATTTAATCAGCAGTTCCATACACGCAATGGCGGCAGCACCGGCACCCAGGCACACAATAATGGCGTCATGGATGTTCTTGCCCTGGATCTCCAGCGCGTTCAGCATACCCGCAGCGGTAACGATTGCGGTACCATGCTGGTCATCGTGAAATACCGGCACATCACAGCGCTCAATGAGCGCGCGCTCAATTTCAAAACACTCAGGCGCCTTGATGTCTTCCAGATTAATACCACCAAAGGTGTCGGCGATATTGGCAACCGTGTTGATAAAGTCTTCGGTGGTGCGGTGCTTCACTTCGATATCAATCGAATCCAGGCCTGCAAATCGCTTGAACAGCAACGCCTTACCTTCCATCACAGGTTTAGACGCCAGTGGACCGAGATTCCCTAACCCTAAAATAGCCGTACCGTTACTGATCACCGCAACCATATTGCCTTTACCAGTATAGCGGTAAGCATTGCTGGGATCGGCAGCAATTTCACGGACCGGCTCGGCAACACCCGGGCTATATGCCAGGGCCAGGTCTTTGACGGTTTCAGCAGGCTTGGTCAACTCAACGCTGATTTTTCCTGGAACGGGGTGGGCATGATAATGTAACGCTTGTTCACGAAAGTCTGACATGACGCGATTTTTTCCTACGAAGAAGTTGAAAGTGAGAGTGAGATAAAAATTCGCTAACTGCTTTAAACCATACCTTTTTTAAAAATTAATTCAAGGGATATCAGGTCGATCCTGTTAAAGCAAAGATAGTTGGCAGTTAGCAAGATTTAGCGACCTTTTTGCTACTTTTCGGCAAACTTATCTCACAATAAATGATCTGATAAGTGTCACTTTCAGTTCAAAATAGCGTCATTTTTATGCAGAGTATAAATAAAATGAATAAAACCCGAGGTAAAATACACTTTACGACATTTGTTGAATTTTAAGCTAAAAATCACAACATTTAACGACCAAAAAACGGTGAAAAGTTGAATTTTAGTGCATATAGCTATGCATATTAATCAAGTGAATATGGCCATTCACACAGATGAGGATGGTGATTTGTGTGGTAACAGACCGCTCGCGAGCAAGCCCGGTTGTAACTTTCCCGGTAAAATTGAATGACGTGCAACTGGAAACTTTACTAACCAAATAGCACTGATCCGTCCACTTGGCATAATGATGGTAAACAGTTAAATTGAGAAACAGGTGTGCAGAAACGAAAAAAGCACCCGAAGGTGCTTTTTCTACAGCAAAAGTAAAACTTACTTCTTGCTGCTAAGCGCGCCAAAGCGCTTGTTGAAGCGATCAACACGACCACCTGTGTCTAGGATCTTCTGCTTACCAGTGTAGAACGGGTGACAAGCAGAACATACGTCCAGGTGAATGTCTTTACACAGTGTTGAACGAGTTTCGAATTTGTTACCGCACGAACAAGTTGCTGAAATTGTTTCGTACTTAGGATGAATACCTTCTTTCATAGGACACCTCTAGTTAAGGCCGTATCGCTCTCCAAACCCGAAGTCTGGCACCATACGTAGTTATACAAAAATTGTGGACGCGTATTTTAGGGTCAATCCGGGCGTTCCACAAGCAATAAATGCAAAATAACTGCTATTTTTTGCGCAATTTCGCGCTGTGCCCGCAAAATATCGAGCTGGAGCAAAACTCACTGACCACCCGCATACATTATTATGCCGTTACGGTATACTGGGCAGATAGTCTGGTGGCACCGCAACCTGCACTCAGACAACTGCCCTTAACATTGAAATTCAGATGCCGGAGTTTCCATGCGCTTCGCCGAAGTCGCTTTAAAAGTACCTTTACACAGAACCTTTGATTACCGCCTGGAGCCAGAGCAACAGCCCTGTGTGGGTGGCCGGGTAAGAGTAAAATTCGCTAACCGAGCCTGCATCGCCATCGTAGTGGCGCTGAAGTCTCACAGCGACGTGCCTGAGGACAAAATAAAAGCGCTTGAGTCGGTGCTCGATACCACGCCCGTGTTATCACCCGAGCACCTCGGCTTTTTGCGCTTCAGCGCGCAATATTACTGTCATCCGCTAGGCGAAACCCTGTTTACCGCCCTGCCTGGTGCGCTGCGCGAAGGTGAGCAGGTTGATAAAACACAAGTGCCGGTGCTGACCCTCACAGAGGCCGGCCGTGAAACCACTCAACTCAGAGCCAAAAAGCAACTGGCGCTGCTTGAACAATTGCGCAATGCTGGCGACGCCACCGCCAGTGAGCTGAAAACACTGGGCTTCTCACAAGCACAGATCAAGGCCTTACTGGAAAAAGCACTGATCCAGGAAGAGCTGCGCACCGATACCCACTGGCAGTCTGCGCCATTGCAACTGGGCAGTAAACCCAGGCTTCACCCTGAGCAGGCCACCGCCTGCAGTGCCATCAACAGTCAAGCCGGGTTTCGCACTTTCTTACTCGAGGGCGTCACGGGCAGTGGTAAAACCGAAGTTTATCTGCAAAGCCTGGAGGCCATTTTAGCCGCCGGCAAACAAGCCTTGGTACTGGTGCCAGAAATTGGCCTGACCCCACAAACGGTGAACCGCTTTAAACGCCGCTTCGAAGGGTTACCGATTGATCTCTGGCACTCCAACCTGACTGACAATGAGCGCTTACACACCTGGCGACGAGCTGAGCAGGGAGAATCTGCGCTGGTGATTGGTACCCGCTCTGCTATCTTTTTGCCCTTTCAGACCCTGGGTATGATAGTGGTTGATGAAGAACATGATGGCTCGTTTAAACAGCAAGACGGGTTGCGCTATCACGCCCGTGACCTGGCCGCCTATCGTGCCGCGCAAGGTCAGTTTCCGTTGATCCTCGGTACTGCCACACCGGCACTGGAAACCCTGCACAAAGCACTGCAAAACCGCTACCAGTTGCTACCACTGACAAAACGGGCGCAAACCCAGCAGGATAACCGCTTCGTACTGGTGGATATGAAAGGACAACCCGATCAGGGGGGATTTGCCAAAGCCAGCCTGGATGCCATTGCAGCCACACTGGCACGTGGACAACAGGTTATGGTGTTTCTCAACCGACGCGGTTTTGCCCCCACTTTGATCTGTCATGAGTGCGGCTGGCTCAGCAATTGCGACCGCTGTAGTACCAGCGCCACTTATCATAAATCACTGCGCAGACTGATCTGCCACCACTGCTCAGAGCAAGCCTTTGTGCCTGTGCAATGCCCCGACTGTGGCAGCACCCAGATCATGCCAACCGGGTATGGTACAGAGCAGCTGGAAGAGTTCTTATCCGAGCAATTTGCCGACTTCCCCGTGCACCGCATTGACCGCGACTCTACCCGTCGCAAGGGCAGCCTCGAAAGTGCACTGGATGAAATTAATCAGGGAGGCGCCCGACTGCTGATCGGCACTCAGATGCTCGCCAAGGGCCACCACTTCGCCGACGTCAATCTGGTGGTGATCCTCGACGTCGACAGTGGTTTGTATTCCTGCGATTTTCGCGCCACCGAACACATGGCCCAGCTGATAACCCAGGTGGCTGGGCGGGCCGGGCGCAGCGGCGAAGCGGGCACGGTACTTTTGCAAACCCATTTCCCGGAACACCCGTTGCTACAGGATCTGGTGAATAATGGCTATCAGGATTTTGCCCGCTATGCACTGCGCGAACGCGAAGAAACTCAGATGCCACCTTATAGCCATCTGGCGCTGATCCGTGCAGAAGCCACCAACTCGCAGCTGGTAATGGCGTTTTTATCGGATCTGGTTCCAGCCACCCCCTACCCTGGTATACAATTGCTCGGACCGATCCCCGCGCCGATGGAACGCCTGGCCGGTAAATACCGATATCAATTACATATTCAGGCAGCGCAGCGCAAAGTACTGCATCAATACCTGGCGCAACTGGCCGACTATATCGGTCAGCATAAACTTGCCAACCGGGTGCGCTGGAGTATTGACGTTGACCCAATGGATACCTATTAAAAATACGTTATGGCACAACACGACTATATAAATAAGAAACCGGGCGGCAAAAAAGCCGCAAAAGGAAAGGCCGCCAAGCCCTTTCCCAAGTTTTTTGCCGCGCTGACGCTGGTGCTGATCAGTGCCTTTGGTTATGGCCTGTGGTACATCACGCAACACGGCAAACCTGAGGTGCAAACCACCAACCCGGCAGCTCCCAAGCAAGCTGAGCAACCGAAAGTCGAAAAAGATTTACCTCGTCCGCCGGATTTTATTAAAGACATTAAAGATCACGAGGTTAAAGTCGAGGTCAAGAAAATCGAGAGCCAGGGCCCCTATCAGATGCAATGCGGCTCGTTCAGAACCTATAAACAGGCCGAGCAAATGAAAGCCAAGATGGCCTTTGCCGGACTTATCGCAGAGATCCGCCGTACCGAAGGCTCCAACGGCGTCTGGTATCGGGTCCGCCTGGGTCCTTACGACACCAAACGCGGCGCCGAGAGCGATAAGAACAAGCTGGAACGAGTAAATATCGTCAGCTGCGGGATCTGGAAATGGACTTGATCTTCGTAAAATCGTCCCTATCTCTACCCTAATTGAGTTTACAGATGAGGCTGATGCCTCCTGATTAAGGAATACTATGACAACTATCGTGAGTGTTCGCCGAGGCGACAAAGTCGTAATTGGCGGAGATGGCCAGGTTTCTCTTGGCAATACGGTAATGAAAGGCAACGCCAGAAAAGTGCGTCGCCTCTACAACGGTAAAGTACTAGCAGGCTTTGCCGGTGGCACTGCCGATGCGTTCACCCTGTTTGAACGCTTTGAAACCAAACTGGAAATGCACCAGGGCCATTTGACCCGGGCGGCCGTTGAAATGGCAAAAGACTGGCGCACCGACAGAGCGCTGCGCAAATTAGAAGCCTTGCTGGCCGTTGCAGACGAAACCGCGTCATTGATCATCACAGGTAACGGTGACGTAGTGCAACCTGAGCATGACCTCATTGCCATCGGCAGTGGCGGTAACTTTGCCCAGGCCGCAGCCACTGCGCTGATTGAAAACACCGACCTGAGTGCCCGTGAAATTGTGGAAAAGAGCCTGACAATCGCAGGAGATATCTGCGTCTTTACCAACAATTTCCAAACCATCGAAGAATTGTAATAGGAATTGCCATGACAGCAATGACCCCAAGAGAAATCGTCCATGAGCTGGACCAACACATTATTGGTCAGGACAACGCGAAAAAAGCCGTCGCCATTGCACTGAGAAACCGCTGGCGCCGCATGCAGCTGCCTGAAGAGCTGCGCAGTGAAGTGACGCCAAAGAATATCCTGATGATCGGCCCAACGGGTGTTGGTAAAACTGAAATTGCCCGTCGCCTGGCTAAGCTGGCGAACGCACCGTTTATCAAAGTAGAAGCCACTAAGTTCACCGAAGTGGGTTATGTCGGCAAAGAGGTCGAGACCATTATCCGTGATCTGGTGGAAGTGTCATTTAAAATGACCCGCGAGCAGCAAACCAAAAAGCACAAGCACCGCGCTGAAGAAGCCGCGGAAGAGCGCATTTTGGATGCCCTGCTGCCACCGGCGAAAGACGCCTGGGGTGAAACTCAGCAAAGCGATAACAGCTCTACGCGTCAGGTATTTCGTAAAAAGCTACGCGAAGGCCAGCTGGATGACAAAGAAATCGACATCGATATCGCAGAAACAGCGCCTCAGGTAGAGATCATGGCGCCGCCAGGCATGGAAGAGATGACCAATCAGTTGCAGGGCATGTTCCAGAATCTGTCTGGCGACAAGAAGAAAAGCCGTAAACTGAAGATCAAAGAAGCCTTCAAGCTCTTGGTCGAAGAAGAAGCCGCTAAGCTGGTCAACCCGGAAGAGCTCAAAGAGCAGGCGATTTTTGCCGTTGAGCAAAATGGCATCGTGTTCGTCGATGAAATCGATAAGATCTGTAAGCGTGGCGAAGCGTCAGGTCCGGATGTCAGCCGCGAAGGCGTACAACGCGACTTACTGCCACTGATTGAAGGCTCTACCGTCAGCACTAAACATGGTATGGTCAAAACCGATCACATTCTGTTTATTGCTTCAGGTGCGTTCCAGATGGCTAAGCCTTCTGATCTTATTCCTGAGCTGCAAGGCCGCTTACCTATTCGCGTTGAATTAGAAGCACTGACGGCGAAAGACTTTAAACGTATTCTGACAGAACCTCATGCCTCTTTAACCGAGCAACAACAGGCGCTGTTGAACACAGAAAGTGTCAGCATCGAATTCAGTGATGATGCGATTGAACGCATTGCTCAGGCTGCCTGGCAGGTCAATGAGAAAACCGAAAACATCGGTGCCCGTCGTCTGCATACCGTGATGGAAAAGCTGATGGAAGAAATTTCATTCGACGCATCCGACAAAGCCGGAGAATCGCTGACTATCGACGCCGCGTATGTCGACAAGCATTTAGATATGCTGGTCCAGGACGAAGACCTGAGCCGCTTTATTCTTTAATGGATAACCGCCCGGTCCTGGATCGGGCTTTTTTATGCCTATGTATCAAGTAACTAAACTGCATTACCACAAGGTGCAAAAAACACTCGATGTGCACTTTGATGATGGCCTGAGCCATTCGCTCAGCGCCGAGTTTTTGCGTGTTCATTCACCCTCTGCCGAGGTGCAGGGGCATGGCCCCGCTCAGCAGCAACTGGTGCTCAACAAGCAGGATGTAACCATCAGTCAGATTGAGCCGGTCGGCCATTACGCGGTCAGGCTGGTATTTGATGACGGCCACAACTCCGGGTTGTTCAGCTGGCAATACCTGAGAAAGCTGTGCGAACAACACGAGACACTGTGGCAAGACTATCAGCAGCGGGTGTCGGCAAAGCACGATGTGCCGATCAAGTTCATGCCATAAGGGCATTCCAGACACAAAAAAGGCGACCGAGGTCGCCTTTTCTTTTGCCTGGCATAGCGCCACTACACCTGGTATTTTTCTACCGACTCGTACAAGTTACGCGCTTGCTCGGACAGTTCCTCACTGCTTTGCGCATTACTGCTGGCATGCTCCGACGCCACCTGTGCAATATCACGGATCTTAACCACATTCTTGTTCACTTCTGAGGCCACCTGTTTTTGCTCATCAATGGCAGTGGCAATATGCGTACTCATTTCCATAATGGTCTGCACATCTTCGGTGATCATCCCCAGCAGATTACCGGCACGCTCTGCCTGTGCCACACTTTCGTTACCCTGCTCACGGCACTGCTCCATGATATTCACCACTTCGCGGGTGCGCTGCTGCAAGGTCGAAATAATGCTTTCGATTTCCTGAGTCGAATCCTGGGTGCGCTGCGCCAGCGAGCGGACTTCGTCTGCCACCACCGCAAAGCCTCGCCCTTGCTCACCAGCACGGGCAGCCTCAATAGCCGCATTCAGCGCCAGCAGGTTGGTTTGCTCGGCAATGCCCCGGATCACATCGAGGACTGAGCCAATGGTTTCACCATCTCGCTCCAACTGTCCTACCACGTCGGATGCCCCACCCAAAGACTCAGACAGCTGCATGATGTGCTCAATGGTTGAGGTCACCTCAGTGCGGCCCAGCTGAGCATTCTTATTGGTAGACTCGGCTTTTTCCGCCGCCGCTTCGGTATTGTGCGAAATATCCTGAATGGTGGCCTGCATTTCAGTTGCCGCCGTTGCCACCATATCGGCTTCATGAAGCTGCTCAGTCATACCGGCACTGGTTTGTGCCGTGGTATCTGACAAGTGATGAGTTGCGTCATTGATGATCGCCAGCGCATTGTTTACATCGCCAATCAGCTCTTTGAAGTCGCCAATCAGGCTATTAAAGTCTTTGGTCATCAGGGTGATTTCGTCATTACCCGTCTGCTCAATCGGAATACGCAAGTTGTTCTCGCGACGGATCCGCTCTATTGTCTGATAAACCCGCTCAACCGGACCAATAATCGACCGACTGGTCGACAAAACCAAAACCATCACCAGTACCGATGCCACCACAAAGATGATCAGTGCGGCCGTTTGTGCCATCCGGGCATTATTGGCAACCTCTTGTTTGGCTTGCTCAACAATCCTGCTTACCACCGCATCGCTTTGTTCCACGCTTTGCTTCATGCTGCCCAAAGCGCCACTGTTCAGGTCCAGGCCCAGCTTGGTCTGTGCGTCTACCAGATTTCTGAAGCGAGTCTGATATTGCTTGATCAGCGTCTGGATCTGGCGCTCATACTGCGCATCAAAACCCGCGGCTTTTACCTGACCTTCAAACTTGCTGATTTGATCATCAAACCGCTTGAGGTACTTTAAATCCAGCCGTAACATAAAGTCTTTTTCTGCCCGTCTGAGCATCAGCATACTGACCAGCAGGTCGTCACGCTCTTGCTGCTTCAGCATAGTTTCGACTTCATGAACGGCACTACGCAGCGCGCCATACAGCCCGTCTTTTGGATGCAGGCCGATGGTTTTTTGCAAATCAACGACGTTGTTAAAGTCGTCTACATAGGTTTGCGCAAGGCGTTCAAACTCACGTAAGTTACTATCGTCAATATCGAACTCAGCAAATATCTCGTCCAGCAGACCTGCTTTACGTTGCAGCTCACTGTAGTCCCTGGCATATAGATCTAGTGCCTCAGTATCTTTGTAGAACAAAAAGTTCTTCTCGTGTTTGCGCATGGAGAGCTCATGAATATCCAGCTCCTCCGCGTACTGAATGGTTTCATTCAGCTTGCGCATGGTACTGGCTTCGATCATGATCACTGCCAGCATAACGACTAAAGCCACACCCACTACCAGCGCATTCAACTGCAAGCGCCGCTTAATGGTCAGATTTTCCAGAAATGCCATACGGTTACCCAATTATTACAAGACCTGCAATAAGTATAGATTATTCCGTCAGCAACGCCGCGCACTATTTGTCAATTTTGCACGACTTTATTACTAATCGCGCATTAATTAAGCGGCCCTTGGTGCTTTATTGAGCACCGCCTGCCAAAGTGTATCATGTAGCTCACTGACATTACCCCACTGTCCCTTTGTTAGCCACAAAGCTAACGGAGTCGCATCGCTGGGAAAATTAATTTGCTGTCCGGCAGGTAACTCCAGCCATTCATCCAGTGCTTCGGAGTTGAGGTAATTCATCACCTGGGCCAGTCCCAAGTTTTGTAAAGTCATGGCATTACTCTGCTGCTCAAACTGCCCCTGCAAAGGCTTAAGCAAGAGTTTTTTGCCAAACTTGAGCGCCTCACTGGATAGTTCAAACCCGGCATTGGCCACCACCCCCGACGCATTAGCAAGATCGGCAATAAACCCTTCGCGCGAAGGGGCACGCAGGTGAATATGATTGAGTGAAGTATCTTTGGCATCCGGGTGATAGCAGTAGAACTCCTTATCCGGAAAGTCTTTCAGCAACTCCACTATGTGTGACAAGTCTTCAAATGGCAGGTACACCAGCACTTTGTTTGCAATCGACTGATTACCAAAGTCACCAGGCTGGTAAGGGATAAAAGGCGGCACTATGTTTTCTGCAAACGGTTGCCAGTGCACACCCAGATGAATATCAGCGGGTGCAAACCAGCGGATCAATGAGCGCAGCAAAAAGTTGCCACCAAATATCGGCACCTGCGGTGACAAAAAGGCACTTTGGTGACTCATGGCAACGACCGGCACTTTAGCACGGCGCGCGGCCCATGCCGTGATCGGTTCAAAGTCATTGAATACCATGTCGTAGCCACGCATATCGAAGCGTCGTACATCTTGAATAAACCGACCAACGCGCAACTGCTGCAGCGTGCCCTGATAATTTAACCGCCCATGTCGGGTCGCAAAGCTGATCCCGCGCCGGGTTTGATAGTCCCCGAACACCGACATATCAAAATAACGCTCGTCCGGACGACCGGAAAACAGGTAATCAACATCAATACCCAAACGTGTAAAGCACTCTGCCATCACCCGGGCACGGGTGATATGACCATTACCAGTTCCTTGTACGCCATATAAAATCTTCATAATTCCCCTACCACTCCTATTGCCAGCAAAGCACATCCGCTGCCTATCATCGCCCCCAGAATGACATCAATTGGATAATGCACACCGACTACGATCCTCGACAACGACACACCTGATGCCCACAGCATCAAGGGCAACGCCAGTGCCGGAAAATGCTCCATCAGACAGGTCGCATATAACCAGGCACCCGCACTGTGTCCGGACGGCATGCTAAATTTATCACTCGGTGTAAGCATGGCTTTAACAGCAAGGCAATCACAGGGCCGAACCCTGGCGATACGGTTCTTCAAATAAAGGTAGAGTGGCCGCTCAATGGCAAACGCAACCACAGCACACAAGGCAAACTGCTGCCCGACCGAGTCCATAAACAGTGCACTCAGGATACCCAGTACCACATAAAGCCCACCATTGCCGCTTTTCGACAGTGCCAACATCACCATTTTGAACCAGGGCTTACACTCGGGTTTATAAAGGGCAAAATAAAGCGCCGTATCGAGTTTGATGATCTGTGTTTTCATAGTTCATGCTTACATTTGTTCACAATTTCAGCATAGAAGAGCTAAATAACACTGCCACGACAATTTTGTGACACAATTATGTATGTTGATTCAAAGCATTGCGCCCCTACATAATGGGAGTATACTGGACCGTGAATTCAGTTATTTTCGAGGACGCCCGTATGGATTACAGCACTTCCGATTTATGTGACCATTTTGCCGATGCCGTTGATGTATTAGAGCCAATGTTTATCAATTTTGGCGGTCAAAGCGCCTTTAGCGGGCGGATCAAAACGCTTAAGTGCTTTGAAAATAATGAGCTGATCAACCAGGTATTGCAGCAGGATGGGACTGGCCAAGTTTTATTGGTCGACGGCGGCGGTTCAACGCGCCGCGCACTCATCGATATCGAGCTGGCTGAACTGGCCATCGAGAATAACTGGCAGGGCATTGTCGTTTATGGTGCAGTGCGCCATGTCGAAGAATTGGAAGAGTGTGATCTTGGCATCCAGGCGATTGCCTCTATTCCGGTCGCGGCAGACAGCCATGGCAGTGGTGAGCAGGGCATTCCTGTCAACTTTGCCGGCGTGTCTTTCTACGACGACGATTACCTGTATGCCGATGCCACCGGCATCATTATCTCTGCTGAAGAGCTGCTACTGGAAGTCGACGACGAACAGGGCGACTAACACAGCAACCACCTTGTTAATTCTCCGGGTAGAGTCCACCTTTACCCGGTTCAACTCCATAGATCGACCTGAATTATGAGTAACCACTGGCTTCATATTTATACCGAGGCGGACATTGCCGCTTACTGCGCCAGCCGTGAAAACGAACAACGCTTCTGGCAAACCCTGGCTTTTTTGCAACCCAAAGACGACCTAACGCAGGCGCTGCGCGATGCTGCTCAGTTTGGCATTAAGTACGTCCTGGTAGCCATCAATGAAGATCTGGGCCCGCGGGCTAACTGTGGCCGGGGTGGCGCTCACCTGGGCTGGCAAGCATTTTTACAGCGCTTCTTGAACCTGCCCTGTAATCGCTTTTTAACCCCGGACGATGTTTTGCTGCTGGGCGAGGTGCGCTGTGATGATCTGCAACAACAAGGCGCGGACCTGGACAATCGTGACCCGACACAGCTAGCCCAGTTACGTGAGCTGAACGGTCGGCTTGATGAGCGCGTAAGCACGGTGATGCGGGCTGTCTTTGATGCCGGGCTGGCACCCATAGTGATAGGGGGTGGCCACAACAATTGCTTTGGCCTGCTACAGGCGTTATCTCAGAGCACTCAGCAGGCCTGCCACGCCATCAATTTCGATCCCCATGCCGATTTTCGCGCGCTGGAAGGACGCCATTCTGGTAATGGTTTTAGCTATGCCTATGAGCAAGGTTATCTGGCGGATTACCATGTGGTCGGCATGCATGAACAGAAAAACAACCACACTATTATCAGCGCATTAGACCAGGCCGGATTCAGCTACAGCAGTTACCAGGATATTCTGGTACGCCGTATGCTGACCCTGACGGAGGCCTGCAATACTGGCCTGGGGCGTTTTGCCGGACAAGCACCACTGGGGATAGAAGTCGATGTCGATGCCATCTCCGGGATGCCAGTCAGCGCCTATACCAACTGTGGCTTTACGGCCAATGATGCGGAGCATTTTGTTCACCTGGCCGCCCGCCAGGAGCACGCCCGCTATTTACACCTGTGTGAAGCGGCTCCGGAGCACCACCCACAAGGCTTGCAGCAAGGGCTGAGCGATGCCGGTCAGGTATTGGCTTCTTTGGTATGCAGCTACTTACAGGCGCGTAAGCCAGGCGTTTAATGTGAGTCTGGCTGAGGCGAAACAGAGGCATCTTCCGGATGCTCCCAACGCCATTGCTTCAGCCAGCTGATCATGCCCACACTGCTCAGGGGTCTGGCAAAGTAATAGCCCTGCGCCGCAAAGGTGTTGAGACTTTTCACAAATTGCAGCTGCTCCGGCGATTCCACCCCCTCACAGATCACTTTGCAGGCCTGGATCTGCTGCATTTCGACAATCCCACGAACCACACTTTTGAACGACCCCTGATTACCATGATCAGAGGTTAATGAGCGGCCCAGTTTGACGTAATCGACGGTCAGCTGAGGCAGCTTAGACAAGGTAACCGGGGTTTCGCCAAAGCTGTCTATGCATAAGCGCAGCCCCATAGAGCGTAACCGCGACACCATGGCAATGCCCTGAGGGTCTAGGCTGGTAAACAAACTGGAGGGACACTCTATGATCAAGTCCCCTGGCTTTAGCTGATGCTCCACCAGCACGTGATCGATAAACTCGATGAATTCCTCATGGAGCATTTCCGAGCCAAACAGGTTCAGACTCAGCGGCATCGCAATCCCTTCCATGCGCAGTGCCAAGGCAATTTCGGCAGCTCGCTCAATCACATACTGTGCAACCGGTAAAGCCAGGCCGGCGATACGAATGTCTTCAATAAATTTGCCTGCCGCCAGGATCCCTTGTTTAGGGTGCTGCCAGCGCAGCAGCAACTCCAGAAATTCAATATCACCGTCTTCATTGCGCACCACGGGCTGAAAGTACAGCTCCAGCTCTTTTCTGAAGTCGATGTGTGCCAGCTCAGCCAGCCGGGCTTGTTGCTCCAGACGATTGATTTGCATTTGTTGCTGGTATGGCGCGATAGGGCTGTCGGGTTGACTATCCAGCGCCAGAAATGCGCAGGTTAATAAGTTCTCAAACTGCCCCTGCTCTTCATCGCAATTGACATAACTGGCACGCGCTTTGACCTCGATGGTGCAGTTGCCTACGTTGAAGGGTTTTAACGTGCTTTCTATGATTTCATTGACCATCTGCTCATGCAAATGGTGCTGATTGACGAGACTGCAGACAAAGACAAAATGCAGCCCGCCTAAATGCGCCAGCCGCGATACATCGTTACCCAATGGGATTGGCATGACATCCGGATGCTGCAAATGTTGTTTAATGCGATTGGCCGACTGGGCCAGTAACAGGTCGCCAAACTCGCGACCGAGATGAAAATTCACCTGCTGAAACCCTTCCAGACGGATCATCACCAGCATGGCCGCACTGGGGTCGCGCTGACGGAAATCATAAAACGCAGTGCGAAACCCGGCCCGATCGGGTAATTCGAGAATATCCGCGGTTTTGCTTTCATCTGTACTGGGCTGTTGCGCCGACTCAGTTGCTGCTCTGGGCATCATTAGCTCAGCAAAGAACACGGGCAGCAGGGCCGCCACGACCAGACCCGGCGACAACCCCCAGTACAGTGCACCACCCAGCGCCAACACGGCACCACCCAGGCTAAGGCTCGCAATCAGCTGAAAACGCCGTTGTTTGGTGCGCAGGGCCAACCACACTTGCAAGAGTAACAGCGGGATGAGTAAACAAGCAAAATACACTGCAGAATTGGCCAGATAGGCCAAGACCACCGCCGTGGTGGTCGCATAAATCAGTCGGTGCAATGGCTGCTGACTGACACTGATAGCGCCAATGCTGGCACTGAGCAAGGCCCCTGCCATAAAAGCCATTAGCAGGGGAGACTGAACATCTGAGGCCTGCCAGAATGACGCTACCGACATACTGACCGTTGCGGCCATAACCCCAGGGTGACAGCATGCCAGCAGCATCAGAATGCTGTGAAAACTCTGTTTTAGCAGCAATTTTTTTGTCATCAACAGGCCATTGCAAAATTCTTACTATTGCACAAGTTTACCCGAAATCCAGGTATTTAACAGGTCATTTACGCCAAACTGATAACTGAGTTCAGCCGGATGACCGACCTGCCACAGCACCATATCGGCACGCATGCCCACTTTTAGCATGCCCCTGTCTGACAAACCCAGCGCTTTAGCACCATGGCGTGTGACACCCAGTAATGCTTCTTCCGGTGTCATACGGAACAAAGTACACGCCATATTCAGCATCAGGCGTAAGGAGCACAGTGGTGCCGTTCCGGGGTTAAAGTCGCTGGCCAGGGCAATCGGCACATTATGCTGACGCAGCAAATCAATCGGTGGCTGCTGGGTTTCACGTAAAAAGTAAAACGCCCCCGGCAGCACCACGCCGACCGTACCCGCTTTGGCCATGGCTTTAACACCGGCTTCGTCGAGGTATTCAATGTGATCGGCGGACAGACCATTAAATTCAGCCACCAGCTCACTGCCATGCTGATTAGACAACTGCTCGGCGTGACACTTCACTTTTAGACCAAGCTCAGTTGCCCTGGCAAACACGCGGCGCGTTTGTTCGTTACTAAAGCCCACGTTTTCGCAAAATGCATCGACCGCATCGGCCAGTGAGCGCTCAGCTACCTGAGGCAGCATTTGCTCACAAACCAGTTCAATGTAGCCATCGGCATCATCGCGATACTCCGGCGGTAGCGCGTGCGCCCCCAGGAAGGTGCTTTGTACACTGATGGGATGATGCTCATCGAGCATGCGGTTGACTTCCAGCAGCTTGATCTCGCTGTCGCAATCCAGACCATAGCCGGACTTACTTTCAACTGTGGTCACCCCTTCGCTGAGTAACGCATTCAGTCGCGTTTTACCAACCACAAACAGGTGCTCATGATCCGCCGCGCGGGTTGCTTTCATGGTTGTCGCAATCCCCCCGCCCTGCTGCGCGATCTCTTGATAGGACACACCATTAAGACGCTGTTCAAATTCCTGGGCCCGTGAGCCGGCAAATAAAATATGGGTGTGGCAATCGATCAGACCCGGTGTCATCCAGGCGCCTTTTGCCGAGATAGTCGGCGTGGTCACCGGATCAAATTCCGGGAGTTCCGACTGCGCACCCAGCCAACAGATCAGCCCATCTTTCACCATTATAGCCCCTTGCTCAATGGCACCATAAGGACGCTCAATCTCCGGGTCCATTGTCGCCAGATTAACATCCAGCACCACTAAATCTACTACCATCACCACGCAATTCCTCATCTCTAACTTGCTGGTTTGAGTGTAGCAAGAAAGCTTGTATATACAATAGAGGTGTGCCATGTTTATCAGTGAGCTATGTTCGCTCAGCCTGACACCCGAGTCGGTTTTTCTTTACTAACCATGGCATGAGATTGTGACAACGCAACCCAAATTTGCACAAATAAAACAACATATCATTGCACAGATCCGCAGTGGTGCCTGGCAGGAAGATCAGCGGGTTCCCTCTGAGAACGCCCTCTCTGCCCAGTTCAGGGTCAGTCGCATGACTGCCAGGCGCGCACTCAGTGAGCTGACCGATGCCGGGATCCTGACCCGCAGTCAGGGGCTGGGCACCTTTGTCGCACGGTTCAAATCCCAGTCGTCATTGCTGGAGATCCGCAATATCGCCGACGAAGTCAAAGAACGCGGGGGGCATTACACCTGCGTGGTGCTGTCGCTGGAATCCATCGCTGCCATTGCGCCAATCGCCATTGCGCTGGGTGTTGAAGTCGACAGTCAGGTGTATCGCAGCGTGCTGGTGCATCACGAGAACGAGCAGCCTTTGCAGGTTGAAGAGCGTTTTGTAAACCCGCAGTTGGCCCCGGGTTATCTGCAGCAGGACTTCACCGGGATCACCCCTCATGAATATCTGATCCAGATTGCCCCGCTGACCGAGGCGCGCCATACCGTAGAAGCCATTATGCCCGGCCCCGATATTTGTCAGTGGCTGAACATGTTTCATGAAGAGCCCTGTCTGCAATTGATCCGCAGAACCTGGTCGCAAGGGGGAATTGTCAGTTTTGCCCGGCTGATTTCACCGGGCAGCAAATATCGCCTGGGCGGTCACCTGACCTTCAAAAAATAACGAACCTCAGATGGCGTGTTGATAGCTAAAGCCAAGCGCTTCGATGGCTGAGCCATCAATGATCCGCGCCTTGCTGTCGTCGCTGGCAAAACTCGGCGGCACTGTGCCGGCCAGGGCACAATGTGCCTGATAGTAATCCCGCTTATGCGGATGTGCTGGTGAGCAAATGTTATAAACGGCTCTGGCCTGAGGCCACTGGCTCATGACGCACATAATGGCCGCAACCACATCATCACGATGCACCATATTGACTCGCTCCTGCGCTGAGCTGCGCAATGCTTTGCCCGCAATAAACTGCCCCGGCTCTCGCCCTGGCCCAACTAAACCCGCAAGCCTGAGCACTTTGCCGCCATGGGACAACACTAATTGCTCAGCCTGCTGCAAAATGCGCTGACGTCGTGAATCGGTTGCTGCCAGCGCCCCCTGCTCGGTGTAGTGCCCATCTGCATCGGCATATACGCCGGTACTGGAGCACAGCAAAAATCCGCTCATCTGTAACTCGGTGGCCAAGGCTAATGTTGCTTCTAACGTCTCCAGGTAATTACTGTCTTCACGCCGTGCACCCGGTGGCATGGCACAAAGCCAAAAAGCCTGCTGCAGCGACACATTATGGACAAGTGTTTTACCGTCATGTACCAGCTGCCGGGATAGCTCATCATCGTGCGGTTGTCGCCGGGTTGCCTGTACCTGCCAACCCTGAGCCACGGCCGCTTGAGCAACCGGCATACCCAGCCAGCCGGCCCCGGCCACAACGAGTTTATTGTGCATATCATTTTCCTGTGGTTTTACGCGCTGTGCGCATGATGCTACAGCCCGGCATGCACTGGCAATAGCCCATGACTTTCAAAGCGATAAGAAAAACGGCTGATTTATTGCTAAAAGTTAAAGTATCTGTCCCTAATGCCGATTATGGATGTAAAGATTATTCGTCAAGTGTTATCAATCAACCACCGTAATTTGTGGCCTTATTGTACAAGATATGGTTTGATTGAGGCTTGCCTGATCCCAAGAAAAAGAAAAAACGCATGTTAGAAAATTTATCTCTTCGAAAAAAAATCCTCTTTTTAATTGGCGGTACCATTTCAATTTTACTGGTTGCTGCATCAGGGTATTTCGTTAACCACATTGCCCAGCTTTCCCGGGAAGGGATTGAACGCGAAGCGCAGAGCCACTTATATGCTGAAAAGCTCTCCATGGAATCTTTCTTTTCTCGTTACGGTGCCATAGTAGAGACCTTTGTAACCAACCCGCATAACGTCAACTGGTTTGACGACTATACCCAGCGGGAAAAACCGCTGAGTGCCGACCTGGGCTACCAGGAAGTGAATCAGGACTTTATCCGGATCTCTGCCAGCGATGAAAACATTCTGTCCGCCTTTATGGCCTCGGCCCGCACTGGTGAATACTTCAAAGAAAATGAGCGTACCTCTAACTATTCAGACGGTCGTCCTTATTACTCTTATAAGCGCCCCTGGTGGCAGGATGCGCTGAGCCATGGTGGCTTATACGTCGGTGCGGTGTCTGTTGATATCAATACTGGTGCGGTTTCTGCGGTGGTGCAGCAGCCCGTTTACAATGCTCAACGCGAGCTCGTTGCCGTTGGCGGGGTTGACCTGCAGATCAATAAGATCAGTGAGCTGGTCGAGCAGATCCAGTTCGATGGTCAGGGCTATGGCTTCTTGCTCGACCACAATTATAAGGTCGTGCATTTGTCCAAGCGAACAGGTCATCAACTGTCTATCACAGATGAAGGCCCCAACGGCAAAGAAGGCCTGGAAGCACTGGAAAGGCAATTTGCCGACACCCAGGGCTTTGCTGAGCTTAATCGGGCAATGCGTGCAGACGGTGCAGGCGCGGCCAAGGTCACGCTCAAAGGCGTGGATTACTATGTGGTCTTCAATAATGTGAAGCTGGATAAGCCTATCCTGGACTGGCATCTGGGCTTGCTGATCCCCGTTAGCCTGATAGAAGAGCCGGTTAACGAAGCCGTAATGAGTACCGTGACAGCGGTGGTCCTTATCCTGGCCATTATTGTTGCGATGATTTTATGGGCCACGCACATGATAGCAGCCCCTATCACGACACTGACCAACACCATGCGCGATATTGCATCGGGCGAAGGTGATCTGACCCGCCGTATCGACATCACCAGTCAGGATGAAGTCGGCCAGCTGGCGCATCATATGAACACCTTTATCGACAAGCTACGCAGCATGATGCTCGATACCGCCGCGCAGGCGCAACAGCTCAGTGGTGCCGCAGCGCAGCTACAGGATGTATCGACCAACACCAATAATGAGATCCAACAAGAGAAAGAGCAGGTCGACAGTGTCAGTGCCGCCGTAACCGAGATGGCCGCCACAGTCACGGAAATTTCTCGTAATGCCCATGAAACCAATCGTGCCGCGGATCTGGTGCAAAGCATGACCAATGACGGTGCAGCCCGTTCCGGTCAGGCGCAGGAAGTCATGACTGAACTTGCCAGCCATATCGGTGAAGCAGCTAAAGTTGTGGCAGGCCTGGAGCAGGAAACCAGTAACATAGGTGCCGTGATTGATGTGATCAATGGCATTGCAGAGCAAACTAACCTGCTGGCACTGAATGCAGCAATTGAAGCCGCGCGCGCCGGTGAGCAGGGTCGTGGTTTCGCGGTGGTTGCTGACGAAGTGCGTAGCCTGGCCAGTCGTACGCAAGAGTCAACCGATGATATTCGCAATATGATCTCGCGTCTGCAACAAATTGCGCAGCAGGCATCGGTGATGATGCAGCAGGGCCAGGAGCGGGCTGAAGGCTCCGTTGAACAGACCCAGGAAGTGCTGGATGCGCTGCGCAACATCACGGAGTCGGTTAGCACAGTTCAGGATCAGAGCCATCAGATAGCCACCTCGACGGAAGAGCAAACGGTGGTCGCGGAAGACATCAATAACAGTCTGAATGCCATTAACGATCTGGTTAACAGTACCGCCAACCATGCCCACTTATTGGCGGATGAAGCTCGGGATCTGAACAGTCTGGCCAAGGCCCTGAACAACACAGTAAACCAATTCAAATTATAATAGTACGTGGCTAGCCCGATCACCGGGCTAGCACTTTTTTCTTATTTCTTTTACTACCAGTCTCTTGCCAAAACTTGACTAATGCACCATTGCAGACGATCACTTAAAGGGTGACTCTTTGCAAAATCGTGCTTAATTATGTTTAAAAACCTCAAACTAACGCAGCTGCTTGCGTACTCATTCGGTGTGCTCATTGCCCTGATGGCTATCGTTTCTGTGGTGGCCTATCTCGGCCTAAGCTCGGGCTATAACAACTTTGTTGAGTATCGTACTCTGGCCCGCAATGGCAACCTGGAAGGCCGCGTTCAGGCAAACCTGTTGCTAGTGCGCCTCAACGCCCTGAAATACCTCAAAGAGCAAAATGCGGCCAACATCGCCGGATTCAATGAGCGCTTTGCGCTGCTCAGCGACTTAATGAGCCAGGCCCGGAGCAGCATAGACGATCCGCAGTATCGCGCTCAGCTCAGTACCAGTGCTGACGAAATTGAGCAGTACCGCGCCGCCTTTGAGCAAATTGTGCAACTGTATGCCCGCCGTGATGACATTGTGACCAATCAGCTGGATGTTAACGGGGCCAAAATGCGTACCTTACTGAGTGAAGTGGTGGACACCGCCTATCAGCGTGATGACAGCAAAGCTTTATATGCCGCAGCTAAGCTCGAAGAAACCCTGATGCTGGGACGCCTGTTTGTCACCAAGTTTTTGGTCACCAATGCCGCTGAAGACTATCAGCGTGCCGTAACTGAGTTTAGTAAGCTGGCTATCTTGCTTGATGAGCAGGCCGGTGCCTTTGCCTGGCAACCCGCACAAGGCTTGCTGGCGCGCTTTTTACAAAACAAACTGGACTATCTAAGTGGCGTGAAGGCCGTTAATCAGACTATTTCACAGCGCAATCAGTTGATTGAACAACGCCTTAACGTACTGGGCCCAAAAGTCGCCAATACCCTTGAAGATATTAAACTGGATATAAAAGCACGCCAGGATAAGCTGGGGCCCCAGGCACAACAGGCCAGCGAACGGGCGGTGCTGTGGGTTTCTATCGTCTCGGTGTTAGTGGTGTGTGCCGGTCTCTTCCTGAGCGGGTATGTTAGTAAGCTACTGCGTGATCCCATAGGCGGTGAACCCAGAGAGATAGAAGCGCTGGCCAAGGCCATCGCCAAGGGCGACCTCAGTTATCAGTTTGCGACCACCAATACCACAGGTATCTACCGGGCGATGTCAGAAATGACCATAACCCTGCGCGATATAGTAGGCAAGATCAAAGCGGCAACGGCCACGCTGAACGATACCTCAGGCACCATGATCACCGTCACAGAGCAAACCAAAAGTGAAACCGATCAGCAACAGGACCAGTTAACCCAAAGCGCCACCGCCATGCAGCAAATGAGTGCCACGGTTCAGGAAATTACCCAAAGCGCCCAGCTTGCCGCCGATGCGGCCACCGACGCCGATCAACAATCACAGACTGGGATCCAGGTGGTACAAGCTTCCCGTGAGGCCATGAGTGAGCTGGTTGGCAGCATTCAGCAGGTCAGTGAATCCATTACCCAACTGGAAAGCGAAACCGAGTCGGTGGGCTCCATTTTAGACGTGATCCGCAGCATTGCCGATCAAACCAACCTGCTGGCACTGAACGCCGCGATTGAAGCGGCACGAGCCGGTGAGCAGGGCCGCGGGTTTGCCGTGGTGGCCGATGAAGTACGTAGCCTGGCCAGTCGCACCCAGCAAAGCACGGAAGAGATCCAGACGATGATTTCGCGACTGCAAAGCGAGGCCAAACGCTCAGTCGAGCATATGCATCGCAATGTCGACCATGCAGAGCATTCTGCGGAGCAAACAGAGCATGCTGGCGCGACCTTACAGGCCATTTGCAGCTCAATCAGTACCATTCGCGACATGAACCTGCAAATTGCCAGTGCATCGGAGGAGCAAAATACGGTGTCCCTGCAAATCTCAGAAAGTGTTACCAACATCAGTGAAAGTGCCGCGGAAACCGCGCAAGGCGCGCTACAGGTTTCACAGGATGCCAAAGCATTGAGCAAAGTCGCCAGAGAGCTCAATACGCTGATCGATCAGTTCAGGCTCTAATGCGCTTTGCGCGGGTGTTTCGGCCCCGCGCCGCGCTTCCTTTTGCTTTAGATCAACGCCTCACAGCACAACTTTGCTTACACTGGCCTTCTCAATAGCAAAGAGAGTGCGATCGTGATTAAATTACCTCAATGGGATGACTCCCTTATCAACAAGTACAATATCTCGGGCCCCAGATATACGTCTTATCCCACGGCCCTGTCGCTGGAGTCGGGCTACGCACAGGACGACCTGATGGACGCCATTGCCCACTCGCAGAGCCGGGCGCTGTCGTTATACATCCATATTCCGTTTTGTCACCAGCTTTGCTATTACTGTGGCTGCAATAAGATAATCACCCGCCATCAGTCTAAGGCGGATGTCTATCTTGATCATCTGGAGCTGGAAATCGTCGCTCAGGCGCCTCTGTTTAAAGACTACCAAGTGGAGCAGCTGCATCTCGGTGGCGGCACACCAACCTTTCTGACCACAGCACAAATGACCCGTCTGGTCGCCATGCTGGAGAAGCACTTTAACTTTACACCGGATGCCCAGCGCGGCATCGAAGTAGACCCAAGATCGCTGGCCGACGACATGCTGCCAGCGTTAAAAACGCTCGGCTTTAACCGAGTATCATTCGGGGTACAGGATTTTAATGATCAGGTGCAGGCTGCCGTGAATCGCCCGCAGCAGGTTGACGAAGTACTGTCTTTGCTCAAACAGGCTCGCGAGCTGGGTTTTAAGTCCATCAATATGGATATGATCTACGGCCTGCCACATCAGAGCGTTGCATCCTATCGTGACACCATAGCGCAGCTGATTGAACTCGGCCCGGACCGGGTATCAGTATTTAACTATGCTCATCTGCCGGAGCGATTTGCTGCACAACGTAAGCTCAAAGAAGCCGATATGCCGGGGCCACAGGAAAAGCTCGCCATATTCAAGCAAACGCTGGAGCAGATGGCTGCCGCAGGCTATCAGTTTATTGGCATGGACCATTTTGCCAAAACCGATGACGAGCTGGCTGTGGCACAGCGACACAATCACCTGCACCGTAATTTCCAGGGCTACACCACCCATGGTAACTGCGATCTGCTGGGTCTGGGCGTGTCGTCCATATCACAGATTGGCAATGCCATTTTACAAAACGAAAAAGATCTGAAGCCTTACTACCAGGCTGTGACTGAACGCCATAGCGCCATTCATAAAGGCGTAAAGCTCACTCAGGATGACATAATACGCGCCGCAGCAATCAAGCAACTGATCTGCCACTTTGAGCTTGATAAAGACGCCTTTGCCAAAGCGCATAGCATCGACTTTGATGACTATTTTGCCGATGCCCTGATGGCGCTTCAGCCACTGGCGGACGATGGCTTGGTTGAACTCAGCGAGCGGCGTATTGACGTAACCGCCAGAGGTAATCTGTTTATCCGCATCATCTGCATGTGTTTTGATGCCTACCTGCAACAGCAGATCAAAAACACCCGCTTTTCACGGGTGATTTGATTCCAACAAAGGCTGAGCAGTGCCATGCTGCCAGCCTTATTGTCGTTATAGCTTGAACTTACCTATGGTGCCCGAGAGAGATTTAGCTTCACTATCTAGGTCATTACAAAACTGATAGGTTTGCTCCATCGCCGTTTTTGTCTGTCTGGCCGTATCTGATATGACGGTGACATTCTGGCTAATATCTCTGGTTGCAGCTGACTGCTCTTTGGTTGCAGTGGCAATTTGAATATTCATTTCTGACAGCCTGACGATGTGTTCAGAGATCTCTCGTAACGATTTGCCACACTCAGATAAGAGCTGGGATGTTTTATTTGTCCCGTCGCTGCCATGAGTGATGGTATTTACTGTTTCGGTTGCAGTGGCATTGAGGGAGTTGATCATGCCATTGATTTCTTCCGTCGACTCTGCGGTGCGCTTCGCCAGATTTCGTACTTCATCCGCTACCACCGCAAAACCACGTCCCTGTTCGCCCGCTCGTGCCGCCTCAATGGCCGCATTGAGGGCCAACAGATTGGTTTGCTCAGAGACCCCTCTGATCACCTCCAGGACACCCGAGATTGATTCAATTTCTTTAGAGAGCTGATTAACCGAGAGTACTGAGTTACGCATTATCGACTCCAACTCAGCCATATGACCTATGGTATCCGATACAATCTTCAGGCTGACCTGAGCATTACCCTCCGTATCCGATGCCACTTGCGAGGCGTCCTGCGCGTTATTAGATATATCTGAGACCGTCATATTCATCTGCTCAACCGCTGCCGCCACCGAGTCTGTACTGGATGACTGTTGCTCTGACAGGCCCTGGACATGCTTTACATTCTGATAGACCTCAGCGGCCGTGCCTTCAACATGTTTTGCCGTCTCAGAAACGCTTTTAAACATCTCGTGCAGTTGAGCCAGAAAAATATCAATCTGCTTTCCAAGGTAACCAACCTCGTTATTTTGCTCAACGCTAAGGCGCGCGGTTAGATCGCCACCCTTGCCGGACAATTCAGTCACCGCGTCTGAGATCACTTCTATTGGCTTAAATATCCGATTGGCCAGTAAATTTGCCCCAAGCAAACTGACCACCGCAATCACACAGCCAATCACAATGTTGGTCATAATTGCGGTGTTAATTGCCGAAAACATCTCCTCCTCCGGGATTTCCACAACCACATACCAGTCTAATGAGTCCAGCTTTATTGCCGAGCGCACCACTGCCCTGTCGTTGACTTCATCCGACACCACATTGCCCGCCAAAGCCGCAATATTCACCTTGGCGCCCACGGCTGACCTGTCGGGGTGGACTTGAACGGTATTGTCGGCGTCAACTAAAAAGACGACCCCTGACTCACCAATTTTGTAAGAGCTGATCAGCTCGGTCATGGCACCCAGTGACTGGCCCACTCCTGCTAAGCCCACTCTGCGGCCTTTATCTTCAATGACATAATTGATAAACGCAGTCGCTTCGGTGGACGACTTGTCTACATCAATGGAAATTTCATATTCGGTACCGGAATTGATAAAAGTATCCAGCCACGGCTCCTTATCTGGCTCCACTTTCCTTACAATACCTGCGGGGGTGTAGTAATTTCTGCTAACAGCAGAAACTATAAACGCAGTATTACTATTATTCACACGTTTAACCGAACCTAGCTCCCGGGTGATCATGGCCAGGTCTTCCGGCGCTTCCCCGTTGGTCATCCAGGCTTTGATAAACTCGCTCTTTGCCAGCGCTCTTGATGGCGCTATGGACGAATAGATATCAAGTTCAACCGCATACTTTATTTGTTTGAGTACGGTGGGGATTTCGGATTGCTCAACCTTCTCAGTTAAAAAGGCACTGATCGTGGTTGCGAATACAAGGGTAACGATAAGTAAGGGCAATATCGTTGCGGTGATCAGAGACAGTACTAAGAGCTGCTTAAGCTTCATAAATTACCTTGCCGAAATCAAAAGATCTTCCATCAAAACAATATAGTAGAGTATTGCTCTAACAGGCAAAGTTTGTAGGCCCTATTGTAGCAGAAACGCAAAAGCCCCGACCAAATGGCCGGGGCTTTTCAAAAGTTTAATTTAGTTAAAAACTAAAATTAAGCTTTCTTAGGACGAACCAGAACGTCTACCAAAGTCCAAGATTTTTTCTTAGAGGTTTGGAATGCTGCACATTCATGGAACGTCGCGCTATACAGCAAACCCTTTTGAACATTCTGAGTGGCCCAAACGCAAAAGCCCCGACCAAATGGCCGGGGCTTTTCAAAAGTTTAATTTAGTTAAAAACTAAAATTAAGCTTTCTTAGGACGAACCAGAACGTCTACCAAAGTCCAAGATTTTTTCTTAGAGGTTTGGAATGCTGCACATTCATGGAACGTCGCGCTATACAGCAAACCCTTTTGAACATTCTGAGTGGCCCAAACGCAAAAGCCCCGACCAAATGGCCAGGGCTTTTCAAAAGTTTAATTTAGTTAAAAACTAAAATTAAGCTTTCTTAGGACGAACCAGAACGTCTACCAAAGTCCAGGATGTTTTCTTGGAGGGTTTGGGATGCTGTACATTCACGGAGCATCGCGCTATACAGCAAACCCTTTTTGAACATTCTGAGTGCCCCAAACGCAAAAGCCCCAGCCAAAAGGCCGGGGCTTTCAAGACAAACTTAATTAATAAAAATTAAGCTTTCTTAGGACGAACCAGAACGTCTACCAAAGTCCAAGATTTTTTCTTAGAGATCGGTGCACATTCACGGATAGTCACAGTATCACCTGCTTGCGCAGTGTTGCTCTCATCGTGTGCGTGCAACTTAGTTGTACGCTTGATGAATTTACCGTAGATCGGGTGCTTAACCTGACGCTCGATAGCAACAACGATTGACTTGTCCATTTTGTCGCTAACTACACGACCTTGAAGAGTACGGATCTTATCGCTCATTATGCACCTGCCTTCTGGTTGATAACCGTTTTAACACGCGCAATATTGCGACGTACTTTTTTCAGCTCGTGAGTCTGAGCCAGCTGACCAGTGCTCGCTTGCATGCGCAGGTTGAACTGCTCACGCAGAAGCTCTAGAAGTTCAGCATTTAGCTCTTCTACGCTTTTGTCTTTAAGTTCGCTAGCTTTCATTTACATTACCGTCCGAGTTACAAAAGTGGTTTTGAAAGGTAATTTACGAGCAGCTAGGTTGAATGCTTCGCGAGCAAGCTCTTCTGAAACACCTTCCATCTCGTAAAGTACTTTACCAGGCTGAATTTCAGCAACCCAGTATTCAACAGAACCTTTACCTTTACCCATACGAACTTCAAGCGGCTTTTCTGTAATTGGCTTATCTGGGAACACACGGATCCAGATTTTACCTTGACGCTTGATGTGACGTGTCATAGCACGACGAGCTGCTTCGATTTGACGAGCAGTCATACGGCCACGGCCAGTCGCTTTCAAGCCGAAAGAACCGAAGCTAACTTTATTACCGCTATTTGCAAGACCACGGTTGCGGCCTTTGTGCACTTTACGGAATTTTGTACGTTTTGGCTGTAACATTAGTCGCTACCTCTTACTTAGCACTTTTTTTAGCTTTCTTCGGAGCGCGCTTGGCTGGCTTCTCAGCTTCTTGTTTCAGTGGAAGACCACCGATAACTTCGCCTTTGAAGATCCAAACTTTAACACCGATGATACCGTAAGTGGTCAAAGCTTCAGAAGTTGCGTAGTCGATGTCAGCACGTAGAGTGTGTAGAGGTACACGACCTTCACGGTACCACTCAGAACGTGCGATTTCAGCACCGCCTAGACGGCCGCTAACTTCAACTTTGATACCCTTTGCACCCAGACGCATTGCGTTCTGTACCGCGCGCTTCATAGCACGACGGAACATTACACGACGCTCTAGCTGTGAAGAGATACCGTCAGCAACTAGTTGTGCATCAAGCTCTGGCTTACGTACTTCTGCAATGTTGATTTGTGCAGGTACACCAGCAAGCTTAGTTACAGCGTGGCGAAGCTTTTCAACGTCTTCACCTTTTTTACCGATAACAACACCAGGACGAGCTGTGTGAATTGTTACACGGATAGATTTAGCTGGACGCTCAATAACGATTTTAGACACAGAAGCGTTTTTCAATTCCTTAGTAAGGTATTGACGCACTTTGTGATCACCAAAAAGCTGTTCAGAGAAATCTTTTGTATTCGCGTACCAAGTAGATACCCAAGGCTTTGAGATACCTAGGCGAATACCAGTAGGATGAACTTTTTGTCCCATTACTTATATCTCCTAGCTATCTGAAACCACAACAGTGATGTGGCTTGAACGCTTAAGGATGCGGTCTGCGCGTCCTTTAGCACGTGGCATAATACGCTTCATTGTAGGACCTTCGTCTACAAATACTTTAGCCACTTTAAGCTCATCAATGTCGGCACCTTCGTTGTGCTCCGCGTTAGCGATAGCAGACTCAAGTACTTTCTTAACTAATACAGCCGCTTTCTTTGGGCTGTACGCTAGGATTTCTAGCGCGCGATCAACCGGAAGTCCGCGGATCTGATCTGCAACTAGACGTGCTTTTTGCGCCGAACCAGAGGCGAATTTGTGTTTAGCTAATGCTTCCATCATACCCTCCGATTAACGCTTTTTAGCTTTCTTATCCGCAGCGTGACCGCGGTAAGTACGTGTAGGTGCAAATTCACCTAGTTTGTGACCGATCATTTCGTCTGTAACGAATACAGGTACGTGCTGACGACCATTATGGACAGCGATGGTCAATCCGATCATGTTAGGGATGATCATTGAACGACGGCTCCAAGTCTTGATAGGCTTCTTGTCACCGCTTTCCAACGCCTTCTCTACCTTCTTCAGCAAGTGTAGGTCAATGAATGGACCCTTCTTGAGAGAACGTGGCATGGCAATTCCTCAACTATTACTTAGTACGACGACGTACGATAAATTTATCAGTACGCTTGTTCTTACGTGTCTTAGCACCTTTAGTCGGCTTACCCCATGGAGACACAGGGTGACGACCACCAGATGTACGACCTTCACCACCACCGTGTGGGTGGTCTACCGGGTTCATGGCAACACCACGAACTGTAGGACGAACACCACGCCAGCGAGTTGCACCAGCTTTACCTAGTGAACGTAGCATGTGTTCAGCGTTACCTACTTCACCGATAGTTGCGCGACAATCCGCTTCAACTTTACGCATTTCGCCTGAACGTAGACGTAGAGTCACGTACTGGCCTTCACGCGCTAGGATCTGTACATATGCACCAGCAGAACGGGCAATCTGAGCACCTTTACCAGGCTTAAGCTCAACATTGTGTACCGTTGTACCTACTGGGATGTTACGCATAGGCATTGCGTTACCAGCTTTGATTGGTGCATCAACACCAGACTGGATTGCATCACCCGCTTTAACACCTTTAGGTGCGATGATGTAACGACGCTCACCGTCTGCATATAATACAAGAGCGATGTTTGCGCTACGGTTAGGATCGTACTCTAGACGCTCAACTTTAGCTGGGATGCCATCTTTAGTGCGTTTAAAGTCGATTAAACGGTAGTGTTGCTTGTGACCACCACCGATGTGACGAACCGTGATACGACCGTTGTTGTTACGACCACCTGACTTAGAGTTTTTCTCTAATAGCGGAGCGTAAGGCTTACCCTTGTGCAGATCAGGGTTAACCACTTTAACGACGTGACGACGACCCGCAGAAGTTGGTTTACACTTTTGAAGTGCCATAATTCTAACTCCCCTTATTACTCGGCGCCGCCGACAAAGTCTAGCTCGCTGCCTTCTTTAAGAGTAACGTAGGCTTTCTTCCAGTCTGAACGACGGCCGAAACGCATGCCTGTACGCTTAGTTTTACCCTTAACATTTAGCGTGCGAACACCAGTTACTTCTACTTCGAAAAGCTTCTCAACAGCAGCTTTGATTTCTGCTTTGTTTGCATCTTTAACTACTTTGAAAACAATCGTGTTGTTCTCTTCAGCAGAGATGGTGCTTTTCTCAGAGATGTGTGGAGCAAGGATTACTTTTAAAAGACGTTCTTCACGGATCATGCTAGCGCCTCCTCAAGTTGCTTAACAGCAGCAGCAGTAATCAGTACCTTATCGAAAGCGATTAGGCTTACTGGGTCGATGCCAGCTACATCACGCGTGTCAACCTTGTACAGGTTACGTGCAGAAAGGAATAGATTCTCATCTACTTCTTCAGTCACGATTAATACGTCTTTAAGCTCAAGCTCTTTCAGCTTAGCTACTAGTTCTTTAGTCTTTGGTGCTTCTAGACCAAATTCTTCAACAACTACTAGACGATCTTGACGAACAAGCTCAGAAAGAATGCTCTTGATCGCACCGCGATACATCTTACGGTTAACTTTTTGGCTGTGATCTTGCGGCTTAGCTGCAAAGCTCACACCACCGCTGCGCCAGATTGGGCTGCGGATTGTACCAGCACGTGCACGGCCAGTACCTTTTTGGCGGAATGGTTTTTTACCACCACCAGCAACTTCAGAACGTGTCTTCTGAGCTTTAGTACCCTGACGAGCACCTGCTGCGAAAGCAACAACTACTTGGTGTACTAATGCTTCGTTAAACTCACGTCCAAAAGTAGCTTCGGAAACTTCAAGCGCACCAGCGCCTTTAATTGCTAATTCCATCACTAAATCTCCAGGACTTAAGCTTTAACAGCTGGTTTAACGATAACGTCGCCGCCGATAGCGCCAGGTACTGCACCTTTAACTAAAAGCAGATTACGCTCAGCGTCAACACGTACTAGCTCTAGGTTCTGAGTAGTTGTTTGCACATTACCCATTTGACCAGCCATTTTCTTACCTTTAAACACCTTACCAGGTGATTGGTTTTGACCGATTGAACCAGGAGCACGGTGAGATAGAGAGTTACCGTGAGTAGCGTCTTGAGTGCTGAAATTCCAGCGCTTAACACCACCTTGGAAACCTTTACCTTTTGAAGTACCAGTAACGTCTACTTTGTTTACTTCGTTGAATAGCTCAACAGTAAGCTCAGCACCTACTTCAAACTCACCTTCACCGCCGTTAAGACGGAATTCCCACAGGCCGCGACCCGCTTCAACACCAGCTTTAGCGAAGTGACCCGCTTCTGGTTTGTTTACGCGGCTTGCTTTTTTCTCGCCTGCAGTAACTTGAAGCGCGTTGTAACCGTCTGTTGCGTCAGATTTGATCTGAGTAACACGGTTAGGCGTCGCTTCGATAACTGTCACAGGGATAGATACACCATCTTCAGTGAAGATGCGTGTCATACCCACTTTACGACCGACTAGACCTAATGCCATTTTCCTAAAACCTCTCTAATCTTTCGATTAACCCAGGCTGATTTGAACATCAACACCAGCAGCAAGGTCTAGGCGCATTAGAGCGTCTACAGTCTTGTCAGTTGGTTCTACGATGTCGATCAGACGTTTGTGGGTGCGGATTTCATACTGATCACGCGCGTCTTTGTTTACGTGCGGAGAGATCAATACAGTGAAACGTTCGAAGCGAGTAGGAAGTGGGATTGGACCACGTACCTGAGCGCCAGTGCGTTTCGCAGTTTCCACGATTTCCGCCGTTGATTGGTCAATCAAACGGTGGTCAAAAGCTTTTAGGCGAATACGAATGCGTTGATTTGACATTCTTAAACCTCAATTAAAAGAGCATTTAAAAAGAGCATAAAAAAACCCCCGAGGCCATCTCAAAATATAAGAGGTCGGTTGTTCTTCTATTTCTACCATTGAACTCCAAATCGGAGTTCCTGTTTACGTGCCTGAAATCCAGGCCTATGTATGACTTTCATGTGACGAATCACAGAAAGTTCGAGCATTATAATGACACTGGTGATAAATGCAACAATTATTGCAAAATTATTTGTCCTGTGGCCCGTCTACATTATATGTCGCTTAAGGCGACTATACTTTGCGCAGAGGATTGCACACATCGGCCTTGTCATTGTACTGACACAAATGGTCAGTCCAGTTAAAGCCTGATATTCTATACAGCAAAAATACGAATCTGGTATCGCTATGCGCTTACTTTCTCAGGGGCTCAACCGAGTGGCCCAATGGACCAATTGTTTACTGGTCAGAAGCAAACTGCTGCCGGCAGACCCCGTGTCGCAGTTCGACCTGGACCCAAGTTTACCGACCTTTTATGTGGCCCGACTCAATTCCCGGGCCGATTTGGCGGCACTAAATGCGATGTGTAAAAAGCTGGGCCTGCCAAGCCCAATGCAGGACCAATTGCTGGGTAGCAAAACGCTGCCGCGCTTTATCGGTATCAAAAACCCAACGCCCTTGCTGAGTAAAACGCCCGCTCCTAGCACCGCAATTGAGCAGGGTAAAGCCATTTTCTCTGCTCTGCGCGCGCACCCGGACATCAAAGCTCAGGTGATCCCGGTAACAGTATTGTGGGGCCGTAACCCGGGTAAAGAAAAACCAGGCTTGGGTACCCTGTTCAGCCATTCACTGACTCCCAGCTGGTTGCGCAAGGCCATGGTGGTGCTGTTTTCCGGTCGCGACAACCTGGTACGTTTTTCCGCGCCTATCGCGCTGGATCAACTGATGACAGACAAAGCAGACGTCGACGAGCTGCCCCATAAGTTGCTGCGCGTCGCACGGGTGCACTTTCATCGTCAGAAACTGGCCGCGACGGGTCCCAAGCTGCCTTCGCGCGAAGCCTTATTTAACTCCCTGCTGGCCGCTCCCACTGTGAAACGGGCGATTGCCGATGAAGCCAAGTCCAAGGGGCTGAGCCATGACGAGGCGCGTTTAAAGGCGCTGGAGTTACTTGAAGAGGTTGCCGCCAACTATTCCGAAGCCATGGTTCGCGTGGGCGATCGCGTACTGACCTGGTTGTGGAACAAACTCTACAACGGCATCGAAGTCAAAAATGCCGAACGCGTGCATGAACTGGCCGACAAAGGTCACGAGATCATTTACGTGCCCTGCCACCGCAGCCACATGGATTACCTGCTACTGACCTACGTGATTTACCATCAGGGTCTGGTGCCGCCGCACATAGCCGCCGGGGTCAATCTCAACTTTTTCCCGGCCGGCGGGATCTTCCGCCGCTGTGGCGCGTTTTTTATTCGTCGCTCCTTTGCCGGTAACAAGCTCTACTCCGCCATCTTTAAAGAGTATCTGACCCAGCTGTTCATTAAAGGCTATTCCGTTAAATTCTACACCGAAGGGGGTCGCAGCCGCACCGGTCGCTTGTTGCCACCCAAAACCGGCATGCTGGCCATGACCATGCAGTCGATGCTGCGCGGCATAGACAGGCCTATCTCCATCGTCCCGGTCTATATCGGCTATGAGCATGTGATGGAGATCAACACCTATCTCAAAGAGTTAGCGGGCAGCAGCAAAAAGAATGAATCCGTCGCCGGGGTCTTTAAAGCCATTAAGAACCTCAAAAACTATGGCCGCGGCTATCTGAACTTTGGTGAGCCTATCCACCTTAATCAGTACCTGAATGAACATCAGTCCGACTGGCGCGATGCCATTGGCCAGGATGAAGGGGCTAAACCACAATGGCTGAATAGTCAGGTGGCACTGGTCGCTGATCAGATCATGACGAACATTAACGCCAGCGCGGCGCTTAATTCCATTAACCTGCTGGCCATGGTGCTGCTGTGTAATGAGCAGTTCGCGCTGAGCAAACAGAAGCTGCTAACCCAGCTACGTTTCTATCTCACTTTGCAAAGCCAGGCACCTTACGACACCAATGTTACGGCACCGGATGAAGATGCAGAGGCCCTGTTAAAGCATGCGCTGAAGCTGGATAAATTCGACGTCCTGGAAGATGAGCTGGGTGAGATCATCACCATCAAGGAAAAAGAGCGCACCCTGTTTAACTATTACCGCAACAATATATTGCACTTGTTTGCCGTACCCAGTGTGATTGCACAAATGCTGTTTAACCGTTACAGCGTGACCGTGACTGAGTGTCAGGAACGCCTCAGCAGCCTTTACCCGCTTTTTGCCAAAGAGTGGTTTATGCACGACCTGCGCGATGGCTATATTGGAGCGGTGCTGAACAGTTTTGCTCAGGAAGGCCTGATTGACTTTGATGGCCACCTTGCCACGGTTGTCAAAGACAACAAGGCACTGGCACAGCTTGAAATGTTGGGCAAAGTGATCCACCTGACGCTGGAGCGCTACGCCATCACCGTCAGCCTGCTGTTGCGCGAACAGGGAATTGCACGTGCCACGCTGGAGAGCGAAAGTGAAGTACTTGCAAAACGACTGGGCACCTTACACGGCATTAAGAGCCCAGAGTTTTTTGATAAGAAAGTGCAAAGCAACCTGATCAGTGTGTTGCAGGAGCAAGGGTTTATCTGTATTTCCGATAAGCAAAGCATTAACGCCACACCGACTCTGGCGACGCTGTCTGATCATCTCAATGATCTGCTGCCAGCACGGATCTGGCAGTCTATCCGAGATACGCTGTAACCTTGTGCGTCAGCGCGCTTCGCGCTGGCGCATTACCCCTTCCTGAATGGTCGACGCCACCAGTTCGCCCTGGCGGTTAAAGAACTGCCCCCTGACCAGACCTCGGCCATTGCTGGCACTGGGACTGTCTACACTGTAGAGCAGCCATTCATCCATACGGAATGGCCGGTGAAACCACATCGCATGATCTATGGTCGCCACCTGCATATTCCGCTGCATAAATGACACCCCGTGTGGCTGCAACGCGGTTGGCAAAAATTCAAAATCCGACGCATAAGCCAACAGATAATTATGGATACGACGGTCGTCGGGCATAGCCCCATTGGCTTTGAACCAGACATGCCGGGTTGGCTCCATTACCTCTGGCTGAAATGGGTTGTGAAACTCCACCGGGCGCATCTCAATCGGCATGGGCTGAGTAAACTTGGCGCGCAACGGCTCTGGGATCAAATCCGCTTTATCCTGATAGAATTCCAGCGAAGAGCGCAGTGCCTCTGGTGCAGGCACATCAGGCATCTCAGACTGGTGTGACAAACCGGGCTCGTCGCCCTGAAAAGAAGCGGTCATATAAAAAATGGGTTTGCCGTACTGAATGGCGCTGACCCGGCGAGTGCTGAAACTGCGTCCGTCGCGAATATTTTCAACATCGTACACTATGGGTTTGCTGGCATCGCCCGGCCGTAAAAAATACGAATGCAAGGAATGCACATAACGACCTGCCGGTAAGGTGTATTTTGCAGCCGACAAGGCCTGCCCCATCACCTGGCCACCAAACACCTGCGGAAAGCCCAGATCCTGGCTCTGGCCCCGGTAAATCCCTTGTTCGATTTCTTCGAGCTGAAGTAGATCCAGCAACCCCTGTAATGCCTGACTCATTGCACACCTCTTTCACTGCGTAGCTGATCCCATAATTATACACTATTATGCAAGTAACAAGAGGCATCGCATGATAAATCAGGTGGTTAAGCCAGATGAGGAGCCAATACATAGCCCGCCTGACAAGAGTGCGATACACTTGCTCCCTGCTTTCAAAGACAAGGTAATTGATATGGCATACTGGTTATTTAAAACCGAACCCGACGCATTTTCCATTGACGATCTGCATCAGGCCCCGGAGCAAAGTACGTTCTGGGAAGGGATCCGCAATTATCAGGCACGCAATTTTCTGCGCGACGACGTAAAAGTGGGCGATCAGGTCTTTATTTATCACTCAAGCTGTAAAGTTCCGGCCGTTGTGGGTATCGCCACAGTCACTAAAGGCGCTGAGGTCGATCCCCACCAATTTGATTTGAGCAGTGATTATTATGATGCCAAATCCAGCCAGGACAACCCTCGCTGGGTCGGTGTAACACTGCGCTATGAACAACATCTGACACGCCCGGTGACACTTAAGGCAATTAAAGCCGATGCTGCCATCACCGAGCTGGCGCTGAAAAAAGCCGGCCGATTATCTATCATGCCCGTTACCGAAACGGAGTGGACACACATCTGCCAGCTAGGCGGCGTTCAATAGCACCGCCAGGCCAGCGCACAGACTCTTCAACGGTGTTTTTTCTGTTTTCCCCCTTTGGGGATCATCGAAAAGTACAAGATCAGCGCCAGCCAGGAAAACAGCAAGGTACCAATCAGCCAGCCATTTTTTTCATGGCCACGGGTGCGCTTGCTGCCTGCAACCAGCCCTATTGGCAGCAAATACAAACAGAGCGCGCCTATCAGTAACATTAATTCGTCAGTCATACTCGCTCCCAGTTTACCTCACTATGAAGTACCCGCTGCGGTGCAATGTAATGCAGTACATCGCCTCCTCTCAGCGCATAATCCAGCGGTGGGTTTAAGTCCATGTCACGACCACTGAGGTCGTGTGCCACGCCCAGCAAAGTCGCATTATGATGCTCTTTAAAATATAAAAATAGCTGACCAAAGGTTAAGGTGCCCAGCGATACTGGCAACTGTAAGCTAAACTGAGTATCGCCATGCAGGGTCGATAACAGCTCTTCCTGGATACGACTTGAACCCGGGTCCTGCATCGAGCGCACCAGGATCTCGGCAGACATAGCCGTTGAACACTCCACATTGCGACAATGCTGACGCAACAACTGAGCTTTGGTTTCATCATTAAAATGAGCACTGATGTGGGCTGCGTCTTTCACCATGGGGCTGAGCTTTAACGCCGTAGTAAAAGTTTGGTCATCATCCTGGCCATCAACAATGATTTTATCCGCATAGGCCAGTCCGGTGCGCGCCAGTTGCTGATCATCGGTAAAGCTCACCAGGCGGACAAAATCTACCTCTGTAAAACGCAACAGCGGATGCTCCATCTCATCACAGACCGCGAGCACGATGCGCCTTGCAATACGCTTGTTGTCAGCCAGAATATATTCAATCATGCGCTCTGTGCGCGTTGAATGCCAGCCGAAGATAATGATGTGATCGCTCAGATGTGAATAGTCTTTATCGCCCTTCATTGCTCTTTTAACCCAAATTGTAATTAGTTGTCCCACTTTACCCAGCAAAATACCAAACAGTGCCAGGCCCAGAGGAATTTGAAATACAGCTACCACCCAACGCCCCAGCTCCGTTGTGGCACTAAAATCACCATACCCCACGGTTGATGTGGTCACCACGTAATAATAGATATAGGTACTGACGGGCAGTAAGGCATGCTCCTGTGCCAGCCATAGCAGCGCCCACGTCGCGCCCATATGCAGCAGTGTTGCCAGTCCAATCAAGGGCCAGCTGGCCTGATCAATGTGCGTTTGCAATACCAGCAGCAAACGCTTAAATAACAAAGGCATCGTCCTTCCTTTAATGCAAGTCTCTGATTTACCATACTGAATAATCAGGATTATGCAACTGAGATAACCCGCTGCACAACACTAACCTGTCAGCTTCATCCTGTTGTATCTGGTCAGGAGCAAATTGTATGCACAGAGAGTGTTAATTTATTATCTAATAAGTATATACTGAGAGAAGGTACGTATCTTAGGGTAGCTTTATGGCTGGAGTATTAGCATCCGTTGATCAACGCACACAACTGGTGGGTGAAAACCGTCTTGAGCTATTGCTGTTCCATCTGCACAGCCGACACCTGTTCGCGCTCAACGTGTTTAAAGTCAAAGAAGTCGTTAAGCTGCCTCATCTGAATAAGATGCCCAATGCCCATCCTAAGATAGCCGGTGTTACCACCATTCGGGGTGAATCCATTCCGGTGATCGATTTACGTCAGGCCATTTGTATGCCGCATTGTGAATACGACAGCGACAGTAATCTGGTGATCACCGAATACAACCGCACCATTCAGGCTTTTCTGGTCGGCAAGGTCGACCAAATCGTCAACACCACCTGGTCTGATATTATGCCGCCGCCGCGCTCTGTCGGTCGCAATCATTATTTAACCGCACTGACTAAGCTGAAACGGGGCGATCAGGAACTGCTGGTTGAAATCATCGACGTCGAAAAAGTGCTGGCCGAGATCATCGAATACAATGTGGTGATCCCTGAAAATATCCTGGATAAAAACATCATCAATGAGTTTCAGGGCCGCAAAATTTTACACGTTGATGACTCTCCTACTGCCCGTCGTCAGGTATCGGATACTTTGGCTCAGCTGGGCATTGAAGTACTGCCCGCCACCGATGGTCATGAGGCCTTAAAACTGTTGCAACACTGGGCCGACGAAGGCATCAATGTTGAGCAGGAGCTGATGGCGGTGATCACCGATGCGGAGATGCCGGTCATGGATGGGTATCGCTTAACCTATGAGATCCGCAACGACAGCCGCCTGAAGAACCTCTATATTGTGCTTAACACCTCGCTCAGCGGCAGCTTTAACAAAGCCATGGTCGAGAAAGTCGGCTGTGATGTATTTTTGTCAAAATTCCAGCCAGATCGCCTGGTTGAAGAAATGCAGCGCCGACTGAAAGACGTACTCAATCAGTAACTGTATATAAAAACAGGTAAGTGATAATTTAAACTTTATATTTTTCATGTGGTTAATTTTAACTACGTGCAAAATACCCGCACCAAACTGGGCTTTGTGCCCTGCCCTAGGTATACTTTGCGCTGAATAAAGACGACGGGCGCAAAGATGGACGTATCAGAATTACTTGATGGCTTAAACGACAAACAACGTGAAGCGGTGGCTGCACCGCTGCAAAATATGCTGGTATTGGCGGGCGCAGGCTCGGGCAAAACCCGGGTGCTGGTGCATCGCATCGCCTGGCTGATGCAGGTTGAGCATGCCTCGGCGTACAGTATTTTTGCCGTAACTTTTACCAACAAAGCCGCCAAAGAGATGCGTACCCGGGTCGAAGAGACCTTGCAAAACCCGGTCGGTGGCATGTGGATCGGCACTTTCCATGGACTCGCCCATCGTATCTTGCGCGCCCACCATCGCGAGGCCAATCTGCCAGAGTCGTTTCAGATTTTGGATTCCGACGATCAGCTGAGAATGATCAAACGCCTGCTGAAGTCGATGAGCATCGATGATAAAAAGTGGCCACCCAAGCAGCTCAGCTGGTATATCAGTGCACGCAAAGACGAAGGTCAGCGCCCCAAAGACATCACTGCCTATGACGTTAATGAACAATTGATGTTGCAGGTGTATACCGCCTATCAGGATGCCTGCGATCGCGCCGGACTGGTCGATTTTGCCGAGATTTTGCTGCGCTGCTACGAAGTACTGCAGCAAAACCCCACGCTACTGCGCCATTACCAGCAACGCTTTCGCCATATGCTGGTCGACGAATTCCAGGATACCAACAGCATTCAGTATTTGTGGTTAAAGTTGCTGGCGGGCAGCGACAGCAATATCATGATCGTGGGCGACGACGACCAGAGTATTTATGGCTGGCGCGGTGCACGGATTGAAAACATCAAACGCTTTTTGACCGACTTTGACGCGCAAACGATCCGACTGGAGCAGAACTATCGCTCTACCGGCACCATACTGAAAGCCTCCAATGCGCTGATCCAGAACAACGCCGAGCGCATGGGTAAGAGCCTCTGGACCGATGGCAATCAGGGCGAGCCAATTTCCGTCTATGCGGCGTTTAACGAACTGGATGAAGCCCGCTTTATGGTCAGTAAAGTGAAATCCTGGCTACAGGGCGGCAACGCACTGAGCGATTGCGCCGTGCTTTATCGCAGCAATGCCCAGTCGCGGGTGCTGGAAGAAGCCCTGTTGCAGGAAGGTCTAAAGTACCGCATTTATGGTGGCATGCGCTTTTTCGAGCGTCAGGAGATCAAAGATGCTCTGTCCTATCTGCGCCTGATCAGTAACCGCAACGACGATGCGGCCTTTGAGCGGGTGATCAACACCCCCGCCCGTGGCATTGGCGACAAAACCCTGAGTCATATCCGCGACTGTGCCCGCGCTGAGTCGCTGCCCCTGTGGTATGCCGCCAAAGCCGTGCTGGAACAGGGCCACCTGGCTGGCCGCGCCGCCACCGCTATTCGCCGCTTCATTGAACTGGTTGAACAGCTCGACGACAAGCTGATGGAACTGGAGCTGGCCGAGCAAGCCAAAACCACCATAGAACTGTCGGGTCTGCTGGCCATGTATCAGGCCGAAAAAGGCGAAAAAGGCCGTGCCCGGGTAGAAAACCTTGAGGAATTGATCAACGCCTGCGGTCAGTTTGAACTGCCGGTAGAAGAAGAATTCACCTCACCACTGCAAGGGTTTTTGGCGTATACCTCGCTGGAGTCTGGTGAAGGTCAGGCCGACGAACACGAAGATGCGGTACAGATGATGACGCTGCACTCGGCCAAGGGTCTGGAGTTCCCACTGGTCTTTATGGTGGGCGTGGAAGAAGGCATGTTCCCGTCACAACAAAGCCATGAAGAATCCGGTCGCCTCGAAGAAGAACGCCGCCTGTGTTACGTGGGCATGACCCGGGCAATGGAAAAGCTCTATATCAGTCATGCGGAAAGCCGCCGACTTTATGGTCAGGAAAAATACCACAGCCCGTCGCGCTTTTTACGTGAGATCCCCGAAGACTGCCTGGAAGAAATTCGCATTAAAACGCAAGTGTCACGCCCGGCCCCCAGTGGTCGCTTCAGCGGCTCGGTGAGCCATGCCGCATTTGAAGACAGCGGCTTCAGCCTGGGCCAGCGCGTATTGCATGCCAAATTTGGGGCCGGCACGGTACTCAATTACGAAGGCAGCGGCGCACAGTCACGTATTCAGGTGAATTTTGACGATGTCGGCAGCAAGTGGCTGGTCACTGCCTATGCCAGACTGCAAGCACTCTAAGCTGGCGCGCCTGCTTACCCAGCTCAAGCAGGCCAGACATCGTCAGCTGTTGCTGATCAGCGGCGAGCAGGACTGGACTTATAAAGAAGTACAGCGCCTGTTTCCCACCCTGGCTGATTCGGCACTGATATTGAGTCAGCACACAGAGCTGCCAGGTGCCTGCTGGCCCGAACATCTGCATCAGGTGCTGGGCCAGGAGTATTCCAGCGTCGTTTACGACCTTTACAGCGGTTTGCTACCAAATAAGCTGGCTGCCGCCGCAGGCACAGTACAAGCTGGTGGCCTGTTGATTTTACTTTCTCCGGACTTATCTCAATGGCATAGCTGGTGCGATCCGGCACTGAAACGTTGGCTGTCTTATAACGAAACCGCGCAATCCAGCCCCTACTTGCAGCGCTGGAAGTGCCTGCTAAGCAGCAACTCAGTGTGGCAGATCAGCCAGGCACAGGGCGATTTACTGCCACAGCACTACAACGCGCCGCACGCGACACTCGACACCCGCGAGCAACACAACGCGCTCACCCAACTTACGGAACACTTAACTCAGCCTGCGCCCGGGCCGGTGTTGCTCAGCGCCGATCGTGGTCGGGGCAAGTCCTCGTTATTGGGCAAACTGGCCGCAGGCCTGCCAGCGCTAAGCTTTATTTTATGCGCGCAGCAACGTCGTGCCGTGCATAACAGCTTTGTCCATCTTGGCGCGGCACTGGGTGAGCCGGTCACCGATAAGCTTAACCAGCTTGCAAACCTGCGCTTTATGCCACCCGATCAGCTACTTGCACAGCGCCCGGACTGTGATGTGTTACTGGTTGATGAGGCCGCAGCGATCCCCGTGCCCATGCTGATGTCGCTGCTGAATGCTTACCCTAAGGTGGTGTTTTCCAGCACTCTGATTGGCTATGAGGGCAATGGCCGGGGTTATACGCTGCGCTTTGCCAGACAGCTTGAGCACACCCATCCGCAGCGCCTCAGTTTGTCTCTCAGTCAACCGATCCGCTACAGCGAGCAAGATCCGCTCGAAGCCCGATTACGCCAACTGTTTGCTCTGGATTGTGACTATCAAAAGTCGCCAGCACCGTCGGCACCACTGCTATTCGACTCGCTCTCAGGCGCACAACTGGCAGCGGATGAAGACACCCTGTCTCAGGTTTTTGCCCTGCTGGTGCTGGCACACTATCAAACCTCAGTGAACGATCTGCGCCAGCTGCTCGACAGTCCGCATAATCGCTTATATCTTGCCCGTCAGCAAGGTTGTGTGGTGGCGGTGTGCCTGCTCAAACTCGAAGGCGGCTTTGACGTTGCACTCAGTCAGGATATAGCCGCAACAACGCGCCGCCCGGCCGGGCACTTAATGGCGCAGCAGCTTGCACAACTGACCGGCAACCCGGCGCTTGCTCAGCGCCTTGGTGCCCGCATTGTGCGGATTGCGGTGTCACCACAGCAACAGGGACAAAACATTGGCAGTCAGCTGTTATGCTTTGCCGAGCAACAGCTCAGCGGCCAGGTTGACTACTTCGGCAGCAGTTTTGGCTGTACCGCACAACTGCTCAGGTTCTGGCAACACCATCAGTATCGGCCCGTCAAACTGGGATTTAAGCAGGACAAAGCCAGTGGTGAATTTGCTGTGTTGGTTATCAAGCCGGTGACTGACAAAATCGCGCTGGAGCCGCTGCAACTCTGGTTTAAACACCTGTGGTTTCATCAGCTCAGCGAGTTGTATCGCGACTTACCCTGCGCTTTGGTCACTGAACTGTGTAAAACCCTGCCGTATAACACGCCCGACGCCTTGTTATTACAACAACTGGCCTACTTTGCCAGTACCCCGGCGGGAGAGCAGCAAATAGCGGCCCTGCTCCAAGAACTGATCCGCTGTCATCCATCGCTTCTGGACCGATTATCAGCCAGTTCCCAAGTCACAATGATTCGGCTATTATTACAACGTCACCCGCCAAAAGTATTAGAAGATACTGTGAGTCTGGCTACAAAAAAACAACGACAAGCCGCATTGCGGTCAATAGTGACGGAAGTACATGCTGAAATTAATCTCAACCCTGAGTTGCTGCATCGCCCTGCTGGGCAGCCCTGAGCTTATCGCCGATGACGAGCTCAGGCTCGGCATGTCGGTCGCACTGACTGGCCCGGCCAAAGACATTGGTCAGCAACTCAGGCAAGGGGCACAGCTGTACTTTGATTATGCCAATGCCCGACCCGGCAAATCTCACCCACCGGTTTCACTGATGGTGCTGGATGACGGCTATGAGCCCAGCCGCACCGTCATCAACACCCGTTATCTGATTGAACAGCATAAGGTACTGGCCCTGTTTGGTAACATGGGCACGCCCACCGCCCATGCGATACAGGCTATCCTGACGCATCACCAACTACCGTTTTTAATGCCCTTTACGGGTGCCGATTTTCTGCGCCACGATACCGCCTACCCGGTGTTTAACTGGCGCGCCAGTTACCTCGATGAAGCCACTGAACAGGTTCGTTACCTGGTTGATGAACAGGGGCATAAAGACATTGCTCTGTTGATCCAGGCCGACGAGTTTGGCCTGACCCTGGAGAAAAGTTTTCGCCAGGCACTGAACGCACGGGGCCTCTCCCCCAAAGTCACGGCACGCTTTCGCCGCAACAGTGCCGATATCAACAAGGCCCTCAAGGAGATCATGCGCAGTGAGGTGACGGCTGTAGCGATGATTGGTACTTATCAGCCTCTGTCGGTGTTTATCGACAAAGCTATGCACCGGGGGTTTAAAGGCACCTTTACCGGGGTGTCTTTCACCTCGTCCAGTGCACTGTTTGCCAAGCTGACCAGTCAACCCACGCTGATGATAAGCGAGGTCGTGCCCAATCCCAATGAGTGCAAGGCACAGCTGTGTGAGTTATTTCGCACCCTGGCAGCCAAACATACATTGGCTGTCAGCCCGCAGATCTTTGAAGGCTTTCTTAATGCCGCCATTTTTATCTCGGCGCTCGACTACTGCCCACAGCCAGTCCAGCGCACATGCCTGAGCGGCGCGATGCAACAGGTGTTGCAAAAAGACCCGGCGATCCGGGCAATTTTTGGGCTCACAGGCACGGAGAATAACCCCCGTGTGTATCGATCTTATTTTCAATAATGTCTATGCTTAGGGCATAACGTTAACGTACAGAGGCAGACATGGACTTAATCAATTTTCGGGTAGGGAAAAAAACCATTTCACTAAAGATACTGGATATCCTGCTGACGGAGCGCTATGAAGGCAACCTTACCTCTTTGCCCAACGACAACCCCAGTTTTATGGGGGTAAAGGATTATATGGGCACACCGACGCCTATCTTTGATCTCGGTTTGATATTGAATAATCAATCGTCCTACGACATCAACGAGTCTCTGGTTACTATGTTGCAGGAGCGCGAGCAAGATCAGAAAGCCTGGCTCGCAGAGCTGGAGCGCTGCATCTACAACGATCAACCTTTTACCCAGGCCAAAGACCCTAAGCAATCTGCGTTTGGTAAATGGTACTACAGCTTCAAAACCGACAACGAAGACTTACGCACGCTGTTGGCGCGCTTTGAGGAACCCCATAACAAGCTCCATGCACTGGCCGATAAGCTGCTCACCCTCAATGCTAAGGGTGATAAAGACGAGGCCCTGCGATTGCTGGAAAAAGAAAAGGCAACCACCTTTATGAAGCTGATCCGCCTGTTTGAATCAGCCCGGGATCAGATCATCCTCGACCACAAACCCATCATCGTATTTACCACTCAGGATGGCCAGCGGCCGCACATTGGTCTGCTGGTTGATCAGGTCGAAGACAATATTCACTGTGATGAATCAGACATCAAGTCCCTGCATGAAATGACCAGTATGGGGTTTGAAATCGACCCGCAAACGCGCAAGATGATGAAAGGGCTAATTAAGCAAGGAGAGCATCACAGCCTGGTACTGGATCCAAGCGCCATTTTCCGTCCGGATCACTTACAAGACTATGAGCCGGAAGAAACAGAAGCCTATGGTTTGTTCTGAGTAATCAATGCTGGCACCATGAAATGACACGCATGGGCTGTGCTAGCTCATTCGTTATCACAATAAAAAACGCCGCAAATGCGGCGTTTTTTAGTATTCGGCAAGTAATTACTTACTTAGCCTGACGGCTTGCACGCTTACGCTCGCTTTCAGTCAGTAGCTTCTTACGAATACGGATACTTTCTGGTGTGACTTCTACCAGCTCGTCATCATCGATAAACTCAAGCGCTTGCTCTAGTGTCATGATGATAGGCGGAACCAGGTTCTGTGCTTCGTCAGTACCCGATGCACGTACGTTAGTCAGCTGCTTACCTTTCAGGGCGTTAACTGTCAGGTCGTTATCACGTGCGTGAATACCTATGATCATACCTTCGTATACTTCAACACCGTGACCGATGAACAGCTTACCACGGTCCTGCAGGTTGAACAGGGCGTTGGTTAGCGCTTTACCCGCTGCGTTTGCGATCAGTACACCGTTCTTACGTTGACCAATGTTACCGCCTTTGTGCGGGCCGTAGTGATCGAACGTGTGGTACATCAGACCTGAGCCTGAAGTCAGTGTCATGAAATCAGTCTGGAAGCCGATCAGACCACGAGATGGCATGATGAAGTCCATACGGATACGGCCTTTACCATCTGGTGCCATGTCAGTCATTTCTGCTTTACGCAGGCCCAGTTGCTCCATGATAGCGCCCTGGTGCTCTTCCTGTACGTCAACAGTCACTGTTTCATACGGCTCTTCCAGCTGACCGTCTACTTCGCGCAGGATTACCTCTGGACGAGATACCGCCAGCTCGTAACCTTCACGACGCATGTTTTCAATCAGGATGCCTAAGTGCAGTTCACCACGGCCAGATACGCGGAAGCTGTCCGGGTTATCGGTTTCTTCAACGCGCAGTGCAACGTTGTGTACCAGTTCAGCCTGAAGACGCTCAAGGATGTTACGTGAAGTAACGAATTTACCTTCCTGACCTGAGAACGGAGACGTGTTTACAGAGAACGTCATGGTTACTGTTGGCTCGTCAACAGACAGCGCCGGCAGGGCTTCAACGGCATTGACATCACACACAGTGTCAGAGATTTTCAGCTCGCCCAGACCTGTAATAGCGATGATGTCGCCAGCCTGTGCTTCTTGTGCTTCGTGACGGTCAAGGCCCAGATAAGTCAGTACCTGACCTACTTTACCGTTACGTGTTGAGCCATCGGCACCAACGATAGTGACTTGCTGGTTAACTTTCACTGTACCACGCTTGATACGACCTACACCGATTACACCGATGTAAGAGTTGTAGTCCAGCTGAGAGATCTGCATCTGGAACGCGCCTTCTGGATCTGCGTCTGGCTTTTCTACTTGGTCAACAATGGCTTCAAACATAGGTTGCATGTTGTCTGACGGCTCGTCCAGGTCCAGCGTCGCCCACCCATTGATAGCAGATGCGTAGATAACCTGGAAGTCAAGCTGCTCGTCAGTCGCGCCCAGGTTGTCGAACAAATCAAATACCTGATCCATAACCCAATCAGGACGCGCACCTGGCTTGTCAATCTTGTTGATAACAACGATAGGCTTCAGACCCAGCGCGAATGCTTTTTGCGTTACGAAACGCGTTTGCGGCATTGGACCTTCTTGGGCATCAACCAGTAGCAATACTGAGTCAACCATTGAAAGTACACGCTCTACCTCACCACCAAAGTCGGCGTGTCCCGGGGTGTCAACGATATTGATGTGGTAATCGTTCCATTCGATGGCGGTGTTTTTCGCCAGGATGGTGATGCCACGCTCTTTTTCAATATCATTCGAGTCCATGACACGCTCTTCGTTGCCACCGCGTGTCTCTAATGTGCCAGATTGTTCTAGCAGCTTATCGACTAGGGTAGTTTTACCATGGTCAACGTGCGCGATGATCGCGATATTTCTTAACTTTTCAATGCTCATATTTTTACTCAGAGAAGTTGGCCCTCAGTGATCCTAGTCGAATCGCGCAAAAATGCGCACCTAAGATGCCGATCCACAATTAAAGGTCGCGTATTATCCCCTAATAATGTGACAGATGAAAGTTTATCCAGCTTTTTTTTACAGCCAGGACCATGAAATACGCAAAGTCTGCTGTTTTGTCGCTCCACAGTCACGGCCATGTGCTACATTGAAACCATTGCGCAGAGCACCAGCGTGGTGCAAAACCCAATATTGATACGCACCACAATGGTGCAAAATAAGATTGAATACGTTATGGATAAAAATAATTCATTTATTAACAATGAATTACAAAACTGGCACGAATAACGCTTAGTAGTGCGCAAATGCAGAGCACTGCAACAAAATATAACCCTACGAGTCGGAGGACACATGTCACAATCGGTTTTAGACCTTATTAAAGAACACGACGTTAAATTCGTTGATTTACGTTTCACGGATACCAAAGGTAAAGAGCAACACGTTTCTATTCCTCATCACCAGGCCGATGAAGACTTCTTTGAAGACGGCAAGATGTTCGACGGCTCGTCTATCGCAGGCTGGAAAGGCATTAACGAATCAGACATGGTCCTGATGCCAGATGCCTCTACCGCTAAACTAGACCCTTTCTCAGAAGAAACCACGCTGATCGTACGTTGTGACGTACTTGAGCCGTCAACCATGCAAGGTTACGAGCGCGACCCGCGTTCTGTTGCTAAGCGTGCAGAAGACTACATGCGCTCTACGGGTATTGCTGACACCGTACTGTTCGGCCCAGAGCCTGAGTTCTTCCTGTTTGACGACGTGAAGTTCAAAACAGACATGTCTGGCTCTATGTACAAAATTGATGCCCAGGAAGCAAGCTGGAACTCAGACAGAAGCTACGAAGAAGGCAACATGGGTCACCGTCCAGGCGTAAAAGGCGGTTACTTCCCGGTTGCACCGGTTGATTCATCAGGTGACTGGCGTAGCGCAACCTGTCTGGTACTGGAAGAAATGGGTCAGGTTGTTGAAGCACACCACCACGAAGTAGCCACTGCCGGTCAGAACGAGATCGCAACACGCTTCAATACTATGGTGATCAAGGCTGACGAAATTCAGGAAATGAAATACGTTATCCACAACATGGCGCACCTGTATGGCAAAACAGCGACCTTTATGCCTAAGCCTGTGGTAGGCGACAATGGCTCTGGTATGCACTGTCACCAGTCACTGGGTAAAGATGGCAAAAACATCTTCGCTGGCGACAAGTACGGCGGTCTGTCTGAAGAAGCGCTTTACTACATCGGTGGTATCATCAAGCACGCTAAAGCCATCAACGCATTTGCTAACGCTTCTACCAACTCGTACAAGCGCCTGGTACCTGGCTTCGAAGCACCTGTTATGCTGGCTTACTCAGCACGTAACCGTTCAGCGTCTATCCGTATCCCGGTTGTACCGTCTGAAAAAGCACGTCGTATTGAAGTACGCTTCCCGGATCCTACTGCGAACCCGTACCTGGCGTTCTCTGCCATGCTAATGGCTGGCCTTGATGGTATCAAAAACAAGATCCACCCTGGTGATGCAATGGACAAAGATCTGTATGACCTGCCAGCGGAAGAAGCTGCAGAGATCCCGACGGTTGCCTCATCACTGCAAGAAGCACTGGATTCTCTGGATGCAGACCGTGAGTTCCTGACTCAGGGCGGTGTATTCACTGATGACCTGATTGATGCATACATCGCATTGAAGTCTCAGGAAGTTGAGAAGCTGAACATGACAACTCACCCGGTTGAGTTCGAAATGTACTACAGCGTATAAGCTGATTTTCGGTGTTCTGGTGTGTACAGGCTGATAAGGCTTGTACACTGCGCAGCCCGGAATACTTAATTAAGCCGTATTCGCTCACCGACCAGGCAGCTGCTCGGTGAAAGAACAGGCTGACTCTGCGCTCTTAAATCATATGTGTTCTCAAGCCCGCATTGCGGGCTTTTTTCGTATCAGTGCAATGGTAAACTTGCGCTAAAAGCACTAAAGTTATAGCTGGTCATGTGCGTCTTTTGAGCAAGGTGAAATTGTGTTGCGGCTTTATTGGGTGATTCTGTGTTTGGTGTACAGCGGCAGCGCTGTATCGGATCAAAAGGTCTACCGCTGGAAAGACAAAAACGGCAATTGGGTATACTCCGATGTGCCGAAAAAGGGCTCTGAGAAGGTCAAACTCAGCACCAATATGCTTACCATGCCTGCCACGGATACCAGTATTTTGACCCCCAACCCGACAACCCCTGCGGTGACCTACAAGGCGAAAATTACCGCCCCCAGCGATCAGCAAACACTGCGGGAAAACAGTGGCAGTGTCTATGTGAATGGGTTAGTGACGCCCCGTTTTGCTAATGGTTTTCAGGTTCAGCTGTTTCTCAATGGTAAGCCTGCTGGCCCAAAACAGACCTCGGCGTCCTTCGCCTTGCGTGATGTGCCCAGGGGGGAACACAAATTGCAGATGAAGGTCTTTGATGACAAAGGCATGCTGGTTGCCCAAAGTGCAGTAACCACCTTTTTCCTGCACCGCGCCAGTCTGCTCAACCGTTGATTATACTAACAGGTGTGCTAATCTGCAGTGCACCAACTTGGTGCAAGGTGATCCAATATGGCACAACCCGCCTCTGAATTAATACACGAGTTATGGCAAAATCTCTCTACTGCGGTGATTTTACTGACCGAAGATCTGACCATTTATTTTGCCAACAACAGTGCCAGCGAGCTGCTTGGGCTGGGCAGCAAACGCTTACTGAACCAACCTTTTGAGGCGATTTTTCATCACCACATGATCGACATGAAGCGGCTCCAGCGGTATGTACTGGACGATGGCGTCGACTGCCAGCAGCACAAGGTAGACGTGGTGTTCATCGATAATCGCGCCAGCACATTGAACCTGTTTGCACGGCGTTTTATGTTTGAGGGCCGGGCGTTTATTCAGCTTGAGTGTCGCCGTATCGACGAAGAGCTGCGTTTCGATCAGGCCTTTAATCAGGCGCACCAATATCAGGCTGCCCGCAACCTGATCCGTGGACTGGCGCACGAAATCAAAAATCCGCTCGGCGGGATAAGAGGAGCGGCGCAATTATTGCAGTACGAAGTGCAGCAGGAAGAACGTGACGAGTGCGCCGAGTTAATCATTGAACAGGCCGACCGCCTGACCGAACTGGTGGACAGACTGCTGGGCCCCAATGAGTTACCCCGAAAGGAGCCCTGTAACGTCCACCGCATGCTGGAGTCGGTGATCCGACTGAGTGAACTCGATGGTGCCCCCGGCATCCACCTGGTCAAAGACTACGACCCCAGCATACCGGATGTGATAATGGACGAAGCCAAGATCCAGCAGGTGGTACTCAATATTATTCGCAATGCACAGCAAGCGCTGGGTGAACAAGGCGAAATTAAAGTATCAACCCGGATCCGTCACCGAGTAAGGCGCGGCAAGCAACTGATGAAAAAAGCCTTGCAGATCCGGGTCACCGATAACGGACCGGGTATTGCACAGGAAATGCAGGCCACCTTGTTTTACCCTATGGTCACCAATAAAGAAGGCGGTTCAGGGCTGGGCTTGTCGATTGCCCAGACTCTGGTCGAGCAACATCATGGCTTTATTGATTGCGACAGCTGGCCCGGCCATACCGAGTTTGCTATCTACCTGCCCTTTGAAGCATAAACACGTCCTACAGACGTGTGTTCGTAACCTAGTTTAAGAAGTGGGATCACACCATGAAAAATGTTTGGCTTGTCGATGATGATGCATCTATTCGCTTTGTACTGGAAAAAGCGCTGGCCCGCGCAGACTTTCAAACTGAGAGTTTCTCTAACGGCCAGGATGTGCTCACGGCACTGACCTATGATCAGCCTGCTGTGTTGATCTCTGATGTCAGAATGCCGGGCATAGATGGCATGGCCTTGCTGGAAGAGATTGCCGAACAGCACCCAAACCTGCCGGTGATCATCATGACGGCCCACTCCGATCTGGACTCTGCCGTCAATGCGTTTCAAAAAGGCGCCTTTGAATATCTGGCCAAGCCATTTGACCTGGATGAAGCCGTCTCCCTGGTGGAGCGCGCCTATCAGGCAAGCTCGCAAAATAACAAAGCCAAACGTCCCAGCAGCAATGGCAAACAGCCCGATATTATCGGAGAGGCTCCGGCCATGCAGGAGGTTTTCCGGGCGATCGGTAAGCTCTCCGTCTCCAGCATGAGTGTGCTGATCAATGGCGAGTCGGGCACAGGTAAAGAGCTGGTTGCGGGAGCGCTACATAATCACAGCCCGCGTCGTGAGCAGCCGTTTATCGCACTGAATATGGCTGCCATTCCCAAAGATCTGGTCGAATCGGAATTGTTTGGTCACGAAAAAGGCGCCTTTACGGGTGCTGACAGCATTCGTCGCGGACGCTTCGAGCAGGCCAATGGCGGTACCTTGTTTCTGGATGAAATAGGCGACATGCCACTGGATGTGCAAACCCGCTTATTACGGGTGCTGGCAGACGGCGAATTTTATCGGGTAGGCGGGCATCACAGTGTGAAAGTGGATGTGCGGATCATTGCGGCAACGCATCAGGATCTGGAGCGTCTGGTTGAACAGGGCGAGTTTCGTGAAGACTTATTCCACCGCCTAAACGTTGTCCGTCTTAAGCTCCCTCCTTTACGGGAACGCCGGGAAGACATTGCCAAACTGAGTGAGAACTTTCTCGCCCGCAGTGCTAAAGAATTAAAAGTGCCTTGCAAGATACTGACGCCAGAGGCGCTTAATGTGATGCAGGCATTTCACTGGCCTGGCAATGTGCGTCAACTTGAGAACAGCTGCCGCTGGTTAACTGTAATGGCCCCGGGCGATGTCATCAATGTCGCAGATCTGCCAGAGGAGCTGAATCAACCGCTAAAAACCGCCAACAGCGAAGCCATTGAAGGTGACTGGCTGGACGCCTTTCAGCATTGGCTGGAGCAAGAGCTGCATCAGGGTAAAGAAGATATCTGGCCTCAGGTACAGGCTCAGCTCGAAACCCGCTTAATAAAAACGGCGCTGGCCGTATGCCATGGTCATAAGCAAGAAGCCGCCCTGAAAATCGGTTGGGGTCGCAACACCCTGACCCGCAAACTGAAGGAGCGTAACTTTACCTGAGTGCACAGCGCCTGTATGAAAAATCACCACTTGTTCCTGAAAGCTGGAAATCGTATTTTGAGAAAGTGCCATTGCACAGAAAAAATACAACATTTAAGGAACGACTATGAAAATCACTTTACAGAAAAAATCACTCAAACGCTTAAACAACAAAACTCCGCTGGCACAGGAATTGACGCCACAGGCTGCGGGCGGCCAGTATGCGAGCTCGCCCTATAACAAGGGCTGTATGACCTATCAGGGACTAACCTGCCCGACTTCACCTTATGATCCAAACTGCTAATACATGCCGGGCCGCCGGAACCCAACCCGGTGGCTTACGCCACGCGCTTGTCCCTTGACCCCACCTTAAAAAGCAAGCACTATGCAGTCATCTTGATCCTATCGCGCACTGAATAATGAAATTACTGGAGCATATCCCGCTGATAAAACAGTTGGAAATACTCAACAGGCTGAGTTTTTTTAAAGAATTTACACTGTCTGAACGCCAGGTGCTGCTCGAATCATTCAGCCACCTTTACCTGGTCAGTCAGGATAAGCACGCATTTCGGCGCTTTGACAAAGATAACCGACTCTACATTGTGCTCAGCGGCGAGCTGTCTATCTATACTCAGGATCAACACCATGCCATTGGCCGGGTTGGCCCGGGTGAGTTTCTCGGAGAAGGTGCCTTTATCACGCACAGGGAGCGCAGCACCAGCGCGCTGGCACGCAAAGATACCATCTTACTGGCCATTACACCCGATGCGCTGACACGACTGCCGAATGTGATCAGAGAGAAAATTAAGGACAAGATCATCGAGGGCATGAGCGCCCGGATAGGCCAGCTCAATCATTATATTGAAGATCATTTATAGTGAGAGTGAGCCTTTAGTTACAGATCCACATTGGACAAACGCAACTGGTTAAAATTTTCTCACTTGTCAACTTTTACTACATACCAATATGATGGACCTGTTAAAACAACACTTAAGGACAGGACCATGAAACTAACCCTATCGAAAAAATCTATCAAGCAACTCAATTCTATTCCCCTGAATAACAAGCAGACACAAGACATTGCCGGCGGTAACAGCCAGGCCCCTGCAACCTGCCCACATACGCAACCCGCCTGGTACTGTATGAGCTATCTGGGCTGCGTCAGTAACAAGCCTCAGTTTGGCTGCTAATGGGGAGCTGTATTAAAAAAGGCGTCTAACCAGACGCCTTTTTTATGATTACTGTGCCAATAACGTTTCGAAGTGACCGAACAGGGTGTCCAGCTCTTCGATGGTGTTATAGTGCATACAGCCAATCCGCACCACACCGCCGCTTTCCATCACACCGAGCTGCTCACACAAACCCTGCGCATAGAAGTTACCATCCCAGACACAAATATGGTGCTTGCCCAGGTATTCAGACACCGCGCGCGGCGCAACGCCATCAAAGGTCAATGCAAAGGTCGGTGTGCGCTCTGCCAGACGCTCTGTGTCTGCGATACCATATAAGCGGATCTGCGGGAACGCCTGCAAACGCGACAAAAAGTGCGCACTTAACGCCATTTCATGGGCCTTGGTATTGGCAAATGCCACGCTCAGACGCTCACGTCGTGGCGCATCTTCTGGCAGACCGCTCAGTGACGCAATGTAATCAATGGCCGCCACCACACCCGCCAGGCCTTCAAAGCTCTGAGTACCGGTTTCCCAGCGACCCGGTACCACGTCTTTGGCCGGTTCCACTTTGTAAGGCGTAAAGCCAGCAAGGTGGGCCATTTTACCGTAAACCACGCCCACGTGCGGACCAAAGAACTTATAGACGGAACATGCCAGGAAATCGCAGTCCAGTGCCTGCACATCGATCAGCTCATGGGGCGCATAGTGCACCGCATCAACATACACCAAGGCACCGACCTGGTGCGCCAGCTCAACGATCTGCTTTATGTCATTAATAGAACCTGTGGTGTTCGACGCATAAGTCACCGCCACCAGCTTGGTCTTGCTGCTCAAGAGGCTACGGAAATGATCCATATCCAGCGTACAGTCGGCTTCATTCACTTTCACCGCATGCACACTTGCCCCTTTGTCTTCGGCAGCCTGACGCCATGACGACACGTTCGAGAAATGGTCGGCATTGGTGACTATCACTTCATCACCCGCCTGCCAGTCGCGGGAAATCGCACGGCTGAAGCTAAAGGTCAGGCTGGTCATGTTGGCGCCAAACACAATCTGCTCTTTGGCCGGAGCATTGAGTAAATCCGCCACCGCCTGACGCGCATTGTTCATCAGCTCAACGGTTTTATCACTGGAGAAAAACGCCCCACCCAGGTTTGAGTTAAAGTACCCAAGGTATGCAGACATGGCGCTCAATACAGACTGTGGCACCTGAGAGCCGCCCGGACCATCCAAGAAAATAGGAGAGCGACCTGCGACTTGCTGCATCAGGGCTGGAAACTGACGACGCACTTGATTCAGATTCATAATGGCCTCTTACGCGGTGAACACAAAGCAGTCCAGGTAGCCGGTCTGCGTGGCATCTAACTTGTTCATAGGCGTCGCGTTATGCCAAACCTCACGGTCATTGACCAGGGCAAACAGACCATCTTTGATCTCCATTTTAAAGCAGGGTTCAGCGTCTTTGTGCTCGTACACCAACAGCTCACCACCTGCGATGTTCTCATGAGAAACACCACATACACACACATGATCGAAACCATCCTGATGCACACCTTCTGGCGCTGGCGGTGTATCACTCTCAATGGCCAGCATGCGGAACTGGTGCACCTCAATATCACGCTCATCGCTGATACCTGTCATTGCTTTAAACTCATTGAGCAGGTGCTTGAAACCTTCGCTGTGGATCAGTGCGTCTTCCAGGTTTTCATACACGCGCTCAACATTACCCTGAAAGGTATTGATTGAGTCGTCCTGGACAAAGGCTTTGGTCGGCTGCAATGCCACCTCGCCATTGGCGAATTTCAATACAGAGTAACGGCGTTTTCTGAATGCGCCGTCTGCATACGGGTTATCTGGCAGACGGTTAAACGAGGGTTTAACGGCATCGATCTGCGCTTGTTGAATAAAACGAAGTTGTAGCAAATTCTGGTTGTTTACTGCGGTCATTTTGCTCTCGCCTAGGGATGACAATTTGGCGGAGATCTTAATCTATTTAAAGAGGAATTGTGATTTTGAATCTGTTTATTTAGTCGGTTTAAAAGAATAATTAGCCTGTTTTTTGCAATTTTTTAAATCAAAAATACACAAATAACAAGTTCACTGTTTGCTGCATACAAAAACAGGGCTTCGCACGCAAAGCCCTGTTTTAGCGTCAGTGCAAAGTCGGTGATACCGCAACACTCAACGCAGGCATAAAATTAAGGCAGAGGCACAAATTCCACCTGCAATACACAATAGCCTTGCAGTGGCCCAAGCCGGTAAATTGTGCCCTGTAACTCACCCGGGCAACCAGTGGCGCTGCCAACCTGATGGCCGGGATCGGGCTGTAAGATAAGCTCAAAAGACTGATTGTTTTCGAGTACAAAAAATGACTCACTGACGCTGCCCGGCCCTGTGACGGTAATATCAGCCCTAGATGACTGGCTGTAAGTCAGGTTGCCATACCCCTCATTCTGCAACCGTAACAAGTAAGAAGCCGTGTCATCACTAAGCGGGTTCCAGTAAAGTGCTAAGTGCACATCTTTATTTTCTATCACCTCAACCCCGGTCACTGAGTGCAGTGCATTACCATACACAGAAACATATTCTAGTCGCGGATTATGCTGTAAATCTAACTCGGTAATAGACGTGTAGGAAAAAGACAGGCTTTCCAATAGAGTATTATGGCTCAGATCAATTTGCTTAAGTGGATTATGACTAAGCTCCAGCCATTTTAGTCTGGTCAGGCTGGACAAATCAACCTGCGCCAATGATGCCCGCTGCCAGTGTAGTGATGTCAGTTGCGGGTACTGAGCCAGGTTGACCCAGCGCGGGTCTACCCCACTGATGTTAAGGGAAGAGAGACGCTCACCATCAAGCTGTCCCAGCTGGCTCATAAGTAAAGGGCTATACGATATATCCAATTGTTCGAGCTGTACTCCGTCAGCCAGCATAACAGACTGTAAGCGGGTATTGCGGCTAATGTCCAGGATTGTCAGCTGCGAATTTTGCCTCAAATCCAACTCACTCAGCAACGGAATATTGTCTACGTAAAGCGTTTCCAGCATGAGATTAGCGGACAGGTCCAGCTGGTCAAGCTGTGCAGCGCCAATATCTAGATATTTCAGCTCGGGGTTATGAGAGGTATCCAGCTGCGCCAGCTCATTATCATCCAGGTCTAACATTTGTAACCGTGGCATCCCATCCAATGGAATTGCAGTCAGCTTATTATGCCAAGCCCAAAACTGAGTCAGCCAAGGATGTTCACCAGTCGACACCTGGGTTAACTGGTTTGCAAAAAGCTGTACCCTGTACAGGGAGGCATGATCAGTTATATCCAGCTGCTCTAGCGCGTTCCAGCCAGCTTCAAGGTGACGCAGCTGCAAATTGTGTGCAATGTTCAGCTCTGTCAGCGAGTTCCTATCGACATCGAGCTCATGCAACTGAGGGTTGTGATCAAGGCTGAGTGTGTCGAGTCGGTTATCTGACAATACCAGCTTGATCAGGTTTGGCCAGCTGTCACCATTGAACATGCTCAGCGCATTACTGGATAAATCCAATTGTTGCAGTGCAGTGAAACGGGCCAAATCCAGCGATGCCAGCATGTCATCGCTCAGTCCGGCATGGCTTAATTTCAGCGTAAGTAACAGCTCTGGATGCGCGACATTAAGACGGGTGATCCCTCGCTCGCTTCTCTCAATGCTCAGGGATGTCAGTTGACTCAAGCCAGACAGGTCGAACTCAGTTACAGTCACAGTGCCGAGCGTAAGATCTTGCAAACCGGTTAAATTATTCAAACCATTGAGTGACTGAATGGCATCACCTGGGGTGCAAGCCAGCGAGGTAATTGCCTGAGGCGATTGAGCTGATGTCTGATTGACACACTCAACCAGGCGGAGATCCGTGATACCGGCCAGCTCTGCCAGGTCGGGCTTTTCAACAAAGGTTGCGGTAATTTCACAATCCGTATCACGTGCTGGAACGTGATAGTCCGGGTCATATAGTTCACCATCACAGCCTGTAATGCTCTGCAGCATGTAACCAGCCTCGGGCTCAGCATAGACAAATGCAGAATGCCCTTCAGGGACTTTCTGATAGCGCGGATAAACACTGCCCTGGCCTATCGTCTGGGTGGCGATAGCGTAACCGTCAAAATCGTAGTACCACTGTTGTTTATCTGATTCCTGACACCCCTGGCTGGCCGCATAAAAACAGATCTGCATACCACTTGCGTCATAGTTCAGGAGCTCAACATAATGAGTTTGCTCGTCGAGCATGATCGCCAATTTGCCATTTTCTAGTTCATACTGATACACAGTGTTATCAATAATCAGCCGGTTTGTAACGCTATCAGAACTCTCTGAGTACCAACGCATAGGTCCAAAAGTGACATTGCTCCAACGCGAACTCTCGTCATTTGCCCACATATGGTGAATATCGTCCAAATTGCTTGGCAAAAACTCAGTTTGAACTATTTCAGGGGTATAACGATAGACCAGCAGACTGTGATAGAGAGAAGTGGTATTACCTTCACGATCAAATTGCTCATACTGGCGGTTTACATAATAATGCTCACCTGATTGCGCCACTAACTGATGTGTCACTTTAGCTTCCAAAATGCAGTCAGGCATACCCGGCTTACATTCCGGGGTTAGTGTGTTGTCATACCTGAAACGCTCTCGTATTAACTCCCCCTTATCAACACGCCAGGCATACTGCCAGTCATAAGTATCAATATACAGCTCACCACTGCTGAATAAATCCATACTAAAAGTCTGGCTCGTGCCAATGAAACCCTGCCAGCGGCCAACCACATTGCGGTCGGTAAATGCCGCATCAGGCTGCTGCTTCACCAGGATCCCATAGCGGGTATCGGCCATACCAGCTTCTCCCCGGGCCAGGCTGACATATTGATAGGCTGCGCCGAGTTTTTTGGTTATCCAGAATACCTCTGTCACGGTTTGCTCACTCGCTTGGTAATCAACTTCCAGCGTGTTGCCGTTTACGCGCCAGGCCTGCACCTCGCGCTTAGGATCCTGAAGGGGGGTGGAAATTTCGCCGTTTTGCTCTAGCTGATATTGATCCGGAAAGCCACGAGCGGTTTTGCCATCGCTTTCACGCACCTCAATATGCCATAAGCCCAGCATTTCTTCGTTATCAGGCAGGGCCAGCGTCATACCTTTATCCAGCAGATTACTGGTGTAGGCTTTTTCATAAGGTTCTGTAGATGATTCATCTCCGCCGAACACCGTCGTGCCTTGCTCAACAATGTCAACGGTTTTGAACACCGCATTTTCCGCCAGGATCGTTATTTCCAGTGAATCTATGTAGACAGAGCGATCGGTATTGCTTTCCCAGGTAGAGATATGAAGCGGCTCCGCTAAGGTGATCTGCACTTTGTTGTGGTCTTGTTGCCAGCTTTCGATCTCCACGGTATTAATGGCAGACAGCGTCCCTTTGCCAGCATCGCTCAGGGTGAGATGATATGCACCGGCATTGAAATACTTCACGGCTTGCAGGATAAACTCACCCCCAAGTGGGGAAGTTGTGTCGTCAACTAAATCGCCATCTTGCTTTATCGCAGCTTTCGTCTGCTCTATCAGCGCCGGATCAGCGGCATTGATCTGACTTTCAAATTGTTGAGCTGTGTGCTCATCATCAACCAGATCCAGTGTCGAAGTAACGCCCTCGGGAAGGCGATAGTCACTATGATCGACCACGATTTTAATCAAAGAAGCCAGCAGCATTTTTTCATCGGCATCAACGTTTAACAGTGCCTGATTTAATTCCAGATCACTGGTCAGCGGCGCACCCGTACGGGTCATCAAGGCATATTCCGCAGTCGACACGTTGGTGACATTCACACCAAAGTTTTCAGCCTTATCAAGCAGGCCATCTTCACCCGCTTGTTGCACCAGCTGTGCCATCGAGTTCAGCACAGAAACAAACTCAACCTGGCTCTGCGCCCCCTCGCCGGTTGCAGAAATCCTAACCGGGTAATGTGCTTCACTCTCATCCACCAGCAGTGTCGCTGTGTAGTGGCCAGCTTCGTTTGCCTTGACCTGCACCTCAGTGCTGCCCGCAGCCAGTACCACATTGGCATTGGCGATTGGCTCATCGGTCACACGACCATTCAGGGTGACTGACTCCGTATTACGCTTGATCAGCACGCTCTGACTGGATTGCTGCGTCGCGCCCTTATCGTCAGTGACCGTAACCGTAAAGGTGATATTCGTATCTTCCTGGATATCCGGTACCGTGTAAGTCGGTGTTGCCGTGTCGGTACCTATTGCTGTTAAAGAAAGCGACGAGCTGTGAGACCAGGCGTAACTGGCCACGTGACCATCTTCATCGCTTGCGTTGGCGGTCAGTGAAAAAGCGATGCGCTCCTGTTGCTCAAGCATCTCAGCGATACTTACTACCGGCGCTTGGTTAGATTCAGCCGTGACTGTGCTTTGATCCGAGTCGGAATCCGTTCCAGCGCTAGCACCCGGTTCAGTACTCTCACTGCCTCCTCCGCACCCGCTCAATGCGAGCGCTAAAGCGGCTATCGGCCATTTATTCTGGCCTGTAGCCATTAAACCCTTAATTTTAATCATTATTGTATTTCCTGCATCGAGGTTTTCCATCCTCGTATTATTGTGCTGTGTTTAATCACTTCAATCGCGTGATTTGCACATGCATTTTAACATCGTTTCTATTTTTTCAACAGATGCATAAAAGGCAACTATACTTTACGCAGGTTATTAACATGTAACTCACTGATAATACAGTAATGAAGGAAAGAAAAGGCAATTATCAAAAAACAGGGCTTTGTATGCAAAGCCCTGTTTTAGCAGTCAGAGCAGTGTCGGTTACACCGCAAAGTACAACGCTGGCATAGGGTTAAGGCAGAGGCACAAACTCCACCTCTAACGCACAATAGCCTTGCAACGGACCAAGCCGGTAAACGGTGTCCAATAACTCACCCGGGCAACCAGTGGCGCTGCCAACCTGATGACCGTCATCAGGTATCAGCTCAAGATCAAATGTCTCCCCGTTGCCGATTTCCACATAACGCTTACTAACATGGCCATTACCCCTTACGTTTATCTTAGCAAACGACCCCTGACTAAAGTGCAAGTTGCTGTAACCTTGCGCCTGCATATCCGCCAGATAGGCCATAGTGTCATCACTAAATGGATTGAGCGTTAAATCAAGCGTAGCCCATTGAGCATGGATAGACGCGATGCCCGACACGGTAGTTAGTGCGTTTCGTTGCGCATCGAGGTAGCGTAAATAAGGTGTATGACTGAAGTCTAACGAGGTAATTTTTGTATTGGTGACAAACAGGAAATTAAGTTGCGGGTGAGCACTCAAATCTAAACTGGTCAACTCAGCCCCATGCAGGACCAAGTCGGTTAGTTGTGTTGGTGCGCTAAACTTCACCTCTGTTAAGGGGTTTCCCGCCAGATAGAGCTCCATAAGCTGAGGCAATTGGGACAGGTCCAGCTGCTTTACCCCCGCATCTTGCCACAATAGTTTTTCCAGGTTGCTCAGCTGAGCCAGCTCGATACCTGCCGCATCCAGGTTTGCCGCACCAATATTACTTATGTTTAATACCTTAAGTGGATAAATAACGGTTTTATCTATCTTATCCAGCAAGTTCTGGCTCGATGATATATCCAGATACCGCAGTGGTACACCTGGTGCCAGAGTCAGTGTCTGCCAATGATTGTTGTTTATCGCATTCAATTCAATCAGCTGAGTTTGCTGGCTCAGGTCCAACTCAGTTAGCTGTGATAAATTGCCTACATCAAGCTGTTGAAGTTGAGGGTTCGCCGATAAATCGAGCCGCCCCACAGGATTTCCATCAATACTCAATATTCGCAGCTGAGGAGTAGGTGCGAAGTCAAGTTGTGCTAAATCATTGTAGCTGGCATGCAGCACGGACAACACCGGCATGTTTGCGAGATCCAGAGTGCTTAAGCGGTTACTCGATATTGAAAGAGTCGTTAATTGCGGATGATTACCTGTGGTGAGCTGACGCAACTGGTTATGGTCTGCATAAACCACTTCAAGCTGGCTTAAGGTCGAAATATCCAGTTCCGTTAACTGATTTCTACTCAAATCTAACCTTCTTAGTGCCGTAAAACGACTCAGTTCCAGCGCTGTAATCTGAGCATTAGTTAAACCGTTACCAGATAAAGTAAGCTCCTCTATTCGCTCTAAATTTGAGAGCGTTAATTGAGGAAGACCATTGCTGTTACCAGAGAGCTGTAACTCCCTTAATTGCGTTAGCCCGGACAAGTCTAACTCAGTAACAGACAACCCCGACAACGCCAGCGTCTCCAGACTAGTCAGGTTAACTAACCCGGATACAGATCCGATCTCATCGTGAAAGCGGCAATCCAGATCGATCACTTCTTCAATCGACGAAACATTGAGATCATCTACACATTGAGCCAGAGCAGGATCGGTTATCCCGACTTGTTCAGCCAGGCTGGGCCGCTCGACAAAGTTTACCGTTACCTCACAGGATCCCGTTACCTCGGGGATCACATACAACTCGCCTTCCTGGCGGCCATTGCACCCCTGAATGGTATCGAACATATAACCCATCTCGGCTACAAAGCCTAATTCAGCGCTTCTCCCCTCAATGACTTGCTGATAATCCGGATAAATATAGCCATTGCCACTGGCACTGGCTGTCACTGTAAACATGGTGGGGCTAACGAACCAGGTCTGGCGATCTGCCGCCTGACAGCCAGCTGCCGCCGCATACACACAGACCTGGATTTTTTGCGCATCGTAATCCAACAGCTCGACCAAGTGGGCCTCTTCGCCCTTGGTAAATGCCAGCTTGCCTGCTCTTAAGGAAACAGGATAAGTCGCTCCCAGTAAAGAAAGCTGATACCCGGCCTCACCCTGGTTGGGTGCATCTGCGTTTTGTGGCGTAATACCGGTGCCAAATAACACTTCCTGCCAACCTTGCTCTGCGTCATAAACCCAAAGCTGCTGCTTGTCTTCGAGGTTTCTGTGGTAAAATTCGCGTTGCGCTATCGTATCGCTGTACTGGTAAACAAACAGGTTGGCTCTGGTAAAGAATAGCTCACCCTTTGAGTTATAATTTTCAAAGGTTTGTATCACATATCGCTCATTCCCTGACACAGCCACGAGTTGATATTTATACCGCGCGTCAAGTATGCAGTCAGGATCGCCCAACTGGCAGTCTTCGACTCGTGGCCAACGCGTGGAACGATAGTAGTCTCGATACAGCTCACCGTCCTTGATATACCAAGTTGCCCGAGTTTTAGACAAGTTGTAATGCACCTTACCAGTCTCAAACAGATCTATATCGAATTGTTCAGTTCGACCAATCAAGCCATGCCAGCGACCTGCAGCCGTCTCTTCAGTCAAAGCCAAATCGGGCTGTGCAGCGATCATCAGACCAAACTCGGTATTCGGCCACTGTGGCACGCTGAGGTCCAAGCTTACAACCTGGTAACCGGTATCCAGCTTCTTAGTGAACCAGAACGAAATTGAGCCTGTCACATCGCCTTCACGGTAGCTCACCGTTAAAGTGTTATCGGTTAACTGCCAGCTGAGTTCATCATCGGGGTCATCCAGCGCTATAACCTGCCCGTCAGCTTTAAACTCAAATCTTTGGGGTGCTGATTTCTGCGATTCTTCATCCGCGTCACTCAAGTCCAGGTACCAAACCCCCTGTAACGACTCTGGGGTGACTTGTGCCATTTTCAATTTGTCGATCAGATTGCTGGTGTAGCTGACTTGGTGTACCTGCGTGCCGGCATTATCACCTTCTATCACCGTCTGTCCCAACTCATCGATATCGACGGTTCTGAACACGGTATTTTCTGCCAGTACCGTGAGTTTAATGACATCAACATACACCATGTGCTTACTGCGCATTGGTGGATTGACAGAGTAGTCTCTGTACCACTTGGTGGATACATGAAGCGGCTGCTTCAGCGTAATGGTTACGGTGTTTTGCTCCTGCACCCAGCTGTCAATTTCAACCGTATTAATTGCCGAAACTGAGCCGCTCCCCGTCTCATTCAGACTGATGTGATAAGGGGGCAGATCGGCGTACTTTACCGATTGCACAATGAAATCGCCCTCAAGTGAGGTGTCAGGCGCAGCAATCAAATCGTCATCCGACTTAATGCTTTTTTTGGTCTGTGCAATCAGCTGCGGATCAGCTGCATTCAATTCATCTTCGAATGCCTGCGCGGTTTGCTCATCATCGATTAAATCCAGCGTTGTGTTAACGCCCTCTGGCAGATTATATTCGTCGTTATCCACCACAATTTTAATCAAAGATGCGAGGGTAAGTTGCTCGTCAGCATCCACATTCAACAACGCCTGCTCCAACTGTGCGTCCGATTCAATGGCTGCGCCGGTGCGTGTCATTAAGGCATATTCAGCGGTGGTTACATTGGTCACATTCACACCGAAGTGCTCACTTTTGTCCAAAATACCATCCTCACCCGCTTGCTGCTCCAACCGGGCAACAGAATGAAGTACCGACACAAACTCGACCTGGCTTTGTGCATCAACCCCAGTTGCGGTTACCACCACCGGACGGTAGGCCTCGCTCTCATCCACAATGAGCGTTGCGGTATACTGACCTTCGCTGGATGCACTCACTTGCGCTTGTGCACTAGCGGCTTGCACCACAACCTGTGCGTTGGCTATCGGCTTGTCCGTCACAACACCGGTCAGGGTCACTGAGTTCACTTTTCGCTTGATCACAACCTCCTGACTGGCGCTACTTGTAGCCCCTTTATCATCGCTCACCGTGACGGTAAATGTGACTGTCATATCCTGATTTATGTCCGGCACAGTGTAACTGGGCGTGGCCGTATTAGTGGCAGTTTCTGTCAATTCTAAGGGCGCATTGTGTGTCCAGACATAACTTGCCACTGAACCATCGGTATCACTGCCCTCGGCTGTCAGTGTAAATGCTGTGCGCTCTAGCTGAGTCTCGGTCGCGTTAATACTGACTACTGGAGGCTGGTTTTCTGGTTCGGTGGGTGTTGGTTTAGGGTTTGTCTGTGTATCTGGCTGGGCGTCAGGGGATGTACTTGGTTTATCACTCCCGCCGCCACAACCGGCCAATGTTAAGGCCATGACTGAAATAAGTGGCAACAGCCGCCACCTCGCATTCATTGCTAACATCATTGTTTTTCCTTATTGATAAAATAGAGCTAATTTAAAGGCTTACATGCCTTTTATGTTATTTTTGTCATTATTTATCCGGCTGCCCCAGTGTATGCCGACAGCCTCTGAGTACACAGCAATTAATTAAAGCTTATTGTTAATCGCCTCCAGTTGTTCGCTAAAACTCAGATGGCGTAAATCCCCCAGGCCAGCCTTATTTGTCATTTCTAAGAGCTGTGCTTCGAGTGCCAGTAACGGGGCCTCTGAGCGCTTATCGTCAATTGCCGCTTTCCTCCTCATATGCTCAGCAAAAAGCTGCTCCATTCTTTTCACTTGTAACTCTGCCAGGTTCACCCGATGCTCTATGTCATCATACGCACGGACATTTTGACGAATAAAACTTTGTGCAGACTCCGCCGTGGCTTTTACGTCCTGATAAACCGTAGGTAAAACCTCTGCCTTGTCTGAATTTGCCAACCGGGTGACATCTTCAAGTACGTTTCCCAAAAAGTAATGCTCAGCAGCATCTTGTTCCAGTGCATGTAACTGAGATTGTAGTTCAGGTAAGTAACCTTCTACCTGTTCCCGCTTGCCTGCCACCAGCATCTCTTTGAGGTCCTGATGACGCTCCTCAAGACGCGCATAACGGCGCTCAAAATGCTGCTGGGTTGAAAGCTTATCGAGCACAGCAAAATGCGAGCGGATCGGTTCTAGTACACTGACAATCGCTTGCTTTGCGCTTTGTGCGGCCGCAATTAAACTGACAATTTCCTGGCTTGCCGCCATCACTTCGTCTGCTTTTGTATCTGAAGAAAATAAAGAGGCGCTTTCAAGTGACTCGGCCGGGTTTGCACGTAATTCGGCAAAATCTTCCTGCAGAGATTGCCACAGTTTGTCGGCTTTGGCTGTGCGCTCGCTGTCGTACTCTGATAAAGCTTCCTCTGCAGACAAGCCCAGCGCCTGCTGGGCTTCCTGATAGGCTGCCTGTGCCTTGTTGTACGCGGCCTGGATCTGCTCAGGGGACGCTTTGTTACTGCTGACAATGTTGCTCACCGAATCCAGCGTTTTACATCCGCCCAATAAAGAAACTGCCAGTAATAAGGCGATACTACTGTGTTTGTACATTAATAACTCCACTGAATTCCAGCTGAAAGAGAAAGGTTTGTGTATTCGATATCTGGCACCGTACGGCGATTGCCATCTGACTCAGAGATAGCATCACGCTCTTTGTAGGAAGCATCCACGCCCGCCATTACGGCAATAGTCTTAAACACCTGATAGCGCACGCCCGCACGTGCCTGAATGCCCCAGCCATTGAATGTCTCACTGAGGGTTTTTTCTATGGTGCGGGTATTTTGTACCCGAGTATAAATGGGGAGCGTGACTTCGGCATCCGCATACCAGCTAAATTTGTTAAAGGCATCCTGTAATTTGCTGTCATAACGCAGTCCCGCCGCCGCAATGATGCTCATTTGGTCTTCGGTGGTGGAAACCACAGACTGTAAATTACCAGGTAACCCTTCGAGCTCCCCGGTACCTGTGTTGGTTTGTCCGGGTAAGTTAAAGCGCGCCACCGGATCGCCCTCACCACGTGGCGCAGACTGTAAAACCTGATCAAACTGACCTGCGCCTGGTTGTGCGAATTGGAAGTCTGAGCGGGTAAAACTGGTAGTGAATACCCGCCCACCCATAGTCACCTGCAGTGCACGCGACATATTGTAGGCGGCACTCAGGGCAATTTCGTTAGACTTTACTTTAAAGTCGTTGGTCTGCACGGCACCAAACTGGTGTGTCACTGAGCTATCGTTGGGATCGGTGAAATCGCTCACATACCAGGTCTCTGTATCCAGGCCGGTGTATATGGTTGCGGCCGTCCCAATATACACACCCCAATCGTCGTTTATGCCTGAGTAAGAAAGTTGTCGTATTGTGGGGTTACTGACTGTGGCATCCTGGGTCAGACGGCCCAGTCCGCTCAAATCATTGAGCGCTTCACTGTAGTCGATTGATTCAAAACCAAGTCGAATTTCACTGTAGGATGGGTTAGGAGCGGCAGCCGCGGTGCCTGACACCAGACAACACGCCATAATGAGCGATTTATTCATAACATTAGACCTTGCGCAGAGTGGACCAAAAAGTAACGCAAGGAAAAACGCACCACTCCCTGGTTACAGATTTTTACATTGTTGTACAATAATAAGCCAGCACAGAGGATAGTCAAGGAACTCAACGTGACTTTAAGGCACTGAAAGCTAAATGAAACAATATGAAAGATTTAATGAAAAGCCGTGCCAGGTTCCTATCCCCACAACGCAAAAGAGCCAGCTTGAAGCTGGCTCTTTGAAGCTATCTGCTTAAAAGCTTAAACAGCTTGCTGAATAATCACGCTATCCGCTTTTTTGGTGTACTGAGGCATTTTATGGAAGTTCAGGTAGCGATAAGTATCTGCCGCCGTGGCGTTGATCCGCTCGGCATATTCCTGATATTCCGCGGGGGTCGGCAACTTGCCCATAATCGCCGCGACCGCTGCCAGCTCAGCCGACGCCAGATAGACATTGGCACCAGTTCCCAGGCGGTTAGGGAAATTACGCGTTGAGGTAGATACCACCGTTGCTTTGTCCGCAACCCGCGCCTGGTTACCCATACACAATGAACATCCCGGCGTTTCGATACGCGCACCAACCCGCCCATAAATACCGTAGTATCCTTCGTCGGTCAGCTGATCTCTGTCCATCTTAGTCGGTGGAGCAACCCACAGCTGTGTGGGTAAACGGCCACCAAAGTTATCGAGCAGTTTACCTGCCGCTCTGAAATGGCCAATGTTGGTCATACACGACCCGATGAAGACTTCATCAATTTTCTCACCGGTGACCTCAGACAACAAACGAGCATCATCCGGATCGTTTGGCGCACACAGGATCGGCTCTTTGATTTCAGCCAAATCGATTTCTATCGTATGGGCATACTCAGCGTCGGCATCCGCCGTCATCAGCTCAGGATTGGCCAGCCATTCTTCCATCTTAGTGATACGGCGCTCTATGGTACGGACATCGCCATAGCCCTCAGAAATCATCCACTTCAGCATTACAATATTGGAATTGAGGTACTCTTCAATGGATTCCTGAGACAGCTTGACCGTACAGCCCGCCGCGGAGCGCTCAGCCGAGGCATCAGACAACTCAAATGCTTGTTCTACAGTAAGGTGTTCAACCCCTTCAATTTCCAGGATACGACCAGAGAACTCATTGATCTTACCCTTCTTTTCAACCGTCAGCAGGCCTTGTTTAATGGCGTAGTATGGAATTGCATGGACTAAATCACGCAGTGTGATCCCAGGCTGCATCTCGCCTTTAAAGCGCACCAATACAGATTCTGGCATATCCAGTGGCATCACGCCGGTCGCCGCCGCGAAGGCTACAGCACCGGAACCCGCAGGGAAGGAAATGCCCAGCGGGAAACGCGTGTGAGAGTCACCGCCAGTGCCTACTGTGTCGGGCAGCAACATACGGTTTAGCCATGAGTGGATCACGCCGTCACCAGGGCGCAGTGACACGCCGCCCCGGTTCATGATGAAATCGGGCAAGGTGTGATGCGTATTCACATCAATGGGCTTCGGGTACGCCGAAGTATGACAGAATGACTGCATTGTCAGATCTGCTGAAAAGCCCAGACACGCCAGGTCTTTCAACTCATCTCGGGTCATTGGGCCTGTGGTATCCTGCGAGCCGACTGTGGTCATGGTTGGTTCACAATACTGACCAGGACGCACACCTGGCATATTACAGGCGCGACCAACCATTTTCTGCGCCAGTGTGAACCCTTTACCTGAATCTTCAATTAGCTTAGGTTTGCAGAAAATCTCTTCCGGCTCCATACCCAGTGACTGCCGCGCCTTGTCTGTCAGACCGCGACCAATAATCAAAGGAATACGGCCGCCGGCGCGCACTTCGTCGAGGATCACATCAGATTTGAAGCTAAACGTGGTGATCACCTCATCGCTGCCATGACGCTTCACAACCCCTTCGTAGGGATAGATGTCAATCTGATCTCCCATATTCAGGTCATCTACTGGCAACTCAATCGGCAGTGCGCCCGAGTCTTCCATGGTATTGAAGAAAATAGGTGCTATCTTACCACCCAGGCATACACCACCTACCCGTTTATTTGGTACAAACGGAATATCATCACCCATAAACCACAGCACTGAGTTAGTGGCTGATTTACGTGAAGAGCCCGTACCGACCACATCACCGACGTACGCCAGTGGCAAGCCTTTTTGTTTCAGCGCCTCCAGCTGAGTGACCGGACCTACCTCACCCGCCTTGTCCGGATTGATCCCATCACGCTCATTTTTTAGCATGGCCAGTGCATGTAATGGAATATCAGGTCGTGACCAGGCGTCCGGCGCCGGGGACAAGTCATCCGTATTGGTCTCACCGGTGACTTTAAATACGGTAACAGATATTTTGTCTGCAACTGCTGGTTTTTCCAGGAACCACTCAGCGTTAGCCCAGGACTCAATTACTTGCTTAGCAAAGGCATTGCCTGCTTTGGCTTTTTCCTCAACATCGTAAAAAGCATCAAACATTAACAGCGTATGAGACAGCCCTTTCACTGCGATAGGTGCCAGTTCATCATCATCCAGCAGCTCTATCATTGGGGCAATGTTGTAGCCGCCCAGCATAGTACCCAGCAACTCTGCGGCATAGGCTTTGGTGATCAAAGGTGACGTCGCTTCGCCTTTGGTGATGGCCGCTAAAAAACCCGCCTTCACATATGCTGCATCATCCACCCCGGGTGGTACACGGTTGATAAAGAGATCGACGATGAACTCTTCCTCACCTGCTGGTGGCGTTTTCAATAACTCGATCAGTTCTGCCGTTTGTTGCGCATCCAGTGGTTTGGGAACAATCCCCTGCTCTGCGCGCTCCTCAACATGTTTACGATATTCTTGAAGCACAATATTGCCCTCTTGGTGACGTGAACAGATAATTAAATTTTTAAGCTGTTAACTCCAATAAATTTACTTATCTATAAAATATGATGATTTATTATAAGGTCTTAGAGTATAGATGAAAATCAAACGACCACTAAGTAGCATTATGTTCGCTATAAACCTCATGAATGAAGATGAGAGGAAACGATATTCTTATGAATATTAAAAGGAAAAAAGACACAAAAAAGCCCGGATATTTCCGGGCCTTTATAAGACAGGTTAGGATTAACGCTGTACTTTAACGCGCTCGATCGATTTTACTTTTGCTTCTACACGACGGTTTTCAGCGTGGGCTTGCGCAGAGTCACCCATGTTTTTCAGGCGCTCTTCACCAAAGCCAACCGTTGTGATACGCATTTTATCAATGCCCTTGTCAATCAGCTGCTTTGCAACTGAATCGGCACGCTTTTTAGACAGCCACTTGTTGTATTCGGCTTTACCCACCGCCGAAGTGTGGCCTTCCAGTACCACTGTTGTTTCAGGGTGTTCATTCAGGAAACGTACAACAGCCTGAATATCGTCAAGATACTGTTGAGATACGCTGGAATTATTGTTCGGGAAACGCACCAGCAGGCTAACAGTTACTTCTTTATCTTCGTACAAGGTACAGCCCTGAGCATCGACTGCATCAGTCATTGGTGTGTTCGCGCACTGATCGTCCATGTCATAAATGCCGTCTTTATCGGTATCTACCGGCGCAGCCACAACAACCACGGGCTCAGGCTCTGGCGCAGGTGCTGGCTCAACAGGCTTGCTGCTGCTTGAACCACCAAAGAAGTAGTTAATACCCAGTTTTGCACCTACATCTGTATAACCACGATCAATGCCCTGATAAATGGCCGTTTCGAAGTTCGCGGCAAAATTGTCACTAAAGTGATGACGATAACCGGCACCGACATTAGCAAATGTATTACTGTCAAACACATCGATAGACTTCAGACCAAACAGCGCATAAAAGGGGCCGCCATTGAAATGGTAGAGGCCATCAATACCGATTCTGTCACCATCAATGGAGTCAGTACGGACTCCTGACAAGTCAAAATCCATGTCAGCATATTCGATACGGCCACTCCAGTATTTGCTGAAGCGATAACCAAGCTCAGCGCCCCAGCCCGTTGAATCATCAACAGTGACACCAGCCGCATCCCGGCTATTTTCCCATTCAGCGTTGTAGTAGTCGCCGAAAACGCCCAAATAAACCCCTTCTTTATGGTCATCCGCATACGCACCGGCTGCCATCAAAGCTGTAACAACAACACTTAGCATTCTTAGTTTCATCATCCTTCCCTCTCTAAAATAATAGTGCAATCTGATAATTACAGTAATAATAGTAGATTAAGTCTTAATATTTACTTAACACAATTTAGGAATTTTTTGTTAATTTTACATTCAGCTCTGATGACCAAATAACACCCGATACAAGCCTTGCTCTGCCACCAGGCTATGATGATCACCCGCCTGGCTCACCATCCCGTCGTCCAGCACATATATTTGATCTGCCTGGCGGATGGCACTCAGCCGATGGGCAATGATCAGCGTGGTTCTGCCCGATAAGAAAGTATTAAGATTACGATGGATTTTAGCTTCTGTTTCGACATCCAATGCCGAAGTTGCCTCATCTAAAATAACCACTTTCGGATCCGCCGCCACCATACGGGCAATAGCCAGGCGCTGCTTTTGCCCGCCTGACAATCGCACTCCATTGCGCCCGACCACAGTATCCAGCTGTTGTGGCATAGCCATGACCGTTTCGGCCAGCTCTGCGACCTTTAACGCGTGCCATAACTGCTCATCGTCACATACTTTGCCCATGGCCAGGTTTTCCCGAATGCTGGCATTGAACAATATGGGTTGCTGAAGTACAGTGACAACATGCTCCCGAATGGCGTGAAAGCCGACTTCCTCTGCAGGCATATCGTTAATCAAAATATCCCCGGACTGCTTCTGATATAGCCCCAGTAATAATTGCACCAGGGTGGATTTACCGCCTCCTGATACCGCTACTAGGGCCGTTTTCTTACCGCTGGGCAAACTCAAAGTGACGTCATTCAGGACCGGCAGCCCATCCTGATAGGCAAAACTGACGTGACGAAAATCGATTTGAATAGTTGGCTGGTTGAAAACTTTGCTGTTGCTTGATTGCTGCGGCTCAGTACTGAAAGCCAGCACCTGGTTGAGGCGTTGCAATGCTGCGGTTGCGCCATAGTAAGCATATTGAATACTCAGGATCTCCTGCACCGGCCCCATCATAAACCATAGATACCCAAACACCGCGAAGATTTGCCCCACAGTCAGATCGGAAAAAACCACCATCAGCATCGCAATAGCACGGAATACTTCAAAACCCAGTAAGAAAACAGTGAAACTGAGGCGATTAACCGCGTCCGTCTTCCATTGTGACTGTACAGAATGATGACGAAGTGATTTTGCCGCGGTCATAACCGTGTCAAAGTAACTTTGCTCTCGGCGCATTGCTTTGAGCTGAGCAATCGCATCTAAGGTATCCACCAGGGCACTCTGAAACGCTTCAAATGCATTATTCTGATGTTTTTTAAGATCCTTAACCCGTTTGCCGAACTGCCGGGAAAAGTAAATCACTGCCGGGTTCAGCGTCAGAATGATCAAACCAAGCACCCAGTCAATCCAGAGTAACACCACCGCAGTGCCTGCAATCGTCAAAATACCTATCAGGAAACGAGAGAGTGTTTGGCTGATAAATCCATCGAGCGTCTCGATATCTGTGATACATCGTGAACTAATTGCAGCAGCGCCTTGGGTTTCATATTCCTTTAATTGTACCTGCGCCAGATGCCCAAGCAGCCTCTCCCGGATCCGGTACGAAATGTCTTTTCCTATAATCGTAAACTGGCGGGACTGTGCGACACCCAATACCAATGCGCCCAGACGCATACAAACCACCGCGATTAAGATCGATATGATATAACCCGTTGCTCCTTGCCACTGCACGGGTAACATTCGATTGAGGGTCTCAACCGCAGTGCCTGGGTGTGCCAGCAGTACTTCGTCCACCAACAACGGCATCATGAGCGGAATTGGCACGCTGATCAGCGCTGCACACAGCGCTATCAGATGCGCATAAATCAAAGGGGTTTTATGTGTCAGTATCTGTCGTTTGATTTCCTGCCAGGTCAATGCCTGAGTGCTCTGTTCATTCATCGATTATGTACCACAAAATGTCTGGTAGGCTTGCTCATTGGACATAGTTGCCAACCACTGCGCAGGGTAAGTTTGGTATAAGTATGGGGTTTTAAGCGCATTTAACCAGCTGGTGAAAGCGCTGCTGCTGCGCCCCTGGTTAAACTCTGCGATAAAATGCTCAACCATATCATTGCGTGGAATAATGGCAGGATTGACGGATTGCATTATCGAGTGTGCTTCACCGGGGTCGCCGATCCGCTCGCGCCATTTTGCTACCCAGCCCGTCAGCACTTCCGGTAACGTATAGGTCTGCAGCGGATTGGTGTGCAGTGAATTAGTCAGCGCGGCAAACGTATTGGTGTAATCCAGCTTATTTTGTTGCATCAGTGACAATAACTCACTCAGCAGAGCCTGATCAGACTCTTGCCACGTCATTAAGCCGAGCTTTTTGGTCCACATCAGCTGATAGCCTTGATTAAAATCGTCGGCAAACTGACTTAAAATTTCTGAAAAACGTTCAAGTGCGGCGTCTTTATCATCGACTAACAGCATCAGGGATTCCGCCAGACGCCCACAGTTCCAGCTGGCAATATTAGGCTGCTGACCAAACGCATAACGCCCCTGTCGGTCAATGGAGCTAAATACGGCATCAAATGAAAAAGACTCCATCATGGCACACGGGCCGTAATCTATGGTTTCACCATTTATCAGGGTGTTGTCTGTATTCATAACGCCATGAATGAAACCCACCTGCATCCATTTTAGAATCAATGCACATTGCTTGCTGCAAACGTGTTTGAAGAAGTCGAATATACGGGCTTCACCACTTGAGGTAATGTCGCTAAAGTGCTCGCGAATACACAAGTCAACAAGCTGCTCCATGGCTGCTGTATCTTTGTTCATCGCCATTAACTGAAAAGTACCGACCCGGATATGGCTGCGAGCAACCCGGCATACGACTGCACCCGGTTCCTGCCTTTGACGCATTACATGCTGACCTGTAGATAAGACTGCCAGACAGTGTGTTGTAGGAACGTCGAGCGCCTGCATGGCATGGCTCATAATGTACTCCCGAATAGCTGGACCCAGTGCACACAGGCCATCGCCCCCACGGGAGAACACGGTCGCACCAGAGCCCTTAAGGTGCATGTCATAATTCAGGTCATTAGACGCGGTGAATGACGCAATTAGATGTGCCCGCCCATCGCCAAGCTGTGGATTAAAATGACCAAACTGATGTCCACAGTAAGCCATGGCAACCGGCTGGATGCTATTCACCTGAGACAGGCCTGCAAGGTAGTTTTTTAGCTGTTGTTGATCGAGGTCGAGACCCAGATCAGTGAGCAGCGCCCGGTTTGTCAGCAATACCTCGGCTTGTTCAAACTGATGAGGCTGCTGTGGCACCAGATAAGCCTCGCCTAATTCGGTGTAACGTGAGAAGAAATGAGTCATGATGATACCCCTACCAAATTGTCACCCACACTGTAAGCAACAAGCTGACTTAATGTTTGCAATGAATAACCACTTTGGCTACGTAACTCATTGAAGAACACCTGTGCAGAACGAAGTGATTTCTGGCTATGCAGGCCACCTGAGATCACCTCGTGCGCCCGCAAATAGGCTTCGACATCCCGGCTTAGAATAAAGGTATCTTTCCCAACCGCCCTCAGTGCATACGCCCCCGTATTCCCACCGAGCCGGCTACCTTTCTTTTTAAGTAGTGACCACAATTCGATGATGTTGTCCTCGGGCCAATGCGCAACCAACTCGCTAAAAGAGCCATGTTCAAGTGCTAATTCATGGATCATCAGGCAGTTGTCGGCAATACTTTGTACTTTTTTATAATTACGTACTATCCGCTCGTCCTGAGCACGCTGCTCATACATTTCGGGCGACATATACAACAGCTTCTCGACGGAGAAGTCCCAAAAGACTTCGCGAAACCCGGGCCACTTGGCATTGATCACCGACCAGTAAAAGCCACTTTGAAATATTTTTCGTGTGAACTCCTCCAGCCATACATCATCGGAAAGTCGAGCGAGCTGTACTGATGACAATGGTTCGCTAAGTAATGATTCCAATAACTCCCTGCCACCTTTGCGCTGACACGCTCGCTCATAAATATCTACAAAACTTTCCACAACTTAGCCTTAATTTCTATTAGTTAGTTAATCACTTTTCCTGGCTTATTCGTTTTATTCAACAATAAGCGCTATAGTTTTATTTAGCCCAGCTTTCAGAGCATTGTCAGTGAAATACATTATTCTTGCTTTATTTTACAGTCTCACTTGTGCCGCCGAAACAGTCCACATAACAACAGGTCAATGGCCACCATACGTAGACAGGCACCGCCAGGATCAGGGGTGTACCGCTCAGCTTATCCGAGATGCCTTTGCTTTGCACGATATCCGAGTACGGTTTGTTTTTATGCCTTGGCAACGTGCCTATGAAGAGGGGAAAAAATCCGAGTTTATCGGTAGTGCCTATTGGTACTTCAATGAGAAGAGAGCTTCTGAATACGTGTATACCGCCCACCCCATCACGTCAGAAATTTTGTATTTCTATCACCTAAATAAGACCCCATTTAAATTCGATTCATATGCGGATCTTAAACCCTACCGGCTTCTGCTAAATAAAGGGCTGACCTACCCTGAGACACTCTGGCAGGCAATCAAACAATATGATATCGAAACCTCGGAAGCTATTTATACAACTAAGAATTTGCAGCTCCTGCTTCGCCAGCGTACAGATATTATCATTTTAGATGAGCAAACAGGGAAGGAGTATGCGAAAGCCCTACCCGAGACAGATCAGACTCGCCTTGTAAGGCAGCCTAAACCCGCTTTCATCAATCAAGGGTTTTTATTAATCAACCCGCAGAGCAAGAAGTACGCCCCACTGTTTAATGAAGCACTTGGAAAGCTAATGGCCGATCCCAGTTACCTGAGCCACTATCAATCAAACTGCTCAGCCATTGAAAAATAGTGCACAGTACAATGACAGCGAGCAACGCGAGTACATTTACTTTGCGCAAGGGCGAATTGCGACCGAAGCACCGCTTCGCAGCGCAATGAACGCAGGGTGACGAGAAACCGAAGCAACGCTTCGCAGTTCGAGGAAGTGAGCGCAGGGATGCGCGAAAGGGAGATACTACATGGAAGTACTTTATTCCAAACGCAAAAAAGCCCG
>NZ_PPUZ01000169.1:0-524 GCF_004212645.1 Pseudoalteromonas rubra | reverse complement strand
GACATTGCCAAGCTCCTAATTTTTATAAAAACTAGAACAAAAATTGAAAAGATTTTCCTGGTGAAAATAGCGTTTTGGAACCACCTGACCCCATGCCGAACTCAGTAGTGAAACGAAACAGCGCCGATGATAGTGTGGGGTTTCCCATGTGAAAGTAGGACATCGCCAGGGCCTTATTATTAACCCGCTGCAGCAATGCAGCGGGTTTTTTGCTATGTGTGATTTAAAAAGGTGTAGGCAGAATGGCGCTGTCTATTCATCCATGAAGCTGGCTGGATGGTGGAATAGGTCTGCGTTCTCTAATACCATTTTGAATAATTAACTGGTCAGATTTATCCAGTCCCGAAAGCATAATGATTTCACCCTGTCAGCACATGAGATAAACGCATTCCATGCTTCGCTGACCTGATCCAAAATGTCATCGTAGTTGGCAAAGGTTCTGTTTGATAACTTATACCATTTTGAATAATTAACTGGTCAGATTTATCCAGTCCCGAAAGCACAATGATTTCACCCTGTCAGCA
>NZ_PPUZ01000168.1:0-303 GCF_004212645.1 Pseudoalteromonas rubra | reverse complement strand
CATTTTGGAACCACCTGACCCCATGCCGAACTCAGTAGTGAAACGAAACAGCGCCGATGATAGTGTGGGGTTTCCCATGTGAAAGTAGGACATCGCCAGGGCCTTATTATTAACCCGCTGCAGCAATGCAGCGGGTTTTTTGCTATGTGTGATTTAAAAAGGTGTAGGCAGAATGGCGCTGTCTATTCATCCATGAAGCTGGCTGGATGGTGGAATAGGTCTGCGTTCTCTAATACCATTTTGAATAATTAACTGGTCAGATTTATCCAGTCCCGAAAGCATAATGATTTCACCCTGTCAGCA
>NZ_PPUZ01000167.1:0-4940 GCF_004212645.1 Pseudoalteromonas rubra | reverse complement strand
CCTAAAAGCGCCACTGATGTCAACAAAGATGACCAGCCATTATTAGCCCCGCCTCCAATTCTCCTGTCCAAACGTGGCTTTTGGCATCACTGAAGATGCAGGTTTCCCCCTTTTACCCGTTCCCATAAAAGTTACGATGTGACTTCGTGTTACCAAAATTATAAACAAACAAATCAATAACTTAAAAACAAAAAACCACGCAAATAAGTGATATTACCTCAGAAATACACGACCTTTCTTGGTTAAATAACAGCAAGTCACAAAAGGTGCAGTGTGTTAATCCCAAAACCGGATTACAGTGTTTCTCGTCTTCACACAACAACAACAAAACAAGAGAAAATAACATGAATAATAAGAATCTAATTAAAACACTTATCGCACTTTCTTTCCTGTCTACATCAGTCACATCAGACGCCAGTTCAGGTGCAGGCCAGATCACGCCACAAACATGCGTGCTCGTTCTTTTGTGTGAAGACCACTGATCACATCAACACTCATCAAGGGGAACAATCTATGCGTATCAGCCATTTTATGGTGCCAATCACAGTAGCCAGTATCTCTGGCTTACTATTTTGGACCATTAATTCATCCGCTGTTGAAGTGCCCAAAGCACAACAACTCGACAATCGTCCTACGGTGACTGCTGTTCCATTAGCACCACAAATGCATACAGTTAAAATATCGGCCTTTGGTGAACTAACCCCATATGAAAGCACGCATTTATCGGCTCAGGTCAACGGCCAGGTCACCCGCTGGCATGCCAGTTTCACACAGGGTGGCTTCGTAAAGCGCGGAGAGTTACTTTTCTCTCTGGATAGCAGCGATTATCAGGCCAAAGTCACCCATGCCAAAGCGGCACTGCAACAAGCACAGGCAGATCTTATCGAAGAGCAAGCATTGGCGGATGTCGCCAGAAGCGAAGCTGAGCGGTTTCCTGAAGAGCAACGCACAGCTTTGTTTCTCAGAACCCCGCAACTGCTGAGCGCGCAGGCTGCTGTTGACTCTGCACGCGCTTCTCTGCGTCAGGCACAAAAAGAGCTGGAATACTGCAACATTTACGCCCCTTTTGATGCCCTGGTGACTGCACGTATGATAGGCACCGGACAATATGTTACTGCAGGCGAATCCGTTGCGCTGATCCACAACGTCGAAAAAGCTGAAATCATCACGCCGATTGCTGGCTTTGAAGCCAAGTTTCTGCCCGATACCCGCCAGAATATCGCAGTCACCATCTCCACGAATGACCAAACCGTCGTACGCAGTGGCACAATCATGCCGCACCTCGCACAGTTTGATAGCAAAACTCGGATGCGCAAATTATATGTCACATTAGAAGATCCCTATGGGCTGCGTAATCAGCAAGATGCACTCGCTTTTGGTCAATATGTACAGGTAACGTTTGACGGTAAAGCCCTGTCACAGATTTATTCGATCCCACAGAAGCTGGTTAAAAATAACAAGGTATGGACGGTTGATCATTCTCACACCTTGCGTCAGCAAGACATTGAGATCGTGCACAGTGACGGCAGCAACTATCTGGTACAGGGTCGCTTTCACGACACTGACCTGTTATTACATTCATTGCCGGAACACCCTGTGGATGGACAACCTGTCAAGCTAGTGGCCGATCAACCCGTCTTTACCGGACTGGCTGACAATCACATAACACCTGTGAGGACTGTCTATGAATAGCAGAAAGCCTCAGACATCCGGACTTATGGGTTATTTCGCCCATAATTCCGTGGCAGCGAACTTGCTCCTGGCGTTTATCTTCATTTTGGGGATAGCCAGCTACTTTCAGATCAACAAACAAATGTTCCCGCACAAACCACAAAAGCACATCATTGTCGATGTGTCCTTTGTGAGCGCATCTGCACAAGAAATTGAACAAAGCGTGTTGATCCCTATCGAAAGCGCCCTGATCAACTTACCTCAACTAAGAAAAATCACCTCCCGCTCCCGTACCGGCTGGGGCCGTATTGTGTTGGAGGTCAATCACAAGTCTGACGTGAATGAAGTACTCGATAAGGTGAAGCTCAAAGTCGACGGCATCACCACTTTGCCAACGGAAATGGACCCTTTAATCATTAGACGTACCGAATCCATTGAAACGGTCTATGAAATGGTTCTAACCGGCGACCTCCCCTTGGCCGAGCTCAAAGTCGTGGCACGGGAGATCCGTGATGACTTGTTGCAAAATGATGGTATTGCAATCGTTGAATTACTGAGTCAGCAAGAAGAGATCAGTATTGAAGTATCACCGGAAATACTGAGGGCCTATGGCCTGACTATTCAGGAACTTAGCCAACGCATAAGCGAATATTCGACAGATATATCCGCAGGTCAGCTCAAAGCAGACTCCGGTATCATTGCTGTACGCGTTGAAAACCAACGCTATTTCGGTGACGAGTTTAAACGTATCCCTGTCAAAGTGGGGGAATACGGTGAACAAGTATTTCTTTCCGATATCGCGATAATTTCGGATAACCTGACGGAAGATAAGAAATACGCAAAATACAATGGTAAAAATGCCATTACCTTGATAGTCAAAGCCACTGAAGACCAAAATATTATTCCGATCGCCACTGCCGTGAAGCGTTACATAGCGCAAAAAAATCAGGCGCTACCATATGGTTTAAAACTCGAAACCTTTGTCGATATGACCTATTACCTTAACGCTCGCCTGGATATGATGCTGGAAAACCTGCTTCAGGGTGCCATTTTAGTAGCGGTCATGCTCTCTGTGTTCCTACGTTTTAAACTCGCTATGTGGGTGATGATTGGTCTGCCTGCATGCTTTCTGGGCACCATACTGATGATGCCGGTATTTGGTGTCAGTATTAATATACTGTCCCTGTTCGCCTTCATCATGGTATTGGGGATCGTAGTCGATGACGCCATTGTGATTGGGGAAAGCGCCTATTCGGAAATAGAAAAGTCCGGGCACTCAATCGAAAATGTCGTCAAGGGCGCGAAGAAAGTCGCTACACCTGCAACCTTTGGTGTACTCACCACCATGGCAGTCTTTGCCCCGTCACTCTTTTTAACCGGCCCTGACAGTGCTGACTTTTACGCCATCGCTGTCGTTGTGTTGCTCTGTCTGGCATTCAGCCTCATAGAGTCTAAATTTATCCTGCCCGCGCATATCGCACATTGCCGCTTTGCACCGATCAGACCCGGGAGCTGGCGAGATAAGTTCAATCATGGCTTTCAGAACTTCATTCAGACCCGTTACCAGCCCGCTTTGCTGTTTAGCATTCGCTGGCGCTGGTCAGTATTAATCGGTTTCTGTGGACTGTTCGCAACCGCCATTGCCCTATTCACCTCCGGTCAGGTGAAATCAGTATTGAACCCAAAAGTTCCGCATGATTTCCCGTCGATTAATGTTGAAATGTATGCCAATACCTCCAGTGACCAAGCCATTGAAACGCTCCAACGTATTGAACAGGTTATTTTGGCTGTCGATGAAGAAACGGCACAACAATATGGACAAAAAATGCTTGCCAGCGTGCTGGCACTCAATGACAGTCGCACCCAACTGAGGATCATCACGCCTTTGGTTGAGGACACCATCCGCCCCTATGACACCTTTGAACTGGCCCGACGCTGGCGCGCAGCAATGCCCGACCTGCCAGGTGTTAAAAGCTTTCATATCCAGGACGATTTAAATGGCAATGGCACACAGGGTGATTTTGGCTACAGACTGTATGGATCCGACCTCAATACTTTGGAAAAAGCCAGCAGAGAGTTAGTTGAGCAGTTGCAAATGCAGCCAGGGCTGTACGACATCAATTCCAGCCTCAATGCGTCTGGTATACAAGTGCTGCTGTCCCTGCGCCCCAGTGGTCAAAAGCTGGGCTTGACCCTGGACGACATCGCAAGACAGGTCAATGGTGGCTTGTACGGACAAGAAGCACAGCGGGTGATCCGCAATGGTGAGGAAGTCCGGGTGCTGGTGCGCTACCCGTTTGCCGACCGCCAATCACTCTCAGACTTGGAGTATGCGCTTATTCGCACCCCGGGCGGACACACCGCTATGCTGGGCGATGTAGCCACCTATGAAATTGTTTCCGCCAGCAGCGAGATCCAAAGACGACAAGGGTTCAGAACCGTCTTTATCTCAGGCTCGATTGACGAAAACCTGGTCGCAGCGGATCGGGTAATTGGGCACATTGAAAAACAGATCCTGCCCAACATCAAGCTTCGCTTCCCGGAAGTACAAAGTAAGCTCGGTGGCACACTGCAACTGAAGCAGGCACAGCAAAGCGAACAGCTCTTACTATTCCTTGCAGGTATTGTGGTGGTCTACATGCTGCTGGCGATCCCTCTGCGCAGTTACACCCAGCCTTTCATGATTATGATAGCGATCCCATTTAGCTTAACCGGCGCGATATGGGGACATTATCTCTGGGGGCTGGATTTTAGTGTGATGTCGACCTTTGGCCTGATCGCCGCTGCGGGTGTAGTCGTCAATGACTCCCTGGTCATGTCAGATTATATCAACCAGCTCAGAAAGCGGGGGATGGTACTACGAGAAGCCGTGATCCAGGCTGGTTGCGCTAGATTCCGGGCCATTGTGTTAACGTCAATTACAACTTGTCTCGGGGTCCTGCCCATTATGTTTGAAACCAGTTTACAGGCACAGCTGGTCATCCCTATGGCCGTATCACTTGGCTGCGCTATCCTGTTTGCAACCCTGATCACTTTGTTCCTGATCCCTTGTCTTTACTCAATACTGGAAGATTGCAGTGAACAACTGAACCGTGTGTTAAACAAGGTAACTCAATTCAATAAAGCGAGGTCGACGTCTTTATGATCAAGCGGCTCATGCCGCTTATACCAATTTGCTTAATTAAGTGTTCTATTTTGAGGCGAGAAAATAGGGTCGATAACAAGGCAAAAATTTTGTTATTTAGTTGCTCTAAATGAGAAATTTTTAA
>NZ_PPUZ01000166.1:0-254 GCF_004212645.1 Pseudoalteromonas rubra | reverse complement strand
TCTGGTGCAGTGTGAGCGACTATTTGGCTAACAGCCTTTTTCCTTCAGTGTCATTTAGATTTATCCAAACTGAAGCTTGGACGTACTCTCGTATTGCCTAATCCTTCTTATTTTCCATGATTTAGACTCTAAACTTCCGAAATTCACAGCTCAAAGTTTATAGCAAGGGCGGATTCAATAGTCCTGAGTTTCCAATTTAGAACATAGCCCGTAACGGGGAGTAAGTTTTAAAGTGGATGTCCTTGATGATCGCT
>NZ_PPUZ01000165.1:0-255 GCF_004212645.1 Pseudoalteromonas rubra | reverse complement strand
ATGGTGGGTTGTACTGGACTTGAACCAGTGACCCTCGCCTTGTAAGGGCGATGCTCTCCCAACTGAGCTAACAACCCAGAGTATTATTTTTTGACAATTAAGTTTCTAAGATGGTGGGTTGTACTGGACTTGAACCAGTGACCCTCGCCTTGTAAGGGCGATGCTCTCCCAACTGAGCTAACAACCCATCTTAAAATTTTGTCTTTAGTTATGGTGGGTTGTACTGAATTTAATTCAATAACCCTTGCCTTGGTA
>NZ_PPUZ01000164.1:0-8768 GCF_004212645.1 Pseudoalteromonas rubra | reverse complement strand
TCTAAATGAGAAATTTTTAACACAGTTAGCGTCATATTTGCTCCGTCAAATTGAACAGGCATTAAGTGAAATTGGTATTATAGCAACAAAATGAGCGCAACAAATGACAGATAAAAAAAAGCCGCACTAGGTGCGGCTTTTTGGGTGTGATTCGCGTTGTTTTAGGCGTGTCTCCAAAACTCTGCGATTACGTTACCAAGGAACAGGGAGGCCCTTTTAAAGGACCAAATTCTTTAAATTGATTCTAGGGCAATTTTAACCATTTCATTGAACGTGCTTTGACGCTCTTCTGGCGGCGTTGCTTCACCCGTGATCACGTGGTCACTTACTGTGAATAGTGCCATTGCCTTTGCACCGTACTCAGCTGCAACGCCATACAGACCAGCTGTTTCCATATCCACAGCCAGTACGCCCAGTTTGTCTAGCTCTGGGTAAAAGCTGCTGTCGGCCTGATAGAAGGTATCTGTGGTGTATACGTTACCCACTTTTGCTTCAATACCCAGGCGACGTGCTGCGTTAACACCGTTCTCAAGCAGACCGAAGTCAGCAATCGCGGCAAAATCATAGCCACGTACACGAGCACGGTTAACGTTTGAGTCGGTGCTGGCACCCTGAGCGAAAATAACATCACGGATTTTTGTATCCTGATTAATACCGCCACAAGTACCGATGCGAATTAAGTTTTTAACACCAAAGCTGACAATCAGCTCGCGAGCATAAATAGACATAGATGGAATACCCATGCCTGAGCCCATAATACTAACTGGCTTACCGTTATAAGTGCCGGTAAAACCAAACATGTTGCGTACGTCCGTTACCTGACGTGCGTCTTGCAAAAAGTTTTCAGCAATGTACTTGGCACGCAGTGGGTCCCCTGGCATTAGCACCGTTTCTGCAAAATCACCTGGGTTAGCATTAATATGCGGAGTACTCATAACATGTTTCCTTTAAATCAAGCCTTAGCGAGTTGGGCTGCAAAGCCGTCACCATAATCACAAGCAGACAGGTTAAACCATTGAGCCAGTGTCTGGCCCATGTCTGCGAAGCTGTTTCTTTCACCTAACGGAGTATTGTTCATTCCGTTACGATACGCCAATACTGGCACGTATTCGCGGGTGTGATCTGTGCCCGGTGCGGTCGGATCACAGCCGTGATCAGCTGTAATAAGCAGCAGATCATCGTCTTTTAATTGGTCGATGATGTTCGGTAAATAAGCATCAAATTGCGCTAACGCTTCTGCATAGCCAACCGCGTTTCGGCGGTGACCAAACTTCTCGTCGAAATCCACCAGGTTGGTGAAAATCAAGCTGTGGTCCGGTGCGCTTGCCATGACTTCGCTGGTTTTTTCCAGCAGATTCATCAGTCCAGGCGCTTTGTGCTTTTGCGTAATACCTTGATGCGCATAAATATCTGCGATCTTACCGATACTTATCACCTCACCACCATCGTTTGCCAGCTTGTCTAGTACCGTTGGCGACGGTGGCAACACTGAGTAATCGCGACGATTACCAGTACGAATAAAGTCGGCACTCGAAGTGCCTATAAATGGCCGCGCAATCACTCGTCCTATATTCATTTCATCAAGCAGTGCCCGTGCGATTTCACATACTTGATAAAGCTTGTCAAGGCCGAATGACTGCTCATGTGCGGCTATTTGAAACACACTGTCAACTGAGGTGTAGCAAATAGGCATGCCAGTTTTGACGTGCTCTTCACCCAGTTGCTCTAAGATGGTTGTGCCCGACGCGTAACAGTTACCTAAAATACCGGGGATCTCTGCACGCTTGCACAACTCATCAATAAATTCTTGTGGGAAACACGGCTGTGTATTGGGAAAGTAACCCCAATCAAATAACACAGGTACGCCTGCCATTTCCCAGTGCCCAGACGGTGTATCTTTACCACTGGATAACTCTTTTGCATAACCCCAGGCTGCTTGTGGCTCGATGCGCTCGGCAACTTCACACGTTTCTTTGCCTGCGGCTTCACATGCGGCAACCAAACCTAACTTACTTAAATTAGGTAAAGATAAGGCTTCGCCCTTTTCTTTCTTATAAGCTGCTAACAAATGAGCGAAGGTATTAGCACCAGCATCTCCAAACTTCTCGGCATCGGGCGCTGCGCCAATGCCCAAGCTGTCTGCCATTAATATGATTGCTCTTGCCATAATTTACCTCTCATTTGTTTATTCTGACGCACAACGGTTTTGTTTTTTTGTCGTGGTTACTCGTCAGAGGGTGTTACTTTATTTGTAGCCAAAATTAACGTACAGGACATAAGTCCGCTGTCATAAAAGCATAACAAAAAACAACTTGTACCTATATTAATTAAATCCTGTCACTAATTGGACCAGCGGACATAAGTCCTGTTTTGTTATAACCAAAACAATTAAATTTGCTCCTTAAGCGAGGCAAAAGAGATTAATCGTGTCTTTTTTGCTATTGTGATCTTCCAACATTAACAGCTGCTGGGTGTGAACTTTAGTGACACGAACAATTATAGCCATCGCCGGCGCATCTGCGTCCGGTAAGTCTCTTTTTAGTCAAACTATTTATAACGAATTAGTAAACGAACTTGAATCGGGTGCCATCGCCGTTATAGAAGAAGACGCTTATTACAAAGATCAATCGCATTTGCCGTTTGAACACAGAACTCAAACGAACTATGACCATCCGGATGCGTTTGAACACGCGTTAATGAAAGAGCACCTGACGCAACTGCGTCAAGGTAAGTCTGTACAAGTACCGACTTACGACTATGCTCAACATACACGCAGTAGTGAGACACGCACGGTAAACCCGGCAAAGATTTTAGTCGTTGAAGGGATCTTACTGTTAAGCGATCCAGCATTAATCGAAGAATTTGATATCAAGGTGTTTATTGATACGCCGCTTGATATCTGTCTGCTGCGAAGAATGCAACGAGACATAGAAACTCGCGGTAGAAGTATCTCTTCGGTGGTTGAGCAATATCAGGCAACGGTAAGACCTATGTTTTACCAATTTATTGAGCCTTCAAAGCACAATGCCGACTTGGTCGTAACCCGTGGCGGTATGAATCGCGTTGCGATTGATATTATTAAAAGTAAAATAAAATATTTACTGCAAGAATAATACGGGAACAATCTGGCATGACAACAATAATGAGCTTAGTCGGCATGTTAATGCTACTAGCCATCGCCTACGCCGCTTCCACCAAGCGTAGTGCCATTAATTATCGAACCGTGGGTATCGCATTTATCATGCAAATACTCATCGGCGGCTTTGTACTCTTTGTAGAAGCCGGTAAAAACGCGCTTGCGGCTATGTCGAAAGCGGTTTCATCTGTCATTGGTTACGCCAATGACGGGATCAGTTTTTTGTTTGGCCCATTAGCGGGTGCAGACAATATAGGGTTTATTTTTGCGATCCAGGTATTGCCAGTGATCGTATTTTTCTCAGCCCTGGTCGGTGTGTTATATCACATCGGGATCATGGAGTGGATCATCAAAATCTTAGGGGGTGGTCTACAAAAGCTGCTGAAAACGTCCAGACCTGAATCTTTGTCAGCAACGGCAAACATTTTTGTGGGACAAACTGAAGCACCTTTAATTGTAAAACCTTTTATCCCTAAGATGACTCAGTCAGAACTCTTTGCCGTCATGGTAGGTGGTCTGGCAACGGTGGCAGGTTCAGTGATGGCAGGTTATGTTGCCATTGGTGTTGAACTCAAATACCTGATCGCGGCCAGCTTTATGGCAGCACCAGGGGGTTTCCTGATGGCCAAGATGATTGTGCCGGAGACCGAAAAGCCAAAAGAAAACCTCGCAGAGGTTGATAGCGGCGACGACAAACCGGTTAATGTGATCGATGCGGCAGCAGCTGGCGCGTCAAGCGGTATGCATCTGGCACTGAATGTCGGTGCTATGTTACTGGCTTTTGTAGCACTGATTGCACTATTAAACGGGTTACTTGGCGGTATCGGTGGGTTGTTTGACCATCCGACACTGACACTACAAGAGATTTTAGGCTATGTATTTGCTCCGGTTGCCTGGATGTTAGGTGTACCTTGGGCAGAAGCCACTCAGGCAGGCAGCTTTATCGGCCAGAAACTGGTTGTAAATGAGTTTGTTGCTTACCTGGATTTTATGAATTATCGCGACACGTTAAGTGAGCACACACAAGCGATTGTCACATTCGCGTTATGTGGATTTGCTAACTTGTCATCGATAGCCATCTTACTAGGCGGACTGGGCGGTATGGCGCCAAGTCGAAGAAAGGATATCGCACGCTTAGGGCTCAGGGCGGTTTTAGCAGGGTCTATGGCTAACCTAATGAGCGCAGCAATTGCAGGGTTTTTCCTCTCGCTAGCTTAGAAACTTAATGAGATAAGCCTCAGTTGCAAAACAATTGGTTGGTTGCTTTAAGGGGTTAGAGTAACCAAACTAACTTGAACGATACTTCACCAAAGGGCCTTTATGGCCCTTTTATCGTTTCTGTCTCACCACTTTTTGCTATCCGATAGGTTTCCTGTGCATGCAGGTACAGCCCTTTCACAATACGATAGAACCCCCAGATAAGCAGTAATGGCATTAAGATCAGGTCAAACAGATTGACCGCCAGCGTACTTACCAAATAGTGTGACAAAGCATTTTGCTGATATCTGACATGCCTGGGCGAAACTTTTTCCAGCTCGTGAATGCTCGATTCGGCCTTATCTTTCAGTGATGCTTTGTTTTGTCCGTGTGTGACGTCCTGGTGATATTGCAATAACGCTGTGCGGCCCGTGGTTTTATAGCTGGCGCTAACAGAATGACTAATGGCGCCGCTAATATGAATGGCATAAGGCAGCATCAGGTGCAGCAACACAAAGGCAAGTAACAGACCTTCACACACCCGTTTTAAGACCGCGCACAGCACCACAGGCAGGCCAAACAGCTCAGCACACAGCCAGATTGTAGCACCGCTCAAAGTGATCACCAATAATGGCATCACGATGACGTGGGCAGCCTCGCCAAGCAAGGACAAGATCTCCACGGCAACCAGTGACGCAAGGTTAAGATTGATCCCCTGCTGCAAATAATGCGTGACCGTTGCAATCATATTGCCAACATCCACTTTAAATTCGGCAATAAAAGACACGCCCACCTGGCTGCTTTCAACCACTTTAAGCAGGCCATTTATCTCGGCCAGATAGAATAAATCGTCCAGCGCCTGCACCTCAACATGGTGCAGATATGCCTGATTGCTCAGATACAGCGCATCCGGACGGTGCTGCCAGTCATGGTAGTGGATCACCACCAGGGTTAAAAATGTCACTACAATCAGCAATAACAATGCCCGCATTACTGTATGCTCATGTTGCCAGAGCTGCTTTGCAAAGTTCATGATTTTGCTCCCATCGTTGCGCATTTCATTGCATTTAGCCCAGCCTCACCGGCTATCACTACATCTACATCAACCTGGGTATGCACCCCTGCAAGATGGGCTGAATCTGAGTATTGCCATAGCCACCAGGCTTTGGCCTGCTCTGGCACACTGGGGCTGTCGGCGTAATCCGCTAACCAAAAAGGGTGACTGGCAAATTGAGACGATAAGTTTTTTTGCCAAAAGTCGCCATAGCTGTAAAGGAGTGTCTGACATCCAGTGCGCTGCTGTACTGCCGCGATAAACTTTGCAACTCCGCTGCTGATCTGCTCCGCGGAGCGGTTACTGGTGATCTCGACATCCAGCATAGGCATGAGCGTGAGCCCAAGACCCTGCACCGTCTTTGTAAAGTTGCCGACCTGCTTAACGGGATCGTCATCTGGCTCAAAGAAGTGATAGGCACCCACCTGCAAACCGGCCGCCTGAGCGCCTTTGAGATGAGAATAAAATGCAGGATCCTGATAAGTAATACCATCAGTGGCCTTGATATAAACAAATTGCACACCGGCCCTGGCAACCTGCTGCCAGTCAACAGTGCCCTGATAATGGGACACATCAATCCCCAGTACAGGTGCCGCACCTGGATCGCTGAGGTACTGCTGCAAGTGCTTCGGAAATACGGTCAATGCCTGCTTATCAGCCTGTTGCGCAGGCGGCATTAAGCTGGGTCGGAAAAAATAGAGCAAACAGGCAATGGCCGTAAAGAGCACAAAAACCATGGGGGAATCATGTTCGAGCGTTTTGCTGGAAAGCATTGAGTATCCTTATCATAAATGGGTGCTACCACGCGAATAGCATTTAGTTTAGTCAAAGGAAGTGAATTTGTCTGATGAGATGTCTGGTATAACGGACGAGCCGGCTTTAGCACCGAGCCCATCCGCATGGGCAGGATTAATTATTGTTTAAGCTGCGCTTTTGCCTGTTCTACTTTATCGTAATCCAAACCCAGCTCCTGCACTGCTTCTTTGATCAGTGCCGGGTTTTGCATTACGAGGGCCATCAGCTGTTGAAGCTTATCCGCAGGAATATTCAACTGCTGAACGACAGCCATAGCCATTAGCGGGTTTTCGGTCAACGCCTGGAATACTTCATTGATTTTTTCGTCACTGATGTTGTGCTCTTTAAGCAAAGCAATAATGGGATTCATGTGTTTTATCCTAGTTTAATCTTTAGGTGATTGGTTACGGCACAAAACAGCGCCATAAAATCCGTCAAATTCTGAGTTAACACCAGGCAACAGACTCAGCTCTTGTTGCAGAGTCCAGCCAGGATTTACATCCAAAAACTGAGCGACTTGCTGTTGATTTTCAACCGGTAATACTGAACAGGTTGCATATACCAGCTTACCACCTGGGCGGCACATCTGGCTGTATCTTTGCAGCAGATCCGCTTGAAGCGCAATAAGTTCATCGACATTTCGCTCTGTGAGATGCCATTTACTGTCTGGGTTGCGCCGTAAAACACCCGTTCCCGAACAAGGGACGTCAAGCAAAACCCGATCAAATTTATCTTTAAGGCGTTTGATGGTCTTGTTATTTTTAATAAGCCGCGTTTCAATCATATGGCAACCGGCACGCTTTGCACGCTTTTTCAGGTTATCCAGTTTATGCTGATGAATGTCCATCGACAACAGACGACCTTTATTGTTCATCAAAGCAGCAATATGTAAACTTTTGCCACCAGCACCAGCGCAGGCATCGACCACTTTCATGCCTGGTGCCAGATCAAGTAATGGCGCTATTTGCTGAGAGCCGGCGTCTTGCATTTCACACTCACCTGCCTGAAACGCACTGGATCTAAACACTCTATCAACGGCCTCAATCGCCAGGGCATCCGGCAACGATGAAGAGACGGGTTCACAGGCTATCTGCTCCTTCGCTAACTTACCGGCAAGCGACTGTGCTGAGCTTTTCAAAGTATTGGCTCTGAGGTAATAACCCGGCGCACGATTTAACGCCTCGGCCACAACAGGCCAATGTTGTCCAAGTTGTGACTCCCCTAACTCATCGAGCCAATCAGGGTAGCTGAGCTGGACAGCCCGAGGGGCGCTCTCAAGGCGCGCTTGCAGATCCGATTTTGTGAGTTCACACATCTCTTCCCAGTCAGGGATATGTCCATCGTTAAGCACCTGATATGCCTGCCAGATGGGCCAGAAGTCCTGCTCAGTCACATTACTGAGGTACGCCAGCTTACGCACAAAGCGCACTAAGTCATACAATGTCGTGACAAAATAGGCTTTATCTTCACGGCGCCAGTGTGGATTATCCTGTATATGATGCTGAATGATTTTATCAGCATATAACGACTGCTGGGTAATGCTGTTAAATGCGGTGTGTAAAGTACTGATTAGTTGACGGTCAACGGTCACGCGGTGTTCTCTGCCTGCAAATATTGAACCTCAATTGTAGCGCTTTTAACGAGCTCAGACCACATGAGGTTCACCGACAAACAGCACCTTTTAAGAGGAGTTGTACCTTCTGAGAAACGCCCATCAAGGTAACGTATGCACTCTCATTGAAACAGTTTGACAACATGGTTAATTATACGACAAATTAAAAAAGCGCCTTTGACGTTTGCAGTAAAGGAAGCATAACGAACATGACAAAGGATTAAAAAATGACACTGACAATGAAAAAATCGCACCTCAAATCCCTCTCAGAGGCAAAAAAACTAGCTCCGGCCCAGACTCCTCAGGTCGCAGGGGGTGAGTTTTCCTGGTGGCACCGGGATTGTATTCCAATGACCGCGGAGTGTGCATCTGGCAGCCCTTGTGTGATCACTGGGGCCTGTAACTAAACGCTCACTATGTTGAAAAGCCCGTTTGACGGGCTTTTGACCCATCATTAAAAACAAAAAATAAACACAACAAAAACAGTTTGACAACACAATGTGCATCATGCCACATTGAATGTACCTGCAGCAGGAAAGTCGCAGGTCACTTTTACCATGAATAACTAAGGATATAACTCATGAAATTACAAGTAAAAAAGACCAAGTTGAAGGCACTATCTCAGTCTCAGCAGTTAAACCTGGCACAAACGCCTAACGTTGCAGGCGGCAACGTTGAACCGGATAGCAGCTACCCAAGTTACCGTAACTGCCCGCCACCAACCGACACAGATACCCTTGCGACGAGCCCTGGACCTGGCCGCCCCTGCGTGATCACCGGCCCTTGTACTGACTTCAACTAATCGCCGGGCAATGTAACTTCTGTCAAAGAAGCTTGCATTGCCATAATCTTGCTAAGCAATAAACATATCCTCTTTGCTATCTGATCTCTCATTTCATTAACTGATACCAATTTGCTTAATTAAGTGTTCTATTTTGAGGCGAGAAAATAGGGTCGATAACCAGGCAAAAATT
>NZ_PPUZ01000163.1:0-792 GCF_004212645.1 Pseudoalteromonas rubra | reverse complement strand
AGCTGCCCGAGCTGGTGAACAAGGTAGAGGTTTTGCCGTCGTTGCAGATGAGGTCAGAACCCTGGCATCGCGCACAGGCGACGCCACTACTGAAATACGCGCTCTGCTCGACTCATTACAAAACGCCGCAGATCACAGCGTTAAAATGATGAGCCAGGCAGACGAACAAGCTGCAAGTAATGAAAGCCGGGCGTTAAAAGCAGGACAAGCGCTGGAAGAAATACAATCGAAAATTGCCAACATTACGCTGATGAACAATCAAATTGCGTCTGCCACAGAACAACAAAGCTCTGTTGCCGCTCAGGTTGCCGATACCATTGAACAGATGAACGAAGGACAACAGCAGGTAAATGCGTCATTTGCTGATCTTGACGATGTTTCACACCGACTGCATGAAGCATCAGACAGGCTGGTCGCCGCAACTAGCCAGTTTAAGCTGTGAGTTTTCAAGTCATGCTCATGTGAGCCAGGCTGATAACCCTATGGTGAATATCCCAAACAGACTCAGATAACAGGTCCCAAATGCAATGCTGCGCAATCATTTTTGACCAATGTAATAACACAGCATGTGCCCGACTCTGGATGCCAGGTATATCAGGGCAAGTGCATTGAGCCACAAAGGATCAACGCCAGAAAGCAGTGCAAAAAGTCAGACTGGCGATTCGGGCCAGAAGCAAAAGCAGCTCCGGCCCTTATTGTTATACCCATTTGCTTAATTAACTGTTCTATTTTGAGGCGAGAAAATATGTTCGATAACACCGCTCACGCATCCTGCTTTCGCTGAGGTACCTA
>NZ_PPUZ01000162.1:0-843 GCF_004212645.1 Pseudoalteromonas rubra | reverse complement strand
GGTATCGAAAAACGCCCTTTGTCATCGAGGCTCAATGAGCTTGCGCCGCGGAACATAACTACCCGCTCGGCCTGATATGATTAGCCAATCTTTGATCCAATTTGATCCACTCTAACCCACATTTTCCCACAGGATGACAGTCTAGGGCTTGACAAGCCTTTTTGTCAAGTTGGATCACACGGCTTGACTCGCCTACAGGCCAGAAAAATCGCGGGTTTTGCGGAACTCCATGAATTCGGTGGGAAAATGTGGGCAGACAAATAAAGCGGGATCTTTTTACGTAAAAGCGTCCCTTTTTTGATAACTATGGAATATTTCATTCATGAAATTTTTACGCGCCGGGGTGTTACCAAAAAGCCGAAAAATTAATAACTCTCGACTAGTATTTAGCTTAAACGGGTTGGTTAAAGCGCGCTGCGCTTGTATCATGCCGCCACCTTAAACCCAGGCGAGTTTTTATTATTAAAGAAATATCAATAAAACAGCGATTTTACCGATTGATGCTAATACTCAGTCTGCCTGGCTTTTTGCTGATCCTGGCCCTGTTGTTCGCGCAGCGCAGCAACATGCTGCAACTACAGGAGCAACAGGCCCTGATGTATGCCAATCAGGTTGCCACATTACAACATGCCGAAGTGGCCGCCACACAAACGTTGCTGCAACAACTGGCCTACCAGCCCGACAATTTGCAACACCATGATGGTCGCTGCCCACAACTGCTGTCCAATGCACAGCATCTGTCGCCCAGCTTTGCCAACTTTGGCCTGGCCACGCCTGATGGTAACGTCACTTGCTCTTTATCTAAGATATCGGGCCCGATCTCCATTGCCGATCGCCCCTACT
>NZ_PPUZ01000161.1:0-13222 GCF_004212645.1 Pseudoalteromonas rubra | reverse complement strand
TTCTCGCCTCAAAATAGAACACTTAGTTAAGCAAATTGGTATGGAAGGCACTCTGACCAGCAAAAGATGAGCGCTGAAGGGAAGTTGAGTTTAAAACACTCATGGTGTGGGCTCGGACAAAATCCGTTATCAAACAACATTTTTGCAAGCTATGAGGACATCTTGGTTTGGATAAACAAAAAGTGAAGTGCGCTTATTGCATGTACTGATAGGGAGAAATTATGCTGCTGCAGAGAATGGATAAACTTAATAAGCACATTATTCAAATTGCTATTGAGTAATGCCAAAGCCAATCAGGTAGACACATTCCAGCACAGCGTTTATCTGGCATGTACAAAAGGAGCACCCATATGAACTTCTGAGTGCTCCGCTACGCTAGTAGTCGTTATAGTTCTAGGTCTTCTGCATCCGCCAGACCCTGGCTTTCGCCTTCTTCTGGCTTAATGGTTGCCTGAAGCAGTAGCATTTCACGCAGTTTGCCTTCAATCTCATCAGCAATTGCCGTGTTTTCTTTCAGGAACTTAATAGAGTTTGCTTTACCCTGGCCAATCTTGTTGCCATTGTAGCTAAACCAGGCACCCGCTTTATCCACTAACTTGTGCTTCACACCCAGGTCGATAAGTTCGCCCTGTTTAGATGTACCTTCACCGTACATGATGATGAATTCAGCCTGCTTAAATGGCGGCGCCACCTTGTTTTTCACCACTTTCACTCGGGTTTCGTTACCGATAACCTCGTCGCCCTCTTTCACAGAGCCGATACGGCGAATATCTAATCGTACTGACGCATAGAACTTAAGTGCGTTACCACCTGTTGTGGTTTCCGGGTTACCAAACATCACACCAATCTTCATACGAATTTGGTTGATGAAGATACACAGGGTATTTGAGCGCTTAATATTAGCTGTCAGTTTACGCAGAGCCTGAGACATCAAACGCGCTTGCAAACCAACGTGGGTATCACCCATTTCGCCTTCAATTTCCGCTTTAGGCGTCAGTGCAGCCACAGAGTCAACCACCACCACGTCTACCGCACCTGAGCGTACCAGCATGTCACAGATCTCAAGGGCTTGTTCACCCGTATCGGGCTGAGACACAAGCAGATCGTTTACATTAACGCCCAGCTTTTCAGCATAGACCGGGTCCAGTGCGTGCTCGGCATCAACGAAGGCACATGTTTTACCTTGCTTCTGAGCTTCTGCAATGGCTTGCAGCGTCAGAGTGGTTTTACCTGATGATTCAGGACCATAGATTTCTACAATACGACCAGTTGGCAAGCCACCGATACCCAAAGCAATATCCAGCCCCAAAGATCCGGTTGAAACGGCTTCAATATCCAATGCCTGGCTGTCGCCCAGTTTCATGATAGAACCTTTACCAAATTGTCTTTCAATCTGAGACAATGCAGCGTCGAGCGCTTTTTGTTTGTTATCGTTCATTTGCTTCTCCAATCTAGCGTATTGACGACAAGTATACTGTATGGAATTACAGTATCAAGCTTAATTTAAACATTTAGCAGAGAAATAATTTTTCTAATAGAAAATTCAATAGCTTGCTTTCTAACTTCGGCTCTATTTCCGGCAAAGTGGCACACTTCACACAGTACTTTTCCCTGTAAATAGAAGCCAAACCATACAGTACCAACCGGCTTGTCTTGTGTACCACCACCCGGGCCTGCAATACCCGAAACCGCTATCGCCACATCTGCCTGCGCCGCTTTCGCCGCCCCCAGTACCATCTCATCAACGGTTTGCCGGCTGACCGCACCAAACTCAGTTAAGGTATTGTGCGCAACGCCCAACAGTTGAACCTTTGCCTCATTACTGTAAGTCACAAAACATCGCTCAATATAAGCTGATGAACCTGGGGTGTCCGTCAGCGCATAGCTAATACCACCACCAGTACATGATTCCGCGGTAGTGATTGTCAGGCCGTTATTCGTTAGAATAGCCCCCAATTGTGCCGCCAGTCCGGCTATCTCAGTATGAAGCTCCATACTCATTTCCTTTAGGTATAAGTAATGTCGTTAGATCTTTATTCCGAACATACTATAAAACAACAAACCCCTATGATGCAGCAGTATCTTAGGATCAAAGCGCAACACCCGGATATTCTGCTGTTTTATCGTATGGGTGATTTCTACGAGCTGTTCTTTGATGACGCCATTCGCGCCGCCCAGTTACTGGACATTTCACAAACCCATCGGGGTAAAGCCGGCGGCGCACCGATCCCGATGGCGGGCGTCCCTTATCATGCTGTTGAGAATTATCTTGCCCGGCTGGTGCAGATGGGTGAGTCTGTGGCTATCTGTGAGCAGGTTGGCGACCCTGCTACCAGCAAAGGGCCTGTTGAGCGTAAAGTAGTACGCATCGTTACACCGGGTACTGTGACCGATGAAGCCCTGTTGCAAGAGCGTCAGGACAACCTGCTGGCTGCGCTGTGGCAAGACAAGCAGCAGTATGGCGTGGCATACCTGGATATTAACTCAGGGCGCTTTAACATCGTTGAGCTGGCCACCGATGAGGCACTTACCTCAACACTACAAAGATTACAGCCGGCAGAGCTGCTCTACCCCGAATCATTCAGCAATTTGCTAGTCCTTGAGCAAATAAAAGGGGCCAGACGCCGTCCGGATTGGGAATTTGATCTCGATACTGCTACCCATTTGCTTTGCCAGCAATTTGGCACACAAGACCTGATTGGATTTGGTGTTGCAGAAGCAAAAGCCGGACTAATTGCAGCCGGATGTGTGATGCAGTACGTCAAAGACACTCAGCGCACCGCACTGCCGCATATTCGGGCCATTACGCTGGAGAAAAACGAGCACGCAGTAATTCTGGATGCCGCCACGCGTAAAAACCTAGAACTGACCGTTAACCTGTCTGGCAGTATTGAAAACACGCTGGCACAGGTGCTGGATAAAACTGCCACGCCGATGGGCTCGCGGCTGTTAAAACGCCGTATTCACACGCCAGTGCGTAATCGTGACGAGCTTAATGCCAGGCTCAATGCCATTGCCAGCCTGATTGAATCCCAGCTCAATATCGAGGTCTACGACGCGCTGCGCCAGATTGGCGATATTGAACGAGTGGTTGCTCGTCTTGCCCTGTGTAATGCCCGGCCAAGAGACTTAACGCGACTGCGCAACGCTTTGCAGGCACTGCCCCCATTGCATCACTTGCTGGGAGAAAGCAGCGATCCCAGGTTGCAGCAGATCCGCGCACATTCTCCGACTTTGCCAAAACTTCAGGACTTGCTGGAGCGCGCTATCATAGATAACCCACCGGTACTGATCCGCGATGGCGGCGTGATTGCCCCCGGCTACAACAGTGAGTTGGATGAATGGCGCGCACTCAGTGAAGGGGCCACCGATGTGCTGGATCAGCTCGAAGAGCGTGAGCGTGAGCGCACCGGGATCAGCACACTGAAAATTGGCTACAACAAAGTCCATGGCTTTTATATTGAGATCAGCAAAGCCAACTCACACCTGGCGCCACCCGAGTATATTCGTCGTCAGACACTGAAAAACAACGAACGCTATATCATTCCCGAGCTCAAAGAGCATGAAGACAAAGTCCTGGGCAGTCAGAGCAAAGCACTGGCGCTTGAAAAGCAGCTGTATGAAGAGCTGTTTACTTTGATTGCGCCTTATATCGAGCAGCTACAAACCATGGCGGCGGCGCTGGCCGATTTAGACGTGCTCAATACCCTGGCAGAGCGGGCGCAAACGCTGGATTACTGTAAGCCGGAGCTTAGCAATGGCGATGAGATCCACATCGAAGCCGGTCGTCACCCGGTCGTCGAGCAGGTTAGTAAAGAGCCCTTTATTGCCAACCCGGTTCACCTCAATGCAGATCGCAAGATGTTGATCATCACAGGCCCTAACATGGGTGGTAAATCGACCTATATGCGCCAGACAGCGCTGATCGTGCTGATGGCACATATTGGCAGCTATGTTCCTGCCAGCGCTGCGCAAATAGGTAAAGTCGACCGTATCTTCACGCGCATTGGCGCCAGTGATGACCTGGCTTCCGGACGTTCCACCTTTATGGTCGAGATGACTGAAACCGCCACCATACTGAACAATGCAACGGCGCAGTCTCTGGTCTTAATGGACGAAATTGGCCGGGGTACCAGTACCTACGATGGCCTCTCTTTGGCTTATGCGACCGCCGACTATCTGGCCGGTAAAATAGCCGCCAAAACGCTGTTTGCCACCCATTATTTTGAATTGACGGAACTGGCTGAACAGCAATCAGGCCTGGTCAATGTGCACCTGGATGCCGTTGAGCACAACGACACCATTGCGTTTAAACACACGGTCATGGAAGGCGCCGCCAGTAAAAGTTTTGGCTTGCAGGTCGCCGGACTCGCAGGAGTACCCAAAGCAGTACTGGCCATGGCAAAGCGTAAACTGGCCTTGCTGGAACAACACCAGAGTGTGGTCGAAAGTCCTCAGCCCACCTCAGCAATACCTCAGATGCAACAGAGCCTGCCGCTGGTCAGCGAACCCTCTGAAGTCGAGAAAATGCTTGAGGAGATAGACCCGGATGAGCTGTCGCCCCGTGCCGCCCATGACCTGCTCTATCAATTAAAGGCACTTCTATAGTCATAAAAAAAGCGGCTTACCAGCCGCTTTTTTCATTTCATGCAGATATTAGAAGCTGTGATTATACTGCACACCGACCACCGTCGCGTGGCCTTTTGACTTAAAGCCCCACTCGCTGCCCAGCGCATCTTTTTCAACAAAAGTCTGCGTTTTACCGCGCAGAATACTCAACCCTAAGTCCACACTCGCCGCTTCGCTCAGTTGATACTCAGCACCGAATGAGTACCAGGTACGGTCAGTGTCCGGAATAGAGATAGACATGTGCGACTCATTGGCCGGTGAGCTGTCATACGCAAGACCTGCGCGTAGCTTTAGAGACTCGCTCCACTGATAGTCTCCACCCACAGAAAATCGCAATGAGTTATCAAACAACTCCTGTTTATTAAACACAGGCTTACCGGATACTTGTGCCTCAAGCTCCTGGAAGCTGTTCCAGCCTGTCCACAAAACGCTGTAGTGCAGCGTCATTGGCTCAGTCAGTTTATGACTACCAGAAATTTCTGCTATCGCCGGGAGCGTCAGCTCCAGTGTGCCTGCCAGCGCAACGCCGTTGGTACCACCAAGTGCTGCCGGGATCTGGTTACTGAAGTGACCATCAAAGGTAATATCCGTTTCGCTGCGATAATGAAAGCCCAAGCGGTTGTCGGCATCAATTTGATAGCTCAGGCCCAGGTTCCAGCCATAGCCGCTGTCGTCCCCTTCCAGATTAACCACTTCTGTGCTGGCTGGGGCCTGCAATGGGTTTGCCCCCAGATGACGGATCACTTTTGCGTCGGCATAAACATGATTCAGACCCAGTGCCAGTGTCCATTGCGCGTCAATTTCGTAGGCCACAGAAACGCCCGTATTAATCGTCACTATCTCAGTCTCACCCGCCAGCTGACCAGCAACATAGTCTTTATCGAACTCAGTGGCCAGACCAAATTGAGAGTAGACCCCCGCACCGACAGACCACTGCTCGTCCAAACGTGCCGTCATAAATATAGCTGGCACCACGGCGCTTGGCGCAATACTGTTATCGTCCAGCAGGTTTGCTGGTAGCCCATTGTTGGTCGATGTGCCTTGTAAGCTAACATCCGGTTCAACATACATGGCTGCAGCGCTCACCTGAACGCCTTCAAACTGGCCCATTAGCGCCGGGTTACGTGCAACAACCGACGCATCATCAGCGGCACTGGCTTCACCGGCATAAGCACGGCCTAACCCGGAAACATTTTGCTCAGCCAGCTGAAATGCCGCTGCCAGTGACTGCGAAGACGCCGCCATCAAACCTGTCGCTACCAATGCGCGTAGTACTGTATTCATTCTCAACCTCAAATGTTATTCAACAAGAATAAAAAATTGTCTCCACAGTACAGAAAACAAAAGTAAAAATCCGCATTTTAAGTACTTTTAGCAGCTCAGTTGCGTAATATTAAGGCATTTTATGCATTTTATTTACAGTGCAGATCAGGATGAGAGTAAATACTCTAACCAGCTATTTACACACCAAACGATATTAATTCTCATTACCATTGAATAAAAGCATCGCTTCACATATACTCTTAGCCATATTCACCGCCTTGATATTACAGGGCACTTGAAGGGAGGTTTGGTCTATGCTGGCAGTTTTGATGTTCGGCGCACTGACATTCTGTGGTCTCAGTGTATTTAGTCTGTGCAAAGCCAATTACTGTGCCTGTAAGCGTGCCGGACAATGCGACAACCCGCTTAACCATTACTGGCTGGCAGCAATACTGAGCGCTTTACTGGCGTTGGCGTGTAGCTGCCTGGCGCTGCATACTGAAAAAGGGACTCTGGTGTGGATCCTGATGATGGCTAGCTGCCTTGCCGGAGCCTTATTATCTGCGCAGTGGCAAAAGCGTAAGCTTAAACAAGCAGATGATCTTTTAACAGACGGGATAAATTGATTTGGTAATCCAGTGGCCGAACCGTTGAGGCTATCTTGATTTTATCTTGCTCATTTAAATCAATGTCCTTAGCGGTAATGTGGTGCATATGCTTGGTATTATAAAATACCCGCACTTTGGGTGCCGTCGGCGCGCTCCGATTACCTTCCAGTACTAACGCCAGCCGCTCATTGCTGAGCTTTACAATCGTACCGACCGGATGCACACCAATGCACTTAATAAAGTGCTGCACCAGCACAGGATCAAACTGAGCTTTGTTGGCCAATAAATAACGCAGTGCCACCAGAGGCTCGTCTCCATCGCGGTGGGGGCGCTCAGCCGTCATACCTTCGTAGACGTCCACAATGGCCATGATCCGCGCCGCTTTACTGATCTGCATGCCCTGCAGACGACGAGGATAGCCACTCCCATCCAGGCGCTCGTGGTGACTGACAATCATATCCAGCATTAACGGGGTGATCCCCGGGGCGTCACGGGTCAGTCCCAGCGACTGTGCAACATGGCGCTGCATGGTTTTCATCTCCAGCTTATTAAGCGGACCGCGCTTGTCGATGATCCCCTGAGGTATTTTGGTATGACCCACATCATGCAACATGGCACCGATGGCCATTTGCTCTATCACCTTTTTACCCAGACCCAGATATTTTGCAAACACAGTGACTAAAATGGCGCAGTTGATCATATGACGCCAGTTAAAGCCTTCTTTGTCCTTGATCCGGGTTAAAATCGCCATGGCATTGGTATTTCTCAGTACCGAGCCGACAATCTCCTGGCTGATGTCGTTGATCAACGTCATGTCGACCTGCATGCCGGATGCCAGGTTGCCATACAGCATTTGTAACTGCTTGTTGTGTTGTTCAAACTGCCTGGCCGCACTGGCAAATTCGTCTTCCAGGCTGATGGCTTTTGCTTTGTCGGGCTGTGCTTTATCCGCTTTGGTGGCTTTTTGCGGTGCCGCCTGCTTTGTTGGCTCAGCCTCTTCTAACTCAGGTTTAACCTCAGGTTGCTGGTATTTTTCGGGAACCGGAATGTCACTTTGAGCAAAGTCGATATTCAGCTCAACTACCCCATTGGCAGCCAGGCGAGCAATGATGGCTTCATCCCGAACCATACCCCGGGATTTAATCTTAACTTCAGCGCCTGACTTTTGCTTGTGGACGCTGTCCACAAACATGCCGGGTTTTAACTCTTCAATAGGGAGGGTAACTCGCATAGCGCTCGCATGATGCCTGACGGCAGTGTAAATTGCACTAATATGCATAGGCCAGACTTAATTGTCTAGTAATTGGTGTCAGTTTACGAAAAAAGAATGAGGGTTTATGAATAAAAGTGTCAGGTCAGAAGCGTGGTCGCGTTCTGACCTAAGGTTGTGATACTGAGTTATTCCTGGAAATAGGTGCCCCAGCCATCGTACTCAACCCCACAGTGCGTGGCAATTTCAACCAGCTTGGTTACATCTTCCATAATCACCGCGGCGTCCAGCTCAGCTTCAACCACAACGTCAAAGCCCCAAATTTTGCTGCCATCTTCCAGCTCAAGCTCCGCCGGGTCTTCAACATCATAGCCAAGCTTAAATGCAGCCAGTGCCGCCTGTTCCAGCTTGTCAAACTCTTCGCTGACAAAATGATGCTCTACTTCGTACAGGGTATCCGGGTTAGACCCATCCTCTAACAACGAATCAACGATGTCTTCACTGATCTCTTGCCAATTTTCCACTTGCTGCTCTCACTTTTTCGTCTAACTGTGCAATATGTTCCGCCATTTTAGCATGGATCTGTTTGGCATGCTCACGTGCAGGAATGTCTTTATCCAAAGCGATGGGTGCCAGAATATTGATGTATACCGTGCCATTGTCCCAACGATTTAGCTTGATCTGCCCTGCCGTATTATTCATACAAACCGGTACAACTGGCACATCCGCACTCAAAGCGGTATGAAACGCACCCGTTTTAAAAGGCAGTAATCCCCTGCCATAACTGCGTGTCCCTTCCGGGAACATCCACAATGACATACCCCGTTGTTTAATTTTAGCAATCGACTTGTCCAAAGTATCGACCGCTTTTTTACGATTCGCCCTGTCGATCAGAATATTACCGGATAACCAGTATAACTGGCCGAAAAATGGCACCCATTTCAGGCTTTTCTTACCCATACTGACCGTGTTGTGCGGCACCACAGCAGGCAAAGTGAACAGGTCATAATTGTTTTGGTGGTTGGCAATGTACATCGCAGGGCCCAGATCTTTCGCACCCGGGTCTATCGAGATCTCAAGTTTAACCCCGATCACACGCGACATTTTACCAAACCAGGAGGCAATCACATGCACGTTATTGGCATGAAAAGGACGGATCAGACTCAATGTCAGGCCAGCCAGACAACTGAGGATGATAAACAGTGCCATTGCCAGAATTCGAACTACAGCTAACAAAATAGAGACTCCTATTATCAAGTCGGCGCATTATAATCAAATAGGCGTACACTTGTAAGCTCAATTTTGTTACAGCCATAAAAAATGCCGCTCGATTGAGCGGCACTTCAAAATTTATTTAGCAGGCTTAGGCAATTAGCTCATTGCTGCTTGTAGTTTCTTCATCGCAGATTTTTCCAGCTGGCGTACACGCTCAGCAGACACCTGATATTTATCGGCCAGGTCTTGCAAGGTTGCTTTGTCTTCCGCTAACCAGCGTGCGGCAACGATGTCCTGAGAACGCTCATCCAGCGTTTTCATTGCTGCAATAAGGCGATTCTGCGATTGCTCTTGCCACTGCTCTTCTTCAATCACCTCAGCCACATCACTGCTGGCATCTGTTAAATACTGAACCGGTGAGAAGCTGCTGCTCGGTGCGTTGTCGTCATCATCTCCCGTCAGGTCAAAACCCATGTCCTGACCACTCATGCGAGACTCCATTTCACGCACTTCTTTTTCGCTCACACCCAGCTCATTAGCAACTGTAGTGATCTCTTCCTGGTTAAACCAGCCCAGACGCTTTTTATTTTTGCGTAGGTTGAAGAATAATTTACGTTGCGCTTTGGTTGTCGCAACTTTAACGATACGCCAATTCTTTAGCACGTATTCGTGGATTTCAGCCTTGATCCAGTGTACCGCAAACGACACCAGACGCACGCCCACTGTCGGATTGAAGCGCTTCACCGCTTTCATCAGACCGATGTTGCCTTCCTGAATAAGGTCTGCCTGAGGCAAGCCATAACCGGAGTAGCTTTTGGCAATATGCGCAACAAATCGTAAGTGAGAGATAATGAGCTGCTTGGCTGCATGCAAATCCCCATCCTCATGTAGGCGGGTTGCCAGCGCTTTTTCCTGCTCAGCGTCCAGCATCGGAATAGAGCTCACCGATTGTAGGTAGCCTTCTATACTCGCGCTTTGTTGCCCAGCGGTCAGTGCCATTGCATAAATATCTTTACTCATTTTTCACCTCAGTGATAATTCGTTTTGCCAATTTTAGCACTCTTTCCGTTAGAGTGCTAAATGCAATCTACTACTTTTGCACCGCAAAGATCAAGCTTTTTATTATTACACTTTAATTAATAAATAAGAGATTGATTTTAAAGAATTTATTTAGTTTATAAAAAACAGTTATGGTAAGCCCGTGTTCAGGTTCAGTCTACGGTGATATCTGACAGTGCTAATTTGACAAGAAAAAGTGCTAATCTTAGCAATCGAGTGTGCTAAAACACATTCGGTTAGCACACTCATTACGAAACCAGTTGGCGGCCCTACACTTTATCCGGTTCGATGTCCTTTATATATTTTTGCACAGACAAAAAGGAGCCAACAAAGCCCAGCGCCACAGCCAGCAGCAATAAGCACAACAGCTCAGAGCCCGACAGGCCCTGCAACACAAAGTTGCTCTGATATACGCCAACCACCAGTGCAACAGCAGACTCTAACCACCACAGCATCAGCATAACGCATATAAAGGCGATCAATCCGCCAATGATCCCATACCAGATCCCGGTCCACAAAAATGGCGTGTGAATAAAGGTGTTCGTTGCGCCGACCAGTTTAAGTACCTGGATCTCTTCTTTCTTATCCATTATCGACAGACGAATGGTGTTACCTATGATCAGCACCACGGCGGTGAGCAGAAGTAACCCTATGGTGATCACGCTTTCTTTGAGCAGGCTGAGTAAGGCATTAAGACGCTCCAGCCACTCAATATCCAGCTTACCAAACTCAATCTCTCGTTCCTGCTCCAGCTTGCTGAGCAACGCCTTAGCAGCCTGAGCACTGCGATGACGCACCGTTGGGGTCACCAGTACAACGCTGGGTAAGGGGTTTTCTTCGAGGTAATCCAGCGCCTGACCAAAACCGGAGATGGTTTTAAACTCTTCCAGTGCTTTATCTTTGCCAATAAAGCTCACGGTGTCTATTTCTGGGTAAAGTGCTAGTCGCTTGACCAGGGTTTGTGTCTCTTGCTCACTGACACTTTCCTTTACAAACAAAGAGATCTCGGCCGCTTCCTGAAAGCCACTACTGACTTTTTGCACGTTTTTAACCACCACATACAGTGTGGTTGGCAGCGTCAGGCTCAGGCCCAACACCAAAATGGTCATCATGGATGCCATCGGGGTTCGCCACATTTCGCCTAAACTGTGCACGCCCTGGCGCAGGATGGTAATAATGAAGAAGTAACACTTGAGGAGCACGGACTTGCTTTGCTTGTCGTTTTGCGTGCCGCGACCTTTAAACAGTAAACTCATAGCGTGTCTCCCGGCAGCGAAGATCCCAACAAGGGATCCTGAATTAAGCGACCGTGATCCAAAGTCAGGCTGCGATATTTCATCCGTGCGATCAGCCCCAGGTCATGGGTGGCAATCAGGACTGACGTGCCATGACGGTTAAAGTCCTCAAACAGTTTAAGAATTTCCATCGACAATTCCGGGTCCAGGTTACCGGTTGGCTCATCTGCCAGTAATAAAGGCGGCGAATTAACAATCGCACGGGCGATGCCAACACGTTGCTGCTCACCGCCGGATAAAGTGCTCGGCTGACACTTTACCTTATCTAACAGGCCAACTTTATCCAGCGCGGCATGCACCCGTTTGGTTATATGTTTATGGTGCGTACCCTCAATCACCAGCGGCAGTGCCACATTGTCGAACACGTTATAACGCTCCAGAAGGCGATGATTCTGGAAAATAATGCCAATATCGCGGCGAATGTAAGGCACCTGACTGTTTTTGATTTGATTCAGGTCGACCCCATTGATGGCAACCCGCCCGGCAGACGGACGCTCCATCAGGCTGATCAACTTAAGCAGGGTACTTTTACCCGCACCACTATGACCGGTCAGAAACGCCAGCTCACCTTTAGTAAGCTCAAAGCTGACCTTTTCCAGCGCCCGGTGACCACCGGGATAGGTTTTACTGACTTGCTCAAACTTGATCATTGCCTGCCCTGCTATTGTTATCTACTTCCGATTTTCCTGCTCCCGACGCACGATGCAGGAAAAGCATCTTGTTATCAGTCCTGATTTTCCTGGCTGAATAATGCCTCGATAAAGTCATCACTCTTAAAGGTGCGCAGATCATCGATGCTTTCGCCCACACCAATGTAGCGGATCGGCACCTTGAACTGATCGGCAACAGCGAAGATCACCCCGCCCTTTGCGGTGCCATCCAGCTTAGTCAGCGTGATACCGGTCAGGCCTACGGCCTGATCAAACAGCTTCACCTGACTGATGGCATTCTGACCTGTCCCTGCATCTATGGTTAGCATCACTTCGTGTGGCGCATCCGGATCCAGCTTTTTCATCACCCGGGCTATTTTTTCCAGCTCCTGCATCAGGTTATCTTTATTTTGCAGTCGGCCTGCCGTATCTGCAATCAGCACATCCACATCACGGGCCTGCGCAGCCTGGAAGGCATCAAATACCACCGAGGCACTGTCAGCGCCGGTATGCTGAGCAATGACAGGAATATCGTTACGCTCGCCCCACACTTGCAGCTGCTCAACGGCCGCCGCACGGAAGGTATCACCCGCCGCCAGCATGACCGACTTACCCTGAGCCTGGAACTGTTTTGCCATTTTACCGATTGTGGTGGTTTTACCGACACCGTTAACCCCTACCATCAAGATCACAAACGGCTTTTTAGTAGCCGGGATCTCCAGCGGTTTTTCAGCTTCTTTCAGGATATCTGCCATTTCCTGCTTCATCAGGTCATACAGGGCATCACCATCTTTCAGCTGTTTACGATCTGCCGCATCGGTCAGGCTGTCGATCAGCTTCATGGTGGTGTCGACACCTATGTCCGCCGTCAGTAATTGTGTTTCAAGATCTTCGAACAACTCATCGTCGATCTTCTTGCCACGGAAAATATTGGCAAACCCGGAGCCGATATTGGTCTTGGTTTTTAACAGACCTTGCTTCAGACGCGCAAAGAAGCCTTTCTTTTTAGGCTTCTCTTGTTCCTGAGCCAAACGCTCAGCTTCTTCACGTTCCGCCTGCTCTTTGGCTAACTGTTCGGCTTCTTCACGTTCTGTCTGCTCTTTGGCTAAACGCTCGGCTTCTTCACGTTCTGCCTGCTCTTTGGCTAACCGTTCGGCTTCTTCACGTTCTGCCTGCTCTTTGGCTAAACGCTCGGCTTCTTCACGTTCTGCCTGCTCTTTGGCTAAACGCTCGGCTTCTTCACGTTCTGCCTGCTCTTTGGCTAGCCGTTCAGCTTCTTCACGTTCTGCCTGC
>NZ_PPUZ01000160.1:0-221 GCF_004212645.1 Pseudoalteromonas rubra | reverse complement strand
TACGACCGAGTGGATTCGAACCACCGACCATTGGACCGGGCCATAGAGAGTGGTGGTGTTCTGACCAGCTGAGCTAGGGTCTTACAGAAAAATGAGATTGAAGTTGTGGAATAAGTTGGTACGACCGAGTGGATTCGAACCACCGACCCCCACCATGTCAAGGTGGTGCTCTAACCAACTGAGCTACGGTCGTACTGAGATATGAGTTTTAACCTATTCAA
>NZ_PPUZ01000016.1:0-11966 GCF_004212645.1 Pseudoalteromonas rubra | reverse complement strand
TCTATTTTGAGGCGAGAAAACTTAGTTGATAACACTGTACCCGCGTCCAGCTATCGCTGAGGCACCTGCATTCATATAGGTGAGGCAAAAAATTGCGAGCTCATACCTTAGGTAAAGACTCCAAATGAGAAGTTTTAACGTCGTTAGCGTTATATTTGCTCCTTTAAATTGAACAGGGTATGAAGTGAAATCGGTATTGGCCTGTTTAGAGAGTTATTTAAATTCATAGGGCTGGACATTACTACCACATTGATGAGAAGCAGGCTTTGATACCAGAGCATTAAGCGAACCAATTCGATATGGATGTTCACCATTGGGAGGTGTATGCATGTATATGGTCAAAAAGAAGGTTTTGCAGCAGGCTTGAAATGTACAACTCTGTAGGCAGAGAGGCCTCATCCGAAAGGCAATAAAAAAGCCGCGTAAGACGCGGCTTTATTTCAGTTTACTTTAGTGTTTAGTTACCGCCAGTACCAGTAACTGGTACTTCGTTAATTGTACAGGTTACCGGGATATCAAGCGTCTCAGCTGTTGCGTTCAAGCCGATATCTTTAGTGAACCAGGTATTATTACGAGGGTTCTTATAACGTACTTTATAAGTGACGTTCGCACCCGCAACGGCCTGCTCCAGATTTACAGAGAAAGTACCTGATGGGTAGAAGGTCTTAACAAAGCGGTCATTACGGAACAGCTGTGCAATTGTTGGTGTAGATACCGGCGTTGCTGGAACATCACCCGCGTCGTTATTGCTACATGTGAACTGAGGTGTCAGGTTCTTCGCAATTGGTGCCGCTGGCGCTGTAGTCAGAGTTAGCTTACCACCGTCAAGAGAACATAGGTTAGGGAAGTTAACTGCGCTAGCTTGGCCGTCTGTTGCTGCACCACCAAGAAGGTTGCCGTCTTTATCCATGGCGCTGTCCAGAATGTTTTTGCCATCCTTCATCATTTTCAGTTTAACTGGGAATGAAGGTGGGTTTCTGAATGTGCCTTTTGCAAGGTTAGTACGGTTGTACGCACCGATAAGCAAACGGTAGCCGCTTGCTTCAACCAATACGTCTGCGTACTGCTGGCTTGGGTTGCCCGCGCTGTCGACGATGTCGAACGAGAAGCGGCGGTTTGGACATTTATCAGCACCAATGATGTAAGTGAAGAAATCCAGGTTCCAGTAAGACAGGTGGTTCACTTCAACGACTACGTCGAAAGTATCGTCTGTACCATTTGCTTTTACTACGCCGTAGCTTTCAAAAGTCCACTTACCAGCGTCTTCGTCATAGCTCCATACTGGGAAGATGTCTTCCGCAGCAAGAGGTCTCGCTACAGGTGCTGCTACCGTACATACACCTTTATCAAACGCTTTAGCAGCTTCAGCTGCCAGATCACCACCTTCTGGCAAGGTGATTGGACATGGGTTCACAGTCTTCGCATCAACCTGCATCGCCACTTCTAGTGTGTTATCTTGGTTGTCTGCGTTTTTACCAAAGTTCTTAACTTTACGGTTTTGGCTGTCAACAAGCTCTATAGCTACGAAACCACCTGTAGTGAATGAACCACTTACGTTAGCAGCATCTTCGCTTTCTGGTGCCGCAACAGTCAGTGCCAGACCACCAGGGAAGGCGTCAAGGGCAGAGTCTGCAGCCGCGTTAGCATTGTCGTCGGCTGTACCGTTGTTTGCGGCAAAGCCTGTTGCTTCGTTACCAAAGTATGCAACTGTCAGAGTTGGCAGCTCGTCAAGCTCAACATCCTCGCCGTCTGCGTTTTTAGCGACGAACTTAGTGCCTTCTTTCAGCTTAACTTTTACACCACCGGCAGCTTTACCCGCGTTGATAGTGCTGTCTAGCTTTTTATTTAGCTCGATAGAACCAGCACCGCCCAAGCTCAAGCCTGTGCCTGCTGTGTAAGTTACGGTTACATCATTACCGTCAGCGTCTTTTAGGTCAGTCAGCGCTGAAGTAGTCGCGATGATTGGGGCTTTACCAGCTTCCTGAGTCAGGGTGCGTGGTGTTAGGCGAATTAGTTCGGCAACGTCTGCATCGTCTGCAGTCAGTTCAACAGTCCCTGAGTTTGATAGGAAGCCGTTTGCTGTAACTACAAAGTCAAATGTCAGACCTGCTTCTGGGATCTCTGCAACTGTAAATGCGAATGAACCTGCAGCAGAAGTAGTATCATCTTCGCCTAGCGCTTCACCTGCTGTGTTTAACACAGTAGCTGGGTTACCTGGGAAAGTGATGCTTGCAGTTACATCGTCTGCAAGTGCGTTACCAAGAGAGTCGGTAACTACAATAGAGAATGAACCAGCCTGCTTTTCAACAACCTGATCTGTAGGTGGAGCAACAACTTTCTGAGTTGGCTCTGGTGGCGGCTTGATGTCAACGTTATTGTCATTGTCGCTAAAGCAGCCTGCTAAACTAACTGAGACACCCAATGCAAGGGCAAGTTTAGTTAGTTTGAATTGTTTGTTTCCCATGATTTTTACCTTTTCCTTTAAATCCAAGTAAACTGAGAGTAGTCACTAATGCTTTGCAGATGTAAGAGAGCCTTGCCCCGCGCGCAAATTAGTGTTTAGAGGATAAGCCCACATTAATTTTTCGTCAAGTGAACTGCTCGATCTTTATCCAAAATTTCACATAAAATAATAACCTACTGATGTACTTTTAGGTTATAACGTCAAATGTGTTAATAATTCATTTTTCCTGACAATAATACATAATTATATTTGTGCAAATGCATCGATGAATGCCTGCAATTTAGCCATATCGACGGGCTTCAGGCCGTCGGATGTTCTTACTATTAACCCTTTTTCAACAAGTTCGCTGACCACGCGGCGGTAAGCGCGCTCAGTCGTAGCAAAACGTTCAGCTTCTGCACTTACCGTAGAATAGGCTCTGAGTAATGCTGGGTGATTGTTTTCCGCCCTGAGTAGGCAGTCTTTCGCGATGTTGTAGCTCAGCGGCAACAATAGCTTGTCGAGGTTGATTTTCTGGTTTTCGGTAAACTTTGCTGCAATCGTCTGAGCGGTGTACAGGCTTAGCTCAGGTTGAGCCAGGAGCAGTTGTCGCCAATGTTTTAGCTCAATGAGGTTATACTGCACGTCATTCAGGCAAGTCACTGTATAAATACAGGGTTGGTTATTCAGTGCTTCAATCTCACCTATCAGGGTGTTGTTACAGTCCAGCTGACCTAACAGCAAGCGGCGGCCGTTGCCCACGTCATAGCTAAAAGACACAGTACCACTTCTCACCAGGATCAGCTTTGTGAGTGGTTCATCCTGATGAATGAGCACTTCTTTTTTCGTGTGCTGAAAACTGTTACCTGCAAAACTGAGCAGTTGTTCCACCAAGGTGGTTGAAAAATGATATTGAAACATCTGGATGGCTCTTCGGACAATTGTCCTATTTATTAATTTGTTATGAAGATAGCATGACACTTATCGGTTTCACGCTAACTCACCCGATTGAGAGGCTAAGTGCTTTTCACCCCCGTTCCCGTGTTAGAGCTTATTTCAGGTCCTAATTTCTGTGGGGTTTAGTGAGTTAGCCTTTTTATTCTGTGCCCTTGCTTACGCGCAAGCCTACGTCAACAGTCGATTGCTATTATCCCGCATTTCGGCTTTTGGCGTCTACACTGAATAATGCTAACTCAACTGCGAGGAGAGAACAAATGACTTGGGAACTTTTAGGTTACATTGCGTCTGCCTTTTTAGTCGTTTCTCTGATGATGTCCAACGTGGTCAAGCTCCGCTGGTTCAACCTCGCAGGATGTATTTGCTTTACCATCTATGGTGTGATGATCACGGCCTGGCCAGTGGCGTTGACCAACGGCCTGCTGGCTTTGGTGAATATATATCATTTGGCTAAACTGCACCTCGCTGATAACAACTCAGCTTCATAAAATCGCATATTGCGCGACATTCCTTGCCGCGCTATGTATGAGCGTCCTAAACCAGACTAATCTTGTGCATAACGCAGTTGGCCAGCAATCCAGGTTTGTTTGACCTGAATGTCCCGAATTTCTTGCTCCGGCACTTTAAAATAATCTTTATTGACCAAAATAAAATCTGCCCACTTCCCTTGTTCCAGGCTCCCCAGTTTGAATTCCTGAAAGGCTGCATAGGCTGCGTCGAGGGTAAACGCTTGCAATGCTTGTGTTCGCGTAAGGCGTTCGTGGTTGCGCCAGCCTTGCTGCGGATATTGCTGAGCATTCATACGCGTGATAGCAGCGTGTAAACCATGAAAAGGATTAGCCAGTTCCACTGGGAAATCTGACCCAGCTGCAACTTTGCTGCCCTGTTGTAAAAAGGTTTGCCAGGCGTATGCACCTCTGAGTTGTTCTTCGGTCAGTCTTTGCTGTGCCATATGCATGTCGGAGGTAGCGTGGACGGGTTGCATCGACGGTATGATATCCAGTGTTTTAAATCTCGGAATATCCTCAGGTTCCACAATCTGGGCGTGTTCAATTCTGTTTCTCAGCAATTTGCCGCCAGTTGTTTTAAATACTTTTTCATAGCTATCCAATACCAATCTGTTGGCGCGATCACCGATGGCATGTGTATGTGCGCTGAAGCCATGCTTTACGGCTTGTGCTATCAGCAACTCGAGGTGTTGTGGCTGCTCCAGCATTAACCCCCGATAACCCTGACGATCTTTGTAGTCTTTAAGCAATGCGGCACCACGGCTGCCCAGTGCACCATCAGCATAAATTTTCACACTGCGAATGGAAAGCATGTCGCGTTTGTCTTTGTAGACGCCTGCTTGCAGCATACTGTCCAGTTGTGGATCTGCGGCACTGAGCATGGCATAAATGCGCAGCGGTAAGGTCTGGCTTTGTGCCCGGTTCTGGTAGAGTTTCCAGGTTTGTTTATCAATTCCGGCGTCATGGGCACTGGTTATACCTAAGCTCAGTAAGTGTTCGCCGGCTTTGTTCAGGGCCTGATTAAGGTGTGCCGTCGACGTCGGAGGAATGTGTTTTTTAACCAGGTTTTCTGCTTTATCTATAAAAACACCGCTCGGATTGCCGGACGGGTGACGCAGGATCTCCCCTCCGGCCGGAGACGTGGTTTTTGCATCAATGCCTGCCAACTTCATGGCCATACTGTTCACCCAGATGGCATGTCCATCGACCCGGGTCAGCACCACGGGGCGGTCTTTGACATACTTGTCCAGGTCGGCTGCGGTAGGGAAATCGTTCGGCGTCCAGCGTGTCTGATCCCAGCCGCGTCCCAAAATCCAGCCTTTTGGATTCTGCTCGCTAAAGGCCACAAGCTGCTGCCCTACTTGTTCCACCGAGTTTGTCTCACGGATATCGAGCCGGGATAAATTATTACCTAGTCCAATTATATGGCCATGGGCGTCAATCAGCCCGGGTAATAAGGTCATGCCCTGGCCGTCGAATCTTTGGGCTTTGGGGTATTGCGTAGCGAGTTGTTTGTCGCCTGTTTTGACGACTTTGCCATCCTTAATGACCAGGGTCGCAAAGGATTTGATCTCACCACCCCGGGTAGGGCTGTAACCGTTGACGTTATGTATCAGAGTGAACTGAGCCTTGCTGATCCCACTGAACAAAATCAGCGCCAGGTAAATAAACCGGATCATGAGAGGAATTTCCTTGTGTTATTTTATTCATTTAGCAACCAATACCGCATTTTGCCCGAAAAAGACATTGAACTGAGACAGAAAAAGCGCTGTGATACCATAATCGGGAGAATGTTCATTTTATAGGGTCAATAATGCAGTTATTTATGGTTTATTTGGGTGGTCGTCTGAGCGGCTGCCACATTGAAATGCATGACATTCGTTTTGTGGTTGGCGAGCGTATCGAAGATACGTTCGGCGCGCTCAAACAACAATGGGTCGGTGATAAGGACAAGGTGCATATGGACAGCTATGTTGCACTTGAGCATATTGATGGCTTTCGGGTGGAACTGGTCAGTGAGCCGCCTGCGCACCAACCCAAACTGTATTTTGTTAATCTGGGTGGATACCGACACGATAGCCTGGCCGAGCAGCATGCATTTGGCTTATTTGTTGCGCCTACAGCCCAGGTTGCCAAAGCGCGAGCGCTGGACACTTTGTTGCCAGGGGTGGACTTGCCTCACAAAGATGACTTGTATGCTGTAGATGATTGTATGGCAATAGATTTGATTGACGGGCAGCATTATGTGCGTCTGACACCCAGCGGTCAGTCACAACCGCTTGCACCGCAGTGGTTTGGCTACCATAAATTGTAAAGTCTTACGCAAAGAGTTATTCCTCTTTGTCGGCCTTAATTGCGATTCGGATGGCGATAATAACGATGGCAAACATCAGAAAAGGGAGCGCCGCGAGGGCATATTCTGCGATGTGGCTGTCCTGATAATTGGGCTGCAAAATAAAGTGCCCACCAATGCATAAAGCGATACTGACAAAGAGTAAAGGTAGCATTTTCAGTTCTTTATTGGGTTTGCTCATGGTTTTTGCCTGTACAGTGCGTTTCGTCACAGGCTTTTTAAACGAGTTATCTGCACAACGCAAGCCATTGTCGGTGTTTCTTTGATCCAGAACCTTTTTTAGCCTGCCATTTTTTTGCCTGCACCTTCGTGATATAACAAAGCCCAATGCCTGTCATTTGTACAGTGAGGGAATGAGGAATGAAAAAAACTAAGGTAATCGTGATCAAGCTCGGCACCAGTGTCTTAACCGCAGGTACGGATAAGCTAAACAAGCCGCGTATGATCGACATTGTGACCCAGTGTATGGCACTCAAAAAGCAAGGCTATCAGCCGGTGCTGGTCTCCAGTGGCGCAGTCGCGGCAGGCAGAGACGCCGTTGAGCATAGTGTGGGTGTCTCCATTGCAGAAAAGCAGATGCTTGCAGCCATAGGTCAGGGGCAATTGATCCATCTGTGGCAATCGCTGTTTGCGCTATATGATCAGCCGGTGGCCCAGCTGCTGTTAACCCGTGCCGATGTCGAAGACAGAGGGCGCTACCTTAATGCGCGCGATACCATTACTCAGCTGTTAAAGCATCAGGTGATCCCCATCGTTAACGAAAACGATGCGGTTGCCACCTCTGAAATTAAAGTGGGCGACAACGACAACCTGTCATCGCTGGTGGCCATTCTGGCCAATGCCGATAAACTGCTGTTGCTGACAGATCAGCCTGGTTTGTTTACTGCTGATCCGCGCAGCAATCCAACCGCAACGCTTATCTCAGAAGTAGAGCAAATTGATCAGTCACTGATGGCGCTGGCGGGGGGAGCTGGCAGTAAGCTGGGCACAGGTGGTATGTATACTAAGCTTGAAGCGGCGCGCACGGCACAGAGAGCGGGGATTGAGACCATCATTGCCAAAGGCGCCGAGCCACAAGTGATCGAACAAGTGCTGGCAGGCACAGCGCAAAGTACCACCTTTGTGCGTTTTGATGCACCGCTTGAGGGGCGCAAAAAATGGTTGTTGTCGGGCCCTAAATCGACAGGCTTTGTACAATGCGACATCGGCGCTGTTGCGGCCATCAGTCATCAGGGCGCAAGCCTGCTGGCCAAAGGCATTGTTGCGACGGGTGGAGAGTTCGCACGAGGTGATGTCATTGAAATTCGCGACCCGGACGACCAGCTGGTTGCTAAGGGCCTGGTCGCTTTCGATAGTCAGGAAATGGATCAGATCAAACGGCTACATAGCAGTGAGATCCCGCTGGTATTGGGTTATCCGGCCTCAAACGTTGTGATACATCGTGACGATTTAGTGTTGCTGGATGTGTACGCGGGTTCTGTTTGATGCTTTGTCCGCAGCATGTGCTTGCAGCTTAGCAGGTGTCCGTGCGGGCAATTATTGAAAGCTGGTAAATAAACGCTAATCTTTAGAGTGAATCTGATCACCGGGCAACCATGTGACTAAATCCACCTGCGGACACGAATACACCATCAGCTTAGTGCAGCTCAAAGAAGAGCGCGCTCTGTATCAGCAGTTTTGTCATATCCTGACATCGCTGCTGCCAGAGGTGGCACTGAGCTTTTTTATTCGCCCCAGTTTATCGCGCAAAGAGGCACTTAAGCTGGTCTATCAGCAACATGTGGACCAGACATTGCCATTAGATGAGATGCTGGAAAAAGCCCATCAGTGCAGAGGCAAGCCTGCGTTGATCAGTAAATCCTATACTTGTATGCCGCTGCGGCTTGACGAACAGGTCATCGGGTTACTGTGGATCTACCAGGCATTAACCCCGGCTAACTGCAATCTGGCCGCTCATCTGATGCATGTTTTTTTCCATCAGCTACACACCCTGGCACTGGCCCGTATCGATCCCTTATCTCAGCTGCTGAACCGGCAAACCTTTGATGAAAAAGTCCTGGAAATTGCCTCTGGTCAGGGCTTTTTGCAACCGCGGGAGGAGCCGGATCTGCGTGGCTGGTATCTGGCGCTGTTCGATATCGACCACTTTAAACGGGTGAACGACACCTTTGGGCATGTCATCGGAGATGAAGTGATCTTATTAACAGCCCAACATCTGAAAGACAACTTTCGCGCCGAAGACTATGTTTTTCGTTATGGCGGTGAAGAGTTTGCGGTTTTGTTTCAGGCGCATAGCGACGATGAAGCGCAATCACTATTGGACCGGGTCCGCAAGGTGGTAGGCCAGGTGGCATTTCCTCAGGTGGGTAACATCACGCTCAGCGGCGGCTATACCGAGGTTACGGATGTTATGCAGGTGTCGGAATTAGTCAACCAGGCGGATACCGCGTTGTACCATGCCAAACAACATGGTCGCAACCAAGTTATTTTTTATTGCACGCTGGGACTTGCTGCGCCTCAGATCATGACCTCAGACATCGAACTTTTTTAAGTTACCGGGGGCCAATTTTTTGGCCAGTTTGTGGTATTCTACGCGCCACAAGAAACCTGGAGTATGACAATGAAATTAATCCGTATGCTGCTTGGCAGCCTGATCTTAGTGTTTGATTTTATCTTTACCCCGCGCAGTAAAAAACGCCCGGCAGACGCGCAGGCAAAGTTGGATGCGCAAACCGCTAAACTGAAGCTGTATCAGTTCAAGGGCTGCCCGTTTTGCGTCAAGGTACGCCGCGCGGCGAAGCGCGAAGGGTTAAAGCTGGAAACCCGTGATGCGATGAATAATCAGGTATACCGTCAGGAGTTGCAAGAGCAGGGCGGCAAGATTAAGGTGCCTTGCCTTCGCATTGAAGAGCAAAACCAGGTGACCTGGCTGTATGAATCGAACGACATTGTGGCGTATTTACAAAAGCTTGAACAGGCTGCTTAATCACCACACCCGGTAAACTGTGTTGCAATAGTTTGCCCGCACAAGGGGCTATGCTAGCATTAGCCCCATGACCTCATTAGACACAATTTAAGAGAAAAAACATGACTATCCGTACGCGTGTTGCCCCGTCACCGACGGGCGATCCCCACTTAGGCACGGCCTATATTGCGTTATTCAACTACTGTTTTGCCAAGCAGCAAGGCGGTGAATTCGTGCTGCGTATCGAAGATACCGATCAGCAAAGAAGTACCCCGGAATCAGAGCAGGCGATTATGGACAGCCTGCGCTGGTTGGGTCTTGAGTGGGACCACGGACCGGATGTGGGCGGCGAATTCGGCCCTTACCGTCAGTCTGAGCGTAGCGATTTATATAAAAAATATGCTCACCAACTGGTTGAAGAAGGTAAGGCTTTCTATTGCTTCGCAACGGCGCAAGAGCTGGACGAAATGCGCGAGCAGCAAATGGCTGAAGGGTTACGCCCTAAGTACGATGGTCGCGGTCTGAAGCTGAGCCAGGAAGAAATTCAGGCAAACCTGGATGCAGGTAAGCCGTACGTGATCCGCATGATGATCCCAGAAGAAGGCAGCTTTAAGTTTAACGACTACCTGCGCGGTGAGATTGAGATCCCGTGGGAAAATGTCGATATGCAGGTACTGCTCAAAGCAGATGGCTTCCCAACCTACTTCCTGGCTAACGTAGTTGACGATCACCACATGCAGATCAGTCATATTTTCCGTGGTGAAGAGTGGATCAACTCAGCACCTAAGTTGCTGAAGCTGTACGAAGACTTTGGCTGGCAGGCGCCGGTACTGGGCCACTTGCCACTGCTGCGTAACCCGGATAAGTCTAAGCTGTCTAAGCGTAAGAACCCAACTTCTATTAACTACTACAAAGAGATGGGTTATCTGCCTGAAGCGGTTCTGAACTACCTGGGCCGTATGGGCTGGTCAATGCCGGATGAGCGTGAAAAGTTCACTCTGGCTGAGATGATTGAACACTTCGATATGAAGCGCGTGTCACTGGGTGGACCGGTATTTGATATCGATAAACTAAGCTGGCTGAATGGCCTGTGGATCCGTGAAGAATTAAGCGACGAGCAGCTGATTGAGCGCTTCGTTGATTGGAAACTCAATGGCCAGATGCTGGCACGCGTGCTACCGGAAGCAAAAACGCGTATTAATACCTTGTCTGATCTGGTCGGTCTGGCTGGTCACTTTGTGGGTGGTATTCCAGAGTATGATCCGGCGCTACTGACCGCTGGTAAAGCGGAAGAAGAAACGGTGCGTCAGGCGCTGCAATTCTTCATCTGGGAGCTGGATAAGCTGCGTCAGTGGAGCAAGAGTGAGGTCTTCGCGGTGGCTAAGTCAGTTGCGACTTTCCACGAGCTGAAGATCAAAGACTTCCTGGAGCCAATCTTCGTGGCGATTACTGGCAAAACCTCATCAACTTCTGTGGTTGATGCGATGGAGATCCTGGGCTCAGACCTGTCGCGTGCACGTTTACGTGTGGCACTGAACCATCTGGGAGTTTCTAAGAAGCAAGCTAAGAAGCTGGAAAAAGCATACCGCGAGTATCCCAGCATCGGGTAATACACTCCTGGGTATCATTAACCCCGCAAAGTCGGGGTTGAATGAAGCGCATGATAAAAGGCTGAACTCAGGTTCAGCCTTTTTTATTGCCTAATTATCATTGAGCTGGCTACTTAAAAAGGTATCCAGCAGTGCCTTAAGCTGTTGCAGATCTGCCACTGGCATATTGGTCTGTGCCAGCATTTGCTGGGGAATACAGCTACAGGCGGCCTCCAGTGCTTTACCTGCATCGGTCAGATAAATATGACACTGACGTTCATCACGCTCGGAGCGCACCCGTGTCACTAAATCCTGTTGTGCCAGTCGTTTGAGCAGTGGCGTGAGCGTGTTGCTGTTCAGCTGCGCCCGCTTGCCTATCTCTCCGACTAATAACCCGTCCTGTTGCCACAAGATCATCAGGACTATGTACTGCGGATAGGTCAGGCCATGGGCTTTCAACAGCGGCTGATAGAGCCGGGTGACCTGACGTGACGCGGCATACAGGCTAAAACATAACTGGTTGTCCAGGCGCAATTGCGTGGGCTGCTCTTTCATCTTACGCACTTAATGCTTTTTCAATATCTTTGCTTATTTTCTCAGGTTTTGTGGTTGGTGCATAGCGCGCCAGTGGCTGACCGTCTTTACCGAGCAGGAACTTAGTAAAGTTCCACTTTATTTTGTTGCCAAATAAGCCGGGCAGGGCGTCTTTGAGGTAGGCATACAGCGGGTGAGCATTGTCACCATTGACCTCAATTTTCTCCATCATCTGAAAATCAACCCCGTAGTTGATCAGGCAGCCCTGTTGGATCTCGCTGGCACTGCCGGGCTCCTGTTGGCCAAACTGGTTACAGGGAAAACCAATGATGGTCAGGCCCTGTGAACCATACTGCTCATGCAGCGCCTGAAGCCCTTCGTACTGCGGCGTCAGCCCGCACTGGCTGGCGGTATTCACCACCAGCACCACCTTGCCCTGCAGGCTACTAAACTCAAAGGGTTGTCCTTGCAGTGTATTGGCACTGAATTCGTATAGTTTTGCCATTTTAAATCTCTTATGATTATATCGTGTGCGATATAATTTAGTGTAACCAGCCAAAGAGATCAAGTTAATACCAATTCTCTTAATTAAGGGTTCTATTTTGAGGCGAGAAAA
>NZ_PPUZ01000159.1:0-2602 GCF_004212645.1 Pseudoalteromonas rubra | reverse complement strand
CTTCCACGGGGGCAACTGGCGCATCGGGCAGCAATTGAGTGACATTACCAAATCCGGGGTGGCTGAAATCCGGGTTGGGCAAGCCGTGCTGAGCACGCAGTGCCAGCAACATTAGCGCGGCGTAAGGGGTAAACTGCCAGTTCATATTGTCGAACTCAAAAAAGTCCTTGCTGGGTGGGGCGGCTACCTGCGCCACCTGGTCGTCGCATAAGCGGGTCAGGTGGGCCGTGAGCAGGTCTAAATCCTCCGTATTCCAGTCCGCGACAATATCGGCATAAGCAAATCCATCCACTATCGGCGTCATGGACTTGCTGCCGTTGGCGGCATCAAACAACAGAATCATGCAATCCCCGATATGGCTTTTTGAGCGGTTCACCCAGTGTCTGGGGTAGCCTACTTCAAACAGCCGGAAGATATGGCTGGCATGCTTAGGCTGTTGCAAAATCACCGCCATGGCCAGATAGAAGACACTATCTGGTGATACGCCTCTTTCGTGCTCCCTGTCAAAGCGAGTCACAAAGCGCCGCTGCGTAAAATAGGAGAGCACACTATTGATATAGGCATACCCCAGACTGTGCGCCAGCATTTCTGAACAGAGTTTATCCTGCTGAATGAACGATGTTTGCGCCGACATTTCATAATACTTTGTCGCTATAGTGTATTCTGTTAAGAAGCACTCCCACGGTAGAAACTGTAAATTTTCACTACTAAAGGTGCCACCGACAACGCTCCCTGTCTCAATATAGTGCATTATTTTCGCTTTATTTCTATCATATACCTCCAGATACTTGTCCGGATTCTTTATTGCCCTTTTGCGTTTACGCAGAAATTTTTCTAATTCTTTTGGATTACTATTCATATTTATTACCCCGCTGGGACCATTGACACTGACGCAACCCCGGTTTGGCCCGGTTTAGGTACCTTTACCTTGGCCAGAATGGGTTTTATTTTATATCCCTCTCTTTTGAGTTTTAAAAGCTCATTAGCGTATGCTTCTGCTTCGGCGGTTACTTTCTGTCCATTTAGTGTGCCTCCTGCCACCTGCTCAATCCATTTTTCGCCTCTGTTAAGCAAATCTAGTTTACTCGGATCTTTTGGGAAATTGTCTCTGATACTGGACTTCACTTCTACCAGCCAGATGGTTTTATTGGTTTTATCAATAGCCAGTAAATCGGCACCATGATTGGATTTGTTTTTAATAATATCCTTAAATTCCAGCCCAGTGCTGTCCTCAAATATCTGTTTGGCGATTTGTTCACCATAAAAGCCATCGTTTTTATCAGCAATATGTGAACCATGGACTGTAGTGATGAACTCATACTCTTCATCAGCCTTCATATTACCTAGATTGATGCGCTCTTTGTTGGCATTTTTAACATTTATATTGCCTTGCGCACCGCCAGAAGGACCATCTGTTTCAGTATGATTCTTTAAATCCTCAAGCATCTTCGGCGACAAGATATTATTACGCTTCAACCAGTCAAGCATCTCCTCAAACGTTTTAAAGCCTGGGATCGCCTTGCCAATAAGGCCGCCAGCAGCTTGATCTATCAGCCACTGCTCAAGCATTTCCTGGCCCTGTTCAGGGTTTTTGCCCATGGTGTCGTAAATTTCATATAGCTCATTGGCAGTCAGGGCAATATCAATACCTTTGAGCACCATTAAGCCCAGAGGGATAAGGAACAGGGCATTGTGCTGCGCGGCGTTCTCTGCCGTCATGGCGGCCAGATTTACATCACTGTTGGCAATTAGCGCTGCGGTTGCGCCGCCAAGTTTGGCAAGGTCAACGCCCGCAGCGGTCAGCTTAGCCATTTCCTTGTTAAAGTAACGCTGAGCCCCCTCTGATTTGTAAAAAGCGGCAATTTCAGCATTGCTATATCCAGCGCCCCTCAGTAACTGGGTGCGTTGCGCTTCTTTTTGGTAAAAATCGTCGAGCTTTTTCGCTTTGTAAGCATCTGCCACTAACTCGCCAACCACGGCGCCACCGGCACCAGTCAAACAACTTTCACTACCACCACCAGAGGCTTGACCCGCTTCGCTGGTTGCAATGCCGAGAAGACAGCCCGCTCCGGCATGTGACAGATAGCGCACTACATTTGAAATGTCTTTGTCTTTATAGGCTGAGCCGATAGACGAGGACATGTATTCACCAACCGCTGAGATACCGGCACTTTTCAATGAACTGGTAAAGTTCTCTGAGAAGTCAGAAAAATCGCCACCATTGATGGCAGTAGAAATACCCGCGCTGATGGTGGAATTGACCACGGCCTGGGTTGTCTGATTACCAATTTCTATCAGTGTGTCTGAGCTTAATAACGGCGCATCCGGGTTCACTTCGCCGAAGAAGTTAAGGTCTTTAAACTGGCTCAACATACCCGCTGTTGCCATTGCCACAGCGAGATTACGCAGGCTATCACTGCTCGTCATTGTTTCCAGCGTTGCGCCAATGCTATTGCCCGCAGCAAGGCTGGTTGCAGCCTGAGTTGTTAAGGTGACAGCCGCCGCCGACATCGCTGAACCTATGACTGCACTTTCAAATGCGGCAGCAATGGCTCCTTCAGTACCTATTAGCCCCGCACCAGGCCCCATCGCCACAGATACC
>NZ_PPUZ01000158.1:0-596 GCF_004212645.1 Pseudoalteromonas rubra | reverse complement strand
GGCCCCATCGCCACAGATACCGCAATGGCTATAATGGCCATCGCTGCGGGGCTAAGGGTGCTTTTCTTTTCATGCTTGTGAATTTCAACCAGCTTTTTATAAGCAAGGTCGATATTACCTGCATACTCCGGGTCGTTATGCAGATCTGACATCCAGCTTAGGCTTTCATCACCGCTAAATTTGTTCAGTGTATCCTGGAGTTCTTCCCCCTCATACTGGCCCAGCTCCAGCGTAATACCATGGGTGGCATTGACCTTAACCCCGCCGATGATCTCGTTGTATACCGCAGTATCGACCGTATCCTGCTTGGTTTCGGTCTTGATTTTCCAGGTGCCTTTTTTGACCTTGTTGTAGAAATAATGATCCTGCTCTTTGGCCAGCAGCAGGTTTACCCGGCCATTGCGGGCGTCTATGCTAGTGCCGGTGCCTGAGGTTATTTTCGCGGCCTGTAAGGTGATATCACCAAATTCAGAGGCAATTCGAACACCTTTACCCGCTTCCAGTGCAGAGCGGATAGCAATGGTCTGGAACTCTTGCTCTTCCTCCGTGGTTTTGCCCCACTTGCCACTTTTGCTGCTTTGTGACTGATTGAGCTC
>NZ_PPUZ01000157.1:0-2694 GCF_004212645.1 Pseudoalteromonas rubra | reverse complement strand
GTCCATATATGTCTTTCAAAATTGTTCTTCTACCCAGTCTCGACGATGTTCATAAGATTGACCCGTTAAGCGGTCTTGGCCGCATAGAAATGCCCGACGAACACATCGGGATATGCAGTGGTAGTATTTGGTATCCGATAGGCTAACCTGCCGCTTCCTTGCTGTTGGCATAGTCCATTATTCTCAATCCATTGAGTATTACCTAAAGGTAGACGGCGTAGCTCCTGTACGCCAGTTTGGGGTGGGTGTCTTTCAAAATTCCGTCCATAAGATTGACCCGTTAAACGGTCTTGGCCACATAGAAATGCCCGACGAACACATCGGGATATGCAGTGGTAGTATTTGGTATCCGACAAGCTAACTTGCCGCTTCCTTGCTGTTGGCATAGTCCATTATCCTCAGTCCATTGAGTATTTCCTAAAGGTAGACGGCGTAGCTCCTATACGCCAGTTTGGGGTGGGTGTCTTTCAAAATTTTTAATCGAACAACAGGAACTCAGTGGTTTGTCTGTCAGTGATTTCTGCTCACAACACAATCTCAGTACCAAGTCTTTTTATAATCGCCGAAGTAAACTTCGCACTAAAAAACCACCTGAGTCATCTTTTATTGCCGCTAAACCTGCTGCATCTGAGTTCGTTTCTCTGCCTGAGTTGTTGCAGCTCAAGCATGGTCAGAGTACGGTGTTGTTGCCATCAAACACAGACGTCCTGTGGTTGGCTGCACTGCTCAGGGCGCTGTCATGATCTGTTGGCAAAGTGAAGCTGTTTACTTACACCGCCAGCCGGTAGACTTTCGTAAATCCATCAATGGCCTCGCGGCGATTGTTGAGCAAGAAATGGCTGCACACGCGATGAGCGGCCAGGTGTTTGCATTTTGTAATAAAAACAAGGACAAGCTGAAGGTGTTGTATTGGGATAAAACCGGCTTTGCCTTGTGGTACAAGCGCCTTGAAAAAGACAAGTTTAAATGGCCCGACAAAGAAGACGATGACGTCGTTACGCTCAGCGCCGAACAATGGCAGTGGTTATTGTCTGGCTTATCGGTCATTGCCCATAAGCCACTCAGCTATGGTTATAACGTATGATCATAACAGGAATTTTTAGATCACGATTTAATCTAAGTCATTAATTTAAAAAAGCTACTTAGCTGGTAAAGTAATACACATGCAAAACGAACTTGATGTATTACGTCAGCAGCTCGCGAAGCAAGAAGAGATCATTGCTCAGCTTCAGGCGCGTAATAACTACCTCGAAGAACAATTCAGACTGGCCCAGCAAAAACGTTTTGGGGCCAGCAGTGAGTCACACCCCGCACAAACTGACTTGTTCAATGAAGCCGAAACGCTCGTTGAAGAAGCACCTGAGCAAGACCCGGAAACCATTGAGTATCAGCGCAAAAAGCCGACGCGCCAGCCTCTGCCAAAAACGCTGCCCCGCGAACGTATCGTGCATGACATCGATAACAAACAGTGTGACTGCTGTGGCGGTGAGCTGCACAAAATGGGCGAGGATGTGAGCGAAAAGCTGGAGTTTATTCCGGCCCAGGTCAAAGTCATCGAACACGTCAGGCCAAAATACAGCTGCCGGCACTGTGAAAAAACACAAACCCGGGTTGAGATAAAACAAGCGCCTGTCCCACAAAGCCCGGTCCCGAAAGGCATTGCCACGGCCAGCTTGCTAAGCCAAATTATCACCAGTAAATATCAATATGGCTTACCGCTGTATCGACAGGAAAGCCTGTTCAACCAATATGGTATCGCACTTAGCAGGCGAACCATGGCGGACTGGGTGATCCGCTGCGCCAGTTTATTTAAACCGCTCTACGACAGACTGCACCAAGTGTTGCTACAGCAACCAGTGCTGCACGGCGATGAAACCACGGTTAAGGTGGTGAAAGAACACAAACAGCTCAGTTACATGTGGCTGTATTGCAGCGGCACGGACTCGCCTGAGGCTGAGGCAAGCATCCCTAATATCGCCCTGTTCGACTATCAGAATAGTCGTGCGGGTCGGTGTCCTGTGGCATTTTTACAGGGCTACGACGGCTATCTGCAAGTTGACGGTTATGCGGGCTATGAGCAAACGCAGGCGACACTGGTTGGCTGCTGGGCGCACGCAAGACGCAAGTTCAAAGAAGCCGCAGATGCGCAAGCCAAAGGTAAAACAGGTAAGGCGAACTGGGCGCTCAGCCAGATCCAAAAGTTATATCGGGTTGAAACTGCAAACAAAACAGCAAGCGCTGAGGGGCGGCAGGCAGCACGGGCACAACAAAGCGCACCGCTGCTGGCCCAGTTTAAAACCTGGTTAGATAAATCAGCACAAACGGTGGTACCAAAATCGAAGCTGGGCGAGGCGGTCCATTATACGCTAAGGCAGTGGCCGAAACTCATTCGCTACCTCGATGACGGACATCTAAAGATAGACAACAACCGGGCAGAGCGGGCTATCAAACCGTTCGTCATAGGGCGAAAGAACTGGCTGTTTAGCTTCACCACAAGTGGGGCAGAGAGTAGCGCAATCCTCTATAGCGTGATCGAAACAGCCAGAGCAAACGGCCACACCCCATTCGACTATGTGATCTATTGCTTAAACGAATTAGCTCAGCCACAGTGCGATATCGACAGTTTACTGCCCTGGCATGTTAGCCTCTAGGTGTAGTTCGCCGTACGTTTACGTTTAAACTCAAAACTCTGGA
>NZ_PPUZ01000156.1:0-347 GCF_004212645.1 Pseudoalteromonas rubra | reverse complement strand
AGAAATGCCCGACGAACACATCGGGATATGCAGTGGTAGTATTTGGTATCCGATAGGCTAACCTGCCGCTTCCTTGCTGTTGGCATAGTCCATTATTCTCAATCCATTGAGTATTACCTAAAGATAGACGGCGCAGCTCCTGTACGCCAGTTTGGGGTGGGTGTCTTTCAAAACTTGGTAAGCCAGCGTGCGTGTGTGGGTACGGCCGTTCAGATGCACCGTTGCAGACAGCTGGTTACCATTGGCATCGTAGCTGAAGGTCTCTGTCTGCGCGCCTTTAACCCGCTCATAGATAGCATGTAAGGGCTCACCTGCCTTGCCATACTTTTGTGTCCAGCCGTCTTTGC
>NZ_PPUZ01000155.1:0-847 GCF_004212645.1 Pseudoalteromonas rubra | reverse complement strand
AAATATTTGATTGCAGGCTTGGATTATAGCTTAGTTAATTTTGAAAAAGAATATAATAATCATAAAAAGGTGGGTTTCTAATTAAAATAGGAGGGAAAGTAAATCTACTGCATTTTGGTATATTAAATCTCTCAGAAAAATAGGCGATGGCAATTCCAAACTGGAATGCTGCTCAAATTTTCCAGAGGCACCCACTCAAAACGGAAAGCTCCTTTTGAGCATTTTGTCGGGTGTCTCTGAGTATACCTGCCATTTTTAACTTGCCCTGCGCACCGGCAGAAACACCTACTTAAGAACCGCCCGCGATTTAAACGTCAATCCAGGGGCAGAAGTGGCGTCAGACGGCGACCTGAACCTGTTTGTTGGCGGCACGCTCAGAAACCACTCCGGCACGCTCAGTGCCGCACAAAATGTGCAGATTATTGCCGGGCAGTATGAACAAAAAACCCTGGTCCACCGCTTTTCTAATCGCTATGAGCAAGGCTCCCGGTTTGGCCAGATAGCATCTGTCAATGGTGAGAATATCAGCATTTACAGTATGGGCGACATTGTTGTTCAGGGTGGTACCATCAATGGCAATAACATCAGCCTGCGTGCCGATGGCAATATTCGACTGCTCTCCCAGCAAACCAGCTATGTAAACAATGCGCCTGTTGGCAAATACGACCACACAAGCAGTGAAATTGAACACCTGACCACCAAGCTCACCGCCAAAGACAGCATCTATTTGATGGCCTCTGGTGCCATTGAGCTTAAAGCCGCAGAGCTGCATGCCGATCAGGGCGTGATTGATATTCTGGCGGGCCAGGGTGTGTATATTCTGAACGAGCTCAATCAGTCACAAAGC
>NZ_PPUZ01000154.1:0-310 GCF_004212645.1 Pseudoalteromonas rubra | reverse complement strand
GGCTCTACCAACTGAGCTACAGCCGCCACTACAAATGTGGATTTTAAAATGGCGCACCCGGAAGGATTCGAACCTTCGACCGACGGCTTAGAAGGCCGTTGCTCTATCCAACTGAGCTACGGGCGCGGCGCAAAGAATGCTTCTTCGTGCATACCACCAACTTTCGTTGATTACTTTCTTTATAAAAAAGAAAGTGGTCGGCGATGCAGGATTTGAACCTGCGACCCCTTGGACCCAAACCAAGTGCGCTACCAAGCTGCGCTAATCGCCGAACATATAGGTTTTGTAGATGGGGCGACTGACGAGGCTT
>NZ_PPUZ01000153.1:0-1971 GCF_004212645.1 Pseudoalteromonas rubra | reverse complement strand
CAGGATTTGATCAACAAGGCCCATTTTTCCTGCTCATCTGCAAAGTCGGAAATACCTCTGAAAATCAAATACTCAATATCATTAAACTCTTTCGTTGCTTCTATTGCCTCATTAAAGCCATAGGCTTCCATTTCAACTATAACGGCCTTGTAATCAATGTCTCTAGCTATTGATATGTGTTTCCCTTCGTCTTCACTTATAACAATGGGTGAGCTTATTATTGGTGTATGAGAAAGTTTTATTTCTTCTTTTTCTTTACGTATTACTTTTCCCTTATTAAGCAATGCGGATCTTATAAATGATTGGTATCTATTGCTTATTTTAAAGGAGTTGTTTGACCATCTGTCTTTTTTCCTTTCCTGTAGTGCTATGGCTTTATTAGGTATTACTACATCACCAATGTTGTAATTGGATTTATCCACACAGCCAGCGCAACCGACCATTGTAACTAAATTGAAGTTAAAATGAGATAATATCGAATTTGTAGATGCTGCTATACTAACCTGTCCACTATCTAGCGTCATAGCCAAGCCAATTGACAGCTCTCCAAAGGATGTTGATACGTAACCGACACCACTAATAAAACTTGAGTATTCTGAAGGCTTTATACTTGTGAAGTTTGAAAGTTTCTTCCGAACTCCTTCATACTCATTATCTATAAATGTCAAAACCAGTATATCAACTTTCATAGGTGGATCCTTCTTATCTGTATAAAATGTAGTGTTGTAATAAAGCTGTGAAGCGCCGGGTAGCTCCTTATTTTTTGGGGTACACTTACCTTTAATCTTGGTTGTTATATGTTTGTCAATTATTGGTAAGCTTATGTTGGAGTTAAAGCTTGTCTGCCTTATTTCTGAAAAGAAAGACTTTTCTAGTATTTTTTTATAAGTTTTCTCTCTCCTCATTTCTGAGTAAGCTAATATTAAGGTGTCTGATTTTATTTCTTTGCTTTTTTCGCCATGGGTTGGGAATATGTGGTTCATTAGGCTTGTGTATAGTTCAACTTGAAGTGTATGTGCTGTTCCTTTTTTTAAAAATATAGATTTTGATAATTCTATCAGGTTTCTGTGGCTTAATGATCCAGCTCCATGTACTATTAATGTTGGTGTGTTATCTTGATAAAACTCTGAGATCTGATAGTAAGTTTGATCTTGCTTTAGGTCATCGAAGTTTTCAGGCGTATTTCTACTAGAATTGCTCTTATCCAAATCTAGGTGGTTTTGTATAAAAGTGTATATTGAATCTAAAATTTCATTTTTATTTTCAAAGTTAGATTTGTGGTCTATAGCCCTAATGAAAAGGTTGTTTGGAAATGCATTATATCTCACGGATGTTGATAATGCATGTGTTGTACTTATAAATTGTTTTGTTAGTGGTTGTATTCTCTGATCTATCTCCCAGTATTCACCTTTTGTTTCCCTGAAGCTTGAAATCAATTTAAATTTAAATTGCTCAAAGTTTTTGTCTGTGACGTTTGTGTGGTAGCCTTTTCTTATTAGGGTTTTGAAAAACTCTTCAGATATTAATTTTGAAGTGTTTAGGCATTTGTTAATTCTTGTGTTTATTTCTTCTATTTCGCTCTTATCGTATTTCCCTCTATAGATGGCTATTATTTTTATTGTTTTTAAAGTTGCTAGTGATATTTCCAAGAAGGTTTTTGCAAATTCATTTGTAAAGTTTTCAATAAAGTTTCTCGTGTGCTCTTGTTTTTTATATCTTGTTAATAGCAGGTCCGAATCATCATCTTCTATATATTCAAAAAATTTCTTCACGTCCGAATCTGATGCAAAACTTTTGCTTGAGCCTTTTATTATGGCTTCTTTTGTTCTCTCAATTGTTTCTGATATGTATTTATTTCCAGGTGAGAAGGTTTTTTTTATTTTGCTTATTCCTTCATAAAAAACAGGCTTTGTAATTGACAATACTTTGTTTGGTAAGATTCTGTATATTTCGGCCTTGTTGATCAAATCC
>NZ_PPUZ01000152.1:0-652 GCF_004212645.1 Pseudoalteromonas rubra | reverse complement strand
TACTTCAGCGCTGCAGGGCCGTTATGTGGCACCTGAAAATGATATTGAGCAGACCTTGTGTGAGATCTGGTCTCAGCTGCTGGGCATAGCGGCGCAAGAGATCAGTACACAAAGCCACTTTTTTGACCTCGGCGGACATTCGCTGCTGGTTGTAAAACTGGCAACTCAGGTGCGTGAAACTTTCGACATTGAGTTCAGCATCCAGGAGCTCTATGACGCCACCCGGATCTGTGACCAGGCGGTCCACATTGAATATTTGCAGCTTAAGTCCAATCGCGACGATTCCACCGAAGCGTGTGAAGAGCTGGAATGGTAATCGCGACGTCCGACATTTAATCAACAGAATTTTAAGAAGAAAACAATGAATACAATTAAAAAGTTAATCATAGAATTAGAAAAACAGGGCGTCAGTTTTTATCTCGACAATGGCAAGCTCAAGTCAAAGGCCAAACAAGGTGCAATCACAGCCGAGATTGGCGCTCAGGTTAAACAACACAAAGCAGATTTGATTGCGTTTTTAGCGGCAGAGCAACAGCAAAGTACGCAGACACGCACGAAAGTGACACCCAGAGTGGCATCGGATATTGCGCCGTTGTCTTTTGCGCAGCAGCGACTGTGGTTTATTGACCAACTGCACAAGGGCTCGGCGCAG
>NZ_PPUZ01000151.1:0-12287 GCF_004212645.1 Pseudoalteromonas rubra | reverse complement strand
AATGGCGGAGAAGGAGGGATTCGAACCCTCGATAGGGCTACAAACCCTATACTCCCTTAGCAGGGGAGCGCCTTCAGCCACTCGGCCACCTCTCCGGCGCAAAAACTTAAAAATGGCGGAGAGATAGGGATTTGAACCCTAGATACGCTATTAACGTATGCCGGTTTTCAAGACCGGTGCTTTCAACCACTCAGCCATCTCTCCATGGGCAAAGATAATACTTAGCGAATTTGGCGCTGTAAATAGTTTTTGAATTGTTTGCTTAAATTTTGTGCTAATAACGTCAGTTTTTTACGACTTTGGCCGATTTATGGGCGAATAGGTGTGTTTTATGATATTGAGATAAGCGGGAGATGGCAGAAACTGGGCACGACCGGTTGGGAAGATCATGCCCTAAGCAGACTTACTTATACATAACCACCTGACTTAACATCAGTTGTTTACCCAGCTTGTTCAACCAGGCTGTCAGGTTAAAGCGGCGTTTAATCACTGGCGCTTCGACTGGGTTTAGGGTGGTTTGCGTGTTGCTGCACGCTGCAGCTGAATTAAGCATGTCTGACTCCTCAAAATCGTTAGTAAATGCGTCTGTATCGACATGGTTATTTTGCGTGCATTGTGGCCAAAAATAAAACGATAAAAATTATCGGCGAGAGATTAGAAAAACTAATTAAAAAATGAGTTTTGGTGGCGTGTTACAGTCTCTTAAATGGTTTTTTATTCACTTTTGTGAATGGTGGTGATTTGTTTTGTGTATTAATTTACAGTCACTTGCCATGTTTTTCTTTGTTCTTAGGTGCTTGTTATGGGTAATTATTCAGATAAATTGATTTTATTGCTTTGGGGTTTGGTTGTTAGTTGTTTATAAGCCCGGAGGCGGGGGAAGACTACAGCGACATTTACGCTGGTTACGCGCGCAGGCAAAGCAACGCCAGCTTGCCATTAGCTGCTACGAGACCACCGGGTTTTATGGCCGGGATCATGATGCTATCCGGCTGCAGGCTCAGGCCCAGAAACTGATTGTGGTTGTCGGGGGGGACGGGACCATCAACCTGGTTGTCAATGCAATGTACGGATCAGCGGCCCAGCTGGCGTGCTTGCCAGCCGGAACCGGCAATGATTTTTGTCGTCAGTTTGGCTATTCGCAGCGGCAATGGCGTGCGTCGGTGTTTTCGTCACATTGCATTGCCCTGGATCTGGGGGCTATCGGTACGCGTTATTTTATCAATATTGCCGGTGTTGGGTTTAATGCGGAGGTGGTCAAGAGCCTGCGGGGCAATAAAAGTGTCGGGGCGCTGAGCTATGTGTGGGGCGGTATTAAACAGTTATGCTGTGCGCCGACGGTGCAGCTGACAACGGCCCAGGGACCCGAATTAAAACACGGCATGATGCTGTTGCTGGCCAATGGCCGCTTTTTTGCCGCCGGGCTAAAACCTGCGCCTCTGGCAAGCTTACAGGATGGCCAGCTGGAGTGTCTGTGGTTCTCTGCTCGTAACTGGTGGCAGCGCTTGGTGGTGTTTGCGGCTATGCTGCTGGGGTGTCATCAGCACTTACCCTGGGTGCATCGGGAAAAACGCACCCAGCTGGATATCACAACACCTGGCCTGGCGGTGGAGGCCGACGGCGACCTGGTGGCAACAACGCCCGTGACCATCCGCAGCCTGCCAGGCGCTGTGCAGCTTAGGGTCTTGCCTGCGACGGGGTCGTCGGAGTGAGCCAGGCACGAATGCGCTGGTACGGTGTAAGCACAATGGCATTGCCGATCAGCACCAGCGAGAACCCGATAAAGGTATTGAGCTGCCAGACAAACCCTTCAAACCAGGTGCTGAGGGTGACAGCCACCAGGGGGAACAGCACGATCAGGTAGCTGGCTTTTTCCGGGCCAATGTTTTTGAGCAGGTGGAAGTAACAGGCAAACGCAATCACAGTACCAAACACCGACAAGTACAGCAGCGATCCCCAGTATTGCGCGTCGGCCTCAATGCTAAATTGCAGCGGGCTGAGCGCCACATAACCGCCTAAAAACAGCGCACTATACAGCATGCCCCAGGCATTCCCCTGCAATACGCCAATCTGGCGATTGGAGTTGCGTACGCTAACCATGTTGCCGAGCGAGGCGATAAACATACCTGCCAGCGCCAGCAGTAAACCAATGAAAGCATCACTGCTGAGATCGGCACTGCGCAAGTCTTGCCAGAATAAACTAACGATCCCTCCAAGTCCCAGCGCTGCACCAATGTAGATGCGGCCCGCAATGGGCTTGGCAAAAAACAGTCGGGTATTGACGATATTGGCGACCAGCAAGAGTGAGAAAGCAATCGAGGCCATCGCGGACGTCAGGCTGCCTTGCGCCCAGTAAAGAAAGAGATAGTTTAAGCCAAAGTTGCCCAGCGCCAGCAACATAAAAAAGCCGTGATCAGTGAGCGAGTAGCGCATCGGTGGCCGATTGATCAGCACATAACACCACATACAGGCGGCAGAAATCGCGAAGCGGTAAAACAAAGAGACCACTTCGTCTACCGTACCCAGCTGGAATTCAATTGCCAGCCAGGTGGAGCCCCAGATCAGGACAGTGATCGTATACAGAAAAGCATTGTTCATTCTTTCAACTCACAGGAAGGACTAGTCAGCGTGGCCAGTTTAACGATATATTCTGTATATGCCAGATACAAAAAATGTGTTTTTAAACCTATACAGATGAAAGGCACGATGGATCATTCTACTTTTAAACCTGATTACCTCTATCAGCAAGTCATCACCGTGGTCAAAGAGATGGTTGAGCAGGAGCTGCTGCTGCCAGGGGATAAGTTGCCGTCGCTCAGAGCTATGGCAAGCCGACTGCGTGTGAGTATTCCTACGGTACAACAGGCCTACCAGCAGCTTGAGATGACTGGGCTGGTGGTTGCCCGTGAAAAGTCCGGCTACTTTTTGCAAAGTGGGCACGACACAGCCACTCCCAGGCGCAGTAAATTACCTGCCAAGCCTGTGATGGTGAATAAACAGCAGCTCATTGAGCAGGTATACGAGGGGATCCATCTGCCAGATGTGGCACCGCTGGGGCTCGCCAACCCGGTTGCAGCGGCCAGTCCGCAACAGGCGCTGGCCAAAAGTATGCGCCAGGCGATGCGTCAGGCTCAGGCACGGATGCTGGATTATGGTGCTATTGATGGCCTGGCGATGCTCAAAGCGCAGATAGTGCAATACTATCTGGCGCTGGGACTGACGGTGAACAGCGATGACCTGATCATCACCAATGGTGCCCAGGAGGCGATCGCCATTGCGTTGCAGTGCGTAACTCAGCCCGGTGACATTGTGGCGATAGAATCACCTTGCTACTTTGGCATTGTTGAGCTGGTTGAAAATCTGGGTCTGAAAGCGATAGAAATCCCCGTATGTCCGGACGACGGGCTGTGGCTTGACGACCTCAGTGCTGCGTTGTCGCGGCATCCTATCAAAGCGTGTCTGTTTTCAACCAGTATCAACAACCCACTGGGCAGTCAGATGCCCGAATCTCGTATGCAGCAGTTGCTGACATTACTGCGTGCGCATGACGTGGTACTCATTGAAGATGATGTATATGGCGATTTATATTTTGGTGAGCAGCGGATAAGGCCGGCGCAGTGCTTTGCAGCACCCGGAGAGGTGCTGACCTGCTCGTCGTTTTCTAAAACCGTAGCGCCGGGCTACCGGGTTGGTTGGATGCTGGCTGGGCCGTACAGTGCCCGGGCAAAGCGCTTTAAACGCGCGCTGAGCTGCTCAGCTCCCATGATGAACCAATGGGCGTTGGCAGATTTTATGGCCAGTGGTGAGTTTCAGCGCCATTTACGGCAATTACGCAAACGCCTTTACGACAATAAACAAAAAATGCGTCTGGCGGTGCAAAAGTATTTTCCCGAACATGTGCGTGTCAGTGACCCAAAAGGCGGCTGTGTGTTATGGCTGGACTTAGGCGGAGCTTATGATGGCGGGCTGTTTTTTCAGCTGGCGCTGCGCGCCGGGATCAGCGTAGCGCCGGGCGCGATATTCAGTGCCTATGAGCGCTATCGCAGCTGCGTGCGGATCAGTTATGGTTTGCCCTGGAATGCGGAAATGGAGGGCTATGTACGCACCCTTGGCACGCTCGTTCAGCAGGCAAAAAAGCAGCCACAACCGCAGTAAATGGAATACTGATGACGGTGTGGCTGACTGCGCAGGGAAAGCGTTGATTTAGCGATAGTTAAATAATTGATAGCCTTTTAGCTGCGGGATCATCGCGCTCAGCTGTGCCTCTTGTGCTGCAATCGACTCAAACCGGCCACATAACGCGTTGGCCTGTTGCTCCAGGGCTTTTGCCTGACCTTCGACCCGTTGCTCCAGTTCACTGCCGAGATTTTCCATTCGTTGCTCGAAGCTTTCCATGTCGCCGCCTGAGTTCACCATTTCAGATCCAATAGCAACTAACAGGCTGCCAATAGACTCCATCATGGCACCTTCAATGGCTTGTTCTATTTTTTCTTCAAACTGGTGTTCAAACTGTTCACCAAACTCATTAAAGGTCTGCTCACCCATCACAAAGGTGCCTTGTTGATAGAACGCGCCTTCAATCTCTGAGTGCAGCTCGTCCATCAGGCCAGTCAATGCATCAAAGCTATGCAAATTGAAGGCGGAGGCGACTTCCTCAATCGCGACTCCGGCCAGCTCAACGCCCTGTAATGCAATGCTGGCCACTTTGGGCAGTTCGGCTCTGAGGGTGTCGGCATACGTTTGCATGGCCAGGCGCTCATCCTGATCCAGATTAACGGCTTGGTTTGCGATATACAGATAGCCCTGCGCGTCTATCATCACAGGCTGACCATTACCATTTTTGATATACAACTGGTCGGGCGTAATTTGTACATCGTTTTTAAAGTCTACGGCGCATTCATCAGCACTGACAGAAAAATGTGTATCGGTCTGGGCTATCGCCTGGCTAGATAAAACCAGCGTTGAAGCAAGTAAAATTGTTTTCATACTATGTTCCTTGGGCTGTTGATGACACAGAGGAAGTAACAAAAACAGTGCCAAATTATTATGTTATTGATAAACATGGCTTTTGATTGTGTTGAGCGCTTTGCTGGCGTGTTTGCTGGTTGGAGATATGACTAAAAAATAGTGTTTTTAGCCAGTTTGTATATTGGTGATTGTGGCAATAAAAAATATTTATCGTATAGATAAAAAAGTCTTGCTTTTCAGCGCCCGCATTTAGCGCTAAATACTAACTTAAGCAGTGTCAGCACAGCGTGTACTGCTGGACTATTTAGCACAATTAAGTTTTGGAGCTCATCGTGGGTAAAACATTTTCCTATGATCCGTTAGATGATGATTATGAAGACGACTTTGGGTCGTTAGACAAAGAATTACAGGCACAGCAAAAGAAGCGGGTGAAACGCCGTCTGGATGACTATCTGGAGCAGAAACGGCTGAAGCGTAATCTTGGAGAGGACGACCTAGACTTTTTAGACGATTGAGCGGGTAAACGGGCCTGTCAGGCCAATTCGGCATACCTTAATGTGCCGAGATATACATATTAAAAGAATAAGGCAGCCTTAGCTGCCTTAGTTATTTTATACGCTTAGTCTTTGAATGAATTGTGGCAGTCTTTACAGCCTTTTGCCCAATCTTTGAATGCCGCGCCAATGACCTTTTTGTCACCTGATTGTGCCGCGACGGCCAATTTTTGTGCATAGTCTGCAAAAGCCTGTGCTTTCTTATCAAACGTCGCTCTGTCAGACCAGATAGCAGGTAATGCGTCGGTTTCACCCTTATCAGATCCTGCTGGGAATGCTTCCCATGGCATAGCAGACAGCTGCGCCGCATTGTTTGCGCGCTGTTTAAAGCGCTCTGCGTCAAACGGTACCTTACCTTTGAGCATATCGCCCATGTCACCAATCTGATAACGGATCAACTGAAACGCGGCTTTACGATACTCGATGGCGTCTTCTGGTTTTTCGAATATTGAATTGGCCTGAACATTCAGCGACAGTCCGGTTAATAAACTTGTTAATAGCAATGTGATTCTCATTTTGACCCCTTGAATTAAAAAACTGCCTCTTTTCTATGTCTTTACAAAAGATATTGCAAGTCTCTTAGACGAGTTAGACGTTTTGGACTACAGTTGGTTCTCAATTTGTGTGTTTTTTGTTCTTCACGCTTTACAAACGCTTCAATGTGACAACATGATGGCGCGATGGTTTACGTTTGTTTACAGTTTTAATTTTCTTAATAAACAGAAGCTTGTGACTGAAGTTGTGATTTGGTTGAAAAGTTTGTAACTTCTTTGTGTGTTTAATATTGTAATTAACAGTGAAGTCACACTATATTGATGGACGAATCTACTCTCTAAAACTAAAAGAAACATCTTTTACACAACAAGTCCTAGGGGAAACTATGGCCAAGTATTCATTTAAAGCCACCGCGGTAGCAACTGCGGTCTCAGGTGCATTAATGGCAGCGTCAGCAACGGCTGCAACCGTACAAGTTCAATCAAGCACACCACTAAAAATCAGCAAGGTTGCTTTAGACAAAAGCAGCATCTCCGAAGCACGCACCAACGCGTATTTGGTCGTTATGAAGCAAAACACGGCCGTAGATCTAGTATCAAAAGGTACTTACAGCGAAGCCGCTGCAAAGCACACGTTTGCCACTGTACAGGCTGCACAGTCTAACCTAAGACAACAAATTCAACAGCTTGAGCCAAGCGCTAAAGTACTGGGTTCAACCAAAGTGTTGGCATCGACGCTGATCGTTGAGGCGTCTGACAGCACACTAGATAAACTGCGCAACAATGTTGCGGTAGATCGCATTCTGCCACTGAGAGACTCTCAGCTGTTTGTTGCAGAAAGTTCTGGTTACATCGGTGCTGACGCTGTGAAGCAAAACCTGGATATCACCGGTAAAGATGTCAAGGTGGCAGTACTAGATACTGGTATCGACTACACACACAAAGTATTTAACGAAGCTGCAGGTACTCTTGAAGCGTATGAAGCAGAAGCCACTGATCCAGCATCAGTGACTTGGCCACAAGGCCAGGTGAAAGGTGGTTACGACTATGTGCGTAACGACGCTGACCCGATTGAAGACGATCCAAGATTCCGTGCCGACGCGGAAGAGCTGACTGACCACGGTACCCACGTTTCACATGACGTAACCGGTATTGCACCTGATGTTGAGTTGTATGTTTACTCAGTGTGTGGCGGCGGTTGTACCTGGGCTGCGCAGATCAATGCACTTGAAGCTGCAATGGACCCTAACGGTGATGGCGATATCAGCGACCGTGTTGACCTGATGAATATGTCACTGGGTGGCGAATTCGGTAACACTTACACCGGTGACGGCACACAGTACCTGATCCAGCGCGCCGTTGAACTTGGCACCAATATGATCATTGCTGCAGGTAATGACGATGATATTCCATTCCGTGTTGGTGGCCCAAGTACAACGCCAAATGCGATGTCTGTCGCTTCACTGACTCACCCGACACTTGAAAGCCTGTTCGGTGAAGGCACCATTGCCGGTTCACAAACTGTGATCCAGCCTGCGAGCTTTGGTCCACAAGTTGCGTTTGCCTTTACTCAGGACGATGCTGAGCTGGTTTACCCAAGCGCAAACCAAAATGGTTGTACTATTCCGCCTGCCGACGATGCAGAGCCTGGCACTGAAGGTACAAACCCGTTTGCTGATATGGATTTCACAGGAAAAGCGGTTCTGATTGACCGTGGTGCCTGTGCCTTTACAGAAAAAGTACTGAATGCCCAGGAGCGTGGTGCGGTACTGGTTCTGATTGCGAACAACAATGACGATGGTACGCCGGCACCTATGGGTGGTAGCAACTCTGCAGTCACCATCCCATCAGTGGGTATTAATTTTGCTGCGGGTGATGCGCTTAAAAACCAGCTACGTGATGGCGCGGCAACTTATAGCGTTTCTGGCGTATTGAAATCAACGACGGGCGGCGTGTCTGGCTTCTCTTCACGTGGTCCTTCAATGGACGGTTTGTTGAAACCTGAAATTGCAGCGCCTGGTTCAAATATTCTGGCGGCCGCGCCTGCTACTGGCGACCAGCTTCACAGAATGTCTGGTACCTCTATGGCGAGCCCAATTGTGGCGGGTGCAGTTGCACTGATGAAAGAAGGTCGTCCTGAACTGGACGCGTTTGAAATCAAAGCCATGCTGATGAACACAGCAAATCTGGACATCCATGTTGATTCACTTAATGTTGACCCAGAGTCTCCACTGGCGCCAATCAGCCGCATCGGTGCAGGTCTGATCAATGTTGAAAAAGCCATGGCTTCACCAGTTGCAGCATGGACTTGGATCTCTGAGTACGAGACAAACCAGGGTGCGCTGTCATTTGGCTTTGACCAGCTTGAAGAAACAACGACATATACTAAAACTGTTGAGCTGAAGAACTTCTCTGACGCACCTAGAACCTACAAGCTACGCACTGAAGCGCGTTACAAAAATGACGAAGATGCGGGAGCATTGAGCTGGGAATTCCCTGAAGAAGTTACAGTGCCTGCTGGTCAGACAATCGCATTTGACGTATCAGTAACGGTTGACCCTGCTAAGCTGCCTGCATGGGGTATGACTAACCCGCAATCAGCGGATGAATTGGGACCTCGCACTGCTGCATTGACCTTGTCAGAAATGGACGGTGCGCTGGTATTTGATGACGTTGAAACGGAAGGTGACCACGATCTGCACATGGTTTACCACATGTTGCCAAAAGCGCACGTGGGTGTAGAGCTTAGCTACGAAATGAAAGATGGCAACGCAATGCTGGTGGCCATGAACAATGGTTTCAGAACTGTTAATCCGGTGACAGATCAACTGATTGCAGTAAGTGAAGAGGCTGGCAAAGAAGACAAAGCGTTCAGCATCATGGGTGCGACTTTCAATGTATTCGAAGCTGAAGGCTGTACAGACACAGGCATGGCTTTCACAGCGTCAATGAAGTTACACGATGATCTTAAGCACCTGCGTCAGGCTGGTTATCAGATGAACTTTGATACCAATAATGACGGTACTTTCGACTATGCGCTGTCTATCTATAACGATGTAGGCCGCAGTGCGGCAGTACCAGGGCGTGGCCGTACAGTATCTGGTCCAATTGTTGATGGCGCGCCTGCATGGGCATTCCTGTCGCCAATGTTCCACGAAACAGGGTCTGGCACTGTGACATTCGCTGGCTGTACTGACTTACTTGGTTTGACTGCGGATCAGCTTGGCAACGAAATGAACGTTGAAGCGCTGGTTGGTTGGGATAACTACCAGCTAGGTATCAGTTCTGTGACTGACTCTATCAGCGGTAACGTTACCTTTGCTACATCAAATGCAATGCTAGTAGATGCTGAAGGTAACGCAGTTACAGAGCTTGCTCCGGGTGAGAAAGCTTATGTGAATACAGAAGCACCATTTGCAATTGCAGATGCAAGCGGCACAGAAATACTGGCAGCAGTGACTCAAGAAGTGCTGAATGGTCCAGGTGCAGCAACACCGCCAATGATTATCAGTGCAATGCACGAAACACCAGAGCATACAGAAACAGGCACTGTGTTAGGTCAGGTTGAACTTGAAGAACAAGAAGGCACAGTAGACGTTTCTGAGTTCTATGTTCGCTTCCAGTCTAACGAAGGCATCTCAGTGACCAAAGAAGGTGACATCGTAGTAACCAATGGTGACTTGCTGGATTACGACGCTGGTGTACATCAGGTAGAGCTGGTTGTTGTCGCGATTGACGTTCAGGGTAACGTTTCTGAGCAAGGCTATATCACAGTCATGATCACCAACGAAGCGGATACAACTGAAGAGCAGACACCAGTCATTGCCACTGAGCAGCGCTTTGAGGTGATGGAAAATGCAGAAGCGGGTACTGAAGTTGGCCAGCTGATGGTGATGGATCAGGATGGTGACCTTGAGTCGTTCAGCATTGAAGGCAGCTCTTCATTTGCAATCGATGCAGAAGGTAAAATCACAGTGGTCGGCCCTGTCGATTACGATGCAAGCGACATGATTAAGGTCATGGTCACTGCGAAAGACCAAGCAGGCCACAGCTCAGAAGCCGTTGAAGTTATTTTCGACGTGATTGAAGACGAGTATGAAGGCACGCCAATGGTTGAGATGTATCAGCGCTTCTCTGTGAATGAGAACGCAGCTATCGGTACTGAGATTGGTAAACTGGCATTCTCTGATGCTGATGATGATGTGACACAATTCGTTGTGACGGGTACTAACCTAATCGCTATCGATGCAGCAGGCATGATGACTGTGGCTGGTGACATTGACTTTGAGTATGAGCGTGTAATCAAGTTCAATGTTGTAGCGGTAGACGCGATGGGCAAATCGTCTGAGCCAGTAATGGTTGAGGTACGTGTGAACGACTTGACTGGTGGTGATGACAATGACGACAACGATTCAGGTTCTCTGGCTTGGTTGACGTTACTTGCAGCACCGTTTGCAGCACTACGTCGCCGTAAGCGTAAATAAGCAACTAATACTCAATTAGTTGAAAAACCGCTCCGGGTTCGCCCGGGGCGGTTTTTTTATGGGTCAAATTGAAGGAGTACGAACTAGCGCTGTGATGATTGATAAAGGCGTTATCTGGCGTGTGAGGATCAGAAGGTGGCGGATGGGTGCGGGATGTGCTCGCTCAGGCTGCTTTCACAGCCCAGGCATTGTCGAACAGGTATTGTGTTTGGGTGACGCATTGCAAACCGAGCAGGTTGCTTCTATTCCCCGATATCCTTAAATATCATGCCACGGCGCATGCTGCGTGTGGCCAGGAAAACCTCAGCAAGCAATGCCAAGAATGCGCAGATCAACAGCAGCATAGCGGCAATAAAGCAGCTCGACAGGGTTACACCCAGTGACAAGGTGTACAGGTGAGAAACAAATAACACCATGACGACTGCGCACACTAACAGTGCAGACAGCACGCTCATGCTAAAAGCAACATGAATGTAGCGCGAACGTTTAAGTAAAGCGCGCATTTCACGGGTCAGGTGATCTTTTAGTTCTTCATCCTGGCTGTTGTTTAACTTACGGTCCAGCAAGCGGGCTCGGTCTGTGATCCGCGCCAGACGATTTGATAAGACCCCCAAAGTGGCCGCAATACCGGTGATCAAAAAAACTGGTGCTACAGCGGTTTGGATCACCTTGGCCATCGTCAGTATGCTGACAACATCCCCATTCATTGCCAGCGCACCTGGTCAACCACTCCTGGCTGCTCGCCAATCAGTGTATTCACCACCCGGTTATGCTCGTCCAGCATGATCAGGCGCGGGATCCCTTTATTGGCATAGTGCTGATAAATGGCGCGATCGGGGTCGGCAACCAGTTGAAAGTCGATACCAAAGGAAGCTCGGAATGCTTTGAGTGTGTCGGCATCTTCTTCACGGCCTATGGCAATGATCTGCAGCGTGGGATCCGTCAGCAGCGTAGATGCCTTGAGTTCATTCAGGGTACGCTGAGAGTCTGAGCACCAGGTGGCAAACAGAATTACCAGTTTCTTTCCCTGGGTCAGCACGACTGGCTGGCCATCTATGTTGGTCAGCTGAGTATGCTTGAAGGTGTCGCCCGGATTGATGTAAGTTTCATACCCCTTTGGGTGGGGGACGGGCTGCTGTGTGGCATTACAGGCGCTAAGCTGGCTGCCCAGTGTGGTTATCAAAGCGGCCATGGCGAGTCGTTTTATCATTATTGTGGTCCTTGCGTTACAATACCCCATTAATGCGTATTTTTCAGGTGAGCGCAAGTTTCAGCGATGTATCTGAGGATGCGCCGTAAAAGACCGAATACGGAGCCCATCAGGGTTCACTCCAGAGTGTCATAACCATGTTGTATCTTTCTTTATTCTTGTCGGCGTTGATCTCAGCAACCTTATTGCCTGCCTCTTCGGAGCTGTTGCTAAGCGGGTTGGTTGTGAAGCAGCAGGGGGCGCTGTTAATGCTGTGGCTCAGTGCAACTGCCGGCAATGTACTGGGCAGTGTGATTAATTATTACTTGGGCACTATGGTGACTCGAGTAGAAGGTAAACGCTGGTTTCCCGTTTCCAGGAAGGCGATGGATAAGGCACAGCGGCAATTTCAGAAATATGGGGTATACAGCCTGCTGTTTGCCTGGCTGCCCGTGGTAGGCGATCCGCTCACGCTGGTTGCTGGTGTGTTTCGCACTCGGTTTAGTTTGTTTTTGGTGCTGGTGGCAGCGGGTAAGGGCCTGCGTTATGCCGTTGTCATAGTGCTGGCAGCCGGATTGATATAATACCAATTTCACTT
>NZ_PPUZ01000150.1:0-933 GCF_004212645.1 Pseudoalteromonas rubra | reverse complement strand
CAGTAAGGTGCTGCAATTTGCCTCGATCAGTTTTGATGCGGCGACCTGGGAGTGGCTCATGGCCCTGAGCTGCGGTGCGACCCTGGTGATTGCCGACGAGTTACAGCGCACGGACGTGGAGCAGCTGTCAGCGTTGCTAAAAACGCAGCAGATCACTCATGCGACTTTGCCGCCAGCGCTGTTATCCACCATGGCCTTGCAGACGGACCTGGCACTGCAATGTTTAATTGTGGCAGGTGAGGCCTGTGAAGAGGCAGTGGTGGCCCGCTGGCGTGCCCATTATCCTTTTTATAATGCCTATGGTCCGTCGGAGACCTCTGTGTGTGCCACAGTAGGTGAAATTACCAATGACATCGTGCATATCGGCACACCGTTGTGCAATGTTCAGACTTATGTGTTGGATAAGCAACAAAACCTCTTACCTCACGGCAGCTTAGGTGAGCTGTGCGTGGGCGGTGACGGCCTGGCGCGGGGCTATCTGAATCAAAGCGAGCTGACCGCCGAGCGCTTTATTGACAACCCATTTTATGACCCGGAGGTGGCAGGCAGCAGCAGGCGCTTGTACCGCACCGGCGACTTAGTTCGCTATCTGGCTGATGGCAACCTGGCTTTTGTGGGTCGTGCCGATGACCAGATTAAGATCCGCGGTTTTCGCGTTGAGCTGGGGGAAATTGCCCAGCAGCTGAGCCGTCAGGCGGAAATAGACAGTGCCCTGGTGCTGGCGAAAAACGGCCCGGCAGGGACTTATTTGGTGGCTTATGTTCAGCCGGTTGACGCCGTTGCTGAGCAGGCGCAGGCAGCGTTTATGAGTGAGGCGCTGGCCACTCTGGCACAGAGCCTGCCAGATTACATGGTGCCAAAACTGGGAGTGGTCATTGCCGAGTGGCCCCTGACGGCCAACGGCAAAGTGAATAAAAAAGCCCTGCCAGAAGC
>NZ_PPUZ01000015.1:0-50744 GCF_004212645.1 Pseudoalteromonas rubra | reverse complement strand
TGAACAGGTATTAAGTGAAATCGGTATTAAGCAGTGAAAAAAGCAGGTTGAGTTTCAGGCAATTGAGAAACGCGGAGTTATAAACAGGGTTGAATAGGATTGTGGACACTCTAATAAGCCCGCCGGGTGCAAATTTCTTCGCGGGCTTAGTAACAATATCAATGACGGATTAGCACAGCCACGATGTTTGTGTGCCCGGACAGCGATGATCTGACCAACAGTAGTAAGTTTTTTCTACGCCACCAGCTACTTGGGGTGTCATGTTTGCAGGTACGCCTGCTTTGTCGTTAGATAGGGCTTTCATTGGTTTCTTTTTCAGTTTTAGTAACATAGTTATCTCCTTTGGTTGTTACATTAACTAACCTAGCACAGGCCAAAAGTAAAAATAAAGTAAAATATTCCCTTTAATCTAAAGAGAATGATTAGGCTATTTCACCACAACGATCCCAAAACGGCATTCTACCAGGCTTGACGGTCATAACAACGGCGTCAGCGTGATGGGATATTGTTTATGGCTGCAATGGCTGGGTAAGGCGCAAAGAAAATGGCGTGTTCTGGAACTTAAGATCAAATGAACAGAGAGTAGTTCAGTGCTCTGGTGCACACAAGGGTGCAAAGCCACCCTTGTGGGACTTTGTCCATACCGGAGCTTAGTCGTGCAGCAGGAGTTGCTCCAGGTCGCGGTGCAGTACGTCGTCGTCTCCCAGGTTTAGCTCAATCAGGCGTTTGAGGTGGGTTACGCTGTCTAAGTCTATCTGATTACAGTGCACGCCAAGGTGGCCTTCTTCTATATGACGAACCTGAACCTCCATTGCGATTTGAATATCGCTTTGCGGTAAGGCAAAGCGCAAACTGGCTGGCTCATCTTTAAGGGGGACATACCCCACAGGTAACGTCAGCAGTGCGCCATTGAGTGAAAGGTCAATCACTTCGCATTTGTAGTCGCCACTGGCCGTCATAAGCAGGGCCGGGTTCGAAAACAGTACGCGTGAAAATCGTCTACGTTCTTTCATCTGTATTCTCTTAGCTTGTTTCTTATAGCTTAGCCAGTTTTTTGCTGTCTCTCCACTTTGCGGAGCAAAATTCAGTTCAGAGCAGGTATAAAAAAGCCCCGAAAATCAGGGCTTTTATCTGGCGTTATGGGTGATTAACCAATTTTTTTGTATTTAATACGCTTTGGCTCAGCGGCTTCCGCGCCATAGGTCTTTTTCAGCCACTCTTCGTATTCAGTGTAGTTACCGTCGAAGAAGTTCACCTGACCTTCGTCACGGTAATCCAGAATGTGTGTCGCGATCCGGTCGAGGAACCAGCGGTCGTGCGAGATACACATTACGCAGCCTGGGAATTCCAGAATGGCGTTTTCCAGTGCACGCAGGGTTTCTACGTCCAGATCATTGGTTGGCTCATCCAGCAGGATCACGTTACCACCTGCTTTGAGCAGTTTAGCCAGGTGCAGTCGGTTGCGCTCACCACCGGAAAGCTCTTTTACGAACTTCTGCTGGTCGTTGCCCTTAAAGTTAAAGCGGCCCACATACGCACGGCTGGGTACTTCAAAGTTACCAATTTTCAGAATGTCCTGACCATCAGACACTTCCTGGAATACGGTATTGTTGCCGTCCATGTCATCACGGAACTGCTCAACGGTGGCCAGCTGCACGGTCTCGCCCAGCACAATCTCACCGCTGTCCGGCTGATGCTCACCACTGAGCATTCTGAACAGGGTAGATTTACCTGCGCCGTTGGCACCGATAATGCCAACGATTGCGCCTTTTGGTACCGAGAAGCTCAAGTTGTCGATCAGGACGCGATCGCCAAAGCTCTTAGTCAGATTGTTCACTTCAATGACCTGATCACCCAGACGCGGACCCGGCGGAATAAACAGCTCGTTGGTTTCGTTACGCTTCTGATAATCTGTTTGTTGCAGCTCACTGAACTGTGCCATACGGGCTTTTGATTTAGCCTGACGGCCTTTCGGATTAGAGCGTACCCATTCAAGTTCTTTTTCAATCGACTTCTGGCGGGCTTTTTCCGACTTCTCTTCTTGCTTCAGACGGGCATCTTTTTGCTCCAGCCATGAAGAGTAGTTGCCTTCCCATGGAATACCATGGCCACGGTCCAGCTCCAGGATCCAGCCTGCCACGTTATCAAGGAAGTAACGGTCGTGGGTAATCGCGACCACAGTACCTTCGTAATCGTGTAAGAAGCGCTCTAACCAGGCAACCGACTCGGCATCCAGGTGGTTGGTCGGTTCGTCCAGTAATAGCATGTCTGGCTTTTCAAGTAACAGACGACAAATGGCAACCCGGCGACGTTCACCCCCCGACAGGTGCTCAATTTTGGCATCCCACTCAGGTAAACGCAGTGCATCGGCAGCGCGCTCCAGCGCGTTGTCCAGGTTATGGCCATCGTGTGCCTGGATAATGGCTTCCAGTTCGCCTTGCTCTTTGGCTAATGCATCAAAGTCGGCGTCTTCCATTGCGTACTCAGCGTAAACTTCGTCCAGGCGGCTCAGTGCGCGTTTTACTTCACCCACTGCTTCTTCAATGGTTTCGCGCACGGTTTTGCTTTCATCCAGCACCGGCTCCTGCGGCAGGTAGCCAATTTTGGTGCCAGGTTGCGGACGTGCCTCTCCTTCAAACTCGGTATCGACCCCGGCCATAATGCGTAACAGGGTTGATTTACCCGCACCGTTCAGACCGAGCACACCAATTTTGGCACCCGGAAAAAAGCACAGAGAAATATCTTTTAAGATTGTGCGTTTGGGTGGCACTACTTTGCTCACCCGCGACATTGTATAGATATATTGAGCCATGAATTTTGCTTCTCTTTGTTTAGATGTGGTTATTTTAGTGAATGCGATGCATGGGGGCAATGTTTGTCTGGCATACAAGCTACTTTGTGAAGAATACCCCGCTTAATTTTACAATTGTTAATACTGTTTGCTTCCCTCAAGAACTGCAGGTAAGTTTCTATAGAAATCTTAGATGAATTTTAACTTTATAATTGTTAGGGCATTTTTGACCTGTTTAGCGCCGATGAAAAAGGTATTATAGCCCTAAGCTTGATAAAGCTATGACATGGAGTTGTAAACATGTGATGCGATTTTTGCATCAGCGCACTTTTCCTTCAATCCCTGCGCCAGCACACTAATAACAGCGGATGTTACAGGGAGTGAGTGAACAACCTACCTGGTTCACTGACGGATCCGTTTAATTTAATGACCAGAAACATGAACAGTGACCGCTGTTGCTCGTGATTGCTTATCACATCAAGTGCACAATGCGAAGTCCCGCATACAGGGCGCTGTTTTGTCTGTCGAATGACTTCAAAAGTATAAGGAAAACGATGAAGCAATTTATACATGCAAAGCCGCGACTCACAGCGCAGCGAAAAACACCATTAGGTGCCGATATTCTGAGGTTTGCTCGCCATATCAGAGGCTATACACAGGCAGAATCAGCTGCGCACTATGGTGTTGAGGAGCGTACATTGAGACGTTGGGAAAACAAAGAGTACAGCCCCAAGTGGAACGACGTAGTCGGTCTGGTGGAGGATGTTTACTCGCTCGATATTCTAGAAGTAATAGGAAAGATCAATGATGATGACACAACCAACCATTAAGCAGCTGCGTACCGCCTTGAAGCGCTGGGGTCGATTCTGGCGTGCCAAAGAGCTGGGTAAAGGGTTTAGCCGTCAGGCTGTAACTGAGCGGATAGGGGATTCTGGTGCAGGCTACATCAGCAGCGACATGATGACGGTGCCTGAAGAAATTGAAACGCTGACCCAGTGCATTGCCAGGCTGCGACCTGAGTGTATTCGGGCGCTGCGGGGCAAATATCTGGTTGAGGGAGATATTGCCCTGGTTGCTAAAACACTGGGGTTTGACTCCAAGCGGTCGATGGAGTTTTGGCTGGTGAAAGCAGAAAGAAGCCTGCTCCAGAGTTTATGTCATCCATAAGGAGCGAATATGACCATTATGAACACGGTTGAACAGTTAAAAAAGCATGAAGGGTTTCGCCGTTTCCCTTACTACTGCACGGCGGGCAAGCTGACCATAGGCTATGGCAGAAACCTGGAACAGAACGGCATTGCAGAGGAAGAAGCGGAACAGTTGCTGGCACAGGATGTGGCTAACGCACAGGCCGGCGTGCGACGCCGCATAGATACTGTGCACTGCAATGAGGCCAGGCAGGCGGTACTGACCAATATGGCGTTTAATTTGGGGATGCAGGGATTGCTGGGCTTCAAAAAGATGCTTGAGGCAGTGCAAAGTGGCGATTTTGAGCGTGCAGCACTGGAAATGCTGGATAGCCGCTGGGCTCGCCAGGTGCCAGAGCGGGCGCAGGAGCTGGCCCAGCAAATGCTCAGTGGCCAGTGGCAGTCTTAAATTGCTGGGGGTAACTATGAATGAGGAGGTGGCCAAACCATGCAAGCCGATCAATGGCAAATGAAAAAGGAGCTGAATCTGGCTCATATCCTGACCACCATTGCATTAGTGGTGTCGGGCATTTTATATCTGAACGATCTGGATAAACGGATCACCACAAACTCACAGGAGCTGGCACATCTAAAGCAGATCCGCAAAGAGGACCAGAAGCGCATCGAAAAGCGTCTGGATTCTATCGATAAGAAACTCGACGCCCTGTTGAGTGCAAAACGCAATAACGGCTAGCTGAGGGCACAGTCGATGCAGCACATCTGCATCAGGTTGCACCGCCAAAGCATTCTGCCTCGTCCTTTTAATGACTGAATTGACCTGAACAGTATTGTCCGGGCGGGACGACTGTTGCCTGAGGAATTGATCTATGAATACCGCGATTGACTTATCACGCCTGGCGCCTCCGGCGGTGATAGAAACACTGAATTACGACGAGATCCGCCAAGCGCTCATAAGCGCGATTACCGAACGCTTGCCTGAGCATACGTTACTGGCGTCTGATCCGGCAGTCAAAGTCCTGGAGGTTGCCGCTTACCGGGAATTACTGTTAAGACAAAGGATTAACGACGCTGCACAGGCTGTGATGCTGGCCTTTGCAGCAGGGAGTAATCTGGATCACCTGGGAGCCCTGTTTGGTGTTGCCCGCTCAGAAGGGGAAAGCGATGAGCGTTACCGTGCACGCATTCCACTGTCGCTAGAAAGCCATAGTATGGCTGGCACCAATGGGGCCTATCAGTTTCAAGCGATGTCGGCTGACCCGCGAGTGCGGGATGTGCATGTGGCCTCAAATACGCCGGGTGTGGTGGAGGTCACGGTGCTCACGGAGTTGGGGGCCGATCAGGCGGCGGTGCAGGCGGCGGTGTCGGCACACCTGAACCATGAAGATGTTCGGCCACTGACAGATCAGGTGCAGGTCACCGTCACACGCCCAACCAGTGTGGTGGTTGATGCACATATCTACCTCAATCCGGGTGTGAATGAGGCTCAGGTCAGACTGGCAATTGATACGGCTATGGACGATTTCAACCGCGCACATACCCGCCTCGGCAAAGAGATCCCGCATTCAGCCATTATCGATATGTTACACCAGGGCGGGGTGCGCAAAATCAAGCTGTTGTCGCCGTCGGATGACATTGTGCCTGAGGCAACACAGGCCGTGAGTTTGTCGCTGCAACTGTCGTTTTTATAGGTGGGGCAATGACTGAGACAACACAATTATTGCCGCCCGGCGCGAGCGTACTGGAACGTGGCTTGAGCGAAGTAACACAGTGCAGCGAGCGTGGGGTTGTGCCAGAGCAGATAGCCAAACTGTGGGATCCACAAACCTGCCCGGAACCTCTGTTGCCCTGGCTGGCCTGGGCGCTGTCGGTGGATGAGTGGGATGAAAACTGGCCGAGCGAGACCAAGCGGGCATTGGTAGCCCGCTCTGTGCCTATTCACAAACATAAAGGAACAGTGGGCTCGGTCAAGCGGGCGCTGTCTTCACTGGGCCTGGAACTGGAGTTTTTCGAGTGGTTTGAGGATACCGATGATGTCTATCTGGCCCCGTACTTAAGCAAGGAGCCGCATACCTTTGTGTTTATTGCCTGGGCCAATGCACTGCCTTACACCAGTCGGGCCATCAAGCTGGATCAGGCGCTGTACGACGCCATTTACCGGGTGACGAATCAGACCAAGCCGCAAAAGGCCCATTTTGATTTCCTGGTTGGGATGAAAATGGCCAGTGGCGCGGCAGCAGGGGCAATCGTTCACCCGATCACACACAAGCGGATGTATGCGGCGGTAGAGCCCTGTATTGGCGACAAAGCCAAACAGCGAGACAGCCTGGTTGGGCTTTCTGTGGCTAGCAACTTATCGCGCGCGCGTTATCAGGTGTTCAGGCACCGCGCTGGGGTGGACAAAGAGCGCCACCGAACATGGCAATGTGGTTTACGTCAGGCACTGTGCATGACTCGTAAGCCCCTGCAGGTCGTTCGTTTCAGAGGGCTATCGGACCAGCGTATTCCCGATGAGTTTATTAACAGTCGCAGTTGCGCCGCAGCGTTCATGCACATCAGCCGCCGCCGGGTGAGTGCGGTGCGTTGCTACGGCACGCTTGGCGTACCTGTATAAAGGAGTTTTTAACAATGAGTATTTTACTACAACCCGTGATCACCTCGGCGGGCTTATCGGCGCTGTTCAGGGCGCAACAAGGTGGCTTTAAGGCCAAAATCAGCAAGGTGGGCCTGGGCAGTGGCAGCTATCAGCCGCATGAAGGGATCACCCGCTTGCAGGATGAAAAATACAGACTGGATCTGGCCAGTGCCAAAACCCTGGCGGATGGCAAACAGTTACATCTGACGGTGCGCGATGCAGAGCCTATCGCAGGAGAGGGCTTTTTTGTTAACGAAATCGGTTTTTATACCGAAGAGGAAGTCAATGGTGAAATTCAGCATGTATTGTTCGCTGTTTATTCTTCTCCGACCGAGTCTATTGCTTATAAATCCAATGATGTTGAATTGCTGCTGGCATTTGACTTGGCCCTTACGGGCGTGCCTTCGGATTCAATCACGGTGATCGATCAGGGGGTTGAGTTCAATATTTTGGTCGCACCTGAGCTTGCCAAAATGGGCAAGGCACAAATTGGCAATATGCATCGTCACCTGAAAATGAAGTTTGCATTGATGGATCAGGGCGTGCTTTAGGCACCTGGTCTAAATAAACAAGGAGGCATCATTATGACGCAATACAGCACGGCTCCTGAGCGGGCACAACAGCTGGCCGAAGAGGCCATTAAATTACTCAAGCAAGCCAAAGCACTGCAACATCAGGCGCAGGTGGATGCCGCCCGGATGCAGGCTTATCAGCAACACAGCGATGGCCTGGCCTTTCAGTTTCTGGCTGCCTGCGCGGAATACGGCGAGCATAGCCCACAGGCGGGTAAAGCCCGTGAACGCTGGCTGGGGGCACGTAACGCCATCAAGGTCCAGTTTCCAAGAACTTAATTTTATTTAACTTTTTAATTCCAATTTTAAACGGAGAAAACGATGGCATTAGAACACGATATTGCCAGCCTGGTTGAAGCGTCAGAAGCGCTGACCAGCACGGTAGATAACAAAATTCAGAGTATTGATAGCGCGCTCAGTGCGGCACTCAGTGCAAGTGAGACAAAAACAAACCAGCACCTTGCAAAAGTAGATGCGCAGTTGAGTAGGTACACGGAGTCTCAGTCGCATTTTCGGGTGACAAAGAACCAGGCATTGATCCCTAAAGAAGATGGCTCGTTTCCCAAAGATTGGAGTGCGGGCTATCTAAAGCAAGCCAGGTTGGTTGAAACCGTAGAAACGGGTGTTGAGCCGCAAAACAGAACCGATCTTGCGCGCGAGTTTTTACGCGCAATTGGTTCAGATACCAAGTACTTTGCCAAAAACTTTAATATCTGGGAAATGGAATTTCTGCCTTATCGAAACGTGACCAACGAGAACGGAGACACGGTTAAAACCTATTCCTATATGATGTATCAGTATCTGCGTCGTCCTACCTACGTGACCTGTGCGGCGGTAGTAAAGCACATTCGTGGTGCGGTTCCAACCGGGTTCTGGTGCAGTGGTTTAGAAGCAAATGCACCGGCTAAGGTATGCGGTGGTGGCATATCCCATAGTAATCGCAACTTATACACACATTGCCATCCCTATATCCATGGTAAAGACCTCGACTTGTCTGAAACAACGGTGATCCAGGTCGCATTACCTGCGGTGGTAACGGGCAATGTTCCAATTGCGAACGCCTGGGGCCAGTTCCCATACTTGGGTGACAGTACTGTGTCTGCTTATGAACATCAACCAACCCCAACTTTACCTTAGGAGTGCAACATGGCAAAACTTATCGTCAATAATCAGGTAGCAGAGCAATTCTTTGACCCATTTACCCCACCTGCGGTGGTTGCACAGTTTGTGGAGGAAAACTTCGGTAAACACAGCGAATATTCAGTTGAGCTGAGTGAGGCCGAACAACAGATGAAAAACCGTATTCAGGTTCGCGGTGATGTAGAAAAGCAAGTAGCGGACAATCAATCCCTGCTTGGCACAACGTCAGATACGGCCCACTTGTTACTCAATGAGCTCAGCGGTTTCGTCAACAAACTGTCAGCAGCTCAAGACATAGACGACGTAAAAGCGTCAGTGACTTCACTGAAAGACACCATTGGTGATATTGAAGGGAAAGTAGCAACGGGTGAGCTGACCTTTCCTTATCAAAGCAAAGGGCTGGATACTGTAAAACAGGAGATCATTGACCGCGCCAATGGCGTTAACGACCTGCTGTAACCCTTGCCCGTTCGCCGCACTCTTGCGCTGCCCTTTGCCTTAATTTCCAAACTTGTATTATCAGGAGCTGCTATGTCTCTGACCAATTTTAGTGCCATAGATATGGCACGTTTACCTGCGCCAAAACTGATAGAGCCGCTGAGCTTTGATGAGATAAAAACCGCCATCGTGGCGGACTTTTCACAGCGCTATGACGGGGGAGGGCTGGATTATGCCAGTGACCCCGCTATAAAGCTCATTGAGGCCTTTGCCTACCGGGAAATGCTCTTAAGGCAGCGCATTAATGAGGCAGCCGAAGCCGTGTTGCTGGCCAAAGCCAGCAGCGCTGAGCTGGACTATCTCGGCGCGCGCTTTGGTGTCAGTCGTGCAATGCTGTCGTCAGGCGATACCTCTGCGACTTCGCCTGCACAACCTCAGTATGAAAGTGATGAGCGCTATCGTGAGCGAATTCGTCTGGCGCTGGAAGGATTCAGCACAGCGGGACCGGCCGGCGCTTACGTGTTTCATGCCTTGAAAGCATCGCCAAAGGTTCGGGATGTGTATGTCTGCGCGCCTGAGTTTGAGCGCTCAGCGGTAGCGGACGCCACTGCAACAAGCACATTTGTGTTGAACTGTACATCAAGTGCGGGGCTGAGTGAGCCCATGCCCGGCGATGTCGCGGTGACTATCCTCAGTGATGAGGGAAGCGGGCTGGCGTCGCCGGCTTTACTGGATACGGTCCAGCGCTATCTCAATCAGGATGAGATCCGCCCGCTGACCGACCGGGTGCGGGTGAAAGCCGCAACTATCAAGCCGTTTACCATAAACGCGCGCTTGTATCTTTATCCGGGTATGGATGGTGACGCCATCAAACAGCAGGCATTAGACATCACCTCAGAGTGGCTATCTGAACACCACAAACTCGGCCATGACATTTCGCTGTCCGCCCTGTATGCGGTGCTGCACCGGGAAGGAGTTCAACGGGTAGAGTTACTTGAGCCACAGTGGGACATCACGGTAGGACTGGATGAAGCCGCTTATTGCTCAGCGATTGAAGTCGACATTGGAGGCGAGCATGTCTGAGTCACTCTTGCCCTGTCAGGCGAGCGAATTTGAGCAAGCACTGGATAAGGCCGGAAGTCGTATTTCACAGCTGCCTGTGCCCATTTCACAAATTTGGGATCCGTGGCGCTGCCCGGCGCATTTTTTGCCCTGGCTGGCCGACGGGCTCAGCGTGGACAGCTGGGACAGCCTCTGGCCCGAGCATATTCAGCGCCAGGTGATTGCCGACAGTGTGCCGAATCACAGGATCAAAGGCACCATCGGGGCAATTAAGCAATCTCTGAATAGTTTGAATGCCAGTGTTGAACTACACGAGTGGTGGCAAACCGGCGGTGTGCCGCACAGTGCTGAGCTATTGGCGCTGGCCCATGACAACCTGGACCCGCAGGGCAACACTTTGCTGACGCCAAAACTTCAGGCGCAGTTGTGGCAAAGCGTCGCTGCGACCAAACCCTGTCGTAGCCAGATCCAGTTTAGTGTTGGTGTGACGCAAACTCAGACGCTGGGTCTGGCTTCGGGCGCACACTCACTGAGCGCCCAGACGGGGCAGTGGTCTGAACAATACGATTTTTCTTTTTCACCTTCATCAATACACCTGTCAGGCGCGGCACAGTCCTTGTCTGTGTCGACACGCTGTTTAAGTCAGTCTGCTCAGATGCAACTTAATAGCGCGGTGTGGGTGGCCAATGGGATGGCCACGACCCAGCTGCAACAGGTTATGATGACAACTGTTTAGGCAACCTATGAGTATCTATACACCCATTATTACCCAGGCGGGCATCAACGCCGCCGTGAATGCCCAAACCCATGGTATTCAGCTTGAGATTGGGCGCATCGGCGTGGGCGACAAAGGCTATGTGCCTACCCGCACTCAAACACGTCTGCAAAATGAACGTAACAATGTGCCGGTCACCGATGGCCGAGTGGTCGGCGACGGTCAGTTTCATCTATCCGGTGTGTTCACTGACGATAAGGAATACGCGGTTTGTGAAGTGGGCTTTTATCTGAATGACCACTCCGATGATGCACGCAAAACCCTGTTTGCCATCTGGTCTCACCCTGAAAATGTCTTGTTTTATCAAACGCCGGTTGCCCGCGTTGTACAGGGTTTTGACCTGACGCTAACGGCGGTCCCATATGAGCATCTAACCGTGAATACCAGCGGAGATCTGAACCTGTTTCACACCCCCGAATTTGTGGCCATGGCAGAAGCACAAACCAGTATGGCGATCGCCCAGTTGCAGTCAAACCACAGACAAATTCAATTTAACGACCGTTTACTCGAACTAGGAGTTTAACTATGAGTAATTCACAAACTATGTCGCTGGATCAGCGTATCGCTGCATTGCAGCAAACCAATGGAGAGCTGGTGGCGTCAAACAATACGCTTACCAGTGAAGTGACAGCTAAAATGGGCGCGATTAATGCCACAGTTGCTGGTGCAGAAACCCGAGTAGATCAGGCCATTGCCGAACTGGCTGCAAGTCACTCTGATACAAAAATCAACTATTACGATGGAACTGTTTACTCAAAGGATACTCTTGGAATAGAAGCCGAGGAAGGTCAGGAGCATATCTCCAAATGGAAGAAAGTGCCTTTAACTGGTGCCGGTTTTTATCAGTATCCAAGTGCCGGAGCCCTGACAAGAGTACAATTTATCAACTCTTATATCAAAGCACCGGGTTATTATGAAAAACCAGTCCAATATGTTGAAGACTGGAGCATTACACAGATGCAGTTTGTGCTAGCCAATGAAAAAGCGACCAGTGAGCAGATAAACCACGTACTTAACGAACAGGGAAGTGTTTTATATAAAACAGGCTATTGGGATTCTACGCCGAGAATGCTTACTATTCCTTGTATTTTTATTCCAGGTTTGCACCCCTATTCAGTGTTGTTTGTAAGATTTATAAACTCGAATACTGAACAAATACCTGATCCTCGGCCTTTGCAAAACATCACCCAATTTGGTTATGCCACATTTGCCGTTGACCGCGTTGTTAACTATCCACATATCAAAGTATAGGAGTATTGAAATGGAGCCATTTCTAACACCAGAAGCAGAGCTGGAAATGCAGGCAAGACTGGAAAAGCTTGTCAAGCGAGGTCAAATCACGCAACAAGTCGGCGACAGTGAGTCACTGCTAGGCACGACTTCAGATACGGCTCACCTGTTACTGGTGGAGCTCTCCAAACTGGTATCTGCAATTGTCAGTGCAAATTCTTTGGATGATATTAAACCCACGGCACAAAACTGTGTCGATCTCATTGGCACAATAGGTGAGCAAGTTGATGCTGGTGCCCTGTATTTTCCCTATCAGCAAAAGGGGACCGAGGTGGTTTTGTCTGAAATTCAAAGCCGGGCTAAAGGAGTGTCTGAGATTTTAGCACCCTAATCACGCCACTCCTGAAGTACTTCAAGGCAGTCTCTGAGGCTGCCTTTATTCACCCCTGAGGCCTTCCATGACCGACCTTTTCGATTTTGCGGCGCTCCCTGCGCCCGATATATTAGAATCTATTGAATTTGAAGAAATTTATCAGGCGCGGGTGGCGCGGTTTAAAGCCCTTGCGCCGCAATATGCAGACGCACTGGCCCTGCAAAGCGACCCGTTATCGGTATGCTTGCAGGTCGAAAGTTACCGTGAATTACTGCTGCGCCAGCGTATTAACGAGGCGGTGCAGTCAAACCTATTGGCCACTGCGCAGGATGCCGACCTGGATCAGCTGGGGTTGTTCTATGGTGTCCTGCGGGCGGCTGATGAAGCTGACAGCGGGTTTCGCCAGCGGATACGGCAAAAGACTCTGGCATCTAGCACCGCAGGCAGTAAAGACCACTATCGCAATGCGGCCCTGAGCGCAGCACCGAGTGCTATCCGCGATGTGGAAGTAGACAGTCCCGAGCCCGGCAAGGTGCGAGTGGCCGTGCTATTTCACACCAACGAAAACCCGATAACGGCGCTAGAACAGGTGCGCAGCCATGTGCTTAGTGATGAAGTTAAAGTACTGACTGATACGGTGGATGTCGAGCTGGCCGAGGCCATTGAGGTGGATGTCCGCGCTGATATTTATCTCAATCCGAATACGCCCGTGCGGGTATTCGAGCAACTGGAGGCCAAGTTGCATGCAGCCTGGCAAACGGAGCTGGCATTGGGCACAGTGATGACGCCCAGCTGGCTCAGTGCCCAGTTGCATATTGCGGGCGTGAAACATGTTGAGATCCATACGCCTGCCTCCTTGGTCGAGGTCGCGGCAAATCAATATGTGCAACTTAGGCAGGTGAATTTATGTCTGAAAACCTGACCCCAAATTCGCCATTAGTGCCGCCCAATCACACCAAATTGCAATGGGCGCTGGATCAGCACGGACAACTCACTCAGACACTGGAAACAGGCATTTCACTGCTGCGAGGGTTTAAGTCTCACCCTAATCCCAATCTGTTGCCATGGCTGGTATGGGAATATGGCCTGGATCCGCTGGAGCCTTATCTGGACAATCTGGATGAGGTGCTGTTACAGGGCCTGAGTTGGCAACGGATCCGGGGCACAAGGGCGAGTCTGGCGATGGCGGTTGGCTGGCTGGGCGTACCCTTATTGCAAATTGAGGAGTCGGACTCACTTCGGCATTTTTACCGCTATCAGTTGCACCTTGATAGTGTCCCGGGAGAGTGGCAGCTTAATCGGCTGGCGCAGCTGAGTGAACTCAGTGCGCCGGCTCGCAGTCAGCTGGTCCGCATTACTTATCAGCTCGACATTCGAGAACTGGCCCTCTCCTCAGGTCAGTTTGGCGACTTGCTCAGCGACCAGTCTGGTTTTCGCTACACCCTGCAAGATGGCCAACAAGTGAGGCTATCCCGCCTACGTGCTCACAGCGAAGGAACAGAGGTATCCGTACAGAGCGAGGGCGGCGTATTGCGCAAACGAGGGCAGTTGTGGGGTCAAGTCCATGATGTCCGACTGGGTTCATTGGTACTCAGTGAACCGCCCGCCAGTCACCTTCTAGCAGGTATCTCACATCAACGTAACATTGCCAGTCACATCCATACCCAACCCGGACTCTGGCAGGGAAGCTGGTCAACGGTGAGCTGGTCACACAACCAGACACCTCAGCTTGTCCAGTGTCATTACTCACTTACTTAACCTCTAAACAAGGAGTTACATTGTCTATTTTCACCTTTAACGGGCGGACTCTGCTTGCGCGCAGTGTGGCCCAAACCCCGCTTTATCTGGCATGGGGACGTGGTGATGGCAACTGGCAGACGCCACCATCCGAGCCCATCAGTGCAACACATCTGGCAGATCCGCTTGGCTATCGCAAAGTCAAAGTTCAAGGTTTTTGCGAACCCGATGAACAAGGCGATATCGAAGTCCAGGGAGGGCGATACCGACGCTCAACCGAGCCAACGCGTCATGTTTATTGTCAGTTTGTTTTTGATTTTGCAGATGCCCAGGGCGAGACCATTCGTGAATTGGGGATCTTTTCAGGCACCACGTTCACAGACGATGTGGCAGCAGGGCAGGTCTATGTATCGCCGGAGCAAGTCGCATCACCGGGAACCTTGTTGCTGCTGGACCATCGTGCACCTTTGGTAAGAGAACCCGGTGTGCGAGAAAGTTTTGAATTTGTGATGAGTTTTTAGGAGAGCCCATGCTACAGGATTATTATCACAATTATGATAAGGCCAATGGCTATGAGCGCTTGTTGTTTCGCTCCGGGCGCGGTTTGCAAAGCCGGGAACTGAATGACCTGCAGTCTCAGGTTCAGAATCAGGTTAAAGACATTGCCGATGTTTTGCTAAAAGACGGCGATCTGGTGTCTGGCGGCGACGTGGTGATCGATACACAATCGGGTGAGACGCAACTGAGCGCCGCTCAGGTCTATCTGGATGGTCATATCAGAAGCCTGCCAGCTGCCACACTTACCATTGCGCTGCAAGGCTCGGTAGACATTGGTGTCTGGCTGACCCACAGTGTGGTGACGGAAGTGGAAGACCCAACGCTCAGAGATCCGGCCGTCAATGCCCTCAATTATGACGAACCTGGTGCTGCCCGTTTAAAACAGCATTGCCAGTGGGGCCAGCGCGATGACGCCCTGGCCGAAGAAAATGCCTTTTACCCGGTGCACCGCATTGAAGATGGGGTGCTGATCATCAAACAGCCGCCGCCTCAGCTGGATGCCGTGACTCAGGCACTGGCCCGCTATGACCGTGAAGCCAATGGCGGCAGTTATGTGGTTGAGGGCATGGCGCTGAGCTATCGTGACCGCGAAGCCGATCAGCAGGTATTCAGTCTGCAAGAAGGGAAGGCGCATATTCAGGGCTATGAAGTGGCCTTTGATACCGCACGCAGCGCGGCTTTTGACTGGGATCCGGATATTGGCACTGTCAGGGAAGAGCCCAAAGCCTTTATCAGTGTTCCGGCATCGGGTGACGACACACGCAGTATGCGGGTTGACCTGGATTTCTTCCCGGTGAAAACCGTAGAAGAAGTGAATGTCAGCATCGAGAAAAGTGCGACACTGACGCGTGCTCAGCTGGCGGGGGGGGAAGATCTGCTGCCAGATGAATCGGTGCTGGAGATCCTCAGTGTCACCCAGGGCGAGACCACCTTTGTGGCTGGGGTCGATTTTCTTTTTTTGCGCAATCACATCAGCTGGCAGCTCAGTGGAGCAGAGCCTGCACCGGGCAGCCAGTTTGAGGTGCGTTACCGCTTTCGTACCCAGGTTGTAGTAGAGCCCGATGAATTTGGTTTTACTCTGCAAAAGCAACAACCACAGGGCGAGCTGGTTGAGAATGCACTGATCACGGTGGACTATCAGTGGTATCGACCGCGTATTGATTTAGTGGTACTGGACCGCTTTGGCCAGCTTAAACGCATTAAAGGCCAACCGGCCCATCAACTGCCCGTAGCACCAAAAGTGCCGGCCAATCATTTGCCCCTGGCACAGGTGAGTCAGAGCTGGTTCGCGGAGCAGGCGCCGGAAATTGAAAACCTGGCGGTCAGAGCGGTATCTATGTCTGAGCTGGAACAAATGCAGTCTCAGATCAGCGATTTATATCAGTTGCTGGCGATTGAACGGCTGCGTAATGACGCCAACAGTGAAGAGTCTTCCAGCAAGTTTGGTGTGTTTGTTGACCCCTTTATTGACGATGATATGCGCGATGCCGGGATTGAACAAACGGCGGCCATTGTCGATGGTGAGCTTATTCTGCCCTTAAGTGCTGATATTGTTGAACTGCCTTTGCCGACTGGCAATGTGCTGACTTTGCCCTATGAGCTCGAAGACGTGCTGGCGCAAACCAAGCAAACCGGCAGCATGAAGGTCAATCCCTATCAGGCGGTTGAGCCTATCCCTGCCACCGTGCGTTTGTCACCCAGTGTCGATCACTGGACTCAGACAAGCCGCAGCTGGACCAGCCCAATTACCCGGCGCTTTGATATTGGCCGGGGCCTGCGCAGGTTAACCCGCACTCGCACCAGCACTCAGGTATTGCGCCGAACCACGCGTCAGGCTCAGTTTATGCGTTCACGTTGGGTGAATTTTACCATCTCCGGATTTGGCCCACAGGAAACCCTGGACAGGGTGACCTTTGATGGGATCCGTGTTCAGGCTCAGGAGGCATAATGATCAAGGCAGATAATAATGGTCAGGTACGTGGCCGATTTTTGATCCCCGGCAATGTGCCGGTGGGCAGTAAAGATGTGCGCTTTAGTGGCGCCATGGGATCGGTGGGGCAGGCCCGTTATACCGGTAATGCGACCATCCGCAGCGAAACGGTCAGACGCATCAACTCCATCGTGACAGTGCGCTACGATCCGCTGGCACAAACTTTTACTTTGCCAGAGCGTCGCTTTATTGCCGCTGTGGAGCTGTGGTTTAAAAAGACCGGGCCCGAGGCGGTACGAGTGCAGATCCGCGAAACTGAGCTGGGGATCCCAAACCAGACCGTACTGGCCGAGGCGACCTTGCAGCAAAGCGACATCAAACTCGGTGGCGAGTCGACCTTGTTCGAGTTTACGCCGGTGTCGCTGAATGCTGGCGAAGAGTACGCGATAGTAGTGCTCACGGATGGTGCTGAACATGAAGTGGCGATTGCCGAGCTGGGTCAATTTGACAGCCAAAGCGGTTGGGTAACCAGTCAGCCCTATCAGGTAGGTGTATTGTTGTCTTCAAGTAATGCATCAACCTGGACACCGCACCAGAATCGTGATTTGGCGTTTCGCCTTAAAGCTGCGCGCTTTACGCAAACCGAGAGCCAGGTTGCACTGGGCGAGGTAGCACTGGATGGTCACACAGACTTGCTGGCACTGGCTGTTGCAGAGCGCCCGGGCAGCGATACTCAGCTACAACTTGAGTTTTCAGGTGAAAACACAGGCACATTCAGCTTGCAGGAGTTGCAGTCTGTGCGACTTGCCAATAAGGCTGTGGAAGCGCTTAGCGTCAGTGCCAGACTGACTGGTACGGCAACTCAGTCTCCGGTGTTGTTTGAAAGCGTACAGGCTGCGCTGGGCAAAGTCGCGGAGCAGGCCGACTACGTAACCCGGGCTATTCCCTGTGAGCTGGATGGCAGCCTGAAAGTGAGCTTTGAAGCCCAACTGCCCGGCGTGGCCAAGGTCACTGTCTTGATTGAGCAGGGCGATGCCTGGACTGAGGTGCCACTGAAATCGACACAGGCAGCGGATGAAGGCTGGCAGCTGTGTCACTATCAGCTGGATAACCTGACTGAGCGCAGCGCTCGGGTAAAATTATTGCTGTCTGGCAGCCATACCGAGCGCCCCAGAGTGCGCGCTTTACGGGCATTTTCAATCTAAGGAGGCGGTATGCATAATCCACAAACCCCGCACTTTTCGCTGCCGCTGCCGCATCCGGACAATTTGCTGCAACAAGATGTATTGCGACTCGCCAATGCCCTGACGGCAGTAGATTCGCAGTTATATCAGCAACAACACATTCAACAGCAACAGTATCTTGCGGTGCAGGAAAAGCTGCGTCGCAGTCGCCTGAACCAGCTATTAGGTGAACCCCTGCTTGCGCTCTAGTGCAGGCCCCTTCATTTACTTTCTACATTATTCAACGAGGAATTTATGGCAAGTATACAAACTGCCGTGCAGGTCATGGTCGACAAACTGGTCGCCGATATGCAAGGCGAACAACCGCTCAGCGCCGAAGAGCAGGCGCTGGTCAGTAATGCAATCACCAAACTGGCCGACAACGAAAAACTGGAACAGGCTGTTGTGGCCGTCGCCGAATCACATATAGATGAGGCGACCACGGCGCTGCAACAGGCCGCTCAGGTCGGTCAGACCAGCTTGCAGCAGGCGGCTCAAACGCTTAATGACAACGGCGCTGCGCTTGAAGGCAAAGCAGCCAAGCTGGACAGATTGGATACCATGGCACCAAGCCTGGCTCGGGTTGAGGCATTGCAGGGGCGAGCTTTTAACAATCAAATCAGGCCTTTGTTTGGCATGACACCGATAGAAACATCCAGCACGGATGCTAGTTATCGGCGGGGAACAGCTGCATTTGCTGTTTATGATAATAGTGGTGAGACTTTTCTAGTTAGGCCTGCTTACACTCATAACGCGAGCAATGAACAATGCCGTTTAGAGTTTTTATCTTTGAGTTCTGATGGAGCAAGTAAAACGACTTTGCATTCCTGTTTTGTGTATGCGAATGCGTTTGAACAAAACCCAACCAGCAAAATATATTTGTATGGTGCCAGCGCAATTTTACCGCTCGGTAAAAAGGCGAACAATGCTGATGTTGACTATGAAGTTGTGTATAGCACGCAGGATTCTCAAGCAACAGGTGTGGCCAATTACGGTGGCATATTTGTTCGTTCACAGGGGTTTACGTCGATCACTCGCCCTAAAAAAGATTTAAATGCTAAGGACCAGTTTGGAGTAACAACCAATACCAGTCACGCCTACACCAATGTTGCTGTACTTTACGACAATCAGAAACACTGTTTGGTGATGGTGGATGAAAATACCTCTCTGCTTATTGAGAAGTATGGAGATGGCAATATTGTTACGAATGTCGCAATTGCTAATCAAGATGAGCTACAGGCCTATGTTGATGCTGGGGATTTTACGACTGTTAATTTTATTTATCACAATTTACCACACCCTTATGGCAACCGACGCTATACATCCAATGAACAGCAATTGAACCATGCTTCATATAGTTATTATGGATACTATGGTGTTTACAATAACACTGTAAAAATGGGAGGGAATAAGTACTGTGCCCACTATCGTTTCACCGCAGAACAACGTTTAGAGCCTGTTAATTACTTCTTTGCAAGCAATTCTTCAGCAAGTCGAACACAAAGCTCAAATGGGACTGAGAATGGTGAAGGTGAGGTCAAAGTTGCGCTAGAAAGCATGGGTGGCGAACTACTGGGCTTATACAGCTTTTGTACAAGAGCTGCCAGCCCTGGTTATGATGGAGGTATAGTGGCTACGGCGATCCATTGTATCAACCCATACAGTCATGTTGGGCTTATCAATGAGTATTATGTTTATAACAAATACGGCCTCGGCCGCACCTGTCGCGCATTTTAAGGAGAGATCATGAGTTGCGAATATTTTGCCGATAAAGGCATGAAAATCGAGGGAAACTACTGGCTGGTGCACCCGCAAACGGGCGAAGCTTGGGATGAGGAGTCTGTCGCTGCCTTTATTGCTGGCTATCAGCCGCCACACCTTAGTGAAGCGGCCATTGCTGCACGTAAAGACGAGCTGGTAGGTGAGATCAAACGTGCTGTGTATGATTGTCTGGAAGCGCAGCTGTGGCGTGTAACCAAGGCGCAGGAACGTGTGCAACTGGCGCAACTGGGTGGCAGCGAGGCCGAGCAAGCCGCAGCTGTGGCTGCATTGCAGGCCGAATTAGCAAAACGTGAAGCGTTGCGTCAGAAAAGTGATGAGGCGGAGCTAGAGGTTGCGGAGCTGACGTCTATTGAGGCAATTGATGCGTTCTCATTTACGGCTGAGCTTTAGATCCGCTCAGCTGGCGAATTAAAAACGTAGAAATATCTAACCCGGTCAGAATTGACCGGTTTTCTGCCCAGAAAATCAGTAAGATACACCTAAGCTTGAGAAAGTTAAGTCAGGCAACCAGGTAAACGGTTACTTTGCAAATAAAGCATCCGCAAGTTAAAAACCACCGGCTCGTATTTCGACTGGTGGTTTTTTTATGTCTGGTTAACGGTGGCTTACTCTGCGGCATTTAAACCGGTCAGAATTGACCGTTTTTAATTCCAAAAAATCAGTAAGATACACCTAAGCTTGAGAAAGTTAAGTCAAGCAACCAAGTAAACGGTTACTTTGTAAGTAAAGCATCCGCAAGTTAAAAACCACCGGCTCGTATTTCGAATGGTGGTTTTTTTATGCCAGGTTAACGGTGGCTTACTCTGTGGCATTTAAACCGGTCAGAATTGACCGTTTTTAATTCTAGAAAATCAGTAAGATACACCTAAGCTTGAGAAAGCTAACAGAGATTAAAAACAGACTTCCCGTGATAAACCCGATGCGGTACTGCACTGATGCAGGACCAAATCGGGTTTTTTTATTCCTTTTTGTAAAGACCGAGGGTGAGATGAGCCAATTTTCAACACCAGACCTGTCTCGGGTGCCTTTGCCGGACCTGCTGCAGGATGTAGATTTCGAACAGCAGTTTAGTGAAATCAAACAGCGTTTTTTGGCGTCTCACCCTCAATATGCCGATGCGCTTAAGCTTGAAAGCGACCCTTTGACGGCTTTATTACAAACGCTGGCTTATCAGCAGGTATTGCACACTCAGCAGGCAAATGATGCGGTCAAAGGCGTGATGCTGGCAACAGCCAGTGGCGCAGATCTGGATGCCATCGCATCGCGCTATAACCTGCTGCGCGACGAGGGTGAAAGCGATACCCGGTTTCGCCAGCGTATTCAGCTGGCCTTCGACGGGTTAAATACTGCGGGCAGCGTATCGGCCTATACCTTTCATACTTTGTCGCTCGACCCGGCCATTCGGGATGTGACGGTGCACAGTCCGGCGCCGTGTGAGATCACCCTGACCATTTTAAGCAACGAAGGGGACGGTACGCCCACGCAGGCGTTGCTCGACAAGGTGGGTAAACATTTTGCTGCCCAGGGATGGGAGCACCAGGGTGCTTCGCAAGTGAGACCACTCGGAGACAGAGTAACTATCCATGGCGCACAAATTGTGCCCTTTACGGTTAACGCTCAGCTGATTGTGTTACCCGGACCGTCTGCCGAAGCTATCCGGCTGTCGGCCGAGGACGCATTGCAAGCCTACCTGACAAGTCGCCGGGCACTGGGCAAAAAAGTGACCCGTGCTGGTTTGTTTGCGGCGCTGCATCGTGAAGGGGTAGACGAAGTGAATTTGCTGTCTCCCGCTAACAATGTGTCCGTGACACAGGCTCAGTCGGCCTGGTGCGAGCATATGCAAGTGTCTGTGGTGGTCAAAGATGAATGAATTATTGCCAACCAATGCATCGGCGCTGAGCCGGGTGGTTGCCGATGAGATGATAAAGCCTGGCAAGGTACGGGCATTGTTACTTGATACACTGGATATCAGCAACAGGAGCCAAGCAGAACGCCGGCGCCTTGCGACCCAGTGGCAGTTAAATTCCACGACCGATAGCGCATTTTTTAGTACGGACATCAATCAGTTACTGACCTTACTATGGGATCAGGCGATTTGCCCAGCGGCTAAGCTTGCTGAGCTTGCCCGGGCGCTCAATATCCCCAATTGGCATGACGGCCTGGATGAACAAGCACAGCGCCGGGCTGTGCAGGATGCCTGTATTTTACAGGATATCCGCCTGCTGCTTCGCGCGCTGTGGGATCCCATGTTGTGCCCTGCGCCTTTGTTGCCCTGGCTGGCCTGGGCGATGTCGGTGGATGAATGGGATGAAGCTTGGTCAGAAACACTCAAACGCCAGGTTATCTGTGATGCCTTTGCGGTGCACCAATACAAGGGCACCCCTTACGCGCTGCAAAAAGCGCTCGACAGTTTAAACATTGCTACTGAGATCAAGGAATGGTGGCAGTCCGAAGGAGCGGACACCCCCTCAGATGAGGTCATGCCGCCCGGTAACATTAAAGTCTGGGCACTGGTGAATCAGAATTTGGACGACCAACAGCAAGGACTGCTGACTCCCCTGATGCTGAAAAAAATCCGCCGGGTGATCAATACCGTTAAGCGCGGCGCTATTCACGTGGATTTACAGCTGGGTATAGCACTGAGTGAATCCTTGGCCCCTTTTGGAGCTGCACAATCGCCGCTCAATCTTATCGACCATCAAGCGGCGGGGTTGGGGGTTACGCCAGACTCAGCACAGGGAGCTGTGGCAACGGCCGCAGCGGGACACTTACTCAATTGTCAGCGTTGGCGCATAGAAGGTGAGGGGATCACTCCGGATCCGAGCGACGGGGTAATGGCAGCGCATGCACAGCTGCAGTCCTTAAATACCGCCAGCCTTAAGGCCGAAAGCTCGGGTGTGACGCCCGACTCTATGGCTGGCGCACTGGCGCTATCTTCAGGGTTAGATGCGCTGAATATTCAATCTTTTCATTTCCAAGGAGTGACGTAATGTCAGCATTAACCTTGCAATTTACTCAGGTGGGGCTGGATGCGCTGTTGTCGGCGCGCGCCAGAGGCTTTAAAGGGCAAATAAGCCACATGGCCTTTGGCGATGCAAGCTACACCCCGTCAAAAAATCAAACCACGCTGCGCTCTCAAAAAGAGCTGGTGGAAATTGCCGATTCGGATTACACCGACGGCGAAAGCAGCAGCCTGAAAGTGGCCGCCAAATTCGAAGCGCCGCTGGAATATGCCATTGGTGAAATTGGCGTATTTCTGGATTCCGGCGAAAAGCTCTCCAACGGTCAGCCCAAGCTGATTTTACTGGGCGTGTATTCTAAACCTAACACCACGCTTGGGTATCGTACGCCGGACGTCAAAGTGTTGCAATGGCTCACCCTAAGCCTGACCCAGCTGCCTTCCGACAGTATTGAGGTCAAACTCGGTGTCGATAACCTTAACCTGATCCTCGACAACGAACTGGCCGAGCTGACCCTGGTGCAGCTAGATACCATGCACCGTCAGATCAAACAAGAATGGCGCTTAGTGGCGCTGGAACAGGCTTGAAGATAAAGACTTATAAAATTCAAAGGAAACTATATGACAACTGAAACTAAACCAATCTCGCAGCAGCTTACTGAGGTCGCAGGGCGTGCAAACGCATTGTGTCAAACTGTAGCCGATAAAGCCGGTGAAATAACAACCACACTGAATGCTAAGCTTGCGCAGGTTGATGCGCGTGTTACAAACGCTGAAGCGTCGCTCAATACTGAAATGGTTCAGGCTCAGTCTGAGTTTAATAGCTGGAAAAGTGGCCATACTGAGCTGGTTAACGGCTTGGATGTCCATAAGCAAGGCAAAATAAAGCGCTACTTTTTTGCGACTACTCTGGGTAATGGTGGATATACAGCAGATAGAGATGGACCTGACGCTGCTTTTCCGCATTGCGCCTCACCACAGGAACCCTATTACATCAATTTACTTGAATTTGATGCACAAAATGGCGGTGGTTTCGGTGCAGCCGGTGACTACTTTAAATGCGAAGTTATCATGACCCACCGGGGGATGTTTGCAACCAGTTACACTGAACACTTAGTGTTTACCGGTACGTCATTTCAGGACTGTGTTTCTGCCGTAATGGAAGCAAAAAGCATTGTACACAATAACCATTTGAGCCTGTTTATTTCGGAGCCGGACAACCCTGCGAAAGAAATTCCTTTGGGTTCGGATCTGGCTGGTTCTTCGGTTCCTGTGAATTTCAGGGCAATTGGTCAGGGATATGACTCGGGCATCGCGAGGTTAACTCTTAAAGTTGACCCAAGATTCCATTGCGGCGCATCTCGAGCTATTAGCGTAAGCACTGAGTATACGTCGGAGCGTGGTCGCCCAAGTGCCGAGCGCATTAGTCAAAACCAACCAACATGGGAGCAATAAACATGGACATAGCAGAAAATGAAGCGCAAATGCCTGTTCAGCAACTTGCAGATGAGAGTCAATGGCACTCAATCAGGGCAATGCGCGATGCGTATTTGCGTTCAACGGATTGGCTGGTACTGAAATATCAGGAAACGGAAGGTGCGATACCTGATGAGCTGAAGCAGTATCGTCAGGCGTTGAGGGATTTACCGCAGGCATATAGCTCGCCGAGCGAAGTCGTGTGGCCGGTCAGACCCGAGCTGTAATATCGTTCCCTTCGGGCACGTCGCCCGCCCTGACTCACTGATTGTCTTCGAGTCTTTTTAATCTAAGAGCAAGTCTATGCAACGAACGACCTTAATCACCCAGGTGCTTGAGCGCCTGACGACGTCCCTGGCACAGGTGGCTCGGGTGGATTATCTAATCCCGAGCCAGGCTGCCATGGACCTGACCCAGCAAGCGCAACTGACAGTAACGCCGACACAGGAGCGTCAGGCCAGCGAGCTGCAAAGTAAAGGCACCGACAAAGGTGTCAGCTATGGACCGGCGTACAACAAAAACCTCAGCCCAAACCCGCTTGACAGGCGGGTGCTGAGTGTACAGCTCGATATTGCGTTGATGGATGGCGATAAAGCCAGGTTGCTGGAGAGGCTGGATGAGGTACTCAGTATAGGCGAAGCCGCGATGATGGCGGACGACGTGCCCACCCATTGGCAGCACTTTATTGCTGAGCAAACGACCTTTGCGTTTAGCCAGCACAGTGAAGGGATTAAAGCACAGTTGCAGCTGAACTGGTCATTTTACTATCAGCTTGAACAGAGCGAGTCACCTGGTACGCCCATCACGGATGTTTACCTGGGGCAGCAGGGCTATGAGCACAAGTTAATCTACAGCACCCAGACGGGCGCCGGGGAGGTACTATGAATCTGGATCCCGCTCAATCTGAGTTAGCGCTATCTGACTTACAGCATCGTTTAAGCAAGCTGATCACGCTGGGTACGGTGCATGAAGTGGATTATGAAACGGCTCGTGTGAAAGTCAAAATCGGTGACTGGATCACAGCTAAGCTGCCCTGGCTGACCGATATGGCAGCGCATAATATGACCTGGCGAGCCCCGGAAATTGGTGAGCAGGTAATTGTTCTTGCGCCCTGCGGCGACACCGCTCAGGGTGTGATCCTGGGCAGTGTGTATAGTGCGGCTGCTGATCACCATAAACCCGACCATGTGTTAGGTGCGGGTGAAGGGGAAAGTTACGCTGCGGCAAGTAGTCGTGAACATGTGCATCGCACCCGCTATCAGGACGGCGCGCTGGTGGAGTATGACAACCAAAATCATGCTTATCATATTTATGTGCCGGACACGGACGGTGGGGAAACGGCAAGAGTACATATTCATTGTGCCAGAAATATTTCGCTCAAAGCAGATAAACAGCTGGATATCACTGCAGTTCAAAGCAATGTGAATATTAAAGCTGAACAGGGAAACCTCAACGTTGAGGCCACCAAGGGGGCGCTGACGGTAAAGGCGAGTGAAGGAGCGTTGACACTAGAAGGTAAGACTGTCTCGGTTAAATCCACTGGTGGAAATTTGGATGTTGATGCTGGTGGCAGCACTTTGCTGCTCAAAGGCAACAAAATCGAAGCGAGTTAGTAAGGAGAGTTTGACATGGCAGATGTCAGCATCTTAGGCGATAAAGCCGATGGAAAGCCGCACAATAAGCTTTTTGACCCGGGAGTGGTGTTCATTGAAAAACCCGAATCGCGCAAGTTTACCGTCAACGGAAAGCCTGTGACTCTGGTGGGAGACAAAATTACAGAGCACCTTAGTAAGGACAAAAAAATCCTTCATGAGAAAGCGGTTGTAGCGACTGGTAGCGCTTTATTTACGCTTGGTGGTGTGGCTATCGCCAGGGTAGGAGACAGCACGTCTTGTGATGCCCTGCTGATTGGTGGAGATGCAAAACTGGACATTAAAACATAAGGAGGTGAAACATGATTGGCATGAATGCCCGGACAGGTAAGCCGCTGGGCGGCGTTGAGCACCTGAAACAAAGTATTCGCGATATTGTGACGACCCCTAAGGGAAGTCGGGTGATGCGTCGCGATTATGGCTGCGGTTTGTTTGAACTTATTGACCGGCCGTTTTCACACTCTCTGGTTGGTGATATTACCATTGCCATTTCCAATGCGCTTGAGCAGTGGGAGCCGAGATTCGCACTTGAAGGGGTGGCGGTGCACCCGGCCGGAGACGGCAAATTATCAATCGCCATTGAAGGTTTATATCTTATCAATGGCGAACCGGTAACCATCGAAGGGATCCAAATCTAACTTGTGATTTTTTAATTTTCTCAATTTATTTTTCAACTTAAGCCACAGCACCTGGGCTGCGTTTGTCGCAGCTCGGCTGTGGCTTTTTTATTAGCTAATTGACATACCTTTAAAGGAGATATCTATGTCTGAATTTCTACACGGTGTAGAAGTCATCGAGGCGCAATCTGGTACGCGTCCTATTAAAACTGTAAAAAGCTCGGTTATTGGTGTTATAGGTACTGCCCCTGGCGCAGATACAGACGCTTTCCCGGCCAATACACCAGTATTAATCGCAGGTAAACGTAGTGAAGCCGAAAAGCTGGGAACTGACGGTACACTGCCTGCTGCACTGAGTGGCATTTTTGACCAGGCTGGCGCCGCTGTGGTTGTGGTACGTGTTGAAGGTGCCGATGAAGCCGCTGTGATGGCAGCGATGACAGACGATTCAACGGATGACGGCAAGTATAAAGGGGTATTTGCCTTTTTAGGTGCAGAGTCTGTACTGGGTGTTGCGCCACGTATTCTGGTTGCGCCGGGTTACACGCATCAACGTGATGGCGGTGCTAACCCTGTGGTCAGCAAACTAGTGGGCGTGGCTGAGCGACTTCGTGCGGTGATCATCGCAGATGGTCCAAATAGCACAGATGCGAAAGCCATTGAATATCGTGGTGATCAGAGTTCACGTCGTGTATTCCTGGTTGACCCACATGTTCGCGTGTTCAAAGACGGTGTTGAAAAGGTTGAGCCAGCCAGCGCACGTGTTGCCGGTATGATTGCCAAATCGGATAACGACCGCGGATTCTGGTGGAGTCCGAGTAACACTGCCATGAATGGCATCGTCGGTACTGCTCGTCCGGTGGACTTCCAGCTGGGTGATAAACAGGCGCGTGCTAACCACCTGAACGAAAATGATGTAGCAACTATTATCCGCCAAAACGGCTTTAAGCTTTGGGGTAACCGTACGTGTTCTGGCGACCCGAAATGGGCTTTCCTGTCAGTGGTTCGTACCGCAGACATGATCAATGACTCACTACTGCGTGCCCATATGTGGGCGGTTGACCGTAACATCACCAAAACCTATATCGAAGATGTGAAACAGAGCGTGCAGTCTTACCTGGACAGCCTTAAAGCACAAGGTGCAATCCTGGGCGGCGAAATCTGGGCAGATGAAGAGCTGAATACGCCGGAAAACCTCCAGGCTGGCAAGGTGTACTTCAGCTTTGACTTCACGCCGCCAACCCCGGCTGAGCACATCACCTTCAAGAGCATTCTGACAAATAACTACCTAGAGGAAATCGTATAATGGCAATGTCTCCTAAAATCCTTAAAAAATTCAAACTGTTCGTAGACGGCAAAGGCTACCTGGGCATTGCGGACGAAATCCAGCTGCCAAAAGTCACAGTAAAAACCCGTGAAGTAACATCGGGCTTTCAGGCACCGATTGAGCTGGACGTGGGTCAGCTTGAGAAACTCGAAGGCAGTATCACTTTGCTTGAATACAACGCCGACATGCTCAAGCTGCTGGGTGACTGGAGTGGGGCAACCACGCCACTAACCGCGCGTGGTGCGATTCAGGCACAGGGTCAGCCACCACAGCCTGTGGTTGTGACCCTGGAAGGTTACTTCAAAGAAGTCGATATGGGTAACTGGAAAGACGGCGAAGAAGCCAAGCTGACGATGCAGTACACAGTGCAGAAGTACAAGCTGGAGATCAACAACGAAGTGATCTACGAAATTGACCTGTACAACGATGTGCGCAAGATCAATGGCACAGACCAAATGGCGCTGCTACGCGCTGCGATTGGCGCTTAATTCGCGCGCTTGCCTTGATTTGGTGGGCACGTCTTACTGGTTTAACCCCTAAGGCGGCCCACCTGCGCACTGAGAAAATAATAATAGGAGCAAAAGCATGAAAGAAATCATTACCCTGGCATTTCCAGTGACGGTCGACGGGCATGAGTATGCCGAATTAACAATGAGACGACCAAAAGTACGAGACCGGTTAATGGTGGACAAGGCTGATATCAGCGAGTCGGAAAGTGAAATTCGCTACTTCTCTAATTTGTGCGAAGTCTCGCCGGATATCATCGAAGAGCTTGACTGGAGCGACTTTGTGAAGCTCAGAGAAACCTTACAGGCTTTTCTCGTATCCCGCCCAGGCGCTTAAGAGCCATGGTCGTGGCCCTGGCCAAATACACTGGCTGGGGCCTGGCCGAACTCAATGCATTGACCGAGGATGAATTAATCGACTGGTTCAATGCCGCGGTTGACTACAAAGAGGCAACCTCAGCGTCCTGATCTGGTGCGGGTCATATCTCTGCAAACATGCGTTTTTGCGCATGTTTGTAGTTTCAATTGCGGGCATTGCTCAGTGGCTTTTTGCAGGCTGCTTAGCAATGCCAATCACACACTACATCGTCCTTCACTCTCTGGTATCACTTCTTAACGCTTTTCAGGTAAATCTATGAAACAAGGAACTGTCGAACATCTTCGTGCTCCTGGCGGAGCCAAAAATAAAGTTAAACATCGCCTGGCGCAGAGCAACGGCGTGGACCAGCGGCTGGCAAAACTTGGCCGGGCACTGCAGGCTTTGCAGCTGCAAAGTGAGGCAAGTGCCATGTCCATCGGGCAATTGCTCGCACAACTGCAGGCGCTGTCGTTATTAGCGCCTCAAAGTGGCGATTTGCAAAAACGTCTGCAATCTGTACTGGCACAACCGGGACCATCGGCGCAGCCTGCTTCAGGCCAAGGCGTTGTCAGTCTGAGCGTCGATAATCCAGCTTCTTCTGAGGTGTCAGACGCTTTGCTGGCGTCTTTGGATAACCTGGGCGGTGTGATTGCGCGCCTCGCAGCTCAAAATGAACAAGCACCTCAGCCTGGCGGAGTTAGCCAGATAGCAACCACAACGGCGCCCGGTTTTGCGCCGGTAAATGCGCCCGGGCAACGACCGGAGGCGCTTGAACTCAATACGTCCGCAGGCAGTGATGTATTGGCGACAGCGACTGCTGAGAGCTCAGTGGATGTATCCGCTGTGACTGCGTTGTCTCAGTCTGTGAATGCTGATCTGGACAGTCTGACTACTTTGGTGCCTGAAGTGGCACGTGCACTGGATCTGGGCCAGAGCGTAGCGGCGTTTCAATCCGCAGTACCGGTATTACAAAATCAGGACCTCAAGGCGTTGCTCGAAGGTGACCTGAGTGGACTCAAAGCGGCTTTACCTGCGTTGATTGACGCCGTCGATTTGCCTCAGCTACAGCAGGCATTGGCTTCAGAACTCCCCGCACTGGCACAATTGGATTTGTCTGGTGCATTGCGTGGTGATGTACAGGCTTTGGCATCAGAGCTGCCAAAAATGCTTAGTGCGCTGCAACTGGATGGCGTCTCGGACAGCGTAGCACAAGCCTTACCCGCCCTTGCACAACTGGACATACCGGCGATTGCCAGCGGAGAGTTGGGTTCACTGGTTCAGGCTGCACCGCAGCTATTTCAGGCCTTGAACATGCCAGGTGCATCACAGGCGATGGAAAAAGCCCTGCCGGTGCTCAGTAAACTCAATGCGCCTGCGATCATTGAAGGCGACCTTAGCAGTTTACTGGACGCTGCGCCCGAGGTTTTGCGTGCATTTGAGCTGGAAGGGGCTGCAGACAAATTGCAGGCCGCCATACCCAGCTTGACCCAGCTTGATCTCAAAGGCATAGCACAGGGCGATGTGTCCACTCTGATGGCGGTCGCCCCTCAGTTGCTCAGTGCATTGGAGCTGGGAGATGCGGGCACGGCTATGGCTGCCGCGCTTCCCGCATTACAAAAATTTGATGTAGACGGATTGCTCGGGGGTGATCTGACTTCTCTGGCTGAAGCCGGTCCGGAACTGCTCAATGCACTGGGCATGGAAGAGGCGGCAGCCCTGCTACAACAACACGCTGGCATTGTGCAAAAGCTCGACATCCAGGGCGTGATGAGTGGCGATCTGGCTTCGCTGGGAGAGGTTGCCCCTGCGGTATTTGATGCACTGGACATGCCCGGCGCATCGGCAGCAATGCAAAAGGCCATGCCGGTGCTGAGTAAGCTCAATGCCCCGGCGATTATGGAGGGCGATCTCAGCAGCTTACTGGATGCTGCGCCCGAAGTATTGCGCGCGTTTGAGCTGGATGACGCCGCGGATAAGTTGCAAACCGCCATTCCCGGGCTGGCCAAGCTTGATCTGAAAAGCATAGTGCAGGGAGATGTCTCCAGCCTGATGAATGCGGCCCCGGACTTGCTAAAAGCATTGGACCTGGGAGACGCAGGTGCCTTACTTGAGTCGGCTTTACCTGCGCTACAGAAATTCGATGTGGACGGGCTTTTGAGCGGCGATCTGTCTTCTTTGACAGAAGCCGGCCCTGAGCTGCTGAGTGCCTTTGGGATGGATGATGCGGCCTCGTTGCTGCAACAACATGCCGGGGTGTTCCAGAAGCTTGATGTAAAAGGCGTACTGGATGGCGACTTGTCGTCGCTGGTGTCTGCTGCACCGGATCTGCTCAATGCGTTTGGCATGGACGGCGCGGCCTCATTGTTGGCGCAACATGAAGGGGCGCTTAGCAAGCTGGACTTTAAAGGACTGATGAACGGCGACTTGTCGTCGCTGGGCGACGCTGCATCTGAGTTCTTGACCGGTTCAGGGCTATTTGGCGATTCTGAAGGGGGCGGCGAAGCCTCTAGTGTCTTTGATGACCTTGACGGTCACTTGGAAGACGAGCCTGAAGAAAAGAAAAAGCCAGGCAAGCGCAAAAACAAAGGCAAATCTAAGGGTAAGTCAGGCTCTAAACGTGGCCGTAACAAAGGAAAACGCCAGGGCCAGGCAGGCTCTGAGCCTGAGCAAAACAGCAACAGAAAGCATAAACATAAGCCTGTAACTCAGGGCAATGCTATTCGCATGCTCGACAGTGGCAGACAGCTGCCGAATGCGACATCAAAGTCGATTGAGGTGCAGGCTGCGGCAAATGATGCGAAAGCTGGCAAGCTGGGGGAATTTGCAGGGAAAAAAGGCGGGTTATTTGGTCGTCTGCCCGGAGCCAAAATGCTCGGTAAGCTGGCTCCCCCTTTGAGTGCTGTGATGGGCGCGGTGGATGTGGCGACTACTTTGTCAGATGACACTCTGAGTGCTGAGCAGAAAACGCAGCAGGTTGGCAGCGCCGTCGGCGGTGCGGGCGGTGCCTGGGCTGGTGCGGCAGCAGGTGCAGCCATTGGCTCGGTGATCCCAGGTATTGGCACTGCCATTGGTGGCCTGGTCGGAGGCGCGCTGGGCGCGATGGGCGGTGAGTCTGTTGGCGGCTGGCTGGGTGAAAAGCTCGGTGGCTGGTTTGCTGATGATGAACCTGCCCAATCTCAGACGACACCAGATACCGGAGGTAGTGCCGGGAAAACTCTCGTTCAGACAAATGAGGTCGGTGCACCTGTTACGGCCTCACAAAGTGGCGATGGTAATCATGTGTTGGGTCTGGCCGAAGGGTTTATCAAAAATCAGTTTATCAATCCGTTTAATCTGGCCGCAGGCACCGCATCCGCGTTGGCTGAAGTCACCGGAAATGACAAGAGTCGCGCACACAAAGTGGCCAAAGTTGGCAACTTTGTTGGCGATGCGCTGAACTATCACACCGTATGGCAGGCCGCCAACGATGAGTCTTTGAGTGGCTCGCAAAAAGCCGGAGTGATTGGCGGCACACTCGGCGGCATGCTTTCAGCCAAAGCAGTCACAGGGCTGATGGAAAAAAGCAAAAGCCCCTGGCTAAAAATGGCGGCACCATTGGCCGGGTTTATCACCAATGCCGCGGTGGGGTCCCATATTAGCAGCTGGTTTAGTGATGACACATCAGCCAGCACCAGCGATGCGCTTGCAGACAAGGCTAATATTGCTGGTTCGCCAGAGTCTTTGTCGGCTTCGCCGGACATTGCAACATCATCTGCAGAGCCGGTGTCGGCAAAAAGTACCACAGCGTATCAGGGTGCGCATGTAACGGTAAACGCCAATATCACAGTCAATGCGCGTAGTGGTGAACAGGCTCAGGATATTGCCATTCAGGTTAAGCAGATCCTTGAGGAGCAGCAACACCAGGCCATTCGGGACATGAATGCACGCTATTTTAATCAAGTGGCTTGAGCCCACATTTCATAATTCAGGTGAACAATGAGTAATACTAATCATGCCAGACATATGATGCAGCTGGGCAACTATAAGTTTTCGGTCAGTACAGCGGCATTTAACAAGCTGAAATACGACACCCAGTATCGCTGGAAGTCGCTAGATGCGCCAACCAATAAAAACAGCCCCCTCATGCAGTTTATCGGGGTGGGTGAACAAACCCTGGACCTTGAAGGCACCATTTTTCCACAGATCGTCGAAAACGGCCTAAAACAGCTCGACTATATGCGCGAAGAAGCATCTAAGGGGCAGCCACTGACCCTGGGCTATGTCGAAGAAAGTGGTAAAACGAACCCCAGTGTGGGCCGGGTGTTGGGTAAATGGGTGATCAGCAGTATCAGTGAAACCCGCACCTTGTTTTTTAACGATGGTATTCCCAGAGAGATCCAGTTTTCAATGCGCTTAAGCCGATACCAAGCGGCACTCAAGGAACCCGAATAAGGAGACGTTATGAAAGGGGTAAGTTACGTTACGCGTGATGGCGATTGCTTGGATCTGATCTGCTATCGCCATTACGGGAATAGCTCAGGTACGGTGGAAAAGGTACTGGGTGCCAACAGCGGCCTGGCCGGGCTGGGCGCTATCTATCCGGCAGGCATTGAAATTTTTCTACCTGAGCTGCCCAAGCCTAAGACCAAGCATGTGATCAATATCTGGGATTAGTTATGAATCAGCAACCCTATTTTTCTATCAAAGCGAATGGCAATGAAGTCACCAAGCGTCTCAAAGATCGGATCGTTGAGGTCAGTGTAATACAGCGAACTGGATTACTGAGTGATGTGTGCAAGGTGCGGTTTGATAACCTGGAGGAGCTGCCAATTGCGCTCCCGGAGCCGGGTAACGTGCTTGAAATCGCAATGGGGTACAAAAATGGCACGCCAGACACCCATGCTGCACTCACGCCGGTGGGCAAGTTTGATGTGGGCGCATACGAACTCACAGGGCCTGCCAGAGCACTGACTTTGTATGGTAACAGCATTATGTGGGATGCCGATTTTAAGTCGCCCCGATTTCGCTCCTGGCCACCACAAGGGGATGAAACGCCTGTCACATTAGGTGATTTGGTGGCGCAAATTGCCTCAGAATATGGCTTGCAAAGTGGGGTTAGTGAGGCGTTGCGCAGTATTACCTTGCCACATCTGGACCAAAGCGAAAGCGACATGCAGTTGCTCACGCGTCTTGCTTTGCGTTACGACGCCGTAATGAAGGTGGCGGCCGGTAAATTGCTGTTTGTTGCCAAAGGAAGCGGGCAGTCATTGTCCGGGCAAACTGTGACCTCGGCTACGTTGGGTAACCATCAGATAATACACTGGTCCAGAGTGAGTAATCATTATCACCTGGTGGGGGCTGTACAAGGCTTCTATCACGACTCAGATCAGGCGCAGCGCATGTCGGTGCAGGCGGGCAGCGAAGCGCCCACGATTAAGCTACCTTACCTCTACCCGGATGCAGCCAGCGCACAAGCGGCTGCCAATAGTCAACTGACGCGCCTGAAGCGCGCCCATGGCGCGGTTCGGCTCACTGTGCCTGGCAATCCAGAGATTGTTGCCGGGGCATTAATCTCGGTTGATAACTCAGTGGATCACCTCAAAGGCGACTGGTTTATTACAGAGGTCACCCATCAGCTGACATCAACGGGATACATCAGCCTGATCACAGCAGAGCAACCTAATTAGTCCTGCCATCGCATCGCCCTGATGCGAGTTAGTCCTTTCACTATCCCTTTCCAATCAGCACCATGTAAATCCTTGCGGTTTGCATGGTGTCATGCCAGCACAGCCCGGGGATTCGATTGTTTTACAATCTGAATGAGGCGGGTCGCTCAAAATATATTTAGTTCATACGTACGATACGGCTGTATACAGAGCTATTTGAATCCCACGGTTCACAACTTGTCGATTCATAGGTCAGGTTGACATTTTTACCAGCAGCCTGACGTGACAATAGCATAGAGTACATGCGGTTGCGCCTTTCAGTGGGCAGATTATAACTGACCGCAAGGGTTCTCTTATTGGAACAGCTTGTGTTGATGTCACTGGTAACAGAGTCCAGCGTGACCAAAATGGTATCTCTGCTGGAATATATATTTACATCTTTAACTTTGCCGCTGACTGTGATCCAGGCCGCCTGAGCCTGTCCTGCCATTAACAATGCGCAGCCAAAAATAAGCTTTTTCACTTAAATTTCCTTTCTATTTATTATTGAGTTTTCAGCTATTGTACATAAAAGTGGGAATAGAAAAAAAGTGTGATGTTTTTATGTGGGCGCATGTTAAGTAACAAATGCACAACAAAGAAATCAGAACAACTCTATATCAGCGCTGTTGGTGCTGGCCGCCCGATCATCGAGGGTTGCAATTAGCTGGGTGAGTTGCCGCTCAACCTCTTTACCGGACTGGAGTTTGGTGTCCGCAGACGCCCTTGCCGCCTGGATCATGTTAAGGAGCTGCTGCTCCGCCTCTTCAGAGAGTTCGTTATCTATACTCAAAGTGCAAAACAAAGATTCCAGCTGAGTTTCTAAATCGTCAATCAGGCCCACAATGCCGTTTTTGATGTTGGTATTTTGGGTTTTAAACTGGCGGATGGCTTGACGCAACTGCTGCTCCAGCAACACCCGGTTGATACATTGTTCCATACCATCCATCACATAGGCGAGATAATCTCGCATTGTGCCCGCCATTTCTGGATCTTCAGGCATATTTTTTACCAGTAAGGAAGCACGGCGCCAGTTAAACGCCGCCCTGTGCTTACCAAATGCCATGATCCGGCTTGCCCCGTGTAACGACTCCAGTAAAGCCGCGTCGATATTTTTAACTACCCCGTCATCAAAAAAACAGGGGCTGGTGTTGTGACTTCGAATGATCAAAGAACATTTGAGCCCGAATCCGCGCGTGACGTTAAAAACGGACTCGGCCAGGTGTTCCAACTCATGGCAGTGAAAACTATCCCGATAAAACCCCATCACTATTCCCAGCGAAGAAAGCGCCGATAAGGCTTTGACAGCCACGTCTTCGGCGTCGTCTGGCTTAGCTACGCGCGCCTTATGCGATTTAAGCAGGGCAGACACCTTGATGTGCAGCTCTTGTTCGTCTACCGGTTTGGCAATAAAGTCGTTGCCGCCGGCATCATAGGCTTTTAAGCGCTCATCTAACGAGTTGAGGTTCGAGAAAAACAAAATAGGCATGGTGTGCCCGGCCATTCGTAACTTATATGCAGCCTCGTAGCCGCTCATACCGGGCATCTGTATGTCCATCAGGATCAGGTCCACAGCGCCGGATTGTGCTGCTTGTAACGCGTCTTCACCGCTTCTGGCTTCCCTGATGAGGTATTTTGAGGACAACATGTGATTGTGATACTCCAATACAAACTCATCATCATCAACAATCAGAATTGTTTCCATTGTGCTCATCCTAAGTCAAACCCTCAGCTGAATTTGTGTTGATCCGTTGTGGGATTGTCTGCCACAGCTCCCAAACGCCTAAATCAAGACTAGAATACAAACAAGGACTTTACCACTGACTTATCTGTCCGGGAGGCAAGGTGAGATCATTGTTTTTGATATGGGTATGGATACTGCTGTGTGCTTGCACGGAGCAACCGCAGGCACAGCTGCGGGTCGGCTTTAATGTCTGGCCAGGCTACGAGACGCTACGCCTGGCCAAACAACAGGGTTATCTGGCGGACAACATTCGGCTTGTCGAACTGATGTCAGCCACCGATACCATGGATGCATTTCGGCATGGCCGTATTGAGGTGGCGGCGTTGACGCTTGATGAAGCCCTGGTGCTAGCTGGCGAGGGCATTGCGCTGAATATTGTGCTGATCATGGATATTTCCAATGGTGCTGATGCCGTGGTTGCGCGTCAATCTGTGACCGATCTGAGGCAACTTAAGGGCAAGCGTATTGCTTATGAGCAAACTGCCGTGGGAGCGCTGATGTTGCACGAAACACTGGAAGCCGCACAATTGCAAATGGCCGACATTGAAGCGGTGCATTTGCCGGTCAATCAGCATTTTCATGCTTTGCAGACACGCCATGTTGACGCCGTCGTCACCTTTGAGCCGGTAACGACCCAGTTACTTAATCATGAACATCAAATTATTTTCGACAGTGCAGAGATCCCCGGAAAAATTGTGGATGTGCTGGTGGTCAGAACGCAGCAGCTGAGCCGTCATCAGGCGTCATTGCGGGCGCTGATCTGGGCACAGTTTGCAACACTTTCCTATGTTGCACAGCACCCACATCATGCCGCCGAATTGATGTCGCCCAGGTTGGGGCTTGAGCCGGATGACTTGCTTTCTGCGCTCGATGGTATGGTGCTTGCCGATGCGGCAACAAACCGGGCACTGCTGGTTGGTCAGGGCAAAACCCCGCCGTTACAGACAACGGCTGAGCAGCTGTTATCTGTGCTGGTTGAGCATCATATGATAGACGCCGACGTTGATCTGCATAGCCTGGTCGATGCGAGGTTTGTTATACAATGAGACGTGTGGTATTGCCGCGCTCACTGGCATTTTGGGTGCCGGTGGGGATTATTGCATTTTGCCTGATTGTGCTGACGCTCAGCACCATAGTGATTTACACTGGCAGCCGGGATGTTGCTCAAACGAGCCACCAGTCTCATGCAAACTATATGCTGCTGACACTTAAGCGCCATGTTGAAGTGAATTTGAGCTTAAATAAGCCCGATGAGATCCGTCATGATATCTCTGTGATGGGCACTGTGCCTGAGGTTTTGAACATTGCGGTGACCGATAGCACCGGGCGGGTTATATTCAGCAACCACTTTTCTGATATCGGCAAATCATTACCAGAGATAGCCAGTCACAGCTCTGCTGAGTCACTCACCAGGGCGCTGGCTGGCAATATGCCCGTGATCACCTTTTCGAGCGAACATAGCCAACTTGAAGCCCTACAAAGCTTTGCCTTACCGTCGCACCTTGAGCTGCGTTCCAGTCGCCGTGGATTGGTTTTTCTGCGTTATAACCTGGCTTTTAGTGAGCAGGCGCTGTGGCAGCAAATTCGCTTTGACTTGCTGCTGCTGTGGAGTGGCTGCGGGTTGCTGGTGCTGCTGGTCATGATATTGCTGCGCAGGCGTGTTATTGCCCCGCTGGGAGAGTTGGCCAGGCAGGCAACGCTGCTGGCCAGTGGCGCTGAACCGCTCAAGCCCGTGCGTTCGGGCTTTAAGGAAATTGCAACCTTGGCAAATACCTTCAGCTGGGTGTCTCATGCTATCTCCGAACATATCGCTGCTTTGGCTAAAAATCAGCAGGAATTGGAATCTCAGGTCAGCTTGCGCACAGAGGAATTACGCAGCGCAAATCTCAACTATGAACAGGCGCAAAAAATGGCGCGGCTGGGCCGCTGGGAGCTAGACGACGGCCTGATGCACTTTTCTCATGAAGCGTACGACATTGTGGGGGCAGATCCTTCGCAGCGGGTCAGTTTACGTGCTTTATTCGGTCATTCAGAAGATGTTGCAGAGCCTGCGATGCGTGCCATCTTAGATGAGCAACAGACCCACCACGATTTTAGTTATGAATTGCATTACAAAGAGGGCGCACGACGATTTGTCCGTTTGGTGGCTGAGCGTTGCCAGGACCGTAATACCGGGCGCAGTAAGGTGGTCGGGATTGTTCAGGATATCTCAGAGCAGATGCGTAAGGAGCACTCACTGATTGAAAATCAGGCCATGACTCGCGCAATCATAGATACCGCTGCCGACGCCATTATCGTGATCAATACCCGTGGAGAGGTGCAGGAATTTAGCCCGGCTGCGGTCGAGATGTTTGGTTACGAGCCCGCAGAGGTGCTGGGTAACAATCTAAAAATGCTGATGCCTGAGCCTGATCGAAGCCAACATGACCAGTACATGCAGGATTATTTCGCCACCGGGGTCAAAAAGGTCATAGACAATAAGCGTGAGGTGACCGCAAGGAATAAAAATGGCGCATGCTTTCCCATTGATCTGGCCGTGGCCGAAACCCAGGTTGGAGACATTACCTACTTTACTGCCATTATTCGTGATATCACGGAGCGCAAAGAGGCCGAGAAAAAGCTCCTCGAAGCCATGCAGGCCGCACAAAGCGCTACGCGGGCCAAATCGGAGTTTCTGGCCAATATGTCTCATGAGATTCGCACACCCATGCATGCTATAACCGGGCTGACGCACCTGGCGATGAAAATCGATGCGCCCCCCAAAATGCGCAACTACCTGAACAAGATCCAATATGCGGCGGATAGCTTGCTACTGATCCTGAACGATATTCTGGATATCTCAAAAATTGAAGCCGGTAAGCTGAGCCTGGAGTTGGTGCCGTTTCGCCTGGCTAAGGTGGTGGATCATGCCTGCGAATTAATCGCAACCCGGGTGGAGCAAAAGCAACTGACCTTTGAGGTGCACTGTGCGGAGGATTTGCCTGAGGTACTGATGGGTGACCCCCTGCGCCTTGGCCAGGTGTTGCTCAACCTGTTGAGTAATGCTGTTAAGTTTACTCCCCGTTATGGCAAAGTCTCACTGGAGCTGGCAATTCAGGCTCGTAGCGAGCGCGGTGTGCAACTCTTGTTCACGGTCTCGGACTCTGGCATTGGGATTTCCCAGTCGCAGCAGCAAACGTTGTTTTCACCTTTTACACAAGCCGATACTTCAACCACCCGGCAATTTGGTGGTACGGGTCTGGGACTGGCGATTTGTAAAAATCTGGTCCGTCTGATGGGGGGCAAAATCTGGTGCGAAAGTGAAGTCGGGCAGGGGGCTCAGTTTATGATTACGGCTGAGTTTGATATTGCGCTTGAACAGGATGAACCCGTACCGCAATCAGGTCGGCTTGATAAAACTCAGCTTGTTCAGGCCCTGTCGGGCGCTGTGGTGTTGTTAGTAGAGGATAACGATATTAACCGCGAAATTGCTCAGGAGATCTTACAGGATGCGGGCATGGAGGTGATCACGGCAGTGCATGGCAAAGAGGCCATCGAGCGTTTGTGCGATAGCCAGGTAGACCTGGTTTTAATGGACTGTCAGATGCCAGTGATGGATGGCTACACGGCAACCCGGGAGATCCGCAACATGCCCGACTGTGGGCAAGTGCCTATTATTGCCCTGAGTGCCAATGTGATGCAGCACGACCTGCAACAAATTAAAGCCTGCGGAATGGACGATCATATTGCTAAGCCCATAAACGTTGAGCTGGCATATCAGAAGATCTACCAGTGGCTGCATCGCAAGCCGCTCAGGCAGAGTATAGCGCAGGACAACACGCCATTGCCCAGTGCGCCACCGCCTGTTTTATCCGCGGAGCCTGCCGCCCCGCCTGAACCTGAGTCCTGTGAATTGCTTGATTTTGCTCAGGGGCTTAAACACGTTAATGGTAACGCGGCCTTTTATCATAAAATGTCCGACAAGTTTATCGCCGCCCAGCGCGAGTTTTGCGCATCTCTGACGCAGACCTTGCAGGCGCAGGATATCGAGGGCGCCATCAGAATGGCGCACACACTCAAAGGCCAGGCGGGTTATCTGGGGTTATTGCGCTGTGCCGAGCTGGCCGCACAGTTGGAGCGGGCGATTGCGGATCAGGTGCCACAGCTGGCGCAGCAGATACAGGCACTTGATGATGTTTTGCAACGTTCCTGTGCATTGTTGAAGGCGGCATTTGAAGAATAATTGGTTTTGGACGGCTAAACATCTAGAAGTTGAAATTTATTCCCATTACGTCATAATGTCGCTGGAAAGCGGATCTGTTTATTAGGGTCCTGTCACTGAGGGGAACATCATGCCAATCACAGTCACCGACGATTTACCTGCCATTAGCCATTTGCGCCACGAAAATGTCTTCGTGATGCCACAAAGCCGCGCCAGCACGCAGGAGATCCGGCCAATGCGGCTGGCCATACTGAACCTGATGCCCAATAAGGTGGAAACCGAAGTGCAGTTTATTCGCCTGCTGGCCAACACGCCCTTGCAGGTGAACGTGGATCTGCTGCGCCTGGACACCCATCGCAGCTCCGACAATTCCGAGCAGCATCTGAATATGTTTTACCGTTATTTTTCGGATGTCAGAGAAGAAAACTACGATGCGCTGATTGTCACTGGTGCCCCATTAGCACATCTTGAATATGAAGAAGTGACTTACTGGGAAGAATTGCAGGCATTTTTCGACTGGGCCGAACACCATGTAACTTCAACGCTATTCTCCTGCTGGGCAGCACATGCCGGCCTGTTTCACCACCATGGTCTGAAGCGGGAGCTTAAAAAAGACAAGCTGTGCGGGGTGTTCCGCCACCACTGCTACTTTGAACATGGTGCGCTAACCCGTGGCTTTGACGATGAATTTTTGGTGCCTCATTCCCGTTATGGCCATATTGAGGCCAGTAAAATAGATGCCTGTGAGGAGCTGGTGACGCTGGCGGGTTCCGAGCGAGTTGGAGCCTACCTGATCAAAAATGTATCGGGCAGTCAGGTGTATATTACCGGGCACCCGGAATACGATGCCGATACCTTAAGTAAAGAATATTTCCGCGATTGCGAAAAAGGGCCAAACGCACCTAAGCCGGAAAATTATTTTCCCGCAGATGATGTGACCGCCAAGCCATCCAAGACATGGCAAAGCCATGCCTTTTTGTTATTCTCCAACTGGTTAAACTACTATGTTTACCAGACCACTCCGTACGATATTAATCTGGTTAGCCAGGATGTAAGGACTAACAATTATGCCGAATAAAGATACCACCACCGCGATTGACGGCGCAGCCATCGCTGACGCGCTGAAAACAGCCATGCAGCAGCGTATTTTGATCCTCGACGGGGCCATGGGCACCATGATCCAAAAACACAAATTTGAGGAAGAGGACTATCGGGGCGAGCGTTTTAAAGACTGGCATGTCCTTATCAAAGGTAATAACGACCTGTTAAGCCTGACTCAGCCTGAGGTGATCCGTCAGATCCACCGTGACTATCTTGAAGCGGGTGCGGACATTATTGAAACCAATACCTTTAACGCCACCACCATTTCGATGGAAGATTACGATATGGCCAGCCTGAGCCGCGAGATCAACGTCGAGTCGGCCCGGCTGGCACGGGCTGTGTGTGATGAGTTTACCGCCAAAGACCCGAGTAAGCCGCGTTATGTGGCGGGTGTTTTGGGGCCAACCTCAAAAACCTGTTCGATTTCACCGGATGTGAACGACCCGGGTTATCGCAATGTCTCGTTTGATCAGCTGGTGGCGGCCTATATTGAGTCGACCGAAGCCCTGATTGAAGGCGGCGCACATTTGATTTTAATTGAAACCATCTTCGATACGCTGAATGCCAAAGCGGCGGCCTATGGGGTGGAAGAAGCCTTTGAGCGCACCGGCATAACCCTGCCGGTGATGATCTCCGGCACCATTACCGATGCATCAGGCCGAACATTATCAGGCCAGACAACCGAAGCCTTTTACAACTCGATTCGTCATATTAAACCTATCTCGATTGGGCTCAATTGCGCGCTGGGACCGGATCTGTTGCGTGCTTATGTTGAGGAGCTATCGCGGGTGTGCGAGACCTACACGTCGGTGCACCCGAATGCGGGCCTGCCGAATGAGTTTGGCGAGTACGACTTGGAAGCCCCTGAAATGGCAAAAGAGATCATTGACTGGGGTAAAGAAGGCTTTATTAATATTGTGGGCGGTTGCTGTGGTACAACACCCGAACATATTCGCGCTTTTGTGAAAGGGCTGGAACAGGTGGCACCGCGCACTTTGCCTGAGCTTGAAGTCAGAATGCGCCTGGCGGGCCTTGAAGCTTGTAATCTGAATTAGGAAGTACTGATATGACGCAATCTACAGCCATTTTTACTAACGTTGGTGAAAGAACCAATGTAACCGGCTCGGCGCGTTTTAAGCGTTTGATCCTGGAAGAAGATTACGAAGCCGCACTTGATGTGGCACGCAGCCAGGTGGAAAACGGCGCCCAGGTGATCGACATCAACATGGATGAGGCGATGCTGGATTCCAAGGCTGCCATGGTTAAGTTCCTGAACCTGATTGCCTCAGAGCCGGATATTTCCCGTGTGCCAATTATGGTCGATTCATCTAAATGGGAAGTGATTGAAGCGGGCCTGAAATGTATTCAGGGCAAGGCCATCGTGAACTCTATCTCACTCAAAGAGGGTCGCGAGCCGTTTGAGCGCCAGGCGAAGATCATTAAGCGCTTTGGTGCGGCTGTGGTGGTGATGGCGTTCGACGAAACGGGCCAGGCCGAAACCGCCGACCGCAAGTTTGAGATCTGTGAACGCTCTTATCGCATTTTGGTGGATGAGCTGGGTTTTCCGCCTGAAGACATTATTTTTGACCCTAATATCTTTGCTGTGGCAACGGGGATTGAAGAGCACGACAACTATGCTGTCGAGTTTATTGAAGGCACCCGACGCATCAAGCAAAACCTGCCGCACTGTAAAGTGTCGGGCGGGGTGTCGAATGTGTCTTTCTCATTCCGCGGTAACAACCCGGTGCGTGAAGCCATTCACTCGGTGTTTTTATATCACGCCATTCAGGCCGGTATGGACATGGGCATTGTCAACGCGGGTCAGCTGACGGTATACGATGATATTCCCGATGAACTGCGCAAGGCGGTAGAGGATGTGGTCCTCAACACTGACCCTGGCGCCGGTGAGCGTCTGGTCGAGATAGCACCGAATTATTCGGGGATGGCACAGGCTGAGAAAGCGGAAGATCAGGAATGGCGCAGCTGGCCTGTGGCCAAACGCCTGGAGCATGCCCTGGTTAAAGGCATTACTGAATTTATTGAAGAAGACACCGAAGCCTGTCGTCAGCAGTTTGATAAACCCATTGAGGTGATCGAAGGCCCGCTGATGGATGGTATGAATGTGGTCGGCGACTTATTTGGTGCCGGTAAAATGTTCCTGCCTCAGGTGGTTAAATCTGCACGCGTGATGAAGCGGGCGGTGGCTTATCTGGACCCTTTCATTGAGGCAGAAAAACAGGCCGGTCAGAGTAATGGTAAGATCATCATGGCGACGGTAAAAGGGGATGTACACGATATCGGTAAAAACATTGTGGGTGTGGTGCTGCAATGTAATAACTACGAGGTTGTGGACCTGGGCGTAATGGTGCCGGCAGAGAAAATTCTGCAAACGGCCATAGATGAAAATGCCGATGCCATTGGGTTATCGGGTTTGATCACCCCGTCGCTCGATGAAATGGTCCATGTCGCCAAAGAAATGACCCGTCGTGGATTTGAGATCCCATTGCTGATCGGTGGCGCAACCACCTCTAAGGCCCATACCGCGGTGAAGATTGAACCGCAATACGACAAGGGCGTGGTGTATGTGAACAATGCCAGCCGCGCAGTGGGCGTGGTTTCCAGTTTACTGAGTGCCACACAAAAGCCAGGCTTTTTAGAAAAAACCGCCAGTGAATACGTTAAGGTACGCGACCAGCAGGCGCGTAAAAAGCCCCGCTCCAAGCCCGTGACTTTGGCCCGTGCGCGCGACAATGCGGTTAAACTCGACTGGGAAAATTACACCCCACCGGTGCCCAAAAAGCTGGGCATCACCGAGTTTAAAGACGTCAGTATTGCCACCTTGCGCGAGTATATCGACTGGACACCCTTTTTCATGACCTGGACGCTGGCGGGCAAATACCCGCGTATTCTGGAAGATGAGGTGGTGGGTGAAGAAGCGAAAAAACTTTTTGCCGACGCCAATGCCATGCTCGACGAGCTGAGCGCCAAAGGCAGTTTACAACCGCTGGGCGTAATTGGTTTGTTCCCGGCCAACCGGGTGGGCGATGACATTGAAATTTATCGCGATGAAAGCCGTGAAGAAGTGCTGCTGAAGTCTTGTCAGCTGCGCCAGCAAACCGAAAAAACCGATTTTCCAAACTATTGTCTGGCCGATTACATCGCGCCAAAAGGCACGCCAGATTATTTTGGTGCCTTTGCGGTCACCGGTGGCCTGGAAGAGGATGACCTGGCTGAGGTGTTTGAGCAGCAGCAAGATGATTACAACAAAATCATGGTAAAAGCCGTGGCAGATCGTCTGGCCGAGGCCTTTGCAGAATACCTGCATGAGCAAGTGCGTAAGCAATACTGGGGCTTTGCTGAAGATGAAAAGCTCAGTAACGAGGAGCTTATTCGCGAGAATTATCAGGGGATCCGTCCGGCACCGGGTTATCCGGCGTGTCCTGAGCACACCGAGAAAGACAAAATCTGGCAGTTGCTGGATGTAGAAAGCCGCATTGGCATGAAGCTCACCAGCTCTTATGCCATGTGGCCGGGCGCGGCGGTATCCGGCTGGTACTTCTCCCATCCTGATTCCAAATACTTTGCCGTGGCAGCCATTCAGCAGGATCAGGTTGAAGACTATGCTCAGCGCAGCAATATGACGCTGGCAGAAGCCGAGCGCTGGCTGTCGCCCAACCTAGGATATGAACCTCAGTCATAAGAATGCATATGAAGGGTGTCAAAGTGGCACCCTTGCTTTTTTTAGACAAAAAGTCAGTAAATTTTTCTTGCATTAAACTACTTTTTCGATATTATTACCTACTTGCTTTAAATAACCTCTGATTTAAAGCGTCATAGAAGTAATGCCCTCTTGCCTTGATCCAGTAAGCCCGCATTAAAAATTACAAGTAGAGCTTATTATAGTCAGGCGATATACCACTGCAGTTACCCCAGATGGGGACGTTGTGAATGCAGATATTAAGATCGCCAGTACCATTTCCTTTGAAGCACGCGTCGGTTTGCAGACTCAAAAGTGTCGAAAAATTGATCGCGATTTTTTTAGGTTTGGTATCAAACTGTCATAAAGCTCGTTTATTGTCTAAAGCGATAGCCGCCAGGCTGCGCATTATAAAAGTGAGTTTTATTATGTCTTATACATACAACGGAACAGAGATCCGTGTTGAGCAACCTATTCGCTCAATTTCGGTGAACAAATCAAAAGTCGTTTTTGCTGATGGCACAGGCCGCAAACAAACGCAATTTTCAAGTGGCAGCGAAGCCCGTCACTTCCTGAACTGGTTGACCCGCGCCTGCTAAGTAAAACAAGCACATTGACCAGCACTAAGCGCCGAGGTAACTGACAAGTTACGTCGGCGTTTTGCTTTTTATGCGTTGCACTTATTGCCGTTCTGATGTACTTTTCCGTGGTTTTCATGGGGACATTTCGCCATGAGACCTTCAATCGTGTGAAAACGCATAATAATGAAAAAAGGAAGCCAACAATGGACTCGACTTCTACGCCTTCTGCTGCTCAACCGGGCAGTCAGACTGTACCCTCTCAATTACAATTCACCGGTAACGGTAAAGAATACTTTGGTATCTGGATTGTCAATATTCTGCTTACGCTACTGACACTGGGTATTTACTCTGCCTGGGCCACCGTGCGCAATAAGCAATACTTCTACGGTCATACAGTGCTGGACGGACATCGTTTTGATTACCTGGCAACGCCGCTGCAAATTCTCAAAGGCCGCCTGCTCGCGGTCGGCTTGTTTGTGATCTACAGTGTGGTGTCGAGTTACTTCTCGCTTGTGGGTGTGTTGATGGCATTGGGGCTGGTGCTGCTGGTGCCCTGGATGATCAATCAGGGGCTCAAATTCAGCATGCGCATGACCCGTTACCGCAATATTCGCTTTGCCTTTAAAGGCAATTTTGGCGACGCCATGGTCAACTTTGTTGTCTTGCCTTTTTTCAGTATTTTTACGCTGTACCTGGCGATGCCCTGGGTGCTGAAGCGCATTGATGCCTATATCCACAGCAATATCCTTTACGGTGACAAGCCGGTCCATGTGCAGTTGCAGGGCAAGGCATACTACAAAGCCGCATTGCTGGTGGCGGTACTGGGTATTCTGATGATGATGATGTTGGGTATCGCATTGAGTCTGGTAGCCGATATCAACATTAACCCGGGTGAGCTGGGCGGAGTCAACTCTGGCATGTTCCTGATTGTGCCTCTGTATTTGTTTGTGATTTCTGCTCTGCAAGGTATCTATCAGGCACAGATCCGCAACCATATTCTCAACAATGCACAGATTGAAGATGTGGCTGAGTTCAAATCGAACCTGGAGCCACAGCGCTATGCGCTGATTTTGGCGACCAATGCCGCTGCGATTGTGCTGACAGCTGGCCTGGCTTTTCCCTGGGCTAAAGTACGTAAGGTCAGGGCACTGGCTGAGGCAACTCAGGTTGTGGTGTTGCCAGGGGCAGATCAGGTGCTGGATACAGCGCAGCAGGCAGACTCTTCTTTTGCAGAAGAAGCCGCCAATGTGTTTGACGTTGATATCTCCTTGACCTGATGATCCCGGGATACTTTTATCAGCCAGGCAGCAGTCGGGTGCAGGAATGTGCAGCCCGGCACAGTGGCGATCGCATTGCCATTTATGCCGACGACGAGTGTGTGTGCGAAAGCTTGGTTGAGACGCTCAAGGTGTCGGCACACTTGCCGGGGCAGGCCAGTGAGCTGACTTTCACAGACGGGGCGCGCTTTGTGCCGCTGGATGTGGCACATCGTTGGTCGTTTCAGTCGGGCAAGAGTTCGCTACTGGCGAGTCTTGAATCCAATCTGGCCCTGATAGTGTGTGCGTTGGTAGCGACACCTGTATTGCTCTATGCCTTGCTGTTTAAACTGGTGCCTGGCATTGCGGTGACAGCCGTACAGACCATGCCAGATGCGGTCGTGGAGCAAATGGGCCAGCAATCTATGGCGCTCATTGAGCGCACGGTGCTGTCACCCAGTGAACTGTCCGATGCGCAACAGCAGGCTGTTCGTGATTTGTGGCAAGACACACTGGCGCAGCTTGATTTATCTGTCGACAAATATCGTATTGATGTATATCGCTCTGACCACTTTGGCGCCAATGCCTTTGCGTTGCCCCATGGTCAGGTGGTGGTCACCGATGAGCTGGCACTGCTTCTGGCCGAACAACCCGATGCGCTCAGAGCCATTATATTGCATGAAATTGGCCATGTAGAGCGCATGCACAGCGTGCGCTTGGCGTCTCAGGCGGCGGTGGCCAGTATCGCCATTGCTATACTGCTAGGTGATATGGATATTGTTGCCGAGGTGGTACTGGGCTCCGGTAGTGCACTGATGGACTTACAGTTCTCGCAGAATATGGAGTGGGAAGCCGATAACTATGCCCTGGCGCAACTGGCACGCCTTGGATACAGTGGCGAAGACTTTGCCCAGGCGCTGGAGTCATTGGTATCGCTGGATGATGAACAAGAGCAAAGCTGGTTAAAGTACCTCTCTACCCATCCCAGCCTGCAAGAGCGTATTGAGCATGCCAGAACCTATACGCCATCTCCCTGATATCTGGTTTGATAGCGGATCAGTATAAGGGGTTCCAATGCGGCTGAATCGCTTCAAAAAAGCGATTTTGCGAACATCTCCCCTGAAGGCCTGAATAAGGCCTTTTTCATTTCAGAATCATTTTAAATCAGAGCGGGACGCTGATACTCACCATTTCTTATCCTTTATAAGTCTTTATTATTGTTTTAAAAACCGAGATTGGTATGTTGTTTTTACGGCTTTTGGCTGGTGCGTTGTTATTTAAAGGTTAACTTTTGTTCGCACCTTCCTGTATACTAGCGGATGCTGTGACTTACCTGTGTGCTGGGGAGGCAAATGAAGTTTTTGGTGTTGTTATTGCTCGTTGTGTCGCAATGTGCCAAAGCCCACAACCCTTTGATTGTTGATATCATCAGTAGCGAGAACTTTTCTGAGCGTTATCAGGCCTTTTTGCAAGGTCGATCAGTGCTTGATGTGACCGACTTTCGGCCCACCACCCAGGGCTCCCATATCGAAATCATTGAAATGGTGTTGTTGCAGCAAGCGCTGTTCCTTGGCGGGGAAACCCGGGAAGTGGTGTTCAATCCCAAGCCTTCCGTGAATATTCTTGAATTTACCGACATGATAGCCGGAGAAAGCCTGATTTTGGCGCGTACTGTCTGGCATGAAGATGTGATCAATTATCGTGGCTCAGTGTACGTCAGCGATCCTGTGGTTAAATTTGGCGAGTATGAAGCCGGTATTTATGTCGCTAAACGCAACCAGGCACTGCATCAGACCACACAAGACGGGCTCGAGCAATTAACGCTGGTGGCTAACCCGCGCTGGCGGGTAGACTGGCATGCGCTGACAAACAGCAAAATGAATCTGGTCAGCTTTATTGGTCCGTGGGAAAGCATGCTGAATATGGTCGAAACCGACATTGTTGATGGCATGCTGGTGAATTTCAGTGTCAGTGAATCCTTGCAGCTGGCATTTGAAGGGCGTGACTATGTACCCATCGAGGGCGTAAAAATGGTGCTGCCTGATTCACGGCATTTTATAGTCAGTAAACGCCATCCAGAGGGCGCGCAAATATTTGCTGCACTGAATCGTGGCCTCAAAGAGCTCAGGCGTCGGGGCGTGATCCGTAAAGCGCTCACAGAATCCGGATTTATTAATAGCAAGGTGCGGGAGTGGGCTGTCATAAACCGGGCTATGTTGCCGCAGGAGCCCAACCCATGATGCGAATTGCTATGCTGGCGAGCTGGCTGCTCTGTATGGTGTTGAGTGCACCTGCCACAGCAAATGAGCTTGCCTCGCCCAGTGTGCTTGAAAAGTCGCTGGCCGAACTAAACGAAGCGCTGAAAAGCGACTTTGACTTGTCATTGTTACCCGAGCTAAGAGCGCTACGCCGTGATGCTCAGGACATTGATGCACTGGAAATTGTTGCCCAGACTTTGTTGCTCGAAGGACAAGTTCGTCAGCAATATGGGGATTATCAGCAAAGCCTGGTGTTGCATAACGATGCGCTGCAGCTGGCCATACAGCGAAAAGACCTGGCGCTGATGGCACAAAGCCGGCTGGCGATTGCCAGACTGGAGATGGATCTTGAGCGTTACACCTATGCCCAGCGTTCGCTGGATGATGTTCACCAGCTGATAGTGCAATTGACCAATCACCCCCAGAAAACGCCTTACGTAACTCAGCGATTGCAGCTACAGCACAGGCTTTGGCAGGGGTACTTGTATGTTTTGCTGGGCAGTTATCATCAGGCGGTTGCAACGCTGCAATCCGATGGTCTGGTCGTCACCGGCGCGCCTGAGTTGCACGATACACTCTTGCTGGCGCGGGCCTGGGCATTGCTCAAACTTGGCCGTTATCAGCAGGCGCAACCTATCCTGAATCAGGTTGCAAAAAGTAACATGCTGGTTCGTAATCAAAGAATGCGGCTGCGCTTTAAGCTGTTGCAGTCTATGGTCTGGTTGCAGTCGGGCGATTTTCAGCAAACCCTGGATACGGCTATGCCGGCATTAATGGAAACCTTTGCCACCCGGTTTTTAGATGAGCAGGCCGAGCTGCAATTTGTTATGTCTAACGCCTATGTACAGATGGGGGACTACCAGCAAGCGCATTTATACCTGAAACGCTATGCCCTGACAAAAGATGCCCTTAACTTTCAGAAGCGTAATAATAAGTTGCTGCAACTTGAGTCACAGTACGCATTGGCAACACAAAAACAACAGCTGAGCTTGCTGGAAAAAGACAATGCCCTACAGGCGCAAGAGATCTTCCGTCACCAACAAATTCTTGAAAACACCCGCCTGGCGCAGCAACGCGGCGCACTGCTGCTGATTTTGGCCGTCGCATTATTGGGCTTTTTATACTGGCGATGGCAAAACAAGCGTTATCTCTCTTTGCTCGAAGAGGAGGTCAAGCAAAGAACGGCTGAGCTGGACGAGCGAAATCGCCAATTGCAGGCCCTCAGTTACTCCGACAGCCTGACCGGATTACACAACCGCCATTACTTTTTCAGCGAGGCCGACAAACTGCTGGCGCACACTCACAGCGCATCGCAGAGCACGATTTTTTGTCTGATAGACATCGACCATTTTAAACAGATCAATGACAGCTATGGTCATGCCGTTGGCGATCAGGTGCTGCAACAGTTTGCGCAACTGGTCAGACTGCAACTTCGTGAGCAGGATGTTCTGATCCGCTGGGGAGGGGAAGAGTTTTTGCTGGTCATGCCGGATACCGATGTATCGCAAGCCCAGCCGCTGATTGAACGGATCCGCCATGTGGTTATGCAGGCCTTGTTTGGCTCTGATGCTCAGCGTCTTATGTGTACCTGCTCACTTGGGTTTGCGCCTTACCCGCTGCGTCTGAGCAATGGCCAGCCGCTGGACTGGGAGCAGGTGCTGGAGCTTGCGGATAACTGCCTGTATCAGGCCAAACACGGTGGACGTGATGCCTGGGTTGGCCTGAATCCGCCGGCGCAGCCTCTGGCGATGAGTTTTGAACAGCTACAACAAAACATGGAAGCATTTACCGTAAGCAGCACTCAGCTTGCGGGGTAATACCAATTTCACTTAATACCTGTTCAATTTGAAGGAGCAAATATGAAGCTAACTGTGTTAAAAATTTCTCATTTAGAACAACTAAATAGCAAAATTTTTGCCTGGTTATCGACCCTATT
>NZ_PPUZ01000149.1:0-1035 GCF_004212645.1 Pseudoalteromonas rubra | reverse complement strand
GGCGTTGTTTCCTAAATCATTGAACTAATCTTGCATTGTGTGATCAGATCTCAAAAGCAAACACCGAGACTGAATTTTGAAAGAAAAGCGTATCACTAACTGGCGTGATTACAACAAAGCCCTTATCGCCAGAGGCAACATCCAACTTTGGTTTTCCGAGGATGCGATTGAACAGTGGAACAACACGCAACATCACGGCGGTAAAGGGCGAGCTAATCATTTCTCTGAGCTGGCGATTGAGACCTGCCTGACTTTGCGGGCTGTATTTCGCTTGTCTCTTCGAGCTGCACAAGGCTTTATTTCCTCACTGATATCAATGATGAAGCTTGATTTGGATACGCCAACTTATAGTTGTTTGTGCAAGCGAAGTGCAGAGCTGGCTGTTCATTACAGACCAAACTCCAGTACTTCCGGAGGCATTGATATCGTGGTTGATAGTACAGGTTTGAAGGTGTACGGAAACGGCGAGTGGCACGCGAGAAAACACGGCGCAAACAAACGCCGGACATGGCGAAAGCTGCATCTGGCCGTTGATGCAAATACACACCAAGTCGTAGGCGCTGAATTGTCTACAATCTCCGTAGGTGACTCAGAAGTTCTGGGGGATTTACTCAGACCACTGCGCAGGAAGGTCAGCTCGGTCAAAGCGGATGGCGCTTATGATACCCGAGGCTGTTATGCCGAAGTGGCAGCCAAAAAGGCCGACGCAGTGATCCCACCAAGGTGTAACGCGCAGTTGTGGGAGTATGGACATGCTCGTAACAGCGCGGTCATTTTAACAAAGCATATAGGTAGCAGTGAGTGGAAAAAGTGTGTGAACTACCATCAACGCTCACTGGCGGAAACAGCAATGTACCGGTATAAACAGCTCATGGGTGACAAGCTGGTCAGTCGTGGATTCAATCAGCAGCACACTGAAGCGATGATAAAAGTGAAAGTGCTCAATAGAATGACTGGGCTAGGTATGCCTGAATATCAGGGAAACAGCTGAAACCACAGTGTTGCTTGAGCTATCAGGATTTGATCAACAAGGCC
>NZ_PPUZ01000148.1:0-11678 GCF_004212645.1 Pseudoalteromonas rubra | reverse complement strand
GTGTTCCCCGCAGGCGCGGGGCTGAACCGCGAAACGGGCACACAGGCCCATGCTCAACGCAGTGTTCCCCGCAGGCGCGGGGCTGAACCGTATACCCGGAATTTGGTCTGGGTCCGGGTCTGGTGTTCCCCGCAGGCGCGGGGCTGAACCGGCAGCTCGAAAGCGCCTGTTTTGATTGTGGCCGTGTTCCCCGCAGGCGCGGGGCTGAACCGTAAGGGGGCTGTGCAGGATGACCCGCTTTTAGGTGTTCCCCGCAGGCGCGGGGCTGAACCGTGCAGATTCAAGGCCCGGTACATAGACCTCGGGTGTTCCCCGCACGAGCGGGGCTGAACCGGTCAGTCCGGCCGTCGGCAATGCACCATTAGAGTGTTCCCCGCACGAGCGGGGCTGAACCGGGATTTAACCGATCACCGTGCCGGACCTGCCAGTGTTCCCCGTACGCACGGGGCTGAACCGGTATCAATGAAATCGAAAACTTGCCACGTCCTGTGTTCCCCACACGAGCGGGGCTGAACCGCAGGGGGCCACATGCGCATGTAGACTCCCAATGTGTTCCCCGCAGGTGCGGGGCCACATGCGCATGTAGACTCCCAATGTGTTCCCCGCAGGTGCGGGGCTGAACCGCACGGAGTCAGCTACTTTGCACGCACCAGCCTGTGTTCCCCGCACGGGCGGGGCTGAACCGACATGGCGTCCCACTTTAATCGCAGTGTGTCCGTGTTCCCCGCAGGCGCGGGGCTAAACCGTGTATTAAATTCAGTTGCTTACGTAGTTTTTGGTGTTCCCCGCAGGCGCGGGGCTGAACCGACCGCTATTACGCGGCTACTCTCACATATTCCGTGTTCCCCGCAGGCGCGGGGCTGAACCGACGCGTATGTTTGGTGATTTATGCTACCTGGCGTGTTCCCCGCAGGTGCGGGGCTGAACCGGGAAACAAATGTTTCCCTCTTAGGCGCTAAAAGTGTTCCCCGCATGAGCGGGGCTGAATCGCGGGTTTGAAGTGGCATTTACTGAAACGCAGGGTGTTCCCCGTAGATGCGGGGCTGAACCGTGATATATTCAATGTGTCGTTTATTGCAGTAGGTGTTCCCCGCAGGTGCGGAGCTGAACCGGCAACGGTGCAGGTGTTTCTGACTTGGCCTCTGTGTTCCCCGCAGGAGCGGGGCTGAACCGCACCTGCGCGTATGGCGTTACGTAATGACAGACGTGTTCCCCGCATATGCGTGGCTAAATCGGCGGCTTATATGAGGTGTGGCGGCAGGGCGAGACTCGAACTCACATCATATATAAACAGCATATAACCGTTACCCATTGGAAACACTGCCGCCAAGTTTGATTATTGCTCAAGCTAACCAGCTTGTGAAGCGACACTTGGCTTTGTGAATCAAGATAATACAGTGAGTGCGTTGAAGTGGCGGCAGGGTGAGAATCGAACTCACATCACTGTAACACAGCCCCTTACCTATCGGGGTACACTGCCGCCAAAACTGATTATTAATCTCCCATCAAAAAAATGCCAGCACGATTTTTCTGGCAGTTTGTCTCAGGTCAATGACTTGCACTGTTGGTTTTGATACATTTATTTCACGATAAGTTTACCAAAGTGTTTTATGCAGGCTAAGGAAGAGCAGTATTTTCGGTATATTGAAGCGGTGTTGTTTTGGCAAGGAGAAATCCAAACTGGTACATTCCAGGATAAATTCAAGCTTTCAAGGCCCAGTGCACGGCGTTATGTCACCGACTTTATCGAGCGTTACCAGATTGCAGCAAGCTACAATGAGTCTGAGAAAGCCTATGTACTGACAAGCCCCTTTACACCTAATTACATCTCTCAGGATTTTGCTGAGTACGCCAGCCTGACCGGCGATCAGTACGTCCATAACCTGAGCACCTCCACCATCACAGCGCTGGCATTACCACACAGAAAGCTCAATCCAACCATTTTGCGGCCCATACTGAATGCCTGTCGGCGACAAAGTGTGCTGGATATTCGCTATCAGTCAATAAAAGAAGGCGGCGAAACCGAGCGGGTGATCCGCCCTCATACCTTGATCAATTCTGGGCTGCGCTATCACCTGAGAGCCTACTGTGAAAAAGCCAAAGGGTTCAAAGACTTTTCGTTATCGCGTATCATCTCTGCCTCCCCGGAATTTATCAGCAAAGCACAAAAATACAAAAAAGACGACGAAGCCTGGCAGCAGGAAGTCACTTTGACCATTATCCCCGACCCAAGACTAAGCGAGTACGCCCAACAAGTTATCGCACACGACTTTGATATGCACAACCACCAAAAGCAAATAAAAACCAACGCTGCATTAATCAATTACCTGATCAGCATTTTGAGGTTAGATGTTCAGCATCCACACCCGGAAGCCCAACAAATCGTGATGGAACCGGCTTGCTATCGGGAGTTGAGGGCTAGGGGGTTGTTGTGGAACAGCTGAGCAAACGCACCAGACCGGGTAATTTTTTTACTGGTTGCAATCGCAGGATTGTCGGCATTTTATTCGCGTCGTAAGCTAAGTGTATTAAAAGCAAGGAAGTAACAGTGTGAGTGATTTTAACAGCGATATTTTTAATTTCTGGGGCAAGGCCGACGAGCACAACACGTTACCTGCAGTGTGTCATATGCTGGATGTCGCCTTTGTGGCCAGGGCGATTATCCTCAAGCTGGTAGCTCAGGAGCGGACTATTTTACTCAAGCCGTTTTTAGCTATTGAAGGAGTTGATGAAGATACCGCAATTGCAATGGTAGTACTGCTTATTGCCCTGCATGATATTGGTAAAATTACACCGGGCTTTCAGTATAAGTTGCAGGACCGGGTAAAGGGTTTATTCGACATTAACACATTCAAGGTGTGTGGAGACGCGGAGACCAAACATGGCAATTCAGGATTTGTTATTTTACATGACTACTTTTGTGGACAGTATGGTGTAGATAAGAGTGTTGCGAGAGTAATATTTTCTGCGGTTGCCAGTCATCATGGTGTATTTGTAGCGAATAAAAAGCAATGTGGTTTGTGCGGCGATGAGCAATGGAGCGAAGTGCAGACTAATGCGATAGAATGGTTAGCCGATTACTTTTCCATTGACCTTTATCTATTTAACCAGCTTGCAGCTCAAACCTTAACGCCAACCTGGTATTCTTATATGGCAGGGCTTTGTTCGGTTGCTGATTGGATTGGTTCAGATGAATCACAATTTAGGTATTGCACAGCAAGTGAATACAATGCTGTGCAAAGGATGGATACTGCCAATGCGCTTGTTGGCTTTTTAAATATCAAGCATGTCACTGCTTCAAATAACAAGGCAGATTTCATAGATGTTTTTGGTTTTAAACCTAATGCTTTGCAATTAAAGGTATTAGAGCTTATCAAGCTGAATGAGCTGCCCTGGCTCTCGATTATTGAAAGCGGTATGGGGAGTGGTAAAACAGAAGCGGCGCAGGTTTTAGCCGATCATTTCATACGCCACCTGGGCCACTCGGGTTTGTATGTGGCCATGCCATCACAAGCGACAGCAAATCAATTATTCAAACGGACTTTAAGGTTACTCAAAAAAGATGTGCTTGGGTATCAGAATATAGAAACCCACTTAAAACACAGCAACGCAGATTTTGAGCCGCAATATGAAGCATTAAAATTAAAAAGTATCGACTATCAGCATCAACAAAACACCACTCCCTCAGTGGTAGCAAATCAATGGTTCACATCAAAAAAGCATGGCTTACTGGCCGGTGTCTGTGTGGGGACTATTGACCAGTTGCTAATGGCTGCAATGCGCTATAAGCATAATTTTGTCAGACTATTTGGGCTCTCAAATAAAGTTCTGATACTGGACGAGGTGCATTCATTACAGAGTTTTCAGATAGATTTGCTTAAAAATACGCTGCACTGGATGGCCAAGCTTAATGTTAGAGTCATCATTCTTTCTGCAACCTTGCCCCGAACTATGTTAGTTGAGCTGGTTCAGGCGTATGGGCAAGCATCTGAAACAGAGATTGAAGTAGAAGATAAACCCTATCCAAGGATCACTACATACAGCTCAGGTGCTCTGGCAAGGTCTCACACAATTATAGAAACTGAGAGTGATAGTAAAAAAGAAGACCTAACCAGCCCACCCGGAACTTACAAGATAAAGCTGCATTCAACATCTCCAAAGTTGTGTATCAGCAATATGGCAAATGATGTTCTAACGACAGCCAATAATGCAGGTTGTGGTGTGTTTGTTTGTATTTTGAATACCGTTGATAAAGTTCAGGAAATGTCCTGGCTCATTGCAAGACATTGCAACGAAAGTGATGGTCGAGTTGAGTATCTAACTTTTCATGCAAAGTATCCATTAGCCACACGTTTGTCCATTGAAGAGATGATTGAATATCAGGTTGGCAAACATCCTGCGGACCATCGTAGTATCAACCCTAACCGACCAGTGAAGGATAAATGTTTGATCCTAATAGGGAGTCAGGTTCTGGAACAAAGTCTGGATTATGATGCATGCGAGATGTTTACCCAAATTGCACCAATTGATCTGCTCTTGCAAAGAGTTGGCCGTGTTTGGCGTCATCAAATTAATAACACTGCTCGCTCTAAGTTTATCAAAACACCCACGTTAAATATCTACCTGCCATCAATGGATAAAATTCCTGAGGACTATGGGGAGTGGTTTGGTCACGGTGAGGTCTTTATCTACCCCTCACATCTACTGGCTGTAACAACTCGCTTGCTTTGGGAGAAGAATGAGGAAGTTGGTGGGAGCGGCTTTGACATTCATATTAATAACGATATGGATACATGGATCAATAAAGTGTATGCCGATGTTGACCAACAAATAACCTGGCTCGAGCAGGAATACGACAAGGCATTTGAATTCAGGTTGGACAAGCGGACGCAATATACTTTGGCTAAAGAGATGATGTTTGATGGGGATAAGTCGAGCGTCAGAGCTCTATTAAAGTACAAGAATAGTGAAATTGAAAACGATGACATTGTCCTCAGTACGCGTTTAACCAGTGTCAGCGTTCAACTGATTTTTCTTGTTGATAACGGAGAAGGAGTGCTTTTTCCGGTCACAGAGTTTTCGCCCTATACACAAAATGTGCAAGCGTTTAACCACGGGGCAAAGGAATATGCAGAATCAGAAGCGATTGATTGGCGAGCTGGAGAAAGGCTTAAAAAAGCAGATATTGCTCGTTTAAAGCAGGCACAAATATCACTGAGCCACGCCAAGTGGGTGGCGCACTTTAAGGAGCAAGAAGAGAGCTGGCCGTTTGGTTTTATTGCTAAAGAAACCTGGCGACGTTCGCCAACACTGTTTAACTGTATTCCAGTTGTTTTGGACCCAGACTTATCTTACTCCAATAGTGCACTGGGAGTGCTCAGGTTAGATCCTAAATTTGGGCTTAAAGTGGATAGAAGAAAAGTTTAAAAGTGGAGTTTCCGGTTTTGTTAAAGGTGGCAGTAACACTGTGAAGCTTTGTCCAAAATTAATGAAATTGGTAAGCAATAATTGGTTTACTTACAGAGAGTGAAGGAATATGAAATACGATTTATTAACTGAAAGTTGGATACCAGCCCTGGATTTACAGGGGGTAACCAACGAATACTCAATACTATCTTTGCTTGAGGCTGCCCCAAAGTTAAAGCGGATAGTGCACGAAAAGCCGCTTGTGGTGGCATCGGTACAACGCTTATTACTGGCAATCTTGTATCGCAGTTATGGCTACCTGGAACCGGACGAGTGGGATGAGGTTTTTGCAGCTGGAGAGTTCGATGAGCAAGTCTCCAGCTATCTTGGCTCGCCTAAGTGCGTAGAGCGGTTTGACCTTTTTTCAGAAACAAACCCCTTCTTTCAAACAGCAAACTTCACGAAAGAAAAGGGCGTAACAACATCGGTTAAAAAGCTCTCTCCTGATCTGGCGAGCGGTAACAATAAAACCCTATTCAACCACATTGCTGATAATCATGAGTTTTCACTACCGGCAAATGAAGCCGCACTTCAGCTACTTGTTTGTCAATATTTTAGCTTGGGCGGTGGGGTGAGTGGCAGTTCGGTACAATTTGGTAAGCACCCAAACCTGACTAATGCCCCATTGGTTGGCGGTGCAGTTGTAATGGTGGAGGGCGAAAACCTGTTCCAAACTTTGATGCTCAATTTGCATATGCCTAAAAATGAAGAGTGGCTCGAACGCAAAACGGACCTGCCTGTATGGGAGCAAAATGAGCCAGAGCAGCCTCAGGCTCGTGAAATGCGAGGGTTGAGTGATTATCTCACTTGGCGTGCTCGTCATGTGCGTTTACTGCCCCAGAAAGATGGCAGCGTTGCTCGTATGTTTTTTGCTCAGGGTTTGCCTAATCCAAAAGAAATGGAGCAGGAGCCTTATTTCGCGTATTACTTCAACAAAGAAGATAAAAAATTACCTGTCAGATTAAGCTTCGAACGAGCATTTTGGCTAAATACTGCGAGTTTGTTGCAATATGCGAAGTCATCTAAAGTGGGTATAGAGCCTGAAGATTTAAGGCCAGCGGGTATCCAGTTGTTAGCCGCTGAGGATAACGAGCTTATCGATAAACTAAAACTTAATTGCCAGTTAATGGGCTTAGAGAACAAGAAAGCTAACCCTTTAGCTTGGTTTGAAGAGCGTTTGCCATTACCACTTAATTTGGTCGAAAAAGACCCTACACAACCAAGCCGAGATGGCCTGGTTTTACTAAAAGGTATACAGAGGGCTGAAATAATTCACCGACAGCTATTGAGTGCAGTCAGAACCTTTGCTTCTCATCTGCTACCAGATGGCGCCAGGACACAAGATATTTCAACAAAAGTTGAGTCGATCAACCCTGCACGCTTCTACTGGCCTAAGCTTAATGAACCGTTTGAACAATTTATTTGGGCATTAAGTAATAACAGTGAAGAGGCCAAATTTAGTTGGCGTAAAGTGTGCCAGGAAATTGCCTTTGCTGCATTCGAAGGTGCAACACATAGCTGGTGCTATGGTGGAGTTAGAGCACAAAAGGGCTTGAGTATCGCTAAACAACAACTGGAAGAATCGCTATATGGAAGAACGTGGCAGCGTCACGTTTACTGGAGTCAGGATACTCAGGACATCATCAGGCAGTTATATCAGTGGGGTAATCCAGATTACCCCAAAAGGGATATTCTGGCTGCGCTTAGGAAGTCTCTGGATCTGCAAAAAGGCTCTCAACTGACGGCGATATCTTACTTAGGGCCATTACTTTCCAGTGAGGATGAACGCTCCAAAGTGCAGGCTTTTGTTGCTGGTTTATTTGCAAGTCACGCCAAAGTGTATCAAGAAGCACAACATAGCAGTTTTGGTCACATTTGGTATCAGGCGGATAAAGATCAACGCCCCGGCATGAGTTTTCGCTTTGAATGCCTGCTGGAGGCCAAAGGCGAGCAGTTAGAACAAACGCTGCGTCAGATGGTACAAATTCTAAAAAGCAAAGACATTGCCATTGATTACCGAACCCTGATGGAAGATCTCTATCACTGGGATAGCGACGACAAACGCATTCAACTTAAATGGGCCAGAGATTACTGGGCCAAACCAATTCAATCCGATGAGTCTACAGACTCAGCAGACGCGACAAATTAAAAAGGAGTTACCTTATGTCTTTTATCGAATTTCATGTATTACAGAACTTTGCCCCCAGCAACCTAAACCGCGACGACACCAACACCCCTAAATCTTGTGTGTTTGGTGGTTCACAACGGGCGCGGATCTCAAGCCAGTGTCAGAAGCGTGCGATCCGCACTCATGGGGCATTTAACGATGCAGTGGTAGAACACCAGGGCGACCGCGCGGTACGCACTCGTAAGCTAGCTTTTAAGATTAGAGATTTCTTGGTTGCCAATGGCAAACCTGAAGATGCAAGTAATATAGTCTGTGAAAATTTACTTGGACTTGCTGAGTTGAAGTTGGTGCAAAAAGAAGAAAAACATAAGTTCAAAACTGAATACTTGCTTTACCTAGGGTTGAATGAAGTCGAAGCGCTTAAGAATATTGCACTTGAAAATTTTGATGAGCTAAACCGGGAGGATAAAAAGAAGCTAGATAAAAAGCTCGCAAAACTAGTGGGTGAAGTATTTGGTAAGCACCAACAGGCTTTTGCCGCAGATATCGCATTATTCGGCCGTATGGTCGCAGATAACAACAATATCAATGTTGATGCGGCGTGTCAGGTTGCTCATGCAATTTCAACCAATATCGTTACGCCAGCCATGGACTTTTTCACTGCTGTGGACGATGAGTTACAGGCAGGTGAGCAAGGCTCTGGCATGATGGGTGGCGTTTACTTTAACAGTGCCTGTTATTACCGCTATGCCCAGATCAATATTGATAAACTGGCGGCCAATCTTGGACAGGATAAGGAACAGGTGACTGGCGCGGTAAAAGGGTTTTTCCGGGCGTTAGTTCAGGCGGTGCCTTCGGGTAAACAAAACAGTTTTGCAGCGCAGAATCCGCCAAGCTATATCAAAGTGAATGTACGTAAAGATGGTGCGCCCTGGTCTCTGAGTAACGCATTTACTCAGGCGGTAATGATAGACAAGCCTGATGAAGCCGAGCTTGAGCACCAGTCGGCACAAAAACTGGAAATGTTCGCCAAGAAGCTGGCTTCTATGTATGGCGAATCGGGTTTTATTTTTGAGGGCCGCAGCACTTACATCGACAATCTGGAAGAGTATCAGGACAAAGACAGTGGCACCATTGCACAACTGGAAGCTCAGATGCTTGATGCACTGCAAGGTGCTTTGGAGTGTCAATGAGCACTTTGTTGATCCGACTAGCCGGACCAATGCAGTCATGGGGGCTAAAAAGTGCCTTTGAACTGCGCAATACTCAGCTTGATCCGACAAAAAGTGGTGTGATCGGTTTGCTGTGCGCATCGCTAGGACGTGAGCGAAATGAGCCTCTGAATGATCTTACAGCATTGCGAATGGGCGTGCGCATAGATAAACCTGGTGATCTGGCATTTGATTACCAAACGGCGCTGAATGTGGCAAAGGCTGACGGTGGTAAGCCGGACACGCAGTTGTCGCACCGAGCTTATCTGGCTGATGCCGCCTTTTGGGTAGGTTTTGAAGGCGACGCGGTTTTTCTTAAAAAGCTGCATCATGCCTTGTTAAACCCGGTTTGGCCGCAGTTTTTAGGGCGTAAGTCATATTTGCCGGGCATTCCGTTAGTTGATCCCCACAATGCGTGTTTGGAATTACCTTTAGAGCTGGCGTTGCAACAGGCACCAAGAATGCAAGCTGAGCATGAAAAGGTAGCCGGAACACCGGTGAAATACATCATAGACAGCGAAGCACAAGAAGGCACTGAGCAACGGCATGACGTGCCACTGAGCTTTGAGATAAACCACCGGGCCTTTACATTTAGAGGCGTTAAAAGCAGTTGGGGGTTGGTGGATACGGAGGAAGTGCTATATGTCTGACACTCTTTGGTATGAAAGCCGATTGTATTTTGATCCTGACCAGGCGGGAGAAGATCTTGGCTTTTTACATCCTGATGATCTTTACAAGCAGCATCAGTGGGTGTGGCGTTGCTTTGTTGAAAGCGAGCTGACTCAGGCTGATTTTATGTTTCGTGTGGATATGGCGCTGCCAGTGCCAACAGTGTTTATTCGCTCAAAGCGTCAGCTAAAAGAAGCGATTAAAAGCTGGAAAATAGTCACGCAAACACAGCCGAATCAGCTCAAAGAGGAAGGGCTGGTTCAGTTCTCGTTGCGAGCTAACCCTACGGTAGATATTACGCCAAAAGGAGAGAAAACTCGCCGTCACGATGTTTTGATGCATGCCAAAAAACAGGCTCAAAAAGCAAATAGCAACGTGAATGAAGCTGTTGATATTGCTGCAAAAGCCTGGCTTCACAAAAAACTACAAAAGGGTGGTCTGGAGTTGCTGACTCAGTGCATTGAGTTCAGCAATTACAAGCAGCATAAAGTGGTTAAAAAAGACGGGGCCAGGCCCATCCAGTTGAGCACACTGGACTATTTTGGTGTGGCAAAAATCACCGATGTGCAAAAGCTGGAGCAGGCATTATTCAACGGTATCGGCCGCTCCAAAGCTTTTGGCTGCGGGCTGATGTTGATTAAACCTTTGTAACCAAATTTGTAAGGCGGGGCGACTCGCCTTTTTCTTCACTAATTTTTTTATTCAATTTAGGAGTGCAGGGAATGGCATTTCTTCCTTTAAAACCTATTCCAATCAAAGATCGTAACTCAATGATTTTTATTGGTATGGGGCGTATTGATGTGCGCGACGGCGCGTTTGCTGTGATTGATGAAGTAAACGGCGAGCGGATGCTGATCCCGGTAGGCTCTGTGGTGTGTATTATGCTAGAGCCGGGTACGCGGGTGAGCCATGCAGCGGTGAAACTGGCTGCGACCACGGGCACTTTGCTTATCTGGGTGGGCGAAGCGGGCGTCAGGCTTTACTCTGCTGGGCAGCCCGGTGGTGCACGCTCCGACAAGCTGCTCTATCAGGCCAAGCTGGCACTGGATGAAAACTTGCGGCTCAAAGTGGTACGTAAAATGTTTGAACTACGCTTTGGCGAACCGGCACCGGAGCGACGCTCGGTTGATCAGCTTCGGGGCATTGAAGGCACGCGTGTACGCAAAACCTATGAACTGCTTGCCAAGCAGTATCAGGTCAGCTGGCAGGGCCGTCGCTACGACCCCAAAGACTGGGCGAAGGGTGATGTGATTAATCAGTGTATCAGCGCCGCTACGTCTTGCTTGTATGGCGTTACCGAAGCCGCTGTGCTGGCCGCTGGCTATGCCCCTGCCATTGGTTTTTTGCATACCGGCAAGCCATTGTCGTTTGTGTATGATATTGCAGACATTATAAAGTTCGATACTGTGGTGCCAGTGGCGTTTAAAATTGCCAAACGGCGGCCACAATCCCCCGATCGGGAGGTGCGCATTGCCTGCCGCGAAGCGTTCCGCAAAGACAAGGTATTACCACGCCTGATCCCGCTGATTGAAGAAGTATTGGCCGCAGGAGAGGTTACACCGCCCGAACCCTATGCCGATGCACAACCGCCCGCTATCCCGGAACCTGAATCCATTGGCGACGAAGGCCATCGCAGCGGAGGTCCACTATGAGTATGTGTATGGTTGTGACGGAGGCAGTACCGCCAAGATTGAGAGGTCGTCTGGCAGTATGGCTGTTGGAGATCCGTGCGGGTGTGTACGTGGGCGACGTAAGTAAACGTATTCGCGAAATGATCTGGTTTCAAGTCAGTGAACTGGCGGAAGACGGCAATGCGGTTATGGCATGGGCAACCAACACCGAGTCGGGTTTTGATTTTATTACCTATGGTGAAAATGCTCGAATGCCGGTGGATTTTCAGGGGCTAAGGCTGGTGAAGTACACCCCAAGAGCCGATGACAATCAGGGAGGAGATTAGCGAGTTATTTCCGCCATTCTATCTGTGATTTACTGCTCTTTAACAACTTGGATATTGAGATTTAAAGCTTCAAAAAATAGATATGTTTGTACCCAAAAGTTTCGGTAGATTTTAAAGTGTGTTTTTTCTTTATAAAAAACAAGTATATAATTTTAGAGTGTTCCCCGTACGCACGGGGCTAAACCGTCAACAACCCGGCCCTTGTATACCTCCTCATACGTGTTCCCCGTACGCACGGGGCTAAACC
>NZ_PPUZ01000147.1:0-920 GCF_004212645.1 Pseudoalteromonas rubra | reverse complement strand
GTGCCCTGTAGTCGTCCCGACAGCACAGTGCCAAACACCACGTCTTCTTGCTGACTGCAGCGCCCTACCACTATCCCCCACGCCGCGTGGAATAACACCGCCGGGCTGAGTTTGAGGTTCACTGCTGCTTTGCGTAGCCCGGCACTCAATGCCGCTGGCACCTTGACTCTTTGCGCATCGATATTGCGCCCGTCGCCCTGGATATCCAGCAGGTTAAATGGCGTCGTTGGACTGTCGATATCCCCTAACTGTGCGCGGAAATACCCTTCACTGTCTTGCTCTGCCTGTCTTGCCTGGGTATGCGCGATGAAGTTTCTATACGGAACCGGGGCTGCCAGCTTGTCCTGCTCACCACGCTCAAAATACGCTAACTCCTGTGCAATGATTTCCAGTCCAACGTGGTCTGAAATGAGGTGGTGGAACTTCACCATCACCACAAACTCTGACTGCGCTGCATTAAACCCGATATGCACCGCTAATAATGGCGCCCGGGTCAGGTCCATCTGGCTGTGGCCCTGCTTCTGTTGCATATGCGCTATAACATCGCCCTCTATCGCTTCCCACTGCACGGGAACCGTGACCGAGTCACATACCACCTGCACCGCCTGGCTGAGCCCTTCCCACACAATCGCGGTTCTTAATACGTCATGACGTGCCACTATAAACGTCAACTTGGCCAGCAATGACTCCACAGCCTCTTTACTGTCCATGGCAAACAGCGATGACAACACATACACATCATGTGCCGGGTCCAATAAATGATGGAATAAAATACCTTCCTGCAATGGTCCCAGAGGATAGATATCTCTGATATTGGGCGCTCCGCCAGGCACTGTGGCCGCTATCTTATCTATCTCTGCCTGGCTAAGATTGATCAGCGGCAGCATCTGTGGGGTGATCTGTTCGCTGCCTGCCACTAT
>NZ_PPUZ01000146.1:0-1507 GCF_004212645.1 Pseudoalteromonas rubra | reverse complement strand
GTGTCACCTGCACCACCGCAAGCGCCGACCCTAAGGTCAACGCCAGCAACACAAACGTCAGCTTATTGGCCAGTAGTAACTGGCATATTTCTAAAAATAATTTGGGCTGACGCTGATGCTTTTTCATTACAGTTTCTCGGCAATTCTTAGCACCGAGCTGCGCGCGCGCGGATTGGCATCGATTTCAGCCTGACTGGGTTTAATAGCCTTACCCACCGCCTTCAGTGTCAGGTTTTGCTTAAGCTGAGCGTCTGTCAGTGGTAGCCCGCGTGGCACAGCCTCACCTTTACTTTGTTTTTTAATAAACTGTTTAACAATGCGATCTTCCAGTGAATGGAAGGAGATCACCACCAGGCGGCCACCTGGTTTTAATACCGCCAGTGCGGCCTGCAATGCTGTTTGGATCTCTTCAAGCTCACTATTGATGTAAATGCGAATGGCCTGGAAGGTGCGCGTGGCCGGGTGCTTGTGCTTGTCTTTGACCGGCACTGCTTCATCAATTAGATCTGCCAATTGCTTGGTCGAGGTGATCTCTGTGTGCTCACGGGTTTCAATGATCTTAGTTGCAATGCGGCGGGCAAATTTTTCTTCACCGTATTTTTTGATCACAAACACCATATCTTCGAGCTCGGCTTCTGCCAGCCACTGTGCGGCACTGCGGCCAGCCGTTGGATTCATGCGCATATCCAGCGGGCCATCTTTCATAAAGCTAAAGCCACGTTCGGCATCATCAAGCTGAGGTGAAGACACGCCAATATCCAGCAAGATACCATCGACCTTACCCAGCAGACCGGCATCACGGGCGACACTCTCAATGTGCGAAAAGCGATTGTGGGCAATACTAAAGCGCGGATCATCGGCGAACTTCTGCGCCGCCGCAATCGCTTGCGGATCCTGATCAATGGCCTGTAATCGGCCCTGCTCGTTTAGCCGCTTGAGTATTTCACCCGAGTGACCACCACGGCCGAATGTACCGTCGATATAAGTGCCATCGGGTTGGATATTCAATGCATCCAGCGTTTCAGCCATCAACACTGAAATATGTTGCCATTCTGTCGCCATAAAATTTGGTTTTCACCCCAGTTATAAAGAAAAGTCATCCAGCTCAGGGCACGCCTCTACGTCACCACTGCGCTCAATCTCGGTATCGGCCTGCATTTGTTCATACCAGCGTGCTTCGTCCCAGAGCTCAAATTTATTGAGCAATCCGACCAGCATCAGCTTTTTGCCAAGGCCAGCATGGGCACGCAACGTGGGCGCCAGTAAAATTCGACCATTTTTGTCGAGCTGGTATTCTTCCGCATGCCCCAAAAGCATGCGCTGCCAGCGTCTGACTCTGGGGTTGGTGTTGGATAGTCGTTGTAATCTGGATTCAATTTCGCGCCACTCAGACAATGGATAAAGCCACAGGCATGGTTCATTGATCGCAATAGTGCAGATCACGGCCCCCTGTTCTTCAGACAGCAGCGGCTGGCGATACCGGGTTGGTATCGAAAAACGCCCTTTG
>NZ_PPUZ01000145.1:0-3236 GCF_004212645.1 Pseudoalteromonas rubra | reverse complement strand
GGAGCAAATATGACGCTAACAGCGTTAAAAATTTCTCATTTAGAACAACTGAATAGCAAAATTTTTGCCTTGTTATCGAGCCTATTTTCTCGCCTCAAAATAGAACACTTAATTAAGCAAATTGGTATGACACGATTAATCAGGTGCCTTCGTACTGCCCCGGTGGATATCCAGTTGCTCAATGGATCCCATATCCATATGGTGAGTTGGTTGAACCAGTAGACCCCGAAAGGCGATTATATCGCGCGCTGGTCATGGGTCGTGTCTATGCATTGTCAGTATCGAATGAGAGATGGGTAACTTTGTGCTGGGTTACTGGCCTGCGATACCTGCGCAGTAACAGGTGAGTATAAGCGCAGGCTTGTCTACGCTTTTTATGTTAAGTAAATTACTATCAACGGACATCAAAACGCGCTACCGGTTATTGGATCTTATGATAAACGCCGTAAAACAGGGTTTGCCAGGACTTGCCCTCGTTAGCCGAAGATTGCCAGTGCTGGTGCACTGTGTCATCTTCTTTTGGCTGCCAGGTAATACGGTGTAACACGGGTTTGCCCTCGCTATCAAATCCCGGACCTTGTAATACCATACCATTATTGTCGTGGTTGCCACTCAGTTGCAGCAGCAAACCGGCGTTGTCGGTCCAGCTCTGGTGCCAGCGTTGCTGTTGCCTGTCAAAGATATTGAGGCTTTTTCCCTGATAACCCGACACCGCCTGGTACTCCTCAAAGATCACGCAACCATTAAGTATTTTTGTGATTTTACTATTGCCAGCAAACTGGCCTTTTGACATGACCCGCCACTCACCGACCCAGAAATCAAAGGCATGGTATTGAGGGCTGTCGCACAAAGAGTTTGCGGTTGCATTGAGTGCGCCAGACAGTAAAAACAGTGCTAGTAGGTGCTTTACAGGCATAAGATCAAGCATTCCGTATGGTGGCCTTAGGTGCGATAGTCATAACCGCAATTCTCTTTAAAGGTAGCTGCTTTTATGATGATCAGGCAAGAAGCAAAAGTCAGGTGTTTGTGCGCGCAGGCACCGATACAATAGCGCTTGCATGGTACTGCCAGTTATCGGGTCCACAATCGTTGGGATAGAGTATTCTTTATGCCTGCCATATGAGGCATAAATAACCGCTTACAAGTTGCCCTTTTGTTGACTGCTGTTGCACGATATGAAACGATCGCTCAATAATAGTAATTTGAATTTATTGGTAAAAATGAAGGACCAACTTACATCCAATCTGGATGTGCTGGCTGCGCACGGCGTGTGTGTGTCGGCGCTGCCAAAGGGCGATGCACTGACGCATTTTGCCGAGGCGTTTTATGGTGCCAACATTGAAAAGCAGTGTATCGCGCAGGCAAAGCTGTTTTTAAAGCAGCCCAGTCACCTCTCTTTACACTATAAAAGCAATCACCAGTCGGACTATATTCATCAGTATTTTATTAATGACATGAATCAGCATGCCCAGAGTCTTGGGTGGCGAAAAAATTCAAAACCTCAACGGGGCACCTTGATCATGCTGGGAGTCGGTGCGGGTTATCAGCTGCCATGGCTGTTAAAACAGATCCGCTACACCGATGTGATCCTTGTAGAACCCGAGCCCAGGCATTTGGCCCTGTTGTGCCAGCATATTGATTTGGCCCAGATCAGTGCTTTATGTGATAAGCGGGGCGGGTCATTTAGCCTGGCTACTTGCGAGTCTTTTGACGCATTTTATGCCATGTTACAAAATCGCCTTGTTGAAGTTGGCCCACACCTGGTGGCAGATATTAGCCTGTACCGGCATTACTCAACCCCGGTATTTGATGATATTTTTGAGCGTTTTCGTCAGTGGCGCAATAGTCTTGCCAGTATGTGGGGGTTTTTAGAGGATGAGTTGATTGGGCTGGCGCATACGCAGCAAAACAGTGCCAGCTATGATATTGCGTCGCATCAGAACCGTTTTGCAAGCTATGCAGATGTGCCGGTTGCGGTGATTGGCAGCGGTCCATCGTTAGATAAGGACATTGCATTATTAAAACGCCAGCGTGACAAGGTGCTGCTGGTTTCCTGTGGTACGGCGCTGAGTGTTTTGTTAAGTCATGACATAGTGCCCGACTTTCAGGTTGAAATGGAGCGTTCACCGCAGGTTTTTTATCTCAAAGAAGAGCAGCTGACCGATCCCAGATTACATAGCACTGTACTACTGACTCTGAACACTGTTTATCCCAAATTACTCAATACTTATCGGCACTGTATTGTGTTTCCCAAAGCACATGATCTTGGCGCAACTTTACTGTCTGAGCATCGTGAACGTGGCCCGGCCCTGGCGCATTGCAACCCAACGGTGACGAACATGGCGGTTGCTGCACTTTCCCGGCTCGGGTTTAATAACCTGCTGTTGCTGGGGTGTGATTACGGCTACCTTGACCCCAAACGTCATCACAGCCAGGATTCGACGTATTACGACCCATCCTGCGCCATTGCGGATGGTAATTATGGCAGCGAAATACGTGTTAAAGGGAACTTCACAAAGCACGTGTTTACCTCGCGCATATTCAACGAGTCGAGGCTGGTGCAGGAGCGTTTACTCAGCTCGAAAACGGCGCTGCGGGTGTTAAATTGTAGCGATGGCGCATTTGTAAAAGGCAGTGTGCCGACACAGTTCAGTGATGTGACCTTGTGTGAAGTTGATAAAAATCAGTTGATGAACGAAGTACGCCGCTATGCTAAAACGCAGGATGTTGATACGCTGGAAACCGGACATTATGTGACGCAGGCCATTGTGCAGCTGGAGACGCTCCGTTTAAGGGTTGCAAACCGGACTCAACCGGAGGCGATCCTGGTTGATATGGCCCGTATGATCCGTACATTGGAGACTGATCCCGACTTTGTCTTCAGCCGCTATTTGCTGGCCGGCTCTATGAAATACCTGACAACGAGTATTGCCAGTCATATTAATCATATCGCTGTAGCGGCAAAAGCAGACTATACAGCCGTTATGAAAGAAAAACTACTGCATACATTAGGTCACACCATTGACCGATTACAAACCCTAACTCAACCCAATAATCATTAAGGAAAATCAATGAAATTTAGTTTAGCCACCGTCTTGCCTATCGCATTGGCCTCGGCCCATGTGGGTAAAACGCTTGCTCATACAGCTGACTCAATTGCAGCCGGTCAGTTAAGTGGTCAGGCCCAATTCAGTGCGCCATACGATTCAGATACCTTTGGCGCAGATGATTCGTTT
>NZ_PPUZ01000144.1:0-250 GCF_004212645.1 Pseudoalteromonas rubra | reverse complement strand
CCGCAACGTGGTGGCTATGCTCTGATTTGAACAGGGGACCCCATCATTATGAGTGATGTGCTCTAACCAGCTGAGCTACATAGCCAATGGCTGGAGTACCAGGATTTGAACCTGGGAATGGCGGGATCAAAACCCGCTGCCTTACCGCTTGGCGATACTCCAACGAAAATTTGATTGTTTTAGTTCCAATCGAGAACATGGTGCGGAAGGAGAGACTTGAACTCTCACATCCGAAGATACTGGAACCTAA
>NZ_PPUZ01000143.1:0-12684 GCF_004212645.1 Pseudoalteromonas rubra | reverse complement strand
CTAGGCAAAAATTTTGCTATTTAGTTGCTCTAAATAAGAAATTTTTAACACCGTTAGCGTTATGTTTGCTCCGTCAAATTGAACAGGTATTAAGTGAAATTGGTATAAAGCATTGCTGTTGTAACCTTCCAGCTTCAAAGTGGTTCAGGGTTTAGCTTGTACAAAGCGTAGAAGCGTTACACGAGAGTGCGTATGACAAGGGCGATGACTGCAAGCCTTTGCTCCGCCAGTCATCGCATCAAGCCTGGCAGGCTTATTTTACTTTATGGTTCATGTGGTGAACCTTAGCTTTAGGCGTTTTGACAGGCGTGTCGGCTTCTTCAGGCAATTTAATAGGGGTGTATCGGTCTTCTTCTGCAATGTCCTCAATGCGGCGCAAAGTATTGACCTGAATGTGAGGCCATTGGGTGGTTTCGCCACTAGCACCGAACATAAATTCAAAATCTACGATTTGCTCATATTGCAACTGATCTATCTCTTTGCCATTTTCGAGTTCAACTCGCTCCAGCCACATGCGATGGCGCATGCGAACCACACGGCAGTAGCGCTCAATCATAACATTATTAACGGTGGCACCCTGCACCCCGGTATCATGCTGGCTGTCTAATTCGATCAGATCATAGCTTTTGAAATTTAATCTCTCATTGAACTGTGACAGTAACAGATTTGGCTGAACAGTGTAGGGGAACTTGGCGCCATCCTCATCATAATTAAAGATATTCAAAAAATAGGCTCGGGCACTGTTTACCCCACGGTGCGCCTCGGGCTGGCCAGGGTAGTCTCTTTGTTCCTCCCGTGGCAGATTTGTCCAGAATGGCTTTTCCAGGCTGCCCGGGATCAGGTCACGTTCTGGATCTATACCCATGGTAGGAGAGATAGACAGGTAGGGCTGCTCCCAAAGTTTTGCAATCTCAGGTTTTTCAGGGGCATCTGGTGTCTCTTTTTTGTCAAAATGCGTCACGTTGCCTGTCAGGTGAATCGTGGTGCCATGGGGGATCACGCCGGAGCGTGAGATAGAGTGTGGCGGGACAAACTGCGGGCCTAGTTCGCCAGGGCCAATCACCGGCACACCACCATCTTCATCGACGGTTTCCTGGGTTGAAGGGCGGGAGAACATGGTACGTGGGTTTTGGTATTTACCGTCCTCTTGCCACGGCATCGTGTTGTCGCCCAGCCACAAGTACATGCCGTTCTCGAAGTGTTGAAGATCGCCTTTGTTATCAATGATAGCGGTTTCATACTTAACCGGGCCATTAAACTGCTCGTTTGAGCCCGCACGATTGCGAACCGGCGCGTTCACTTTCGTGAAGGTTAGCTGCTCGCGGTATTGCTGCGATTTAAAATGGAAAACCCCGAACACAGTTTCTGAAGAAGTCCCGGGAGAGGGCATGGGTGTAGTATGCAAGCCTTTGGGGCCGCCTTTCCAGTTTACCCAGGTGCCGTGAAGTTTATCGAGTATGCCAAATTGTGGCACTGTGGGTTCGTTATCCTTAACTAATTCAGGGTAAGGGCGAATGGAAGAGGGTTGTGATTTGCTTGTCATTGCATGGTCCTTATCGTGTAACGGTTGCTTGCTTACAGCGTTTTTCGTCCAAAGTGGCGCGCTGTTGGCATACCTGTTTGTAAACAAAGCGCACACGACCCCTTGCAGAAAAACTGCCAGATGCCCGTGTGGCAAGGGTATAAAGAAAGATTGGACCAAACCGATGGATTAAACCATTACGGGCTATTACAAGGAGTAAGCGACAAAGTTGTTTAAACTACCCAAAACCTTGCTTCCCGCACGATATAAGGGTACACGACTTATCTAACCTATATGCGTGCACAGCAAGCCACTTTGCTGCATGTACGCAAAAAAGTGGCATTATCACGGACACTTTTACCGCCAGTTTGTTACCACTTTAATGGTGGTAAGGCTTTGCCCAGGCAAGCCCGGACCTTCATTTGAGTTGGAGTATTTGGCCCGCTAACGGGCTGCCCATCCACTTGAAACTGATACTCTCTGCCTGGTTCAAACGCCAGCACGATAGATGAGCCGCCGTAGCCAAAGTGGCCCATATACTCACCTCGCTCAATTTGAGCGCCTGTTTCAACGGCATTCACTATGCTGCCAACTCCCCAAAAACCAATGGCAACCATGGCCACTAGCCCCAGATCGGGTGTTTTAATTACCCAGACATACCGCTGATGCTTACCGAACTTTTGATACCAGCCAACCTGGTCGCTGCTTTTTGGCGGTAACGGGTCGTATGGGTGCCTTGGATTAAAATTATCAAAGTCGTAATTGTATGACCCTTCATAAAGGCCCTGATCTATCACGGTGCCAGATACGGGGGCATGAAAATGATGGTAGTCGGTAAACCAGAGTAAAATATCGAGTAAAGGCCCACCGACAAAGCACCGGCCATAGCCCGGAATGGCTTCTGTCAGGTTAAAGTAGTCGCCGGATTTGCCGGGCAGCAGATAGCGGTTACTGGCTTGGCTTTCGTTTACCTCATAACCCCCTTTGTCCAGAAAAAACACTCCGCCATCACAAGGAGACACAATCACTCCTTCATCATTGGCACAATGACACAAAGGGCGCTCACCGGGTTTCAGGTTACGCAGAAAAAACTGATTAAAAGACTGAAATCCGCCTTCCGGGCTGTGTGGATCCGGGCGTTGATAATCTTCAATACTGAACGGGTGTGCATCGGTGCCTTTGTATTGCATCCAGGCGCTCAGGGTGTTTGTGGATGACGTGCTGTTGATCCAGTAACCGTGAAAGTTTAAAAATTGTCTGAACCAGCCTCTGAAATAGCCATCGTTGGCCAGCTTTAAACCGGATTCGGTATTAACCAAGTAGTCCCAGTACTCTATGTACAACCCCGGCTTTTCTGGGGTTGGCGTATAAGTTAACCACTTAGAAAAGAAACTTTGTAAAGTATAGCCCGGCTCGCGGTATAAATAGGGCTGCCAGAAGGTGGCTAACTCTTCGCGTCTTGCAATATGGGTCTCTGAACATACTTCGGCGAGTGCTTCAAGATACCACAGCAGGTTGAGCTGATTTTCCAGAAAAACGCCATCCAGCCCCAAAATATGCAGCTCTGCCATCGCGCTTTTTTCATCCCAGCTAATGGGGTCAGGTAATGGAATAGTTGAAATATCAGTCATGTTGTTGGTCCTTTAGACTCAAAGCTAGTGAACAGGGCTAGCCAGTTTAAACGGGCAATCGAGGTTGTAATGAAGAGGGTATAGGCAAAGGCTCAATTTTCGGCAATTACAGCGGATTACACCTAACTAAACGGTTGGGGACAGAGTATGTATTCGTAACGCTGATTGCCTTTGGGCGAGTTGATCCCAGGCGGCTTACGCTACGTTTAATCCTGCACATTTGCATTTTGGAATTTCAATCTATGTTTCAGTTCTTAAAACGTGATCCGGTCAAAAAGCTGCGCAAAGCCTACGATGCTAAGCTTGAAGAGGCGATGCATGCGCAGCGAAACGGTGATATTCGGGGCTATGCGATGCTCACATCGGAGGCTGAAGCACTCTGGCAACAAATTGAGCAGTTGGAGCGTAAGTAGTATTTGGCATTGTATGAATGTAAGGCCGCGCTTAAACCTGAGCGTGGCCTTAGCTTATTGAAGGAATAAAGCAGCACCTAACTGGTTGCCACTTCATGCTCACTTATCTGAGTGTGCTCAGTCAGCGCCAGTTCGTCTTTTAACCAGTGGTTCATCACCACACAGGCTGTCAGATCGCCACTGACGTTAATGACGGTACGGCACATATCCAGGATCCGGTCGACTCCCAGGATCAGGGCGATGCCGGTTGCCGGAATACCAAAGCTGGCCAACACCGATGCCAGGATCACTATCCCCACGCCGGGCGTGCTGGGTGAACCGATTGATGCACCAACTGTGGTGAGGATCAGCAGTACAACCTGATTCATCGACAAGTCAACGCCAAACACCTGAGTAAGAAAAATAGCGGCCACAACTTGGTAAAGAGCGGTGCCATCCATGTTGATGGTTGCGCCCAGGGGGATGATGAACTGAACAATGGGTTTTTTCACTCCAAGTTGTTCCTGCGCGGTACGCATAGACAGCGGCATCACAGCCGCTGAGCTGGAGGTAGAAAAGGCTAACAGCTGAGCGCTGCGGATCGCTCGTAAAAAGTTCAGTGGATGCAGTTTACCAACCATGGAGGCCACCAGGGTATAGATAAGTAATAGGCTGGCCAGACCCAGCAGCACAGTTGCAACGTACGCCGAGACACCGATCAGGGCATCCACGCCAATGCGAATGGTGATGTCACATAGCAGACCAAACACGGCGAGGGGAGCCAGCAACATGGCCCAGTTTACAATCTGCAAAGAAACAGACTGGATCCCATCCATAAAATCAACCAGCAATGCTTTACGACGCTCGGCTAACGTTGTCAGGGCCATACCTATAAAACTGGCGTATATAACGATAGCAAACATGTCTTTATCAAGCGTGGATTGCGTAGGGTTGGCTGGAATGATGGCTGCAACTTTATCGGGAATGGAGGTTTGGGCTGCCTGCGTTGCTACAACCTGAACGGGTTGATCCGCAATGGCATTGAACAGGGCACTGTCCACATAATTACCTGGCTCTATCAGGTAGGCCACAGCCAGACCAAGAATAACCGCGACAAACGTGGTGGTGACAAAATAAGGTAAGATACGGATCCCGACTTTTTTCAAAAACCCGGTGTCTTTGTTACCAGCAATCCCCAGAATAATGGAGGAAAGCACCAAAGGGATCACCACCATCTGGATCAGCGCGAGAAAAACCTGGCCGGGCAGGGCAACCCATTGGGCAATGTCCATGGCAGCTTGCTTGCTGACCAAAGCTGCCCCCTGAGGAGAGAGCAGTAAGCCCACGGTGATGCCTAATACCAGGGCAATTACAATTTGTAGCCAGAGGCGCTTTTTTTGCAGTAAACTGGCGGGTTCTTGGATCGACTGGGTGTCTGTCATAAGTGGTCCCTGACTAAGTAGCACGATTAGAGTTAATATCCTAGCAGAATAAAACCAGTTGACATTGACTGGCATCAAAACATCCACCCACAATGATTCGTCGTTGTTACACCGCAAATAGCGCGAGTGTCAGTCCGCGAAAGATTATCACCCGAACCGTTAAAAAAGGATTAAGATGAATATTCAACCCTATCAGGCACAGTGGGCCACAGACATTGCCGACTTGTTTCATGCCGCGGTGCATGCCATTGACGATGAAATATATGGAAGCGCGCAAAAAGCCGTTTGGGCGCCCAGCCCACCGGACTATGCGTTTTGGTCGCAGCGGTTGGCTGAAAAACAACCCTGGGTGGCACTGAGTAACGACCAGGTGGTCGGGTTTATTGAACTGGACCCTGACGGGCACATTGATTGTACTTACGTACACCCTGATTTTCAGGGTATCGGTGTGGCTGGCGCGCTGTACGACAAGGTTGAAAAGCAGGCAATCAAGCAAGGGTTGTCGCGTCTGTATGTAGAAGCCTCAATTCCCGCCCGACACTTTTTTGCGGCGCGCGGCTTCAGCCTGGTAAAACGCAACCAAATTGAGCGACAAGGCGTTACGCTGGTGAATTTTTCTATGGAAAAACACTTGTCACTCACCTGACTAAAACCGAACCGCTTGGTTCACCAAGTAATCACGATTTGTTCACTGTATTAAAGCAAATTACTGCTACGCTTAAAGTTAACTGAATCAATAAGGGCCTCGCAATGCTGTGTCTGTTGTATCAAGCAATAGGGAGCAGTCATGATTAATTACGGATTTTTACCTTTTTCAGCGTATGTGGTTTCGGACTTTTTGGTGTTCCATCGTAACCGCTCTATCAGTCTGGAGATCTTACTTCGTCAGATCCGCTTCACCGGTGTGGAAGCTTTGGGTTTGGTCATGTTAATTGCCCTGTTGATCGGGGCGCTGATCATAGTGCAGGGCTATCCGCTGTTATCCTCCATTGGACAGGTTAAGTGGATTTACGCGATTTTAATTTCCACCATTGTCCGAGATCTCGGCCCGTTTATTGTTTGTTTTGTGGTGCTCGCTCGCTCAGGTACCGCCATTACCACAGAGCTTGGCAACATGGTGGTACGTAAGGAAATAGACGCTTTAATCGCCATGGGCGTGTCACCCATCTCCTATCTAGTTGCGCCGCGGGTGCTGGGCATGGTGGCCTCACTGATCCTGTTGATGAGTTACTTTGTGGCTTGCGGTATTTTTGGTGGTTATCTGGTAAGCAACGCCTTTGCCTCCATTCCTGTCAGCACCTTTTTTGCTAAGCTGATGGCGCAGTTACACTGGCTTGATATGGTGATTATGCTGGCCAAAGTCGCGTTTTCTGGTCTGATGATCAGCCTGATAGCCAGCTATCATGGGTTGACCGTAAAAAGTGCAATCACTGAAGTGCCACAACGTAACATCAAGGCGGTGGGTCGGGGGCTGATAGCCCTGTGTGTGATCCATGTGCTGTTTACCCTGCTGTATTTTGCACTGATGGGTGATTGGTAATGAAGATCACGCTCAAAGACATCAGCCACAGTGTGGCGAAGCAACCCATTCTGGCCAATATCAATGTGACCGTTGAGTCCGGTCAGTGTTTGCTGATCACCGGGCGCTCGGGCAGCGGTAAATCTGTGTTATTCAGCATTATTTGTGACATTACCCGGCCACAGCAGGGCAGTGTGCTGATCGACGACGTTGATATTACGGCAATGACGGCGTTGCAATATGCTCGTTTTCGCCGCGATCTCGGTGTGATCTTCCAGGTTTCTGCCTTAATCTCTAACCTGACGCTCGAAGAAAACCTGCTGTTGCCGTTAAACCGCCATCATAGCCGCCTGAGCCAGGAGGAAAAGCAGCACAAGGTGCGGGAAATTTGCCAGCAGTTTGGGCTCACTCAATATCTGGATCAGCGTACCGACCGTTTGTCGTCGGGGCTGGCGTCACTGGCCGGGCTTGCCCGGGCCTTACTCATGGAGCCTAAAGCCCTGATCTGGGATGCGCCCATGGCCCAGGTTGACCGAGCCTGGTGTCGACATGAACTGGAGTTACTCAGGCAACTCAAAGAAAAAGGCACCACCTTAGTGTTGTGCTCAAATCGTCAGGAGCTCATTACCAGCCTGGCGGATCAGCAATTACATTTGGGCTTACCGGATGAACTAACGTTGGGGAGTGAGCATGCAGCACAAGCCCAAAAATGCCAATAGAATTGTGATTGCGTTTAGCCTCACCGGCATATTCCTGCTGGCCGCGTTTTGTATCATGATCCTGGTGAACAACCACACGTTTGCAGACAAGGTGTACTACAAAACAGTGCTGGATAATGCACGTGGGTTAAGTGCTTTGCCTGCAGTGTATTTTAAAGGCATGGAGATAGGCCGGATTGACAGTTACCAGCTTAATTTACAGAGTAATGAAATCGACGTTGAGTTTTGGGTGTTTCATGAATACAGCAGAAAAGTGGTTAAATATGCACTGTTAACCGGTGAGCAGCACCCCATATTTGATGAGGTGACAACCTTAGATTTGATTTTGCCAGAGGCGGACAAAGTCGGACCGTTTGAGGCCCTACCTGCCGGGGCGCTGGTGCCACACATTAACAGCGCACTTGGCCAGCAGTATCTGGCAGCTGGTTATGTTTCTCGCGCAAAAGACGATGTAGAGTCTATTCTGACCAGCATTCAGGATTTACTTCAGAACCTGCAAAAAGAGAACAACCCAGAAGCCGGATCCTTGTTCAGGGCGCTCGACAGAGTGGCCAAGATCAGTGACCACATCATGATTGTCAGCGAAGAGTTGCGTGAAAGCGAATTGCTCCCACAGGCCGAAAAAACGCTCAAGCAAAGTCAGGTGTGGCTTGCCCAGATGCCGCAGTTGCTGAACCAGCTTAACCAGACCCTGCTTAAAACCGACAGCATGCTCACCCAGGCGCAAACCACTTTGACGACCTATGGTCAGCCCACTGAGCTGGTGAAAGAGATTACCGACAGTCAGCTTCCTCTGGTGCTGCATAACCTCAATGCTAACCTGACTGTAATGCAGCAAATGCTCAAAGATGTGCACGGCGAGCGGGAGCAGTTTGTCCTAACGGTGCACAGTGTGCAGCAAGTATTGCAGCAGATGGAAAAAACCCTGGAGGCGCTCAACAATCACCCGGTATTCAGAGATGGGATCAGTGCCCCCATCGAGAACGAAGGGATAGAAATGCATGATTAGGGCAAGCATGCTGGCAGTGTTGTGGACGCTGTGGCTATCAGGCTGCTCGTCTGCCCCGGAGCGAGACTATCAGGTTACGACTTATCAGCGTCAGGCGGCGGCCTGGCTTGCTCAGGGCGATCGTAAACGCCAACAGGGTGCTTACCAGCAAGCACTGGCTTACTACGGTAATGCTTATCGCTATGCCAGCAAAAGACACGACGCAGAGCAAATGGGGCTGGCACGGCTCAAGCAGGCGGCGGTGTATATCAGGCAAGGGCAGCTTGAACGCGCCGAACAGCGCATTACGCAGGCTGAGGTGTTTGCGCGATTCGAGCAGACTGAGCTTGCGTCCGCTATCGACTTTGTACGCAGCAAGCTGGCCTTTGCACGTGGTGATCAGGGGCAGGCGTTAGCGCTGGTGGCCAAACTACAAACCCAGTTTAGCGAGCAGACAGAAAAACACATTTATTATCGCTGGGTAGGGTGGCAGTATGCACCGGCAACGCTCGATTGGGTTCAGGCTGAGCTGGATATTGCGCAGCTGGCCAAACTTAAAGCAGATAAATCATTGAACAACATAGAAATTCAATCTTTTGTGCTCTATCACAATGTATTGTGGCGTACAGCAAGCGGGCAAAGTGGCGTGGAGCGGGCGCTGGATGCCGCTATCAGGCACTTTGCGTCTCTGGAGCTGAGCAACTGGCTGGTCGCGTGCTTTAAGCTGGCCGCACAATATTACGATGCAGCAGGGGAGGCGGAGCGGGCGCAATATTATCAGGCGCGCCTGACTGAGTTGAGCGGCGACGATTAAACCCGGCGACTGCGCTGTGCTTGTTGGTTTTATCCTTTATACACAGCATTATTTTTAAAGCCTGCGGCTTTGGCACATCATAGATCCCCCCGCGAATCTGCATTTGATTGTCCGAGTATCTGCATTAAGGGTTGGGCAGACTGATGGTCATTAAAACAGACCACAGGACGACCAATATGCAACTTGAACAACGCCTTATCCAGGAAATCATGCCCCATGCCCGTATCGATAACATACGTTATTATCTGAGCGCACTCAATTCGGTGTTGAGCGAGTACGAAATAACAACACCGCTGCGGGTAGCACATTTTCTGGCGCAAATCGGCCATGAAAGCGGCAGTCTCAGATATGCGCAGGAAAACCTCAATTATTCAGCCGTGGCATTAAGCTCGGTGTTCGGCAAGTACTTTCCCACGTCGGCGATGGCATCGGACTATGCACGCAAGCCAGAGAAAATTGCTAACCGGGTGTATGCCGACCGTATGGGCAATGGCGACGAAGCGTCTGGTGATGGCTGGCGTTATCGTGGCCGAGGGCTGATACAGTTGACGGGAAAGCACAATTACCAGCAGTGTGGGGAAGCCATAGGGCAGGATCTGCTGAGTCAGCCCGAGCTGGTGTGTAGCGACCCGGACGTAGCAGTCAGATCGGCCTGCTTTTACTGGCAAAGCCGTAAGCTCAATACGCTGGCCGATCAGGACGAGCTGGTCACCATTACCCGTAAAATTAATGGCGGGCTCCATGGCCTGGAGGATAGAGCGGCGTTTTTGAATCGTGCTAAACAATTTATGTCCATAGACAGGGGAGTATGAGTATGGATGCGATCAGCAAAATGTCATTGATAGAACTGAGTCGTCACTTTGCCTATTTGCAAAATAGTGAACTTTGCTGGCAAAGGCTGGAACATCTTATCTTGCAGCAATGCAAAGACAATTTTGTGCAGGCAACACAAAGTGGCCAGGAAGTCGATGCCATGTCGGTGTGGTGGCAAACCTGCTTCGAGCTGTTATCGCCACATCAAATCCAGATCTGTCATGTGAACTATCGGGACGAATATCTGGAGTTATTCAATCGTGGGCCAGCGATCATTGATTTACATGGTTGGAAATTGTGCGCAGGTGATCGGGGTCAGTCGCTGGTTTTTCCTCGTCGCACCTTGATATATCCCAAAGAGAAACTGACCATAGCAACCAGCGGGCACAGTTCAGCGCCCAACTTTGCCAGTACCCGGCCTATTTGGAACAACGAGGGAGACTGCGCAACTCTGCTCGATCCTACTTGGGCAGAGATCTCCTGCTGGAAATATGGCACAGCGGCACACTCTGAGGTGGCGATCAGTCAGGTTTATTACATCAGAGCAAAGCAAAAGGATCACTGCGATGAATATATCGAAATTGCCAATCTGGGCTCCGCCTGGATTGATCTGAGTGGCTGGTGTATCCAGGGCGATAAGTCTCAGCATTTTGAATTTCACTCTGGTGCTGTGTTGCGGCCTCAGGGCATGGTTCGTGTCTATACGAATGTGCATAGTCCGCAAACTGGTGGCTTCAGCTTTAACAGTAACCAGGCATTGTGGCCACAGGAGGGCGGTCAAGCCCGTTTGCTTGATTACCGCAACCGGCAAGTCAGCGAGTTTAACTGGTAAATCACGGAGGGCGTAGCAATGACAAAACAAGCCACCGAAGGTGCTGGCGCTTGCAAAGAACTCACCATGCGGCTGAGCGCCTGGACGCAACTGATAGAAGAGTGTCATGCCATGATGGCCTTTGCGTTTCGTAAAGGATTGCAGGTGCCCGAAGGTACGGTGGTGATGTTGCACCAGCTTGAATGGACAGATAAAAATGCCGCTGGCGCACGGGATCTAGCCCGAGTTCACAATCGCCTGGCTGAACTGGTGTCGCCTGCCAAGCCCGAGACCATCTGGCTGATGGCAGAGGAAAGTCATAAGGGATCCTGGCTGTTGTTTTTGGGGCGGGTAAAGCTCATTCGAAAGATGATGTTGGTGGCGATTACCTCGTTAATTGCGTTGATTGCGCTGAGCCTGTCGAGCTATATCAATAACGAAAACATGGTTGCCAGCATGTTTGATATGGAAGGGACCAGGCTGCTATATGTACAGGCTATTTTGCTGGCCGCAGCGGCTATCGGCGCCTCTTTTTCGGCGTTATTTAAAGCCAATGCTTATGTGACAGCCGGCTGCTACGACCCTAAGTATGAAAGCTCTTACTGGGTACGCTTTGTGGTTGGTCTGATAGCGGGGATCATACTTACCCAGCTTATTCCCATCGACTTGCAAGCGGTAGCCGATGCCACGGCGGCACAAAACCCTGGTAGCGAAGTCAGTCAGGCAGCGCTGAGGATCACCATGGCGCTGGTTGGCGGGTTTTCGGCAAACCTGGTGTATAAAATCCTCGACAGAGTAGTGGAAACCGTACAGTCCTTTATTGCTCCGCCCGCAAGCCCGGCCCCCGAGAATAATCTGCAAGCTCAGGCTATGCACACACGTATGCAATCACTTGAGCAGCTTAACTCTGTCAGCCTGGCGGTGATGGCTATCCAGCAAAAGCTGGCAAGCGACCCGAGCGTCACAGCCGAGCAAATGCAGTCGATGCTCAGTGAGCTGGTCTGCGCTTTGAATTCACATCGGTACACGGAACAGTAAATTCAACGGCATGTGTATATTAAGTGCGTAGATTTACGGCAAAAAACCGCGCAAATCACCCGATAAGTCCGTGCTGCAAACACCTATTCTGAGCGTAATTAAGTGTACAAACTACGGAGCAGATAACATGAGTACATTGATTTTTCGTTTATGTGAAGCCGCCGATGGTAGCCGGTTTGGGTGTTTGTCAGACAGACCTGAGGTGCCCGAGTTGTTTGATTTGGGCTATGCGCTGGCCAATCCAAATCGCTATTGCACCATACCCACCCAGCCACAGCACAGCTGGGTAGACGAGTATAGTGTAGAAGGCGAGGATTTTGCGCCGCTGACGGAGCTGGAGGAAATCCCCCGGGAGGTCAAAAACGCGTTTAATACGCTCATGTCTGAGCTAATCAGCGGGGTAGACGTGATGTTTTGCAGTTATGCACTGGGCAACACGCAGGGATTGCCTGTGTGTGATGAGGTCATGGACAGCCATCGCGCAACCGACTTTGTGCTTTTTCCTCAGGCTATTTGTCAGGCCCACATGCCTGAGATACCGGCCTATCTGGTTTGTTATAGTGTGCCAAGAGATAAGCCAGATGATCCGGCTTTGCAACAGCATCGCATCTACTGTCAGCCAGGCAGCTTTGCTTTTGCCCAGGCCTTTAGCGCTATTATTGAGCAACGTGGCAAGGCTGGGCTGAAGCCTCAAGGCGCCTCCCCAACAGATAAACGCACAGCACAACAGGCCCTAAATCGCTTCACGGACTGCTTACGCGCGTATCATCCCGCACATCAGTAAATAACCTGCTTATTCACCGGCCCATCAGCGCCGTCCAATGCTGAACCGGGTACACACAGCCCGCACCCGGTTCGGCACCTTTCCTTGTTATACCAATTTGCTTAATTAAGTGTTCTATTTTGAGGCGAGAAAATATGTTCGATAACCAGGCAAAAATTTTGCTATTTAGTTGTTCTAAATGAGAAATTTTTAACACAGTTAGCGTCATATT
>NZ_PPUZ01000142.1:0-4263 GCF_004212645.1 Pseudoalteromonas rubra | reverse complement strand
GAGCGTTTACCCAGTTACATGCTGCCGAGTGCGATAGTGTCTATGACGGAGTTCCCATTAAACAGTAACGGGAAAATTGATCGTAAGGCATTGCCAGCCCCTGAGTTCACAGCCGTGCAAAGTCAGGCTGGTCGCAATGGTACAGAACGGACGCTTGTGCAAATTTGGAGTGCGATCCTTGAACGAGATGGTGTTGGTATCAATGACAACTTCTTTGAGCTTGGTGGCCATTCGCTAACGGCGATGAAACTGGTCTCAGAGATCAAAAAGCAATTCAATATTGATGTGCCGCTAAAAGTGATTTTTGAGAAAGCTTCTATCGTGGCATTCGCTGACTGGTTGAACGAACATCAGCCACAATCTCATATTCCCGTGTTGCGTGCTGCTGCACACAAAGAAGAGCATATCCCGCTGTCCTATGCTCAGCAGCGATTGTGGATGCTGGCGCACATTGAGGGCGACAGTTCACATTACAACATGCCCATGGCTTTAGAAATAAAAGGACCATTATGTGAAGCTGCTGTTGCCAGTGCTATTACGCAGATTGTGCAGCGCCATGAGGTACTTAGAACGTCAATTCAAACTACGCCAGAGGGTGAACCGTACCAAATGATCTCTGAGGTGGAAGCGGTGAACTTGCCACTGGTGGACTTGAGTGCGTCTGCGAATACGTTGGAGCAAACCCAACAGCTTCAAGCGTATTTAACAAATGAGACTAAATCACCTTTTGCACTGGATAGTGACCTAATGTTGCGTGCTCAGTTATTCCGCTTGGGTAATGAGCATTACGTTCTTGCGGCCACGATGCACCACATTGCATCAGATGGTTGGTCAATGGATATTCTTATTAAAGAGTTTGTCGCTTTCTATAAGGCTTATAACCAAAGCACGGCACCCTCATTACAGCCGCTGGAATTGCAATATGCAGACTATGCATGTTGGCAACGAAACTGGCTCTATGGTGATGTACTGGACGCGCAACTCGATTACTGGCAGCAGCAATTGGCTGGTATACCTCAAGTGCATTCATTGCCTACGGATAAACCAAGACCAAAGGTGCAAACTTTCGTCGGCGCACGTCATCGTTCGTTTGTTGCCAAAGAGGCTTATCAGCAGCTGGAAATATTATGCCAGCGTCACGAGGCAACCTTGTTTATGGGGATCCAAACTGCATTTTCTGTATTGCTTAGCCAATATAGCAATAGCAAAGATGTGGTAATAGGTACGCCGACAGCTAATCGAGATCAGAGTGGTATAGCCGATATGATTGGCTTCTTCGTCAATATGTTAGTGCTAAGAACGGATCTGACGGGACAGCCGAGCTTTAATGACTTACTCGCACAAAGTAAAAAGGTACTGCTAGAGGCATACACCCATCAACATGTGCCTTTTGAGCAGCTGGTTGACAAGTTACAGCCAAAACGTAGCTTGAGTTTTAGTCCGTTATTCCAGATCTTGCTGGTCATGCAGAACGACAATGTTGATGAGTTGGTTGTGCCGGGTTTAGATATAAAGCCCATCACTTCCGGTGCTCAGGTTTCAAAGTACGATATTACGTTGTCTGTTAGCGAGTCTGATGCCGGCCTGTATGTTGAATGGGAATACAACACGGACCTTTTCGATGAGCAAACAATAGTCACGTTGGATCTACACTTCCAGCGGGTTATCGAATCGGTTACCCAACATCCAGAGGAAAATATTTTTACCGCGACAAGTTGGATCCAGGATGCCCTGCCAACCAGTGTGGTGAGTCACTTAGCACTCAACGATGAGTCAGAACAAATAGCATATGAACCTCCTCACGGGGAAACGGAGCAGCAGCTAGTGCGTATTTGTGCTGAGTTACTGGGTGTGGGGGAGTTTGAAATTAGTATGCTGGCGAATTTCTTTGAGTTGGGCGGCAACTCACTGTTATTTATACGCTTACTGACCAAAGTAAATAAAGTTTTTGGGATCAAGTTAAAAGTCCAGGATGTTTTTGATCTGAATAATCTAAGAGAGTTTGCGAGCTTCATTACGATTAACTGCCAAGCGATGCAGGCTAAGACTGAGATGTCAGAAGATGAAGAAGAGGAAGTCATATGATGACATTAAGTAGTTTGTTTAATGAGTTGGCGCAGAAGCAAATAAGCATCACGTTAGATGACAATAATAATTTGCGTTTACGGGGCAAAAAAGAGCTGCTGACGCAGTCTTTAAAGGCGTCTATCAGAGAGCATAAATCTCAAATCGTCGCTATGTTACAGGCGACAGCAGCGGGGGATGCTCCCCCTATTGTTCCGGTTGACAGGCAGCTGACTAAGCTCCAGCTCTCTTTCGCTCAGCAACGGCTGTGGATGCTAAACCAGATTGATGGCGATAATCGACACTATAATATGCCGGTTGGTCTGCGAGTGTGCGGCGCTATTAATGAAGAAGCCCTTCAATATGCGCTCAGGTCAATTGTACAAAGGCATGAAGTGTTGCGTACGGTGTTCGCAGTAGACGAAAAAGGAGAACCATTTCCTGTTGCTTTAGAAGACTATGAGTTTACTGTGGTCTGGCAGGATTTGTCGCAGCAGAGTGAGTTGTTACAACAGCAAAATGCTCGTCGATTTGTCCATGAGCAAATGACCTCTCAGTTCAACTTCAGCCATGATTTGATGTTGAAGGCAGGTGTTGCGAAGCTCTCTGAAAAAGAGCATCTGTTAGTGATTAATATGCACCATATTGCATCGGACGGCTGGTCAATTGGTATTCTTGTAAAAGAATTTTCTGAACTCTATCAGTCATTTGTAGATGGTCGTCAAGCAGAGCTGGCTGCCTTAGATATTCAATATCTTGACTATGCACAGTGGCAGCGAAATTGGCTAAAAGGTGACAAATTAGCCGAATTTAAACGTTACTGGCATACTTGCTTGGCAGAGCTGCCAGAATTACATAATTTACCCCTGGACTACCCAAGACCAGCAAGGCAGACATTTAATGGCGCGATAGTGGAGTCTGTCGTTGACACGCTAACGTGCGAGCGATTACGCGCGTTTTGTGACGCTCAAAGAGCAAGTTTGTTTATGGGAATTCAGGCCGCTTTTAGCGTCCTGTTAGCACGATACAGCCAAGAAACAGACATTGTGATGGGGACACCTGTTGCAAATCGTGAGCAAGATGAAGTTGCTAACCTGATTGGTTTCTTTGCAAATATGCTAGTGCTGCGAAGTGACTTGTCGTCACAGCCAGACTTTCTGACCGTATTACAGCGCAGTAAAGAGATGCTACTTGGTGCGTACGCGCACCAACAGTACCCTTTTGAAAAGTTAGTTGAAGACATTCAGCCTGCTCGAAACATGAGCTTTAGTCCATTGTTTCAGGTAATGATAGTAATGCAAAATAACGAGCAGCATACACTTGATTTATCAGATGTTTCCATTAGTCACTTGCCACAATCAGAGCCCAGTGCCAAGTATGATTTATCTCTTTGCATAACAGAGCAAGCAGATCAACTGGCGTTGAGTTGGGAGTACAACTGTGACTTGTTTGCGGCAGACACAGTGAAAGGTTTGGCTGAGAATTTTGTTCGCTTAATTCCTAAGTTACTCGAGAACCCGACTCAAAATGTTTTTGCGGTTGACTTTTTGAGTGAGCGAGAGCGAGCTTTACAGCTTGGTGAGTGGACACGCACTCAGGTTGCTTATCCTCAACAATCTGGCATACACCAGCTTTTTGAACAGCAGGTTGAGCGTGATGAGGGGAAAGTCGCTATTTATCATCAGCAAGCCGCACTCAGTTATGGTGAGCTGAATCGTCGTGCCAATGCGTTAGCCAGATATTTAGAGCAAACGCGAAAAGCTCAAGGTGTCGTGGGGATCTGTTTATCACGCTCGCCAGATCTCATTGTGGCGATGTTGGCGGTGCTAAAACTGGGCTGCACATACTTACCGCTGGATAAAGATTACCCCAGGTCGCGTATTGAGTTTATGCTCAAAGATGCCGACATGAGTTGTGTGATTACAGAAAAGGACATAGCTGAGCAGTTACACCTTGATAAGGACTGCACGGTACTGCTTGATGACAAGGCGGTTATTGCCCAATTGGCACAGTGCAGCACGAGTAATTTGACACATATTGACACACCAGCAGACACAATTGCGTACTTGATTTATACCTCAGGCTCAACGGGTCAACCAAAAGGAGTGATGATCACACACCAAAATGCGGTTGCGATGCTTAGCTGGGCTGAGCAGTTTTATACACCTGCTCAAAGAACGCATGTGTTGGCATCGACGT
>NZ_PPUZ01000141.1:0-2652 GCF_004212645.1 Pseudoalteromonas rubra | reverse complement strand
ATCACGACTCAGGTTGGTAAATACCGCCGCCTCAAACTGACACTGCGCAACCCGCCCCTGTACCAACCCATGGGATGATACTTCCATCGCAGCCAGCGGATAGCTATCACGCAGCTCGCTTAAAATGCGCTGCAGATCGACGTGAGACGGGGTGGTGTTATTCAAAGGCGTTAGCGAGTCTGGTGCCCCGTAACCGAGCGTGCCGATTACCGCACCGGGTAGTCCGCAGGCGCTGGCCAGATGCGCTATCATGGCCGTGGTGGTCGACTTACCGTTGGTGCCCGTTACACCCACCAGCGTCATCGCGCGGCTCGGCTCGCCATAAAACGTCGCAGCCAGCCTGGCCACTTTGTCGGCCAGTGCGCGGATCTTAATAATCCGTGAGTCTTGCATATCAACAACGCAGTTTTCATCGGCCAGTACCAGTGCCGCACCACGCTCAAGCGCAGAGCCCACATACTGGCCGCCATCCTGCTGATGACCCCGTAGCGCAATAAAGCAATCGCCCGGACCCACTTCTCGGCTGTCCAGGCGCAACGCGTTAATCTCTATACTTGGGTGTGACACCCCAATGTCAGCCAGTGCCTGGCTCAAATCACGAGTCATTGTCCGGCCTCTTTAAATAAGCAACCCGATCTTTGTCCGGAGCCACATTTAGAATTCTCAGTGCGTTAGAAACAATTTCGGCAAACACCGGCCCCGCCGTATGTCCGCCGTAATACACATCTCCGCCAGGTTCATTGATCATGACGACCACGGCAAGGCGAGGATCGCTAACCGGTGCAACGCCGGCAAAATAGCCCACATATTCGTCACCATATCCGCCTGCAATGGCCTTTTCCGAAGTACCGGTTTTCGCCGCGGCCCGGTAACCATCCACAATCACATTCGATGCCGTACCGCCTTTTTCAAAGACTGATTCCATCATTTCCACCACGGCCAGGGTATCTTCTTCACGAAACAGGCGCTCACCCGGTACGGGGTCATTTTGCTTCATAATGGTCAGCGGACGAGAAATACCACCAGCACCAAAGGTCGCATACAATCGGGCCACCTGAGCGGTACTGACCGACACGGCGTAACCATAAGACAAAGTGGCAATTTCAAAGTCTGACCAGCGGCGGTTGGGATAGAACAGGCCTGAGCTTTCACCGATCATCATAGTGCCGGTGTCTTCGCCAAAACCAACTTGCTGATACAGGCCAACAAAATACTCTTTAGGCAGCATCTGGCTAATTTTAGCCACGCCCATGTTACTAGATATCTTTAGAATTTCGCGCAAGGTCATTTCACCATGGTTGCGCTCATCTTTAACCAGCCCGCCATTGAGGCGCATCCAGCCTGGGTAGGTATTGATGGTGTCATCCGCCTGAATAACACCATGATCCAGCCCTGCCAACACAGCCAGCGGTTTCAAAGTTGAGCCCGGCTCGAATAGATCGGTAATGGCCCGGTTACGACGCTTATAAGGTGCCGCATCGCTCATATCATTGGGATTAAAGCTCGGACTGTTGACCATAGCGAGGATCTCACCCGTGTGCACATCCACCACCATGGCCGACCCTGAGGTTGCCTGATAAGTCAGCACCGCCGATTTTAACGCCTGATAAGCGATCGCCTGGATCCGCAAGTCGATACTCAGGTGGACGTCTTCCGGCTCAACCCGCTCTTCCTCTGCCAACACCTGAACCTCACGCCCCTGGGCATCTTTACGAATGGTGCGACGTCCTTCGGTACCTGTCAGCGCCTTGTCATAGAGCTTTTCGATACCTTCGATGCCGATGCCATCAATGTTGGTCACACCCAGTACATGGGCCGTCACCTCCCCATTGGGGTAATAACGCTTAGACTCGTCGAGCAAATGGATCCCCGGCAGGCGCATCTGGCGAATGTAGTTGGCCACCGCGGGCGTGACCTGGCGTTTTAAATACACAAAACGACGCGCGGGATTATCGCGCAGACGCTTATCTATTTTTTGTTGTTTAATTTGCAGCACATCGGCCAGCTCACGCCAGCGTACTTCACCCTGGTAAAAAGCCTGTTTGCGGGCACTCAGCTCAGCGGCATTATCGGCCAGCGCCTGAGTATCTTCCCCATTGCGACGCGCCTTTCTCAGCACTTTTTTAGTCAATGCTTTATCCAGTGCCTTAGGGTCGGCATAAACGCTGACCACAGGAACACTGACTGCCAGTTCTTTGCCATTACGATCGAAGATCATACCGCGTTGCACCCGTACGGTTTCAACCCGCACTGTGCGCTTGGCATTTTCAGAGCGGGCTTTGTCGGGCTCAATCACCTGTAAATAGGCTGCACGGGCGATCAGTGCGGCAAAAACCAGCACCAGCATCACGCTGACCAGCGCAAAGCGCCAGCTGATTAAGTTAACTGAAGTCTTCTTAGCCGGGCTCATGGTAGTACGATCACCTGCTCTTCTTTACTGGTTGGCCGCTTCATCTGTAACTGGGTTCTGGCCACTTCTTCAATGCGCGCATGCTGAGAATAAAACTCTTCTTCAACCAGCAAGTAGCGCCACTCCAGATCCAGTTCATCTCGTTTTTGTAATAGCTTGTCCTGCTCAATCAACTGCTGGCGGGTCAGGTGTGTCACCTGCACCACCGCAAGCGCCGACCCTAAGGTCAACGCCAGCAACAC
>NZ_PPUZ01000140.1:0-1071 GCF_004212645.1 Pseudoalteromonas rubra | reverse complement strand
CATGTAACTGGGTAAACGCTCTGCCAAATACTGCTGAAGCTCCGTCACCAAATCGGCTTCCAATTCCGCTGATGCTGCTATCACATAAGCGACCAGCTTTGCCTCATGCCGCTGCGCTTTATTGACCACAACCAACGCCGCGCTGAGCAAAGGCGATTGATTCAGCAAGGATTCGATTTCGCCAGGCTCAACCCTGAAGCCTCGGATCTTCACCTGCTGATCTTGTCTGCCCACATAGTCTAAATTGCCATTATCCAACCAGCGAACCAGATCCCCTGTGCGATACAAGACCGCTCCATGCTGCACGGCCCCCTGCTCATAGTAGGGGTTGGGCACAAACTGCTGAGCTGTTTGCTCTGGCTTATTGAGGTACCCTCTTGCCAGACCTACACCCGAAACACACAATTCTCCAACGGCCCCTGTGGGTAAAGTGTTAAGTTGTTCATCCAATACATAGACCGCTGTATTGGCGAGCGGTTTACCAATTTGGAAAGACGCTTCTGCTTTGAGTTGCGCCACAGAGATATTGACTGAATACTCGGTTGGTCCGTAAGCCGTCATCAAAATACTGTCCGGGGCACGTTGATACCAGCTCACGATATCCTGCTCTGGCAGTTTATCTCCTCCGACACTCACCAGCCTCAGTGAACTGGCCATCGGACTCACATCATCTGACAATAACTCATGGAAAAACACCGGGGGCAAGTTGAAAACGCTCACGGCCATGCTTTCACAATAACGCCAAAATGCGTTCGCCGACGCCATACACTCATCGGTTCTCAGTACCAGAGTGTTGCCATGGCAAAGCGATGTGAAAATTTCTTCGACTGACATATCAAAGCTCACAGAGGCAAATTGCAAGATCCGGTCTTGCGCAGTCAGCGCGTACTTTTCGTGCAACGCTAAGACTAAATTCACCACCCCTTTGTGCTCTATCATTACCCCTTTGGGCTGACCTGTAGAGCCTGAGGTATAGATAATATACGCCAGTGCGTCACTGGATGGCTTGTCATCCAAACGGGCCATATCCAGGCTCGCTATCCGACGTGCCGTTGTCTCATCATCCAGCAC
>NZ_PPUZ01000014.1:0-35190 GCF_004212645.1 Pseudoalteromonas rubra | reverse complement strand
GCTTAATTAAGTGTTCTATTTTGAGGCGAGAAAATAGGGTCGATAACAAGGCAAAAATTTTGCTATTTAGTTGTTCTAAATGAGAAATTTTTAACATAGTTAGCGTCATATTTGCTCAGTCAAATTGAACAGGTATTAAGTGAAATTGGTATAGCTAAATGGGGAATTATACACGCTGTTGTGATGAGTTTCATCCAGCGTTGACAGGGGGTGGAATAAGCGGCCACGCCGGGCCGCTTATTGAGGGTTAACCTTCATACCCGTTCGGGTTTTGGCTTTGCCAGCGCCAGGTATCCTGCATCATCTCATCGATGCCACGCTCTGCTTGCCAGCCCAGCTCATTCAGGGCTTTTTCGGGGGCGGCATAACACGCGGCAATGTCGCCATCGCGTCGCGGTTTTATTTCGTAATTGATTGACTTACCTGCAGCTTTTTCAAAGGCTTTGACCATGTCCATTACCGAGTAACCATTGCCTGTGCCAAGGTTGTAGACATGCGCGCCAGGTTGCGCAGCAATCTTATCCAGTGCTTTCAGATGACCAATGGCCAAGTCAACAACATGAATGTAGTCGCGTACACCGGTGCCATCATGGGTGTCATAGTCATTACCAAACACGCCCAGCTTTTCTAGTTTGCCCACCGCAACCTGTGCAATATAAGGCAGCAGATTGTTTGGAATACCATTGGGGTCTTCGCCTATCTGGCCTGAGATATGTGCACCAACCGGATTAAAGTAACGTAAAATCGCAAACGCCCAGCGCGCATCTGATTTAGCCAGGTCTTGCAGGATCATCTCCACCATCAGTTTAGAGGTACCGTACGGGTTTGTTGTGCCACCCACGGGGAACTCCTCACGGATCGGTAAACTGGCGGGATCGCCATAAACGGTTGCAGAAGAACTAAACACCAACTGAAATACACCGGCATCGCGCATTGCATCGAGTAAAGTCAGCGTGCCCTGCACATTGTTTTGATAATACTCAACTGGCTTTTGTACCGACTCACCGACCGCCTTTAATCCGGCAAAGTGGATCACCTGCTCTATCTGATGTTTAGCAAAAACCCCGTCGAGAAATGCTTTGTCGCAAATATCACCCTGATAGAAGGTCGCAGTACGACCTGTCAGTGACTCTACGCGCTGCAAAGCCTGCTGTGATGCATTACTCAGGTTATCGATAACAACCACATCCGCGCCTTCACTCAACAACTCCAGCACAGTATGCGAACCAATATACCCGGCACCACCGGTAACTAAGATGGTCATAGTACTTTTCCTAAAAATATAACTGAGCTCATTGTAAACGATCACGTCGGATGTGTCAGTGTTTGGCATTTAATGAAGGTAGCTGTTTAAGCTTGATCGCACACAAACACTAGCCGCCCGCCTTGCTTACTGAGACGCGAAATATTCCCGGCACAATAAGCCGACAAATTGCGCCATAATTGCACTTTATTTGGGCTATCAAGCTGACGGGTATAAATGCGATTACCAATGGCATAAGCAAGGGTGTTGTCATCAAACCAGGTGTAATAATGTACACTGGCTGGCAGCGCAAAGTGTTGCGTCACTAGCTGTGTGTCCGCATTGAAACTGGCAAACCACTGCTGGCCTTGAGTGGTATATGTGAAGCTGTATATCGCCCGCGCAGGATTATAGGCCAGGGTCCGGCCGATATCACTGGCCACGACTTTGGGTAAATGCCCTTTTAAATCGGTGAATTGCAAAGTGTGTGGCGCGCCAAGAATGAACATTACCAGCTGTTCGTCTTCGCCCCAGGCATGGTAACCGACAGGGGCAATATGCTCAAACAGTCGCCTCGGTGAGTGTGCGTCTGAAAATGGATAAAACCACAATTTTTGCGAGCCATCGGCTTCAACGACCACCGCAGAGAGCCCATCATCATAGGGATACAGAGTGGGTGAATATTCAGACACCGGAGTATTGGTGAGATTACGGGCCTCTTGAGTGGTAAAATCATAAAAAAACAGGTCAGTTTGGGCCCCTTCAGGACTTTGAACCTGCTGCGTAAAATAGACGCCATTGTCGACAACCAAAGGCTGGTTGTGGTAGCCATCCGCAGCGCTAATTGGTTTGACAGAGAGCGTACCGGCGTGTTCTTCCGCCAGCCACAACTGAGAGGCTGGCATCGCATTGAGCGCGCCCGTTACGCCCCATAGCAACCCGATTGTGATGATCTTTTTCAGCATTGTCATTGTGTTATATCCCTTGTTTTTTTCGCTATCATACCGGGCGAGCGTAGGAACTCAATCATCGCTATGCAAGTCGCCGCGAAATGCCTTGCGAATTTTCCCTTATCGAGTAACATCGAGAGGTGTTAATCGGAAGTTACGCTCAGGCCAGCTGAGCCAGGTAAGGGGACACAATGTCTGCAAAGCATCCAATCATCGCGATCACGGGCAGTTCTGGTGCCGGGACCACCACCACCACAGCCGCGATTAAGCACATTTTTCGCAGCCTGGACGCCAAAGCTGAGTTTGTCGAAGGCGACAGCTTTCACCGTTATACCCGCCCGGAAATGGATAAGTTAAAACGCGAGGCCCTGCAAGAAGGTAAACACCTGAGCTATTTTGGTCAGGAAGCCAATGACTTTGCCGCACTCGAAGCTCTGTTTGAAAGCTATGGCCAGACCGGCACCGGCCAGGTCCGACGCTACCTGCATACCTTTGATGACGCCGTGCCTTACAACCAGCTACCTGGTACCTTTACGCCTTATCAGGAATTGGACAGCAACAGCGACATGCTGTTTTATGAAGGCCTGCACGGCGGCATAGTGACCGAAGAGCATGATGTGGCCCATCATGTCGACTTGCTGATTGGTATGGTGCCCATCATCAACCTGGAGTGGATCCAAAAACTGATCCGCGACACCCATGAACGTGGTCATTCCCGCGAAGCTGTTATGACCTCAATCGTGCGTAGTATGGATGACTATATAAACCATATCACGCCTCAGTTCTCACGCACTCATATTAACTTTCAGCGTGTTCCTACGGTCGATACTTCCAACCCCTTTAGCGCCAAAGATATCCCCTCGCTGGATGAAAGCTTTGTGGTGATCCGCTTTCGCGACATCAAAGATGTCGACTTCCCCTATTATTTGCAGATGATCCAGGGCAGCTTTATGTCCCGCGTGAACACCTTGGTTGTCCCGGGTGGTAAAATGGGCCTGGCGATGGAGCTGGTGTTAACGCCGCTTATCAAAGACTTACTTACCAAGAAGCGGGCACTGGAGCAAATTGTACCGTTGGATTTGCCCGTTTAACGCACAGTTACACTTCACTGCTTGCGACCGGCCCGGCGAAGCCGTTACACTAGCACTTTTTCAGGGCATCGCGCATGGCAGTTATTAAGGTACTCGTCGGGTCAAAGAATCCGGTTAAGATCAATGCCGCAAGGCAGATATTCACGCAATATTTTCCAGATAGTGACATTCAGTGTGAAGGCTTAGATGCGCCAAGCGGGGTTGCCAGCCAACCGCTGGGCGAAGCTGACACACTACTGGGCGCTCAAAACCGCGTGCAATACCTGGTTGACCAGCACACAGCCGACTATTACTGTGCCATGGAAGGCGGTGCCCATCAATTTACTTATGGCCCAGCTACCTTTGCTTTTGTGGTCATCTCCAATGGTCAGCATGAGAGCATTGGCCGCAGTGCCAACCTGCCTTTGCCGCAACGGATTTATGATGCACTGCTGGCAGGGGAAGAACTAGGTCACGTGATGGACCGCCTGTTCAATACCGACAATATAAAACAAAAAGGGGGCGCGATAGGTTTGCTGACCAACCATCTGGCAACCCGAGAAAGTGCCTATACTCAGGCCCTGTTGCTGGCCATGGCCCCTTTTAACCATCCAGAGCTGTACGCATGAAATATACCCATATCCTCTTTGATGCCGATGAAACCCTGTTCAGTTTCAATGCCTTTTTAGGCCTGAAGGCCCTGTTTGCCCGTTACAATGTCGAGTTTAGCGAAGCCGATAACGCCGAATATCAACGCATCAACAAACCCTTGTGGGTGCAGTATCAGAACGGTGAAATAGATGCAAAAACCCTGCAGATCACCCGCTTTGCATTTTGGTCTGAGCGCCTCAATGTCCCGGCTGAAACCCTCAACCTCGGGTTTCTGGATGCCATGGCCGAGCTCTGTAACCCACTGCCTGGCGCAGCTGAGTTATTGCATGCTTTGCAGGGCAAAGCGACTCTGGCCATCATCACCAATGGGTTTACTGCCTTGCAGGAGAAACGCCTGGCACACACCGGATTCAAAGATTATTTTCACAGTATTGTGATTTCTGAGCAGGTGGGTGTGGCTAAACCCGATCCCCGCGTCTTTGAGCACGCACTGTCATTGCTGGGCAATCCAGATAAGTCTCAGGTACTGATGGTCGGTGATACACCCGCCAGTGATGTGCTCGGTGCCAATCGGTTTGGTATCGACAGCTGCTGGTTACGCCACCCGGGGGCCGAGTGCCCACCTGAAATCAGGCCAACTTATACAGTCGACAACCTGACGCAGCTTAAGGCTTTGCTGCTGGATTCAGAAACACAAAAGGCAAGCTAAGCTTGCCTTTTCCGCCCAATGTGTAGCCAGAGGGTTACTGCGCATTGCGCTGACGTAATACCTCAAACAAGCAAATCCCGGTGGCCACCGAGACGTTCAGACTGGATACAGTGCCCACCATAGGGATTTTCACCAGTACATCACAATGTTCGCGCGTCAGGCGACGCATACCATCGCCCTCTGCCCCCATCACAATGGCGATTGGGCCGCTCAGGCTGGCATCAAACAGTTCAGTGTCGGTTTCACCTGCGGTGCCAACCACCCAGACACCGGCTTCTTTAATGTCTCTTAGTGTCCGTGCAAGATTAGTCACCTGGATAAGTGGAACGGTTTCCGCCGCACCACAGGCCACTTTACGGGCCGTGCCGTTGAGCTTGGCCGACTTGTCTTTGGGCACGATTAAAGCGTGCGCACCGGCGGCATCCGCACTGCGTAAGCAGGCGCCAAGGTTGTGCGGATCCGTCACCCCATCGAGTACCAAAAAGAAAGGGGTCGATTCTCGGGCTAAGATCTCATCCAAATCGCGCTCGTTGAGCACTCTGGCTGCTTTAACGTTGGCAATGATCCCTTGATGCTGCTCACCATTAGCTTTGTTGTCCAGCGCCTTGCGCTGCATAAACTGCACAGAAATGCCAAACTTACGCGCCTCATTGACGACGGCATTGAGACGTTTATCGTCTCGCCCTTTGAGCGCATAGATCTCTAAAAAGCGCTCAGGGGTGGTAGATAAAATGGCTTCAATGGAATGGAAACCAAAAATTAATTCATTACTCAAGGTTTAAGCTCCCGCACTTGGTTTGTTTCTTTTACGCGCGTTTTTGCCAGGCCGTTTTGCCTTGGCTTTCTTTGCACTTTTCTTGGCTTTTTTCTTGCCGCTCAGTGTCCCTGCCTGCTTGGCTTTTTTGGCGCTGCCTTTGGGCGTGGTCTTCTTACCCTTTTTCGGCTTTTTGCCTTCGCTGTTAGCCGATTTCGCGTCTTTATCGGCTTTGCTGTCTTTGCCTGGGATCTTGCCGTCTTTCAGTTGCGCGCGGACACTGCCGGGGGCACCGCCAGTTGCCGCTTTACGGCGTCGTCTGGCATAACGATCCGGCACTGCTTCTTCCGCCAGCGCCAGATTAATGCGTCGCTCATCCAGGCTGACGGAGTTCACCACGACGCTCAACTTGTCACCCAATCTGAACACGCTGCGGCTGTGCTCGCCTATCAGGCAATGCTTGGCACCATCAAAGTGAAAATATTCATGGCCCAGGTTGCTGACATGGATCAAGCCGTCAATTTGCAGTTCATCGAGCCTGACAAACAAACCGAAGTTGGTAACCGATGAGATCACCCCGGTAAATTCATCACCCACGTGATCTTGCATAAACTCACACTTCAGCCAGTCCGCCACTTCGCGGGTGGCATCATCGGCGCGGCGCTCTGTCATAGAACACTGCTCGCCAAGCTGGTTAGCTTCGTCATTTTCGTAGGCATAAGCCCCCGAAACCTGCTGCCCCTGCTGGGCTAAAATGCCTTTAATCGCACGGTGTACCACCAAATCCGGATAACGTCGAATAGGCGAGGTAAAGTGCGCATACGCTTTTAAAGCCAGGCCGTAGTGGCCGATGTTATCGGGCTGATAGACCGCCTGTTTCATCGAGCGCAGCAGCATGGTCTGGATCAGTTCAAGCTCAGGGCGCTCACCCAGACCGGCCAGGGCCTCGGTGATCTCCAGCGGCGTGGGCTCGTGGCCCAGCGTGCTCTCAATACCCAAATCTTGCAGGAATAACCTGAACTGACTGAGTTTTTCCGGATCCGGCTGATCGTGTACCCGATACAGCGCACTGGCTTCGTGTTTTTCCAGTAATCGCGCTGCCGACACATTGGCGAGGATCATACATTCTTCGATCAACTTATGCGCATCGTTACGTACCACAGGCACAATAGATTCTATCTTGCGATGGGCATTGAACACAAAACGGGTTTCGAGGGTTTCAAACTCGATGGCGCCGCGAGCCTGACGCTCGGATTTCAGCGCCATATACATCTGATGTAATTCGCTGATATGCGGGTAAAGTTCGCGATATTGCTCGCGCAGACCTTCATCGCCCTGCAACATGGCGTGGACCTTAGTATAGGTCAGACGGGCATGAGAATTCATCACCGCTTCGTAAAAACGATAGCCCGACAGACGCCCCGCTTCAGACACCGTCATTTCGGCCACCATGCACAGACGATCCACCTGTGGGTTTAACGAACACAGGCCATTTGATAAGACCTTGGGCAGCATAGGCACCACCTGCTCAGGGAAATAGACTGAGTTCCCCCGCGAGATGGCTTCTTTATCCAGCGCACTGCCTTTTGGCACATAATGAGAGACATCCGCAATGGCAACCCATAAACGCCAGCCACCGGACTTTTTACGCTCACAGTAAACCGCATCATCAAAGTCCCGGGCGTCTTCCCCGTCTATGGTCAGCAATGGCAGCGCACGTAAATCAACCCGCCCCTGTTTATCCGGCTCGGCAACAAACTCGCCGTGTTCAGCGACCTGATCCAGCACCGCCTGAGGCCACTCATAAGGGATTTCATGGTTGCGCAACGCCACTTCAATTTCCATACCCGGCGCCATGTGATCGCCCAATACTTCAGTGACCTTGCCGACGGCATTCATTTGCTTGCTGGGGCTTTGCGTGATCTCTACCTGCACCATTTGGTTGTGGCGCGCACCATTTTCGCTGCCGGGTAAGATGATAATGTCCTGGGTGAGACGCGGATCTTCCGGCACCACCACGGCCATACCGTGCTCTACAAAAAAGCGCCCGACCAGCGGTGCCCGTTCTTTTTCGAGCACCCGTACAATACGCGCGTCTACTTTGCCACCAGAGCCGCGTGAACCGGCTTTCGCCAGCACCCAGTCGCCGTGCAGTACTCTGTCCATCTGATACTTAGTGATAAACCAGTCTTTGGCTTCCCCTTCAACCTCCAAAAAGCCAAAGCCATCACGATGCCCGATCACCCGGCCCTTTACCAGGCCATCGTCGGTTGGGATCACGTAACACTTAAACTTGTTGAAAAACAGCTGGCCATCACGCTCCATCGCTCTGAGTCGGCGCTTGAAGGCAATCTGTCGGTCATCTTCAAACACTTTGAGGTCCTGACATAACTGGCTGAAATTGTTTTTGTTGTTGCTTTTTTGTATGTGGTCAAGAATAAACTCACGGCTGGGTACCGGGTTATCGTATTTTTCTTGTTCTCGGCTGAGATAGGGATCCTGTTTAGACATTCACTGAGTATGTAGAGAAGTTATACCTGTATTCTAACTCAAATCCGGCCAATGGCCCACCTAACCTTGCGCTTTTTCAGGCACTCAGGCGTTCAGGCGCTGATGACAGGATTGCAGTGCCGAGGCACTTTGCTTGGCAAACTGATGCAAGGCAGACCAGTCTATATCGCGCTCCTGCGCTGCACGGCGTCGGGTCTGATGCAGTGCCTGGCGTAATGCATATAACCCCAGCTGCTCCACTTCATGCTCCAGTTGCAACAATTTTTCACGCAGCGATTCGTCGGCCTGAATATCGGCCAGACCACGTAACTGAGCAAATTCATAATCCAGTCGATCACTGAGATACATTAACCGCGAGGAAAAGTCGGAACGCTCGGAGGACTCGCTTAACTGGCGCTCAACAAAGGTCAGGTCCACATAGGCGGCCTCGGTTGCCGCCAGGCCACTGTTGTTTTGCTGTACTATGCTCTCTAATACCTGACGCAGCGCAGTAATACGCAAGGGCTTTTCCAGACAAGTGTAAATGCCCGCCTGCTGATAGGCCTGACGCGCTTGCTGATCAACGTCGCCGGTAAGCGCCACCACCACAGGTGGGTGTGCCAATCTCAAGTCTGCAAAACGCGATTGATACCATTCTAAGCCATGGCCATCCGGTAAGTGCATATCCAGCAGCAGCACGTCAAACTGGCTTTCAGTGAGCTGCTGCTCCGCTGCGGCCAGAGTTTCAACCATCTGATAACCCAGGCCTAAAGTATCGAGATACCCGCGTACCACCTCACGATTCAGATGATTATCTTCAATCACTAACACAGACATATCGCCCAACGTCGTTGGCCTGCTTTCGGGCACTTCTCTTTGCTCGCTCCGCTGCGAATTAACCTGCATCTCAAAGAAAAACTCACTGCCCTGGCCTGGGACGCTTTCGACCTCAAGGTCAACGCCCATGTTTTCCAGTAATTGCTTACACAAGGCCAGGCCTACCCCGGCGCTATCGGCAATAGCACGCGGCGCGCCAAAGGTGACAAAGGGTTCAAACACCTTTTGCTGTTGCGCGCGGCTCAGCCCGACTCCCGTATCTTTAACGGCGATACGCAGCTGATGACGGTTCGGGTTCAGCGCATAACCAAAGACGATTAATTCCACCTCGCCGCGCTCAGTGTATTTTATCGCGTTGGATAACAGGTTTTTGATCACCAGAGTAAAGGGATCTTTGTCTATCATGACCTGCAAATTGGCATCTATGCCCTGCATCGTAAGCGACAACTTTAGCTGCTTTTTCTCGGCCAGTGGTAGGAAGAAGGTCACTTGCTCTTTCAGGTGACTGGCGAGGTTAACCGGTTCTATAATGGTGTTGGGCACAGCGCCACGTGCCTGGAGTAAGATCTGATTGGCCAAGTCCGACATCGACATGGCGGTGGCAATAATCACATCACAAAACTGCCCGTGCTGCTGTGGCTCACGCGGGGCCCGTTTCAGTAACTCTGCGTGACCAACAATGGCATTTAACGGGGTTCTGAGTTCGTGACTGAGCAATGTAAGCGAGCGCTCTTTATGCTGCGCGGCAAGCTCGGCCCGATGGCGCAATTCATGGAGCTCTTTTTCACGCCGTCCGCTACACAACAAGCACAAAGAAAAGCATAAGATCAACGGCATCACAATGACGGACACGGAAAAAAACTGATTAACCCAGTTATTGGTGATCAAACTGTCGTGCTGAGTGTAATGATGCAGCATCGCCAGGCGCACGGAAAATACGATAAACAGACAAACACAGGCCGTCGCAAAGGCCCAGTGTGCTGGCGAAAAGCTCTGCCACTGGCGTCGCTGGCCCAGCCATAAAGCGCGCAGACATAGAATCATACTCAGCGCCCACCCCAGATAATTTAAAATCACCCTGGCGATAAAATTGGCATCAAAGTAGGTGTAATACAGGTAACCCGGGAAAAATACGCCCGCCAGTAAAACCCAGGGCCAGGTCAGCTTTGGCACCGAAAAAAATTGCTCACTGCCCCGACTTAAACAATACAGACCGATAAAGATCAGGCTGTTAGAGATAAAGATGGTCCAGGTCACAGACAGCGAAAAGGAGGCGATGAAAATACAACCAAACGCAGTACAGACAGAAAAACCAGCCCATAACCGGGTTCCGAGCAAACGACGATGAATATACCAGTTGACCAGCATAAACAGCGCACACACGCACGACGTCAAAGCCAGGATCTGTAAAAGTTGTTTCGGATCGCCCATACGTCATCAAACATCGTCAAAAAGAACTACTAGTATAGTATTAATTTTGTCCGCTCTGGAAGCAAAATCTAATCCACCTGACATTACACGACATTACACCTCATACTTTTATCTTGAAAAGTGCCTCGCCAGCTCAGGCCTGCATATCCGAATGGATGGATAAGCCACTACTCCAGGTGCCTATCATAATACTTTAGCAACCGTCAGTTACCGTGATAAGCTAATGAAAAACAAACCGAGTTCGCCATGCGCCCGGAACAATCCTCTCTCGTTAATTTACACTTGGCCGTGCTGCTGTTTGGCGGTACGGCGTTATTCTCCAAGCTCATTTCCCTGTCTGCGCTGGATATCACGGTCTATCGAACTGCCATTGCTTTTGTCACCTTAGCCTGCATTTTGAAATTTAAAGGCAGTGTATTCAAACTCAACGCCAGCAAAGACTATGGCGTGGTGTTAATACTGGGGATCTGCGTTGGACTGCACTGGGTGACCTATTTTGCCGCCATGCAAATGGCCGGTATCGCCGTGGGCGTGATTGCCTTTTTCACCTATCCGGTAATCACTGTGCTACTGGAGCCGCTGTTTTTTCACAGCCGATTAAAGCGCAAAGATGTCTTTACAGCGCTCGTTGTGATGATTGGCATTTATTTGCTGGTGCCCACCAGTGACCCCGGCAATCAAATTACCCTGGGCATACTGACCGGGGTGTTTTCTGGTGCCTTATTTGCGCTAAGAAACTTGCTGCAAAAGAAGCTGTTTTCCGGCTATGGCGGGCCACACACCATGTTTTATCAAACTCTGATAGCCAGCCTGATGCTCTGCGCTTTTGTCGAGGTGCCACCCACCGAATTAAATACTGAAAACCTCGTTCTTATCGTCCTGGCAGGCTGTGTATTTACGGCCATTCCGCACGCCTTATTTGCGTCCAGTTTACGTTACTTATCAGCCACTACCGCGGGACTGATTTCTTGCTTACAGCCCTTGTACGCGACTGTATTGGCTTATATGCTGTTGGCAGAAACCATCACTTTAACCACCCTGGCAGGGGGCGTCCTGGTTGTCAGTGCAGCCTGCTATGAAACGTGGTCGATCACAAGGAATAAGCTATGATCCAGGTTTATGCACACCGAGGTGCCAGTGGCAACTATCCGGAAAACTCACTCAGCGCAATTAAAGCGGCACTGGAAGTGGGGGTCGATGGCATAGAACTCGATGTACAAAGTTGTCTGGATGATTATGCCATTATTCACGATACTTGGCTGGATCGCACCACCAACGGCCGGGGCAAAGTCAATGAAACCACGCGAGCGGCGCTGTCCCAGCTTAAGCTCAGCAACAACGAAGCCGTACCAACGTTGCAACAGGTGCTCGATACCATAGGTCAGCAAACGACGATTAACCTGGAACTTAAACACACCTTCAGCCTGGACAAGTTTGTTGCAACCATAGAAGACAATGTGCAACGCGGCATCATTGCCAGACACCAGCTACTACTGTCTTCCTTTGATCACCACCAGCTATTGTGGCTTAAGCAAAAGCTTCCCTGGGTAAGGATCGGTGCACTCACGGCTTCTATTCCGCTCACTTTTGCCCAATTTGCCCAACAGCTCCATGCCGAAAGTATCCATATGGACAAGAACTTCATTAACCATGAGTTTGTTCAGGATGCCAAGCAGCGCGGCCTTAAAGTTCTGGCTTATACCGTCGATAAGGCAAAAGACATTGAATTAATGTTAGATTATGGGGTAGACGGCATATTCAGTAATTATCCCTGTTACGCCAAAATGGTGGTGCAGCAACAGCTAAACCAGACCTCAGCGGCAAAGTAAGCAGGCAAAACGCGCTGTGGATTATGCCGCTGATTAAAATAAATTGCTTAACCTGTAAACAGTTGCACCTGCCAGGTTTACTCTATACTGTATGCTAAACGGCACAGTGAAGAGCCTAATATGAGTTTGTACATGCGCATCTATAATTTGATCGAAGAATCTTTGTTCTTCACCCTGACCCGCAAGATTTTTGGTAATCTGGGGTTTTTATTAGTTTTTCAAATCATTACCTTACTGTGGCTACACAGTGAGCTGGCCGAACAAAATGGCTCAACCGGCGTATTCTGGTTGCTGGCCCTGGTATCGGTGGGTGCCTTTATTTTTACCTTCTTTTATATGCGCTACCTGATTGTGCGCCCCGTGCAGGCCATGCGGGACACACTAGAGCAAATTAACCGCCAGGACGGCGACCTCGATGCCAGGTTGCCGCAGTTCACCTATGATGAATTTCGCGACCTCAGCGAACAATACAATACTTTTACTCAGCACCTCAGCAAACTTCTGGCTGCCACCTACCAAAGTGCAGAAGCGGCGAATCGCAGTAATCAGCAGGTCACTGATTCGATGAAACAAACCGCTTTACTGGGTGGTCAACAAATCGATCAGGGCGATACCATTATCGCTGCCAGCGATCAGGTCACGCACAGTTTGCAAAGCATAGTGCACAACACGGATCAGGTTTATCAGGCCAATACGGAAAGTCTGCACTTTGTACGTGGCTCGTCACAGTCACTGGCGACGCTGGTGAAAGAAGTGCAGCAAATTACCCATCTGCTCGGCAGCTTTTCTTCTACCGTGGCCGGGCTTAAAGAAAACAGTGAAAACATCCGCAGTATTTTGAAAATGGTCGAAGAATTTTCCGATCAAACCAACCTGCTGGCGCTCAATGCCGCCATCGAAGCAGCGCGGGCAGGAGAAGCAGGCCGGGGCTTTGCCGTGGTCGCGGATGAGGTGCGTAACCTCTCAGTCAAGGTGAACGACGCTACCCGCCAGATCAGTGACTTTATTAACCAAATGGATGTGCTGGTTGGTGAAACCCATCAGGAGTCTGAGCAACTGATCGATCACTCAAGTTCTGCCGAGCAAGCCATTCGTACTACGTCGCAGGGCTTTGCCGATATGTCTGAGGACTTTGAGCGCAATCAGTCGCAGCTCGAAGAGATTGTCAGCGCCGTGCATCAGCTCGAGTCCACTCAGCAGCACACGCACCAGTCAGTACAACGCATTGTTGAGCTGGGGCAATCGGCCAAAGCACAGATTGATGCCGCCCTGACAGATTGTCAGGATGCACAGCAGCGCTCAACCAGAACACAGCAAGAGCTTAAGCGTTTTGTATAGGGCCTGCAAAGGCCCTTCAAGCTTAGTCTGACCTATGCTCTGTCAATATCAAACGCGATAACCTCTTTGAGCTGGGTTTTACCAGTCGCCAGCATGACCAGGCGATCGACGCCCAGCGCCACCCCAGCACACGCAGGTAGCCCTTGCGCCAGCGCCGCCAAAAAGCGCGGGTCTTTTGCCACAGGTGCCAGCCCCATTACTGCACGCAGCGCGTTATCTTCATCAAAACGCGCGCTCTGCTCAACTTCATCCGTTAATTCATTGAAGCCATTGGCCAGCTCCATGCCACGGTAATAAAGTTCAAACCGTCCTGCCACTCTGGGATCCTCGGCGTTGAGCTGGGCCAGCGCGGCCTGAGAGGCCGGAAAATGATAAACAAAGCACGGCGCCTGCTGACCAATTAAAGGTTCAATCTCCATACAGAACAGCAATTGCAATAGCGTATCGCGGTGTTGCTCCTGCTCTGCAATATGACCATGGCCGCGCTGTGATGCCAGCTGTCTTAGTTCATCCATAGACGCACTCAGCGGATCCAGGCCAAGATGGGTGATAAAGGCCTGCTGATAACTCAGTGACTCGGCTTCAGGGCAGCCCAGGATCGCCTGCATTAAGTCGTTCACTTCCGCCATCAGCGCAAATTCATCAAACCCGGGCCGATACCATTCCAGCATGGTGAATTCGGGGTTGTGATGTCGGCCTGACTCTTCATTGCGAAAGGCTTTACCAATCTGGTAAATCGCGCCACTGCCGGCAGCCAGCAGCCGCTTCATGGCAAATTCCGGTGAGGTTTGCAGATACAGAGGCGTACCGCTGGCATGACCCGGCCCGACAAATGTGGTTGAGAAGGTGGCAAGATGAGCGTCCGTCACTGAGGCTTGGGCCAGGCTCGGGGTTTCGACTTCAAGAACTTCTCGTGCGGCAAAAAAAGCACGAATTTTAGCGAGGATAGCGGCACGCTGACGCAGGGTATCGATACTGGCACTCGGTGCCCAAACAATGTCAGACGTGCCATCAGATGCTGAATGACTCATAATAACTCCGGACAAAAAAATCCCGGTCAGGACCGGGATTTACAGGTGACTTGTTGATGCAGGCTCACTTAATAACAAAGCGAGATAGCAACAAAGCGCACTGGCTTACTTAACACGGCTCACGTATTCGCCGCTGCGCGTATCTACTTTGATCACTTCACCGATTTGTACGAACAAAGGAACACGTACCACAGCGCCAGTGCTCAGCGTCGCAGGTTTACCACCGGTGCCTGCTGTATCGCCTTTCAGACCGGGATCTGTTTCAGTGATCTCCAGCTCAACGAAGTTAGGCGGCGTCACAGCAATTGGACTGCCGTTCCACAATGTGATGGTACACACATCGTTTTCAACCAACCACTTCACGCTATCGCCCAGTGCTTTTTCATCTGCCGCGATTTGCTCGAAGGTTTCGTTGTTCATAAAGTGCCAGAACTCACCATCTGTGTACAGATAAGCCAGATCGGTGTCCATGACGTCTGCACCTTCAACCGATTCACCAGACTTAAAAGTTTTCTCTAAAACTTTACCTGAGATCAGCTTACGGATCTTAACACGGTTAAACGCCTGGCCCTTACCGGGCTTGACCACTTCATTTTCCAGGATGGAGCAAGGCTCTCCATCGATCATAATTTTTAGGCCGCCCTTGAATTCGTTGGTGCTATAATTCGCCATCGTATCCTCTAATCTTTGTATTTCGAGTAATAAACCCGCTAATGATACAAATAAATGAAGTAAATTTGCATACTAACTGGCAAAAAGAATTGGCGAATGTGGTCACCAGTGCAGATGAGCTGCTCAAACTGGTGGGCCTGGAGGGCCACTTCAGTGAACAAGACCTAGCCGCTAAGCGATTGTTTCCGCTCAGAGTTCCACGTCCCTTTATCGCAAAAATGCGTTATGGGGATGCCAAAGATCCCTTGCTGCTTCAGGTGCTGCCTCAGCATCAGGAATTCTTAGCTAAAGCCGGTTTTCACAAAGATCCCCTCGACGAACAGCAGGCAGCGCTGCCCGGATTGCTGCACAAGTACCGCTCCCGCGTGCTGCTGATGCTAAAAACCGGCTGCGCTGTGAACTGCCGTTATTGTTTTCGTCGTCACTTTCCTTATCAGGATAACCAGCTCAATAAACGCTCTTTACAGGCCGTATTCGACTATCTGAACACCCACCCTGAGATCAATGAAGTGATTTTAAGTGGCGGCGATCCTCTGATGGCCAAAGATGATATGCTGGCCTGGCTGCTTGAACACCTCGATGAAATCCCTCACCTGACACGCCTGAGAATTCACACCCGCTTACCTGTGGTGATCCCGGCCCGGATCACGGACAACTTATGCGAAGCGCTCAGCAGTAGCCGGCTAAAACCGGTTCTGGTAAATCACATTAATCATGCCAATGAAATCGATATACACTTTACAGCGGCAATGCAAAAGCTAAAACGTGCCGGCGTTATGCTGTTAAATCAGGCGGTATTGCTCAAAGGGATTAACGATAGCCTGACTGCTCAACAGGCGCTGAGTGAAGCCTTATTTGACGCTGATGTACTGCCTTATTATCTGCATGTGCTGGATAAGGTAGAAGGTGCTAGTCATTTTGATGTGTCAGAACAAGCAGCCGTTACATTGATGCATAACCTGCTCGAGACGCTGCCAGGGTTTTTGGTTCCCAAATTGGTAAGAGAAATCGGCGGCCAACCGAGTAAGACGCCGATTGATTTGGGACTGAGCCCAACCTGATACAGCACGCAAACATCGGATTAACGCATTCAAGTTGGACGCAATCTATCAGCGCTTACACGTAAACGTTGATATTGTTGCCCATAGTGGCCGTAGTTGACTTTGCTGGTGCAGTATTACCAGCAGACTCAATGAGGGCCAGGGCGGCTTGTCCATCTGCTTTTTGCTGTTTTTTGGCTAGCTGCGCGCTCATTACTTCGCCGCTTTGCCCCGTCCCAGCCATAGCAGGTAGGTTACTTCCGGATATATTCATAAGCTTATACCTGACAAGATTGATGGATCCAAGTACAATATCGGCCAGTTCCCGTAAGTCTTTAGGAAAAATATGCAATCCGTTATCGAAAAGCTGAACGAAAATCTAAAACTTGTTTACCGTCAAGCACTTGATGCCGATAAAAAATTAGACGAGCTGCAGCAACAAGGTTACGGAAAATTCCAGGCACTATTTGCGGAAGACGCCGGTTTTGATTTTGCAGCCAAACGCTTCAAGCCTTATGTGCTGGATGTCGCGGCTGATGTCGAAGCACTCAGCCAGGCAGAGCAACTAGATGAAGCACAACTTAAAAAAGCCGTTTTTAAGCTGCAGCAGCTCATCCAGTTACTCGCCACATTTAAATAGGGCGCAGCAAGGCCAACAGCCGGGTGAGCCAACCCGGCAATGCCGCACTTACCCTTTCACTTTGTCTGCGATCTCTTCTTTATACCAAGTGCTTAACAGCCGTTTATCATAGTAAAACTCACTGTCTCGCCCGGTTCTCACCCGATCCATAAACGACAGATCTTTGAGCACCTTCTCCTGCGCCTGCGCCACAACCGCACCATTGTTGTCGGTGAGCGTGTAGCTGATTTTCAGACGCGGAAAGAAAATAGGCTTAACGATCCGGATGTCGTGCATGTTAAAGCGTACATCACCCGCCAGGTCGATATCATCAAAGGTAATATTTAGCTGATAACCCTCGGGTGCCTCTGTCATCAACTTACTCAGGTGCTTTTCAAGCTGCGAGGCCACCCGTTTGTGGTAACCCGCTTTACTTTCATTGGCCGGCACCACATCACGATAATCATTAAAATCGCGCCAGGTAACATTGGCTTCACCGGCCTGTGCAGCCAATGGACTCAGGCAAAGCAACGCTATTGCATGTAAAAGTTTCATGGTGTTCTCCTCACGATTGCCAACCCATCTGTGGTCAATATTAGCTATCAACCCATAAATACTGTGCATTTTTTGCTGAACACGCAATGAAAGGTAACATTTAACGACAATTTGATACCAATCCACTGACTTCGGTGGATTGGTATCAGTCATGTGTTACGACTTCACCGAAATGCGATACAGCAACGCATATAAGACGGGCACAACGCCTAATGTCAGTATAGTTGAAAACAACAGGCCACCCATAATCGCCAAAGCCATGGGTTCCCACATTTCTCCCCCACCCAGATAGAGCGGCACCAGTCCCAGCACTGTGGTTGCGGTCGTAAGCAGAATAGGTCGCATGCGCTGCTGAGCGGCCTGAATAATGGCCAGTACTTCATCGTCGCCCTGATCCAGTTCGTATTTAATCCGCTCCAGTAACACAATAGCGTTGTTAATCACGATACCCGCCAGTGAGATGATCCCCAGCAAGGTCATAAAGCCAAAAAATGACTGTCCGACCAGCAAACCGGCAACCACCCCGATAAAGCCCAGTGGTACCGTGGTCAGGACAATGGCCGGTTTACGCAGTGAATTAAACTGACCAACCAGCAGGATCACAATAATGAAGATGGCAATGGGCATTTTCTCAGCGATAGACTGATTGGCTTTGCCAGAAGACTCAGCCTCGCCGCCCAGCTCATAACTGTAGCCAAAGGGCCAGGTTTTTTGTTGCTCCTCAAGCCAGGGCTTAAGCTTAGAAAAGCCTTCATCGGCAGTGATACCATCCAACTGAGCGCCCACAGTCACGGATTTGAGACGGTCTCGCCTGAGGATCTGCGCGTTTTCCCACACCACTTCAATATCCGCCACCTGCTTCAGTGGCACCGATTTACCCGAGGCCTGTGAATACACCACCATGGCTTCTAGCTTACCAATATCCTGTCTGTCAGCGGCCACCGAGCGCAGGGTAACCGGAATAAGCTCATCACCCTCGCGGTACTGAGTTAATTCCAGCCCGCTCAACCCGGTTTGCAAAGAACTGGCAATGTCTTTGCTGGATACGCCGGCGCGGCGCGCGCGGGTTTGGTTAATTTTGATCTGCAGCTTCTTAATTGGTAAGCCCCAGTCATCACTCACCGCTTTCAATCCCGGTGTATTGCGCATTTGGGCTTTGAGTTGATTGACCAGCCCAGTCAACACATCAATATCGCTGCCAGTTAAACGTACCTCAACGGGGTTGTCTATCGGTGAGCCATTTTCGATTTTTCGTTGCTTAATCAGTAAGTCGGGATGGCGCTGTAGCGCATAGGTCTCAATTTTTGCCATCAGTTCATCGATATGACGATAGGAGGTGGTCGACACTATCATCAAAGCATAGTTTGAACTGGTCGGCTCCGGGGTATGGGTCAGCAGGAATCTGGGTCCTCCGTTACCCACATAGGTGACCCAATTGGTGACGCCTTTGTCACGCGACTCGTTGACCGTTAAATCGCGCTGTAAAAAGGCTTCCATATCCTTAACCATGGCCTCGGTGGCACTCAGGCGCGTGCCAACCGGCAGCTCCAGCTCAACCTTAAAGTAATCCCGGTCCGAGGGCGGGAAAAACAACTTAGGCACCAGCTGCAAGCCCTGTAAAGCCAGGAAAAACATCAACACGCATCCGGCTAGGGTCAGCCAGCGGTGCTTGATAAGCCCCATCAGAATGTTTTTATAAACCAGATACACGCCTGCATCGTAGTTAGCAGCCTCAGATTTTACCCGGGTGAATAGCACACACAGCATAGGGATCATGGTCATTGCCAGTAACCAGGAACACAACAAGGTGATGGTCACAACCTTAAACAAAGAGGCGGTATATTCCCCGGTGGCGGACTCTGCCAGAAAGATAGGCAAAAACGCCGCACCTGTGGTCAGCGATGACACCAGTAGCGGCACCTTCAGCTCATCCGCGGACTCCACGGCGGCATCAACCGCCGACTTGCCGCGCTCCATCTGCACCATGATGCTTTCCGACATCACAATACCGTTATCCACCAGCATGCCCAGTGCGATGATCAGTGCCGCCAGAGAGATCTGATCTATGCTAATGTCAAAAAACGACATCGCCAGTATGCCAAACACCATACTCATGGGGATCAGGCTGGCCACAATCAAACCGGTTCGCAGCCCTAAGCTAAATAGCATCACCAGGGTCACCACCAGCACCGCCTGAACCAGGTTAGAGACAAAATCATCCACCTTTTGCTCAACCTCTCGGGGTAAAAAGGACAGTAACTCAAAGTCCACACCAATCGGATACACAGACTCCAGATAATGAATGGCATCAAGTACCTGCTCACCCAGTAACAGGTTATTGCCCCCCTGACGCATAGAAATGGCGATCGTCATACCGCGCTCATCCGCAACTCGCACCTTCACTTTGGCCGGGTCCACATAATCACGGTACACCCTGGCAATATCACTGAGCAGGATCACCTGCTCTGAGCCGGCAATATTAATGATGGTGCCGGCAATATCTTCCACCGATTCAAAATTACCACTGGGCTCCAGCGCCAGTGTTTCATCTTCAATAAAAATGGAGCCGCCGGGGTTAACAATATTGCGTGCGGCCAGCTGATCTTTGAGTTGCCCCGGCGAAATGCCCAGAGATGCCAGCTTGGCATTTTCAAACTCAATAAAAACACGCTGCTCCTGGGCACCAAAGATCTCCACTTTGGCCGCTTCTGGCAGCCTGAGTAACTCATCTCTGACCTGCTCGGCCACTTCTTCCATTTCGCGGTAGGTATAGCCCTCGGCAGTCAGTCCGATGACCACGCCAAACACATCGCCAAACTCGTCATTGACTATGGGCTTTTGCGCATCGCTGGGCAGGTCGCTTTCCACGGTTTCAATCTTACGGCGCAGGTTATCCCAGATGGGCCGCATTTCTTTGTAGCTTTCTTTAATATTGACACTGACGATTGAGACTCCGGTTTTCGAGGTGCTTTTCACAAAATCCAGTTCCGGAATTTGTTGTACGACCTTTTCAATTTTGTCCGTGACCAGCTCTTCAACTCGTTGCGGGCTTGCACCGGGAAAGTAAGTCACAACCTGTGCCGTTCTGATGATAAAACCCGGGTCATAATCCTTGGGCATCTTGTTAAACGCCACGATGCCGAAAAACAGTAAGGCAAAGATCAAAACCCAGGTGGTGCGATTATTCTCTAATGCAATTCGGGTGATGTTCACTCACGACCTCCCTGGAATTTCACAACCTGCTCTTCAGTCACTTTGCTCATGCCTGCCGTGACCACGTGCGTGCCAGCTGTCACCCCGGAGATCACCGGGAACCCGAGCGAAGACACCTCTCCTATTTGTACCGGCGTTTTCGCAATTTTACCTTTACCGTCACCAATTGATGTCACCGTCCATACGTAGTGGCCTTGATCATCTTTTAGTACCGCAGACAAAGGCAGGTAGAGGCGAGACTGGGCTTCACTGGGCGCACTGGCCATCACTTTGGCGGTCATGCCCGGTAAAATGTTGTAACCCGGAGGTGGCAACATACCCAGCGTTACCTCATAGGTTTTTGTGACTTCGTCGGCCTGGGTACTTACCTCGACAAACTCGAGTTCAAAGCGCTTGCCTTCAATTGCGGCAAACTCCGCAAACACCTGCTTTGGCGTATCTTTACTAACGTGGATCATCAAGCTTTCCGGCACATTCACTTTCAGATTAATGTGCTCTATGTCCTGCAGGGTTGCCACCACTTGTTTGGCCTGCACTTCCTCAAACTGCTCCACATGGGTACGTGCAACAATCCCGGAAAAAGATGCCCTCAGCTGCGTATAATCAAGGTTGTTTCTGGCGTTGGCTAACTTGGTTTTGGCACTGGCAAACTGCGACTTAAGCAAGTCATAATCCGACTGACTGATGGTGCCGGTGACAATCAGTTGCTTGCCTCGCTCAAAGTCGGCTTCGGCTTTTTCAAACGCCGCTTGTGCTTCCTCCAGCGCCAGTTTGTAATCTGTGTCATCGATTTTTGCAATCACATCACCCTTGCTAACTTCCTGACCTTGTTTCACATTCAGGTGGGTCAGCTCTCCAGACACTTTAAACGACAGATCCGCGGTGCTGGCTGCATCGACCACAGCCGGAAACTCCTGCAGCGGCCCAAAATTATTCACGCTGAGCTCAATGGTTCTGACTGGCCGTAATTGGGGGGCTTTCTCGGCTGACGTCTGTGGCTCAGAGCACGCAGACAAAACAGTCGCCATAACGACTAACAGGAAGGAGTGCTTTATTATCATAAGTGATCACCGCTGTATGGTTTTTAATTTACTGGTTATTGTGTCTGCACTGAATACATCAATTGTACGCAAGAGACTGATCTAACATCTAAAATGACGTATTCACATAAGCAATTTAAAGCTCTTTTAAAAATAGCAGCCTTTTGCGGTTATGTGGCAACAAATGCCAGGAATAGTTCCGCCGATCAGATCTTTATGGTTAATCACTGCATAAAAGCAGTGGTACTGCCCTAACCACTGCTGCAAGTTCAAACTTAGAGCGTATTCGCCGCACGTGAATGCGCTCAGGTATCGCGGTTAAACCCCTTCCACTATCAGGCGCGTATCTGGCAGACAAGATAAATGCGGGATCGCCATTTGTGGGCACTCCATCCGGGTCAGAGCATTAAGCGCCGCGGCAATGGCGCCTTCCTGCCAGCCGGGTAAAGAGGACAGCTGATCGCCCACAATAAAGAAATTAGGCTGAGTTTCGCTGCCATCTGTTGCTTTGACTGCGCTTCCCTGTGCCAGCATATTAAAATGATGCACCGCCTGATCGCCCACCACGTGCCACTGTGCCCAACCGCCTTTAATGTAGGGCATATTTTGCCAGGCGATCGCCAGGCCATGTTCCAGACCGTTGCCAAACGCCTGACCGAATAACTTAGCCCCTTCCCGCGCTTTGTCCAGACGCGCCTGCACTGGCAGCTTGCCCCATTCATAGGCAATTTCAGAGAAATTATAGGCTCCGGTGAGTACGCCTTTTTGGTCATGGTAGGCGTTGGAGGGATACCAGAGCTGGGTGATGTCGTTGTCCGTCCAGGAAATGCCGCCGAAAATGGGCACCACGCCAATTTCAGAATCTGGCACACTCAGAACATCCACATCAGCACTATCATCATGGACTTCCTGGACTTGGCTACCCTGCCACAAGTAACGGTCTGCCTGCCAGCCTACCTTAGTGGTACAGGCCAGGAATTTCGCCTTATAGCCACCATGATCATCGACAAACTGAGACTGATACACAGCCTGCAATGCCGCTTTGAAATCGCTGTTGAGGCCGACCTGGCTGTTCGGGTCCTGCAGCGCCTCTGACAGGATCTCTTTTAAAAAAGGAATAGCCAGATTACAAAAACAATAATCAGCATACACCACATCCAGGTCCTCGGTGCCCAGTTTCGCAATGGAGATTGCGAACTGCTGGCGTGATGCATCCCAGTCAATGCGTTTTACCGGGCTGTTGAGTAAGATGGTGCCGCCCAGCTCAGCGACATGCTGCGCAAACGCGTGTTGTACCTGGTCCATCCCACCAACAGGCTGGAACAAAGTCGCCTGCCAGAGGAAGTCAACGGGCTGATAAAAGCGGGTTTTATCCCAAAACTCTGACGCCAGCAGGCTGTCGAAGCTCAGCGGCTCTGCAATTGTCCCTGCATCTACGCCGGGCAGCTCAGTGTAACCTGCCCGCGAGCGACCATTCTCCAGTCCATCTTCACCGGCCGTCACAACGTATTTGCCGACATTGGGGCCGCTGGGTACCAGCTCGCCAAAACTGATCATTAACTCTTTAAGTTGCTCGGCGCGACTTTGTACATCCCGATCCGTCACACCACATTCTGTGGTTTTGATCAGCTGCTCGGCATTCTCAAACACCATTTGAGCAAGCCAGCCCCGGGTATTGTGATCTAAACGACGATACACCAGCGGTAACCCAGCAAAACTATCCGACATCTGTACCAGGTTGGACTCACTGTTCATCACATAAACTTCAACATCCACGCTGAACTGCTTCAGGTATGACAGCAGGCGTTTATGACTCGAGGGAATACGGCCAGGACCTGCATTCAAATACGGCTCTGCATCCCCTTGTGGCCGGTCAAAGCGCACCACCTGAGGCTGACCAGGCTTAGAATTAAATAAATCGCTGTCGACATCTTCAATTAAGGTATCGCCGGTGCGCAGGCTCAAGCAGCGCCCCCCGGTGCGGTTTTGCGCTTCGAGCACAGTGACTTCCATCCCCGACTGCTGCGCTAACAACTCATAGGCGGCCGTCAGGCCGGACACACCGGCCCCGATGATCACGGCCTTTTTGCCTTGGTATTTATTCTTGGTCAGTGTGACGGGCCCCGGTGTAACTTTGAGTTGCTGATTGGTTGCATGATCCAGTGCGGCGTGGGCCCGGGCTTTGGGATGCTGCTGAAAAAAGCGTGCGCGTGATTGGTGTTCTGCCATGAGTTGCTCCTTAAAAACACCGCCTCCATGCCAGCTCATAGCTTGCTATAACACGATAGTCAGAGCCGGCCTGGTGGTTTGGAAAATAATTTATCCCTACTACCTGCAGACTCCAGTAAGGTTGACGACCCGTGTCATAGGCTTATTTAAACGATAAGCCCAACTGCGATACGCGGCTTAGTAACTCTAGTCCAGTCTGCCCAGCTTTGCCTGCTGCTCAGGTAAATATCTATACAGGTGGATTGTTACGACATCATGCTGGCGCGTTGTGGCAAATTGAGCAGCATTCACGCATATCTGGCGCCTGGTAATACGCAGATTTTTGCTATTGTGGTGGTGAGTCTGATCAGGGAGATCGGAGTGAGCTTGGATAGCAGATAAGGCCGCTTTGCTGTGAGTGGAGCGGTCCTGCCGTTTGTCGGTGTGGTGCTATGTGCTCTGGTAGCGGCTTTTCAAAGGGCCATCAAACCACTGGCTTGAGATATCCAGTGCAGGCGCGCATCAGCTAAGAGCCCTGCGCGTCTGTGTAGCGATTGATCAATAAGCTGGCGACCTGCTGCTTAACCGCGCGCTTGTCGGTGGGGTCTACACCAAAGCGTTGCGCCAGCAGGGCAATTTCTTCGTCTGTAAGATTGAATGACAAACGTTGTCGGGTTTTTTTCGATTTGACTTCTAAATCGAGGATTTTGCGGATCATATCCGACGGCGTTAACTCTTCGTCTATGGCCTGTTTTTTCAGGCTTTTCTGCACTTCTGTGGTTAGGTCAAACGCCATTTGAGTCGCCCGCAGCGCCCTTTCCTGACGCTGCCATTTCGCTTGTTTATCAGTCACTCGCCGGCTCCGGGAAACAAGTCGACAATATCACTCAGCGGTCGCGTCAGCGTTAAAGACACTTCCGTCTCTCCGCCGTCCCAGACTTCAATATTAATGCTGTGTTTTTCATCGGGTGAAACCAGCTCAATCACCTCGCACACGTCCCCGCTTTCATCCTGATATCGTGGTAATGTGCGTTCGCGGTAATCCTGCTCATGGTAATAAGCAACATACGGCGCTTCACTTTGCTGGTAGCTCTGCCCCAAAAAGCGCTCGAACTCAGCAGGCTTTGCCTGTGTTTCAATCCGGGTCAGAGATTCTTCATCGAAGATCCGGGCAAACTCGTCCAGGGTAAAAATGGCGTCCACATCATCGCGCTGAATCTTCACTGAGAAGTTCGCAAACTCTTCGCCGTCATCCTGCTCAATCTGTAAAAACACCACCTTGCCCGATTCAGACTCCAGCACAAATTCATATTCAGCACTGCGCTGATATTGATAGGTTTGCACCGCGACCACCTTCAGGGTCTGACCTTTTAACCAGTCTGGATAAGCAAACGAATCAATCACACTCAGCATATCACCTACGCGTAAATCACGGGCATGATTGAGCTGGCGCTCTGGCGCTTTCTTAGATTTAAAAAAACTAAACATAACTCACCTTTCATCAATTAGAGCAGGCAAAAAAGGAGGCCAGGCCTCCTTTTTTAAAAAACAAACTCGATTATTTAGCTTGTTTTGCCTTAATGCGATCCAGAATGTCATTGCTCTTTTGCGTTGTACCAATGCCCGCTTCAGCCATTTTTGCTTTCAGATCGGCACCGCTTTCAGCCGCTTCCAACTCTTTGGCGGCCGCCAGCTGGTCTTGTCTGTCCAACTGACGCTGCTTAATGCGCTCCAGTGACTGACGTGCGTTGACCATAGACGATTCGTTGGTGTTCAGTGTACTGTTAACCGCCATCGTGGCCTTTTGCACGCTTTCGGTGGTTTTCACCATGGTCAGTTGACGCTGATTTTCTTTAATCGACTTTTCTGCGTCTTTCACTTGCTGCTTAAGCAAAATAACGTGCTTGGTAAAGCCGTTAAGCACTTGCTGATGCTCTTCTTTCTCAGTTTCAAACTCACCAATTTTTTCCGCAATTTCGACCGCCAGCGCTTCGTTGCCCTGTTGCAATGCCTGACCTGCATACTCTTCATGCTCGGCAATGCTCTCGTCCAGCGCCGCCAGTTTGCGTTTGGTTTGCATTTCTTTCGCCATTACTTCAGTCAGGCTCTTTTTCGCTTTCGCCAGAGCATTTTTTGCGTCAGCAATTTCCTGCTCAAAAATACGGATGCCATTGGCATCAACAATCGACTCACCCACTTCACGGGCACCGCCACGCACAGCAGTAAATAATTTTTTTAAAATACTCATCTCACTTCTCCACTATTAATCTTTTAAGTACACAGTCACAGCATCCAGCGCTTCGATGGCATTGTCTGCCAGCGTGACCAGTTCGTGCGTTATCTCATCGATGGAGGAGGAAACAGCCAGCGCGCCAAAGATAGCGTACTGTTCATCAATTTTAGCAAACGCACTCAACGGGATCGGCACATTGAGTTTTAACAATGCTTCGTTTAACTCATTCAGTAACTCAGGTTTCACTTCATTCTCGTTGAACAGATAACTGATACATACCAGTTGCTCTTCTGTCTGAGTTACAAAAATCGGTAATTCGTCATTTCCCTCAACAATCACTTGTAATACATCCTGCTCACCCTCATTGGAGATCAGAAAGGATTCGAAGTTAGCACCTTCTGTTTCAAACGATGCCAATTTGATTGATAACTCATTTAATTCCATCTTTCTTTACCTTTTGGTTTTGACATATTATGTCTGAGTTAAGATTTGCATGTGCGACATAATATGTCAACACTGTTGCGTTAATTTTTATATAGCTCATCTTCGGTTTGCCATGCCTGACGGTAATAATCGTACAGCATACCTGAGCCTAACCGGTTGACCTCAATCTCTTTATTCTTGTCGAAAAAGCGGTTAGGAAAGACAAAAGAAGACAGTAAATAGTTTTTACTGATCCAGTTACTCGCCACCGGCAGCCCCTCAACGGATGCAATTCTGGCGCTGGCAGGCTGACCAGTACGCGTCGCTATGGTCCATCCCCACTGACCAAAGGATGGTATATTTTGCTGATACTGTTCAACGTGGGCAAAGCCCGCCTGCTTAACGGTTTTTGCAATACTGATAAAGGCGCTTTTAGCATGATAGGGCGAGGTTGACTGGATAGCCAATGCACCATCTGGTGCCAGTAATTGCCTGACATGATTATAAAAATAATCACTGTACAATTTATTCAGATCCGGATGGTTAGGATCAGGCAGGTCAATGATGATGGTATCGAATTGCAGACCACGGTCCAGCATGCGCTCAACTTCTAAAAAGGCATCTGCGACTATCACCTCTGCCCTTGGGTCGTTCAGCGCGTTGTGATTCAGCTGCACTAGTTTAGTTGTGATCTCCGGGCGCGCCTCAAACCCTTGCCCCTGTAAACCAAACAGCGACAATAGCTGGCCGTCCAGGTCAATCAAAGTAGCGCTTTGCACCGGCCACTTAAGCACGTCGCGCAATGCCAGCCCATCTCCGCCACCGATGATCAGCACCCTGTCGTGCCGGTTTGATGCCAGCATAGGCGGATACACCAGCATAGTGTGATAGATTTGCTCATCTGCCGATGAGAACTGTAAGCGGCCATTTAAAAATAAATCATGTATGGGCGTGGCCTGCGTGCGACTGAGCCGCTCGGTGATCACCACATGCTGATACTTGGTTGATTCAGAGTAAATGACCTTGTCTTTATACAACACATTGCTGAGATCTTTCATCCAGCCACTGCCGTGCACCAAGATAACGGCAAATACCCCTAATAACAGGATGTGGCAGGCCAGCAGGAGTTTGGCAAAGCGCACATAGCTAAAATAGCGCCATAAGAAGATCAGCCCGGCAACGATATTGAATAAAGCCGTCCAGGCTGCGGCCTGCATAATCGGCAAAGCCAGCATGATCATCACCCAAATCGCAGCCCCGACACCGGCGCCAATGTAGTCAGCCCCATAAATAGTACCGGCATTATTCTCCAGAAAACGGCCATACACCTGCTGGCGAATACGGGCAATTAAGGGGATCTCCATGCCAATCAGGATCCCCAAAATAAGCCCGAATATATAGGGCAAAAACCGGGCAAAATCCTGAAGCTGCTGAAACGGCATGCCGTCAAGCAGGCTGTCTGGGGGCAGATTATAGTGGCTGGATAAGGTGTGCGGTAAGGTGTAGGTCAGCGCTATGATACTGGCGATGATCAAAATACTGCTCATGCCCAGCAACGCAATCACGCTTTCCAGCCAGGCAAAGGCCGTAAAGGGATCCTTAAACCAGCGCGCCAGAAACGCACCTATCCCCATGGCTACTATCATAGTGCCTATCATGGCATAAATGGCGCTTTCCACTGAGCCAAGCACTCGCCCGGCATAGTGAGAAAGTAAGTACTCGTAGATCAGGCCGCAGCCAGCCAGAATGGCCATCACGCCGATCAGTAAAACATCGTGACCCAGCAGCGATAAACTGCCGGTCACTTTTGGCTGATTAGGGGGAACAGACACACTCAAGAATTATGCACCTAACAGGGTTGCCATCGTCACGCCCACGGCAAACGACACCGCCGCGGAAATGGTCGCCACACCGATGTTTTTCTGCCGATTGACCTCATCAGAAATGTCGGTACCCGCAAGAATGACTTTGATCATGACCAGGTGCAGCAAAGTAAATAACACAATGCTGCCCAGCGCCGCCACACTCCAGTAGATTAAACTGCTGGTCATGTTATCGGCCACATAAGGTGCCAGGCCGGAAGCTGCAGTCAGGGCCAGTGCCGCACCAATCAGGAATCCAGCATAACGAATACCCACAGCCACATTATTATCTAAAATAGCCTGCTGCAAACAGTCGCCGTTACGATTAGTCCGCTTGAACAGCTGCACTCGGTACTGGCTCACCAATAACATACAGATATTACCGATGACAAAGGCGATGGCAACAATCGGCAGACCATACCAACCCTCGGTCAGCACCCAGAGTAACGCCGAGCGGATCACAATCGCGACGCTGACCACATGGCCAAAGTCAATTAATGCCGAGGTAATGTTGCCCTTAATGATTTCACTGTGCAGGTCTACTTTGCGCAGCGCGACTTTGTCCTGAAAGAAATGACCCAGCTTGATCAGCACAATACCCACCACACCATAGCCCGCCATTTGCAGTGCTTCCTGAGTCAGCGTGCTGGCAAAAGCGCCACTGGTGATCCCAGTCAGTACAATGGCCAGGCCGGTGAGGCCGCCAGCAAAGCTCAGGCCAAAGGCAAAGTTGTCTCTTTCGGTAATTTCGTCATTGGCGTGCAGGTTAGACACCCACCCTTTGATATATTTTAAACTCACAAACAGGGCAATGATGACCGCCATATCGATGAGAAGTGCCTGTAATGTCCAGACGGTTAATCCGTTAAATTGATACATGTTTAAACTCCGCTATCTGATGCGCTACTTGCCCCGGCTCACGCCGCGAGAGGTCCGGTTTGAACTATTGCGAATTGAGCCCGAGCTCGATTTGGCTCTCGAGTAGCTGCTTCGCGATATTGACGATGGGGTATGACTGGCCCGACTTAAGCCGGACGCGCCTGCCTTTCTTTTTGAATACGGACTGGTAAATTGTCGGCCCTGGCGCTGGTAAGACTGCCGGGTACGCTGTTCAATGGCATTCTGGCGCTTATAACCCTGATAGCTGGTATAGCGTTTGCGTCCATAATCGCTGTAATAGCTGTATTTGCGGCGCTTGCTCCAGCTGCCATATTCGATGTCCCCAACCAGATCGCCCAGCATCCGGTACATGCCATACCACATCCAGAAGCTGGTGCCATTGGAGTTGGTTTGCCATTCACCATAGTTGGCATTGCCAACCAGCTGGTTACCGAGCGCAGGTTGACCATTATTGGCCGCCTGCTCAGCCGACTGACTGACCGCCCCAACCCGGGCCAGCGTGCCGTTAGACATGTCGGCCAGCACGTTAATGGGATCGGTCAGCGCGTCATTGAATAAACTCACAGAAGCGGCCTCTTTGAGCAGCACGGCTTGTTCAATGATGTCATCACTGCTCATACCTGGCTGAGGCGACTTTAATGCCTGATAGCGGCTCAGCAGACTTTGATATAACGGACCGTTGCTGGTTGCATCCTGTGCTATCAGCTGAGCAATATTACTTAGTTGCGGGTTTTGTTGGCTCAGTACATTGGCGTACTCAGTTAAGAGGTTTGCATTGCGCACCTGGTTTTTATCCAGGGCATCGCCCAATGCGTTAATGGCTCGGGAGGCATCCTGCTGCGTGTGGGCAATGGTCTGCTGTATGCGTTCTTCTTTCGATTCACACCCCAGCATTAATGCCATGACACAGAGCAGACTTATCAGTTTCCAAACTTTAAAATCGGACATTCATTGTCACCTAGTCTACCTTGCTACGAATTGAGGTTTTCTATTCTACATAATTGCGATGGATAACCAAGCAACATTCATTGGTGCTTGCCGTAATTTCTACATCACATCACTGACCACGATAATCGCTCACTTAAAACGGCTCTGGCAAAGACATTCACACTTAAAGTCGTGCCAAATCAGAATTTAACTCATTTAATATCAGTATATTATTCGGAATCAGCCGCATTACTGTGAAGTCCACGCGGCCGACTCAAATTGGCAAGGCTTTAACAGTTATCTTCAAGCAGCTCGAAGATCAAGTCTTCCAAGTCTTCAAGGTTATCTTCATCGACCACCAGGCGGGCTTTTGACTCATCCAGGTCGAGTGCTTCGGCAAAGAAACCACGCAGGCCACGGGCCTTACGGTCAATTTCAAAAATCACTTCAAGCTGTTCTCCGCGGTTGAAAAACACCAGCTCAACCTCATCAAAGCGACCATGGAACTCACCAGCAATGGTTTTAAACTCTAACTCCTGGACAAATGGCAGACGTGAAAAAGACGCTTCTTCTATCCCTTCACAATCAGACTCATACAGTTTAAAGCCCAGCTCTTCCATCGCATCAATCACAGCCTGCTGCAACTCGGTAGGCACCACCCGAATGTAGTCGCGATCAGACTTATCCAGGGCCATATCGATATCCAGGTTAGTGGCAATCCAGGTTTGCGACTCACCCACCGTGATCGGCGTTTCCAAGTCTAAATCGAATGCGAAAGGAATATGTTTTTCATCACCGGGCTCAATGGTAAAACGCTCGTTAATGCGAAACTTGGCCAGCGTGTGCTGCTTAGTGACGGTTTCCGATTCACCTTCGCTGTTTTCTCTTTCAACGGTGTAAGTACACATCACTTTAAGATCGATTTTGTTGATCTCCTGAGCAACCTTGCCACCATTGATTTTGACGGTGCCGGAAATTTCTTCACCGGGTGCAAATTGATGATAATCTAACAGTGTGTCTACTTTTGCTGCGCCAATACCCACCGCGCCAAGTGCTTTTTTGAAAAAAGACATAGTCATCCTTATTGATTTTGCCTCCCTCTATCAGTGAGGGGTTTCGGCGTCGATTATAAAAAAGCACATTGGCGCGTCAACCGACATTTTGTTTCAGGTTTTTGACTGTAAAATCAGCCACTCTTATCAAAATCATCAATTTCTATTGAAGTCACACTTCAGCCGTAAAATCGGATGAATTTATCAGCTATTAAGGTGAGAAATAAACATCACACTTTTCTTTCACGCCCGGAATATAAATTAATTTATATTTGCGTTATGTCGATTAAATCTATTTATACCCAATGAAGCAGAGATATCGCACATTCAGAGTCTGCATTGTCTCTAGCATCAGTAGAGCCAACCAATTGTTCCTCAGTGGCTGAGTTTATGTATTGAACGTAACTTTCTCGCTTGTCTTTTTGATGCTTTGGTTGAATATACTCAAGAGAATACTTACCGTGTCGATAACAAGTAAAGGTTGAAACATACAAGGAAAAAGTATGCAAATTGGCACTCAAGGTGGTGGCTTGATACAACCAACCACGGCTCCCGCTCAAAAGACGCAAGCGTTACCACAAAGCAATCGTACCGAACAGTCAAATGACAAAGGGTTAATTGCCGACGTTTATCATAAAAACGCAGGCAAAGATCCTGCCCCCACTTACTCGCGACCCATTTCAATATCCTCAGACGAGGTCGTGGTCACAAAAACGGTGGATGAGGCGTTAGATGATATCGCACTTGCAACCGCTCACCTGTACACACCCGGCGGCGCACTTTCTCAGTCAGTGGAACGAATGACAAAGCAATTCGACCAGATTATGTCTGAACTAAACGTGCAACTACCGCAGCTGGCAAATAAGCACTGGGGCATTTCTGTTGGCGAGTCTGGCGAGTTGCAGGTGACGGGCGCTTTGACGGACGACGAGCGAACATCGGTAGAGCAAAGATTAAATGAAAACGATGAGTTTGTTAGCGCGGCGAATGAGTTTAAATCCAGCTATTTAAAGTATATTGATATGGAAGTTCGCGGCTGGGCTCAGTACGATGTAAACGCGGAAAATTTTTCGCAGATCTTTGATCTAAAAGATATGCTGGACAGTTCAAAGAGCGATGACAACTTTAAAAGTACCTGGGGATATGAAAGTAACTGGATGAAGTTACAAGATAATATTACTCAGCAATTGAGTCGTAAGGCCCACAACTTTGCCGCCTCTGAATAAGACGCTTATAAACGCCAAAATCGGGGTTATTAAGCCCTCACAAGCTTGCCAATTTTGCGCTACCTGAAATGTAAAAACCGGGCGGATGCCTGATACCAGTCAGTTAAGCTGGCTGGCATATGTCTTTGTAGAGTATTTCATTGGCCTTTTCTTTACTTCTCTAGGTAGCTTCTATCAGGTCTTGCGTCAGCTTGTTTAGATTAGCGCAATGTCTACATTAGCTCTTCATAATACAGCGGTAGCTATTCTTGAGCATAAGCGAGGCAGCACGCACCATGACCTGCGGCTACGACTCCCGTGGTAATGAGTTACAGTAGCGAAAAGAATACTACAACCAACGTGTTGAGCGCATTATCTGGTAGGTATCGTCACTAGGGTCTGACCCTTTGAGAAACCCTTGTCAAAATCCCCCTAAAAGACATGCTCTGGGGTGGGTTTTCTGTTTGTCACAAGGATATAGCCATTTAACAAGTTAATGAATCGACATGTCAAAACATCTGCCGCTGCTCCGGTTCCTTTGCCTTGACACTTTGACTCTTACAAACAATCTGAATTGGTTGATTTAACAATAGAAAATGATCGACATTTAAAGGAGGAACCACCCAAAGTCGCTCTGCGCTATTAGATTTAATCTGCTCACGAAGTTGCATAAGTAAACGTCCTAAAACATTGGCACCAGTACATAACGAACCACCATCGGGTTTAGCTCCCCAAAAGGCATCTTTAGAGGAAATTTCTACAATTGGCATATCCCCAGTAGCAAGAAGCTCAGTAGAGAAATTATCCCAATTCTGAGCAAGCTTTACTCTTAGGCACCATTTCATAAAAAGAACTCGGCTCAGTTCCCAATCACTTCTTGTCATTCCGTCATAAGATCGAGCAACCTTTTTGGCGTCCATCGGATTGGTATTACTCAAAACTAATTGCTGAATATCTGGGTTATGAGGGAATCGACAAGCTTGATATAAAACCTCAGAGCTTTGAATAGCAATGTCATTTACACATAGTGGAAATCCGGCTGCCATATTAGACAGCCTTCCCCACTTCTCTCTAGTTCTCCGAAATGCAGCTGCGTTCCTTATATCATATTGGCGAAGCTGTTTATCTTGCATAAGCCTCTCTTTGTAATAGAGGGTACCAGCGCGAAAGAGTTGTACCGGCTGGAGCTGACGGGTCTCCCCACCAAAATACCAGTGGACAGTTGTTAGGGCAATTTCTATAGGTAAAAATTGTTGCACCGAAGCCAAGGCCTTCAAATGTATCAAAACCCAATGGTTTCAATACTCGCGAAGGGTCTTGTGAATACCCAATTATTTGCAGCCCATACTTCAAAATTATGTTTTCATAAGTTTCCCTTCTTGAAGAAGAGAACGTTGTATTCGATAGTTTGGAGGGAGCGCGATACGAAAACTGTCGTGATTGTACTGCTAAGAACTCCGTAACTCCAGCAATATGGCTCGCACTTTCCATCGGCCAAAATACATCTGCATTATCCTTTTGATAGAATCTATTTTCCTTACTGTCAGAACGTCGAAACTTTAAAAAGTTAAGCTGAATATTTTTACCCGATTCCGCAATCGCTTCATTCAATTTTCTCTGAACATAGTACTGACCATAATTGAAGTGACCAATAGTGGTAATTACCAGTGAACAGCTTTGTGGTGCAGAGTTTGCTATCCAGTCTCTTGTATCTCTCAAAACACGATTACCAGAGAAGATAAAATCATCAAGGTAAATGAACACATTCGCACTCATATCGTCAATCTTGGTAGTCAAAGCATATTGTTCATATATGCGCGCAGACAACTTGTTCACCATTACATTTTGGCTACTGCCATTTTGTTGGATATTAAGTAAAGACACATTATTCCAAGCAGTTCCCCGACGGTTCTCAAAATATGGTTTTAATGTGTCTAAAAATGAGTCAAACGTTGACTCACTTAAATACCCCTGTCTAAGAAGCCTCTTTGTTTCCTCCAGCACGATCATACGTTCATCAGGAGCAAACTGATTTATCCATCTAGTCACATGAGCATCGTCATAAGCAATAGCGAGTGAACCGAAACGATATTGAGAGATAATAGCGGAAATGTCTTGAATTAGTGTCTGCTCAGTAACAGGCGTTGGTTGCTGCGTTGTCATATATAAAAAATCCATAATTCGTATACCACCAATTGTAATGCACACAAACACACCAACCAAGGAATTGTTTAGATATCATAGTAATAGCTTCATGACTTTAGAGACCGATAGACAGTGGATAAACTTGTCTCTGTTAACCGCGCTATGTCCTTTTTTGCTCTTCCTTTTGCACTTAACCTTCGAATCAGCTCAAGCTTATTGTCATTGATTGACGACCTTTGTATTTACCTTTAGCTCTTGCAACCGCAATACCTTCAGCTTGCCGCTCCAGTAGTAATTGACGTTCAAAACTAGCAACTGTAGTGGTTTAATAGATCCGGACACATTGATAAGAGACAATAACGTCAAACATCGAGGTATCCATGACAAAGCAAAAACGACAATACAAATCATACCCTAAAGAATTTAAAGAAGAGGCTGTCGCCTTAGTCAGTGAACAAGGTTATACAGTAGCTCAAGCCGCAGAAGCCGTAGGCGTTAGTACCAGTTTGCTTTACAAGTGGAAGGAACATATAGAACAAGAACAGGCTGGGCACAAATTGGTTAACTCCGAACGAGAAGAGCTTTTAGCACTTCGCAAAGAAGTAAAACAACTGAGAATAGAAAAAGATATTTTAAAAAAGGCCAGCGCCTTCTTTGCGAAAGAGATGAAGTAAAGTATCAATTCATTCAAGTTCAATCTGACGAGTATCCAACGCTTATACTTTGCCGGGTTATGGGAGTCAGCTCCAGTGCTTACTACGATTGGTGTAAGCGGCCAGGGCAGGTAATAGATGCGGAGATG
>NZ_PPUZ01000139.1:0-231 GCF_004212645.1 Pseudoalteromonas rubra | reverse complement strand
CGTCAGGACGACTTAATGGCACTTTAACACCGAGCGGGTCATTAGCTCAGTTGGTAGAGCAGTGGACTTTTAATCCATTGGTCGATGGTTCGAGTCCATCATGACCCACCATTCAAATTTGGTGTAATACTTAAGTAACTTTCGAGCGGGTCATTAGCTCAGTTGGTAGAGCAGTGGACTTTTAATCCATTGGTCGATGGTTCGAGTCCATCATGACCCACCATTTCAAAT
>NZ_PPUZ01000138.1:0-2652 GCF_004212645.1 Pseudoalteromonas rubra | reverse complement strand
CATCATTCATATGAATGGTCGGATTTACGATGCAGACACAGGCCGGTTTATGCAGGCAGATCCGGTGGTGCAGGCACCGGGTAACATCCAGAGTTACAACGCATACAGCTATGTACTGAACAACCCACTTAGCCGGATTGATCCAAGTGGTTATATCAGCATTGGCAAGATTCTGGACCCAGCACTCAGGCCAATGATCAAGTTATCATCAAAGATAATTGGTCCTACGCTTACGAACATTATCGGCAACATTGCATTTTATAAGGTGGGTGGTCCTTTGGGCTCCGCTTACTGGAGTTACAACTTTACCCGTGCGATGGGCGGTTCTTCATCACAGGCATTCAAAGCTGGGGCGATTGCAGCTGTTTCCGCAGAAGCCTTCAACCAGATAGGCCGTGCTTTTGATGGCACAGGTGGTGCTTTCTGGAAAACCGGTGGTATTGGTCATGTTGCTACCCATGCACTTACGGGCGGGATCATATCCGAACTTCAGGGCGGTAAATTTGGTCATGGTTTCTGGAGTGCGGGATTAACAAAAGGCCTTAATATAAATGGTATTGTGGGGACTCAACAGGGGGCCGGTTGGTCGGCTTTGAGAATCACAATAGCCGCAGTTGTTGGCGGTACTGTATCGAAAGTTACTGGTGGTAAGTTCTCTAACGGCGCAACTACCGCTGCGTTTGCTCAGGCATTTAATGGTGAGGGACAAGCAAAGGCAACTGACGCTCAGCAAAAGAGACGTTTAGCAATGGAGAAGCTACTAGAAAGGGACGATGTTCAGGGACTGCTGAGAGAAATAAGAAAATCGGAGTCGAATGATCGTTACAATGCAGTTTATGATGGTTCGCCTCTTGGGGGAGATATTTCGTTAGATATACACCCTTGTGACAATGGAGCATGCAGAAATCAGGCGGCTGGTGCATATCAAATAAATGGAATAACATGGGGCGATGTAGAGAGGCGGCTAGGAAATCTTGACTTTTCTCCGCATAGTCAAGATTTGGCAGCAGTTTGGTTGCTTTACAATGATGGTGCTATCGCATTCCTTGATAATCAAAACCTTAGCGGTGCAATTCATCAAGCGTCTTTTCGTTGGGATGCATTGCCAAATCATAAAGTAAATGGGGTATGGCGTAGTTATTTTTCTCGAAGGGCTTTACCTACGTACAAGTGGAGAGAGGCTATGTCTTCAAATATAGTTAGATATCAGGCGACAGGTAATTAATGAGAGTTTTTTATATTTTGATTGTTGCGTTCATGTCGGCATCACATGCTGGCACTATACCTCCAGTTTACGAATGCTTGGGTGGTTATCGGTTGCCAGAAATAAAAGCGAAAAAAGAGTTTTGTAGTGCCGTTTTTAGTCTTGACTCTGAGGTTGAAAAAATAAAGTTTATCGAGGGGAGTGCATTAGAAATGGATCTTAGTAGTGTTTCTTGCAGCGATGAAATTGAGCGGTTAATTTATCCAGTGTTATTTAGGTTTATGGCCGAATCCATTGAGCCGGAAGATTTTTTTCGCCTAAACAAAAAGTTAAATGAGTATGTTAACTATATTGTAGATTCATTAGGTCGAGATATAACCCCTGCGGGGGTTGCCGCGCTATGTGGTTATGACACTAACTTAGAAAAACTGATTGCTATTGGCGGTGTTCCAAAAGCAAGGATTTTAATTGAAATGCAGGATTTATCGGGATCTTATACTCGAAGTTTTTCACTTTCCGAAGCGATTGACTTTAACGAGCCTATCAAGGCTACGTATGAAAGCCTTAGCTCCGAAGATGGGAATATTGTTTACGAGAGAATAATAGAAATTATATCTAAACACAGAAATTTAAACTGACCCCCATTCAAAACGGGCGCTCAATGAGCGCCTTTTTTCTGTGCAATCATGCCAGCGCGGTGTGCAGTGGAAATCAGCGCGGGCATGCACAACTGACCAGCGGAGGGGGCATTTGCGGCCAGCCCCACCAACATCTTCCAAGGCCTAATGACCCAGCCCTGTTCCGATTATAGTAGATTAAGTATGAAAAAGAAGCTGATGAAAGACTTGGCAAAAGCATTGCCAGAATATACATGTACTGACGGGTATGTTTTGAAACCTAACGCTGAGCACATTTTGAACGGTTACGCTTTGGAAATAACAGGGAGAGGTGTTTATGTGAATAGGTTTGTATTTCCTTTATTTGATTGTGTGGAGTTCATTACATTGCTTTATAGCGATAGAGTTGGTCAATTTATAAATTTTGAAACTGTAGGTAAAAGTAATGTATGTCAGCATATTTTGGAGCTAATCACTGTCTGTGAAAGGAACAATGAAGAGGTTCATTCCCCGGGGGATTTTATTAAGTTTTTCGAAAGTCACCCTTCATTACAAACACACCCTCACGCTTGCTTGATTAACGGCTTTTCTTTGGCTCTGAAGGGGGATTTTGATAGTTCTGCTGATATGATACAAAGCGTTAAAGATAAGCTTCCAGAAAAATATGCTCGTTGTGGAGAAAGCGTACTGTCTCTTTTAGAGTCCGATCCTGAAAAGGCTGTTAAACGGATTTTGGAGAATGAGTTGATTGATAGAGGTATTACTTTAAGTTAATTAGAGTGTTCATGGATCCAAAAAAGGCGCTCAGAGTTTTGAAAGACATATATGGAC
>NZ_PPUZ01000137.1:0-445 GCF_004212645.1 Pseudoalteromonas rubra | reverse complement strand
TCAGCAGTTATGAGCGAGCCAATTATCCGTTTGATGTGTCGGTGGATGATTTAGGCCAGGCCCATGGGTTTGAGCTGGATATTCAAGTGGACAGCAGTGTCGGCGCAGAGCGTGTCGGGGGGTATTTTCTGACGATGCTGTCGTCGTTGTTAGCGGCTTTAGAAGCGGGCGGCAGCCAGGCGGTCAGTCAGCTGGAGATGTTAACGGATGAAGAGCGAAACAGACAGTTAAGCACGTGGAATGACACGGCACGCCCTTATCCGGCAACGGACAGCTTAGTGAGCTTATTTGAAGCACAGGCCGATGTGCGAGGAGAGGCGGTCGCAGCCTGTCAGGGCGAGGCGAGTATCAGTTATGCGGAGCTGGATAAGCGGGCGAATCAGGTAGCCAGATATTTGCGCTCAGAAGGCGCGGCAAAGGGGAGCCTGATAGGACTGTGCTTTGA
>NZ_PPUZ01000136.1:0-1626 GCF_004212645.1 Pseudoalteromonas rubra | reverse complement strand
TCATATAGACATGCTGGTCGGCATGTTGGGTATTTTGAAAGCAGGCTGTGCTTATGTGCCGCTGGACCCCACTTACCCAGCAAGTCGGCGCGATTATATGATGGCCGATACGGGCATGTCGCAGGTTATCACGCAGTCGGGGCTGGCCGGATTGTTTGCTGATCTGGATGTGACCCGTATTGTGCTGGATGATGAGACAACGTCACGTCGGATAGCGAGCCTGGATATGACCCGTTTGGATGACAAGCCACCCAGTGACGCACTGGCGTATATTATTTATACCTCAGGCTCTACAGGTCAGCCCAAAGGGGTAATGATAGAGCACAAAGGGGTGGTGCGTTTGGTCAAACAACCAGGTGAGCTGCAAATGAGCAGCGCTACGCGCTTTTTGCATTGTGCTAGCATCGCTTTTGATGCAGCGGTCTTCGAATTATGGTCACCGTTGATCAATGGTGGTGTGAGTATTTTGTACCCCAGTACCGATTTAACATTAGAGACCCTCAATGAGGTCATTCAGCGCTATGAAGTCAATACCGCTTTAATCGTGTCAGGACTATTTGATATTTGGAGCGAAACTTGCTCCGGTTTAGCTGGCCTACGCCGTGTGTTTGTTGGTGGTGATAAATTAAATCCTGCGGCTGTGATTCGATGTCAGAAAAACTTACCACATGTACAACTTTATAATGCTTACGGTCCAACCGAGAATACAGTGATTACCACCTTGTATAAACTGCCTGAGCAAATCAATGCAGATCAAAGCCTGGCAATCGGGCGAGGTCTGAAAGGCGATTTCAGTTTAGTGCTTTCTCAAACAGGTAGTTTATTACCTGTCGGTGTGGTGGGTGAATTGCTAGTCGGCGGGGATGGGTTAGCTCGAGGTTATTTTAACAGGCCACAACTCACAGCCTCATGTTTTGTGCCCAATCCATATTACGATATAAACCAATCGCACGGGCCTGCTTACTTATATCGCACGGGGGATCTTGTTAGCTATCAGGATGATGGCAATTTGCAATTCCATGGCCGGGTTGACCAACAGCTTAAAGTCAGAGGATATCGAGTTGAGCCGACAGAAATTCAATTCCATCTTGAGCAGCATCCTGATGTAAGGCGTGCCTTAGTTATTCCGGCAGAGGAAGCAAATAACAGAAATTACCTGGTCGGATATGTAGAACTGGAAAACGATGCGGAAAAAACAGATACCTTAGTGTCTGTCAAATATGAGCTATCACAGCAGTTGCCTAAGCACTTGATCCCATCAACATTAATCCTTGTATCAAGTTGGCCGTTAACGGCTAATGGTAAAATTGATCTTAAGAAATTACCAAAAGCTGAAGTGACGAAGGACAAGAAGTCTGTAGCCCCAGTCACCCAATTAGAATGTCAGTTGGCTGAGTTATGGTCTAAAACACTTGATATTCAAAAAGAAAACCTGTGTGTATATGACAACTTTTTTGAGTTAGGGGGGCACTCATTATCAGTGATGAAAATGGTGTCTCTTGCCTCTGAATATAGCCTTTGCATCAGTGCAAAAGAGGTTTTTGCATTTCCTGTATTAAAGGAACTTGCAGAACAGCTGGCTGAGCGCGACACACAAGACGCAGAGTTTGTCGTACCAGAGAATCG
>NZ_PPUZ01000135.1:0-1130 GCF_004212645.1 Pseudoalteromonas rubra | reverse complement strand
GTCGGGACGACTACAGGGCACCGCACAAGCGGCCAGCATGATGGGGGTATTCATCAATACCTTGCCGCTGCGTATGAGTTTAGGCAAATGTGAGGTCAGTGAGCTGATAGCGCAGGTCAACACGCGCTTGCAAGGCTTATTAGAATATGAGCAGACCCCCTTATCTGAGGCACAGCGCTGTAGTGGTGTGGATACTCAAATGCCACTATTCAGTGCGGTTCTGAACTACCGACATACACAAGTCGAGGCAGTAGAAACAGGGTCAGGTCCGAGAGTAATAGACAATTATGAACGAACCAATTATCCGTTTAATGTGTCGGTGGAAGATTTAGGCCAGGCACATTGTTTTGGTCTGGATATTCAAGTAGACAGCAGTGTCGGCGCAGAGCGTGTTGCGGGGTATTTTCTGACGATGCTGTCGTCGTTGTTAGCGGCTTTAGAAGCGGGCGGCAGCCAGGCGGTCAGTCAGCTGGAGATGTTAACGGATGAAGAGCGAAACAGGCAGTTAAGCACGTGGAATGACACGGCACGCCCTTATCCGGCAACGGACAGCTTAGTGAGCTTATTTGAAGCACAGGCCGATGTGCGAGGAGAGGCGGTCGCAGCCTGTCAGGGCGAGGCGAGTATCAGTTATGCGGAGCTGGATAAGCGGGCGAATCAGGTAGCCAGATATTTGCGCTCAGAAGGCGCGGCAAAGGGGAGCCTGATAGGACTGTGCTTTGAGCGTCATATAGACATGCTGGTCGGCATGTTGGGTATTTTGAAAGCGGGCTGTGCTTATGTGCCGCTGGACCCAGCTTATCCGCAGGCCCGATTGAAATTTATGTGCGAGGATGCGAACTTGAAGTTCGTGCTCACTGAGCGAGCCATAGAACGACGTAATTTGTTGCCACAAGGTACGCTCTGTGTGCTTGATGATGCCACGGTTATTGAGCATATTGCGCGACAGAGTGACTCAAGTTTGGATGTGGGAGTGTCATTTGATGATCTTGCCTATGTTATCTACACGTCAGGCTCAACGGGTCAACCAAAAGGGGTGATGATCACACACCAAAATGCGGTTGCGATGCTTAGCTGGGCTGAGCAGTTTTATACACCTGCTCAAAGAGCGCATGTGTTGGCATCGACGT
>NZ_PPUZ01000134.1:0-226 GCF_004212645.1 Pseudoalteromonas rubra | reverse complement strand
CCTGATAGGACTGTGCTTTGAACGTCATATAGACATGCTGGTCGGGATGTTAGGTATTTTGAAAGCGGGCTGTGCTTATGTGCCGCTGGACCCCACTTACCCAGCAAGTCGGCGCGACTATATGATGGCCGATACGGGCATGTCGCAGGTTATCACGCAGTCGGGGCTGGCCGGGTTGTTTGCTGATCTGGATGTGACCCGTATTGTGCTGGATGATGAGACAACG
>NZ_PPUZ01000133.1:0-832 GCF_004212645.1 Pseudoalteromonas rubra | reverse complement strand
CGCATGTGTTGGCATCGACGTCAGTCTGCTTTGACCTGTCTATTTTTGAAATATTCTTACCGTTGACAGGGGGAACAACTGTTGTGTTAGTGCAGGACGTGCTGGCACTTTTGCAGCAGCAAGTTCCTCACAATACTTTGCTAAATACAGTGCCTTCTGCTGTCGAAACGCTATTGGACACAGAGCTCGATTTATCCGTGTTTGAGAGCATCAATCTGGCGGGCGAACCTTTGAAGCAAAAAACCGTTGATATGCTTTATCAGCGCGGGGTGAAAAACGTATATGACTTATATGGTCCCTCTGAAGATACGACGTATTCTACGGTTAAACGCCGTCAATTAGATGGCCAGGCGACGATCGGCAAACCCATTTCAAATACTCAGGCTTATGTATTGTCTCAAGATAATATGCTTTGCCCTGTAGGCGTTGCGGGTGAGTTGTACTTAGGCGGTGCTGGGGTCGCAAAAGGCTACTGGAATCGTCAAGACTTGACTCAGGCGCGATTTGTGAGCAACCCATTTGGTGATGGGGTGTTATACAAAACAGGTGATCTCGTAAAGTGGACGGCCGAGGGTGAGTTGAAATTCTTAGGGCGTATGGACAATCAGGTTAAGATCCGAGGTTTCCGTATTGAACTGGGTGAAATAGAACACGCACTATTGCAACACCCAGACATTAGCCATGCCGTTGTGATGGTCCAGCAAGAAGATGCCGCGTGTTTAGTTGCTTACATCGTGGTGGATACACAAGCTGAGTTGACGCAGATCCAAGCTGAGTTGGCTAATACACTGCCAAAGCACTTTATTCCAGAACTCTGGGTGTCGCTGGATGC
>NZ_PPUZ01000132.1:0-13677 GCF_004212645.1 Pseudoalteromonas rubra | reverse complement strand
AATGATTTAGGAAACAACGCCATCACCATCTACTTTCTTTAATAGAAACGTTTGAAATCCTGTTTTATTGAAGGTTTTACCCGATTTTCTCACCTCACCCTTTACCGCTGTATCGGCAAGTGCCCAAGCAAACTCATTTTCAATATGAATTTGAATGTTGGAAAAATCCAAGTTCAAGAAAACCAACGCATCTTTTTCAGGTTCAACATGGTGTTCAACCAAATCGTTAAGCCCAACATTTTGACCACCTGATTCAAAAAACCTTGCCCCTTTAAAATCAAGAAAGTACTTGCGAAAAGGCTTACCATCGCCATTTTCCCAACCATATTTAATTTGATGAATGATGTGAGTAATTTGCTTTTCGTCATTCATGCGGCTTTTATCATGTGCATTTGCAAAAAAAGCCAACATACTCAACATCGTTATTGCTATATATTTAGTCATTTAAAATTCTCCCTTGTTTGACTATTAAATTAGTGTGACCAATGAATGTGCTTGATTTTCCATTCACCGTTTTGCTTTTCGAGAACCATTGTTTCCATTCCTTGATAATCACGCTCTCTGCCTTTGTATGTACCCTTGGTGTGACTGCGCGAAGCAGATATAGCGGTGTTTCCAAGAATCGTTACTTGATGTTCTAGTGTTTTGCTCTTCATAGAAGCGAGATATTTCATATCCGACAGCATATGGTGATGGGCGTATTCATCAGCACTTCTTTCAACACGACCTCCCTCGTAGATGGTCACATCATCCGCTAGCTGTTCTCTCGCTAGCTCCTTATTACCCGTTTCTAGTGCCTGATGAAATGCCAAAACGACTTTTGCGGCAGGTGTATCTACACCTTTAAACAAGCCTTTGTCTTTGTTCTTATCACCATGAGCGCTTGCTGTGAAACTAAACGTCATTAATAAAACGAGTAATATATTTATTGTTTTCATTTTCATTCTCTCTTTTAGGTTTTAATTTGCAGGGCCAACAACACTTGTAAGCCCTGCCGTTACAGATAAAATGGCAAAACCGACTACCATTTCTATCGAGATAGATTTAGATAGTGCTTCTTTGCCATCGTTATTTTTAAGATATGGGACAAGTTTTAACTTATGCTTAGCTGCGATGCCCAATATCGAAGTCACGAGAGCTAATTTAAGTAGCAGTGTTTGCCCATAGCTTGAACTAAACAGTTCTTCAACATTTCCGACTAATTGAAAAGCTAACCAAAGGCCAGCAACCAATAATAGGCTCACCGCGATACTTGCTTGTTTTCCAAACGTGTCCATCAATGAGTAGAGCTGCCCATAGTCCGATTCATGGCAAGCTTGCTTAAGCGGAAACAACGCTCCGAACCACCAAGCCATAACAAGCACATGGAGCATCAGCAATACTTTTTCGAACACTCCTAGCTCAGATACATGACCGACCAAGGTAAAGGTGTACGCAAGTAAAAATAAGCTAGATACCAAACTGCCTTGTTTTAGGTAATTGTTCAGTACTACTGATTTGAGTTTGAACGGTGATATTAATACCAATATTGCTATCATTACCCCTATGGTTCGAAGCAAAGTTCCATCACCAATAGAAGAGTCCCACATAATACCTAACATATCAGGGTCGAATGCACCGTGAATGCCTTCTTCTGCCATTGCACCAGTACTGGCAAAGAACCAAACACCATTAGCAATCAAAGCGACGATGATCGAAGCCCTCATCCATTTAAGGTTTGCTGTCAATGAATTGTTATGACATTCATTGCGCTCAAAAATTTGCCTGAAAAATGTATAACCAGCAATACAGGCAAAGCCAACGTAAAATACAATTTTGGACAGTACAATAACGGTATTCCAGATAATCATTTCCATAACAAACACTCTTTTATATTGAGAAAATACAAACCTATTGCTTAGTGTTTAACACTAAAGAGGCATAATCACTGTGATACAGCCCATCTGGTTTTTCGGGCAAAGTTATAGCAACGGCTGCAAGCATGACAGCACCCGATACCTGCTCTCCAATAGAAAACATGCCGCGAGAATCAGTTCTATATTGATAAAGCTCTTTCTCAGAGTTTCGTACCTTCACGTCATGATGAGGTAAAGGCTTGCCATCGAGCAGAAGTTGAAAACGATTTAAATCTTCGTTAGCAGTTATAAATTCAAGCTTTTGACCAACAGGTTTCAAACTTAAATCTTGGCTTTTTTTGCAGCTTTTAACGCAAATCAAACTTTTTGTATGTTTGACGTAACTTCTGTGTAATGGAGGCTTGCCCGGTAATGCTCTAAAAGCCTGCTTAATAGACTCTGATGCGCCTATTTCCTCCAAATATCCTTCTGTATTTTTATGTTCGATATCACCAGAGCGCTTTTTAGTGCTTATAGCTACCACTCCAAAGCCAGCTTCGCTTGCCTTGAAACTAACGGTTAAAAAAGCTTTACCATCTTTAAATAATGGGCTGGCTACATTTTTTCCATTAAGTTGAACCGTTGACGAAGAAATACGCTCTTGGTTTACGCCCCATGTAAGGTCAGGAAAGCTTAATCCGCTCGCCATTCTAACCTCTACGTTACTATTCATTTCCCAAACACTTTGAATTGGAAGCAAAAATGTCTCGTGAGCCAGAACTGTAGGCAATACAAGCATGTTCAAGGTAACTAATAGTCGAGTAATTACTCGTTTAACTTTTAAGTTTTTAATTATGTTCACTCTAAATTCCCGTGTTCGTTATAAATACTATTCCCAATAATCTTACAGAGTTACTACATTCTCTGAATGATGAGAGCTAATAAAGCAATAAGGGTGCTCTATTAAAAAAGCACCATTACAGCCTTATTTAAACCTGAGTTTGCTAAACATCTGCTAGATGTTTTCAATTCAAAATTAGTGAACCATAAAGCCAAAGCTATCTTTCATTTTGTGCCCATCTTTACCTAAGAAAGTAACATCAACTACATAGTTAGCAGGTGCTAGTTTCGGTAGTTTCCACGTAAATTCAGTATGGGCTTCTTTAGTAGGTTTGAAGCCAAATTTAACCTTTTTACCTAACTTATTTTTCAATGTGATTTTGACTACGCGTACCTCTTTGCTAAATGCCAATGTTAACTCTTCTGGAGTCTTCATTAGCATTGCATTATCAGCAGGTACGCTTTTTTCAAGATGTACATGCGCAAATACTGCACTACTAAAAACAACGCTGATTACGGTTAAAAATTTAATTAATGTTTTCATATTTACCTCTGTTTAATTTATGTATTAACGACTAAATTTATCTTTAAAAATGTGGTTGTTGGGTACACCAATATCTGTAATTATTTTTTCCACCTCGGTCATCATTGCATCAGGGCCACACAGATAAAACTCAGTAGCCAAAGGATCTACCCCCTCAGTTAAAAGCAATAGTAACGTCTGCTGCACATGCCCAGAGCGTCCTTCCCACTCCTCTGAAGGGTTAGAAAGTGTAGGAATATAAGAAAAGTTTTTATTCTGCTCACTCAATGAGTTTAACTCATCGCGGTATAGCAAATGTTCTTCAGTTCGCGCACCATAGATGAGTGTCATATCACCTTGAAAATGGTGCTTTTTCAACTGTTCAAAAATAATGGCTCTCAGTGGGGCAAGTCCTGATCCAGCACCAATAAAGATGCGACGAACCTTTTTATTTGAAGTGGCGTAAAAGTCAGAAAAAGGACCTTTTGCGGTTATAGTTTCACCTACTTGAAGTGAACTTAAATAACTTGAACCTATACCTGCTCTAAAACCATCCTTAGCAGTTTGCCAGCGGATATTAAACGTTAACTCATCTGATTCCTCGTCAAAGTTAACTAATGAGTAGTGACGAATTACACCGTCATGAGAAAATCTTCCATGAGAGTAACTTTCCCAGTATTTTTCATAGTTCTCTGGTATATCATCTGGGCGTAAACTATTCATCCCTGCTGGCACTTCAAATTGCATATATGCACCAGCTTTAAATGCCAATCGTTTTCCTGATTTCACTTTAAATTTCAATTCCTTGATAAAAGGAGTAATGAAGTTAGTCGCAACCACAACTAGCTCATGATATTCAATATTGAGATCCGTATTAACTTCAATCGAGCTAACTTCAGAGAACCGATGCTGACACCCTAACCGATAACCTTCCTTTAGCTGCTCATCTGATAAATGTTCCTGCTCAGAAAGTGTGATAGGTAATTGAGTTGAACTTAAGAACATGCATTTGCCACATGTACCGCCGCCACCACAACTTGACGATAGGTATACGTGTGAACTTGCTAGTCCTTCTAATACTGTTGAATTAGCATCTGCTGAGACGTCGGCGATAGTATTTTCATTGGAAAAAGTCACTGATACTTTTTGCCTGTTGCTGCCCCAACTTAGCTTCAGCAAACCATTTTGATACTGTTGTATCAGCCAAGTAACACCAGTAACTGAAAGGAATAGCGTTGCAAAAGCAAATGCAATGATCAACCAATGGTTAAATCCGCCAGAATTGCCATAGTCCATAAAGTGAAGCTTCATCATCAGATCTTTCAATCTGAAATCATCATTGGCATGGCGAAGCACTTGGCCTGTAATACTATCTAAATAAATAGTTGTATTATTCTCATCCTCAACGACAACTTGCCACATAGGATTTTGTTGCCTTACGTGATCAGAAAATGGGGGCTGAGATAACACTGGAGTAGCTAGCTTGCCCTCACCTGAGTAAGAGTTTTTTGCCAAAGTTAGTACTTGTTCTTCAGACAGATTAAATGGCTTTCCTGTTACAGCATCAAATAGCTTTGAGTGGCGTTCTTGGTAGCTATGCTGGCCCTTATCGAACACAAAATGATAGTAAGGCTGATGTAAAATCCATATAAGTTTTACTTCTTGAGGTGCTTCACTAGTAATGTCTTTAATAGGGGTAAAGATAAAGTCTGTAATGTTACCTTCATGATGAGAATGAACTCTAAGCTCATTACCACTGGCTTTACTGTGATCCATCAAATTGAAGTAAAGACCCGTTCCCAACCAAATAAGCAGTTGTAAACCAACAAATAAAGAAAGCCATTTGTGTAACGTTGTATTCAACTTAAATAGTCGCATCAAATGACTCCCTTTTTATTTGGGGAAAGCACTCGATAATAAGTCAATACAGCGCCAGTAATTGCTCCCATTAGACCTAGAGTTGCGACCAAGAACAAAAACCAGTTAGATACGTTTTCTCCATCATCGTAATCCATAATGTGGAACCGCCACATCCAATCAAACAAACGCCAGAAATCATGTCGCTTGGCTACAACAGCCCCAGTTTGTTGACTTATATAAAACGTAGGTGTGGCAAATTGATCAAACGTTACTCTCCACACTGGTAAGTGTCTTGATGACAATTCAGCAGGCATATCTGTAACAGTTTTTATCAATCTGACTTTGTCGACTTCATGATTCAGTGCATAGTGATATCGCGCTATTTCTTTAGCTTTGGCTTCATCCACAAGGGCCTGAACGGCCCCAGTTTTAGCATCAATTGCCACTTTTCCCTGCACTCCATTAACAAAAGAATAATGGGGACGGCCCATGCTTTGAGTCAGCATGACTTGGCTAGCTTTAGGGTAATCACTAGTAAGCTCTTCAATGGCGTAGTTGACACTTTCTAAATCTATTTTGGATTTCTCACTTTTAGCCAAAGACTCGCCGTGAATATAGTGAATATCCATACTCACCATATACACACCAGTAATCGACCAGAAAAGGAACTGTACCCCTACAAATGCCATTAGCCATTTATGGTACTTCCTAGCTTTTCTAAGCATTGTTTTTTAGCTCCGCATTAGAAAGTTCCTTGTTAAAAGCGTTTACTTCAGGCTTTTTAACGATTGAATAAATCGCGGGTAATACAATTAGAGTTAGCAGGACTGCACTTGTCATCCCACCTACCATTGGTGCAGCAATACGACTCATTACCTCAGAGCCTGTTCCTGTACCATATAAAATAGGCATTAGGCCGATAATGATTGTCGCTACTGTCATCATTACAGGACGAACACGTAATCCAGCACCGTGCAATAAGGCATCTTGATATGCATCTTCTGAGATGAGTTCTGCTCGCTCTTTCGCTTTTTCCTTAAGTTCAGCAAGCGCCTGATTGAGATATACCAACATTATTACGCCAATCTCAACAGCTACTCCAGCCAGAGCAATAAAGCCTACACCAACTGCTACAGAGAAATTGAACCCCTCTAGATACATCAACCATAGTCCACCGATCATTGCCATTGGCAAGGTCACTATGATGATCGCAACTTCGCTAAACGCTCTGAAGTTTAAGTAGAGCAAAATAACAATAATGGCGAGCGTCAATGGAACAACATAAGTAAGCTTGGCTTTAGCTCTTTCCATATATTCATATTGACCAGCCCAAGTAATCGAATAGCCTGCTGGTAATATCAGGTTGTTAGCTAATTGTTTTTTGGCACTTTCAACATAAGTACCAACGTCAACGCCCTCTATATCAATGAACGTCCAACCATTAATACGTGCATTTTCACTCTTGATCCCCGGAGGGCCTACTTCTACTTTTATTTCAGCTACGTCACCCAGTGCGATGCGTTGTCCATTTGGAGTGACAACAGGCAAGCGCGACAACTGCTCTGGAGAGTCACGATAATCTTGTGGGTATCGCAAGTTGACAGGATAACGCTCTTGACCTTCTACTGTTTGAGTGACATTCATCCCACCAATAGCAGTTGAAACTACTTGTTGTACGTCATCGATGTTTAATCCAAAACGACTTGCTTTCTCACGAGAAATATCAACTTTGATATATCGTCCACCTGCAACTCGTTCAGAATAAACTGAAGCGGTTCCTGTCACCTCTGGTAACAATTGCTCTATTTGTTGCCCTATCTCTTGAATCGTATTTAAATCAGCTCCTGCTACTTTAATACCTACTGGCGTTTTAATACCTGTTGCCAACATATCAATACGAGTTTTGATTGGCATAACCCAAGCATTCGTCAAGCCCGGAAACTTAACCAACTTATCAAACTCAGCTTTTAGAGATTCTGTTGTAACTCCCTCACGCCACTCTTCTTGAGGCTTCAACTGAATGAAGGTCTCAATCATAGTTAGGGGCGCGGGATCAGTTGCAGTTTCAGCTCTTCCTACTTTACCAAATACTGTTTCAACTTCAGGCACTGTTTTAATTAGCTTGTCGGTTTGCTGTAGAATCTCTCTTGCCTTACCAATAGAGATCCCCGGATATGTAGTCGGCATGTACATTAAATCTCCTTCATCTAGAGGAGGAATAAACTCGCTACCAATCTTATCAACAGGCCAAAAACCAACAATCGTCACTAATATTGCTGCTACTATTGTCGATTTAGGAAACTTCATAACTTGCTTTAAAACAGGCATGTAGATAGCAATAAGCAGTCTGTTTAAAGGGTTTTTCTTTTCTGAAACAATTTTTCCTCGAATAAAATACCCCATTAAAACAGGAACTAATGTTATCGCTAAGCCTGCTGATGCGGCCATTGCATATGTTTTTGTGTAAGCAAGTGGAGAAAACATCCTTCCTTCTTGCGCTTCTAAGATAAACACTGGCAAGAATGAGACTGTAATGATGAGCAAACTAAAGAATAATGCAGGGCCGACTTCACTTGCCGCCTTTGAGACTATTTGCCAACGATTTTCATCTGTTAGCGGTGTCTTCTCCATATGCTTATGCATATTTTCAATCATCACTATTGCGCCATCTGTCATCGCACCAATTGCAATAGCGATACCACCTAATGACATAATATTCGCATTGATACCTTGCATATGCATGATGATAAATGAAGCTAAGATGCCAATAGGTAGAGTGACAACTGCAACAATCGAAGATCGCAAATGAAACAGAAATGCAACACATACAATCGCGACGACAGCAAGCTCTTCGAGCAATTTACTCCATAGGTTTTCTACCGCCTCTCCTATTAAGCCAGAGCGATCATAAACCGTAACTATTTCAACTCCTTCGGGTAAACCTTTTTTTAACTCTTCTAATTTGGCTTTTACTCCATCAATGGTTTTTTGTGCGTTTTCACCAAAGCGCATAACAACCACACCACCAACAACTTCTCCTTCACCATTTAGTTCAGCAATGCCTCGTCTCATTTGTGGACCTAAGTTGACTTCTGCCACATCGCCAATAGTAAGCGGCGTTCCTTGTTCGTTCACACCGAGAGGGATCAACTCTATATCTGAAATACTTTTGATATAGCCAGTTGCGGTAACCATGTACTCTGCTTCAGCCATTTCAACAACAGAGGCACCTGTTTCTTGGTTACCACGCTTAAGGGCCATTTGAATGTGACTAAGTGGTATACCGTAGGCTCTTAACTTATCGGGATCGACTTGTATTTGATATTGTTTAACCATTCCACCAACGGCAGCAACCTCTGACACTCCGGGGACAGTTTGCAATTCATATTTTAAGAACCAATCTTGAATACTACGCAATTGGCTAATATCCAAGTTGCCCGTTTTATCTACAAGAGAATATAGGTAAACCCAGCCAACACCTGTCGCATCTGGCCCTAGTTGTGGACGCGCACTAGCGGGTAGCGAAGGGGCTACTTGACTTAAATATTCAAGTACTCTGCTCCTTGCCCAATATAAGTCAGTGTCTTCGTCAAAGATGACGTAAACAAATGAGTCACCAAAAAATGAATAACCACGAACAGTAACAGCGCCGGGAACAGACAACATTGCAGTTGTCAGTGGATATGTAACCTGATCTTGAACAACTTGCGGTGCCTGACCGGGGTAATTCGTTTTAATTATTACTTGAACGTCAGATAAATCTGGTAGTGCATCAACAGGCGTATTCTTTATTGAAAATAGCCCACCACCAATCAAAATTAAGGTAGCTAAGATAACGAAGAAGCGATTGCCTATCGACCATCTAATAATTGATTCAATCATCATTTATCTCCCTAGTTAATGGTTTGAATGGTCAACAGCACTTTTTGGTTCATGCTTATGTTGCTCATCTGATTCAAGAGAAATTTCAGTGATAACCAAATTATCTTTCACCTCAAAAGTAAAAATGACGTTATCACCAACGTTGAAATCAACTATTTCTATATTGTCCGCAACGATAAAATCCATCGTCGCCGCAGGTCTATCCCATTTATCTATTGGGCCTCGGCTAATATTTAGAATCCGTGTATCAATATCAATCGTATTGATTAGACCTGATACTGTTGCAGAAGATACTTCTTCACTCATATCAGCAGACTCACTCATGATATGAACTCCAGTAATTTCATATCCACCATCTTCGGTTTTACTCACCTCAAAGTGCAAAGATTGACCAGACTTTAATGAGTCAATATCGACTTTTTCAGCTACAGCAAAATCCATAACCATCTCAGGCCAATCCCAAGCTTCAGCAGGGCCGTGACTGATATTAACCATGCGGTGCCCAGCCATGACACTATTAACATCACCTTGCATCCAAACAGAGTTAGGTACTTCATCATGAGTCATTCGTTTAAAGTCAGAGCTTTTACTTGATTCAGAATCAATCAAGAATTGAGCTGATGTCACCACAACATCATCTTCATTAAGACCCTCTAAGATTTCGATACTATCGATATCAACCCGGCCAATTGTCACTTCGATAGACTTAAATTGCCCATCCCCCAAGGCAAGTACAACTCTGTCTTGTTTACCTGTGCGAATGACGGCTTCTTTAGGTACGAGTATCGTGCTATCAGCTTGATTAGCGTGAATAGAGACTTGTGCAAACATGTTTGGTTTTAATTGATAGTCTGGGTTGTCAAACTTCAGTCTCACTCTGAGTGTGCGTGTTTTACTGTTCAAGGTTGGATAAACATAATCAACGACACCAGCCCAGTCCTCTCCGGGTAAATAATCCAGTGTCATTGATACAGGCAGTCCTTCTTTAATTAAGGCTGCGTCACGTTCAAACACTTCTGCTTCAACCCAAACTTGATCTAGTTGACCAATGCTTAATAAGGTGTTTCCCGGCTTGACATAAAAGCCTTCTCTAATCTTCAAACCGTCAACAACACCTGCTTGTGGTGAATAAAAGGTGATGGTTTGCTGAACTTTTCTAGTCTTTTCTAGCTTTTGAATGAAATCTGCTGAAAGCTGTAACGCTTTAAGGCGATCTTTCGCCGCCGAAATTAAGGAACTATTGTCGCGCTTTAAAGCTATTAAAAGTTCTTCTTGCGCGTTAACTAACTGAGGAGAATACAGTGTATAAAGAGGCTGCCCTTTCTCTACAGGGTTACCTGCCGCTTTAACATAGAGTTTTTCAATCCAACCATCAACACGTGGATGGATGTGAATTAGCTTATCTTCATCATATTGAACGTAACCTACGGTTGATATTTCAGTATGCATATTTTTAAGCTCAACAGGAGCAGTGCGAACCCCAAGATTATTCACTACATGAGGCGCGATTTTTACGGCTCCGGGGCCAAAGTCATCACCAGATGATCCTTCTTCATACACAGGAATTAAATCCATACCCATAGGCGACTTACCGGGCTTGTCACGACGGTAATTAGAATCCATCGGTGCAACCCAATACAGCGGTTTTTTCTCTCCTGATGTAGCTTCATTGCCATTACCGCTTGAACCTGTACCTTGATATAAACTTAATGCTCCAGCACCTAGTGCTGCCCCAATGATGATGGCGGCTACTAGTTTCAAATTTGGTGTTTTAGTATTCGTTGACATTATTTTTCTCCAAATTGCTGACTGGATAAGTGCTGATTAGTTTTGTACGAAGTGTGCATCGACTTATGTTCAGCATTTGATTTAGATTGAGAATGCGCAAAGAAATAGTTGATCCGAGCTACTGTTTTAAGTGCATCAACATCAATTCTTAAGGCTGATATTCTGGCGTTTAATTCTGCGATTCTTGCACGAACAACTTCGGCAAAATCACCATCATCGTTGGTGTAGGCCGTCAAAGACGCTTCTGCTTGGTCATGAGTTTGTTTAAGGAGTTGTTCTTGATAGATAGATTGTCTATCAGATAAGCGTTTAAGCTGTCTAAGCTCCTTTTCCAACGCACTGATCATTTGTTTTGTCAGCAATAACTTCTCGGTTTTAACCGCTTCTGATTCAGCAATAGAAGCTGCAACTTGCTTATCTTGTCTATTCTCTGTGAACAACGGTAAGTCAAACGTTACCCCAACAGAAAATAAGTCAGCTCGGTTATCACCAGAAGGCATATTGTCACGATAGGCATAGCTTGCATTCACCCCCCATTGCGGCTCATATTGCTGTTTAGCTAATTCAACACCTTTTTCTGAAGCTTTGCGTTTCACATCAATTGCAAGTATTGCTGGATGATTCGCAAGTTCCTGAGCCAATATATTCCTTGAGTAGTTAGATGCTTTAAGGACGGTTGGATTCTTCAATCGAATCGAAGGCAATTCTTTTGAGACACTAAACTCAAGTGGTTGAGCGTCAAAATCGAAAGATTCATTTAAGCGAGCAGCATCGTAAATATGAAGCCACTCATTGAGACGAGCAATTGTCGTTTCTAGTTTCTGCTTTTGCGAAGTTAACCTGTCATCTAACTGCACGATTTCTAACTGAGCACGAATAACATCTTGCTGTCTAGTTTTACCAACAACGTTTGAATAGCTAGCTTTAGCCACTTCCGCCATTTGCTCAAAAAGCGCCCAATCCGCTTCTATCAATTTAATGGTCTGTTGGGCTAAGTAAGCATCTAGCCAAAGCTGTGACACTTGGCTTTTCAACTTCGCTTTACGATCCTCGCGTAGCAGGGGAAATTTCGTGGACTCAATTTGTAACTGGTCTTGTTTGATCTCTAGACTGTCGCCTCTCGGAAACATTTGAGAGACGCCAACCTTTAGCTGAGTCATTCCTTCCTGATCTAAATCCCAAGTATCTGTTGGTAAATTCATTATCCCTAGCGATACTTTCGGATCAGGCAAAGTACCTGAAGCAATACTTCTATTTTCAACTGCACTTTGTTTCAATCGGCTACCATGAAGCCAAGGATCATTTTGCTGAGCTAAGGTGATAGCTTGTTCAAGCGACACTACTTTCTCAGCTTGAGCTGAGAATACAGATAAGCCGAGTATTAGTGCAGTTGAAAGTGAAGTAAGGTTTGAAGCGTTCAATTTCATTAGAATTGCTCCTCGTATGTCTTAACTTTTGCATAGACTTTACTCGTTCCATCCTTTAATAGAATTAACACCTTGTATGGCATAAAGCGGTCACCGACTTCCATACCGGGAGAGCCAACTGGCATTGCTGGAACTGAAAGCCCAATGGCATTTGGATGTTCTTCTGTCAAGAACTGCTGAATAAATTTAGCGGGGACATGTCCTTCAAAGGCAAAGCCATTTCGACTAACCGCTGTATGACATGAACGGTAATTAGGTTTGATCCCATACTTAGTTTTGATATTGCTGATGTTTCGGAAATCTTTGGAATGTGCAACGATCCCTTCGTCTTCAATATGAGTTATCCATTTTTTACAACACCCACAAGTAGGGGTTTTATAAACGATTAACTCCAAAGGTGTTACATCGTTATTGTGTACATGTTTATGTTCACCTGCGTTTGCAAACGCAGGTGAAAGCAGCATTACAACTGCTATTTTTAAATACTTATTGATCATTTTTGCCCCCAGACATTGCTGGAAAATATCTATAGCGCTACGACGCTATATTGACTAACAGAAAAATTAATTACATGTGTGCGAAATTTGGACGCACTAATCCTGTATTAGGCAAAAATTGGTGGACGATAAAGGGAAGTGGAAATTGAATGAGGTTGTTTAGATTGCAGAGCAGCTACAGATTCACTGAATATTTGAATATCTGTCGAATCAATGCTGGAATTTAGGACTGTAGTAGATGAACAAGCATTTGCAGGACAAACACATTCAACATCACAACAATCTTCTGATTGACCATTACTGCTTTTATTCATATCCCCATGATTCATTCCTTCATGATGACTCATTTTGGAATGATCCATGTTCATGTGTGATTCGTGAGAACCTGATGACATTTCACAAGACATAGCAGAATACGCAAATGCTTGCCCTACAAAGGCAACCAGCATAAGCGTCATTACTAAGACTTTTGAAAATGCTTTAGACATAAAATTCTCTTACAAATATACAGCTCTAATACTAATGCAAATTTTTGACTAAGTAAATTGATGCTGTATAAAAATTTATGAATATTTGATTATCGTCAAATTTTTCAACGGTATAAGTGACAAATAATAATCTCATCAGACTTCTTATCTTCGTTATTCAATGGCTTTTATTTTGAGACTTAAGTTGCTCTCTCATTTCTAAAACTCGATCTACCGAATAAGCTCCCGCCCTCATAACAACCAGTTCAACAAACGAAATATCAATTAACTTATGGTCAGCATCAATCACATAACAACTCTCACTATGTGTGTATATTTCTAACTTATCCTCATCAGCAGATTTGCTAACAATCTTTGAAGTTACCATTTGCTCAAATGGCCGAAATCTGAATGTTTCATCGTCAATAACAACCCCTGACAAAAACTCCCCAAGAAATGATTTTTCAAAGTCTTTATAGTCATAGACCGAGAGTATGTAAGCATCCTTTAAATATGTTTTGTCCATTTGTTACTCCCTGTACTGGTCAAGTCCAACCG
>NZ_PPUZ01000131.1:0-1009 GCF_004212645.1 Pseudoalteromonas rubra | reverse complement strand
TAACTCTCATGTTACATACTAACAATCCAATCATTAAACACAAAGCTGGTTTGCTCAATCTGGCTGAAGAGCTTGGAAACGTATCTAAAGCTTGCAAAATGATGGGGGGGTCGCGAGATACATTTTATCGTTATCAAGAGCTCGTTGATGAAGGCGGTATTGATGCACTCATTGATAAATCGCGTAGAACACCAAACCTGAAGAACCGTGTAGATGAAGAGACTGAAAAAGCAGTTTGCACCTACGCGCTTGAATTTCCGGCTCACGGGCAAGTCAGAGCCAGCAATGAGTTGAGAAAACAAGGCGTGTTTGTTTCTGCCAGTGGTGTGCGGTCAATTTGGTTGCGCCATGACTTGGAAAACTTTAAAAAGCGTCTGAAAGCACTAGAGGCTAAAGTCGCGCAAGAAGGCATCATTCTCACAGAGTCCCAGGTATCAGCCCTTGAGAAGAAAAAACAGGACGATGAAGCCTGCGGCGAAATTGAAACTGCGCACCCCGGATACCTTGGTTCACAAGACACTTTTTATGTTGGAAACCTAAAGGGAGTTGGCCGTATATATCAGCAAACTTTTGTTGATACATATTGCAAAGTCGCTTTTGCAAAGCTCTACACCACTAAAACACCGATCACAGCAGCAGATCTACTGAATGATAGAGTTTTACCCTACTTTGAGCAGCACGATCTGCCTATGCTAAGGATCCTCACAGACCGGGGAACTGAGTACTGCGGTAAGGTTGAGCACCATGACTATCAGCTTTACCTAGCGATCAACGACATAGACCATACTAAAACCAAAGCGATGTCGCCGCAGACAAACGGTATCTGCGAACGCTTCCACAAAACGATACTTCAAGAGTTTTACCAGGTGACATTTCGCAAAAAATTGTACAGTTCTCTGGAAGAGCTTCAAAAGGACCTGGACGAGTGGATAAATTACTACAATAATGACCGGACTCATCAAGGTAAAAAATGCTGCGGAAGAACGCCGCTTGAAACATTATTAGATGG
>NZ_PPUZ01000130.1:0-3114 GCF_004212645.1 Pseudoalteromonas rubra | reverse complement strand
TGCTTCATATTTTTAAAGAACGGTGCGACTTAATGTCGCTGCGCTGTTAGCGCTGAGGGTTGTGCATTCTAATCACTTCCCATTTTATGTCAACACTTAATTTTGATTTTTCTTTCGAAGTATTCAAAGCTAAGTTTTATTTGACTCCCAACTCGCTGGCTCGTTGCTTTTCAGCGTTGTGCCCCGTGTCGGTGGATGCGCATTATAGGGAAATCGAATAACGATGCAACCCCTTTTTTCATTTTTCTCTTGATAATATGTCACTACCACCTACCACTCCAAATACACACAAAACAAAAACAAGATACACACAAACAAATGTGGATAAGTTCGCAAATAAACAACAGTACAGGCAAAATAGTGAAAGTCGATCAGCGTGAGTCTTCAGTTTCTTATTCTGCTCAGGGATATAAAGCTGTACGTAAATATAGCCAGAAGGTTGATAAAAATTACATCGGCGGGCTTTAGTCATTTTGCTTCCTGTACTAATGCACGCTGAGCAAAGAATACCCTCAGCACAAGTAGTTCAATACCCAATATGGGAGTGGAGTATGCTCTGTATGAAGTGTTAGCCAGTTACTCATCCGCAAGTCCAGGCTCATGGACGACAATAGTGCAAACTGTAAGAATGGAATATAAACGGCTTATTCAAAAAAGCGCTGCATATCCTGGGTTTGTAACCCATACCCTGCAGTAGATCCAGGTTCACAAAGCTCTACCCCACCTTCAACAACAACTCCCCCTTCATACAGCACGCCGTGCGATACTGTTTAAACCAGCTTTTCGGTGTTGAATAGGTTTGTTTCGGTGTATTTATCATGCCTACGAAGTAGCTTTTCAGCATTGGCTCCAGGCTCACCCTGCTCTGCCACACCTCCAACAACTCCGTCGTCATCCCGCACGCGATGCGGGATCCATTTAAACCCGTTTTTCAGTGCTGAGTAGGTTTGCTTCGATGTATTTGTCATGCCTGCGATGTGGTCTGTTGGTAGATCCCGCATCAAGTGCGGGATGACGGTAGTGTAGATCTGTTTGAATGGAGAAATACATGACACTTCGTCAGAAATCGCTCTATACGTCATGAAAGCAAGGAGTATGTTTGAGCCGGCGTATTTACTACACGTAAAGTGTGGCTTTCCTGCAGCGGCTCCAGGTTTACCCTGCTCTACCACACCTCCAACAACAACTCCATTGTCATCCCGCACGCGATGCGGGATCCATTTAAACCCGTTTTTCAGTGCTGAGTAGGTTTATACCAAATTGATTAAATTTATGATCTAATATCAAAATCTAATATCCATCGATGTGATAATGATTTTGCAGCCCTCTGAATTTATTAAGCTCTCCAAACAGACTAAAGATCCCAGAAAGAAAGTACGCATGCTCGCGTTGGCTCATTTCTTTGAAGGTAAATCTCGCTATCAGATTGCTGAATACTTGAAGGTCAGTCGTACGAGCGTAAACAAATGGGTGAAAGACTATCTCGACTATGGATTAGAAGGCCTGGAAGAACTACCTCGCTCGAGCCGCCCTTGCAAACTGGATGATGCACAACTGAAACAGCTTAAAGCATATGTACTCGACTCTATAGACCGCACGGAAGGTGGTCGGCTAACACTAGAAGATATTCAGCAGTATATATCTGAGTCTTTTCACATTGAGTACGAGTTATCAGCCGTTCACAGATTGTTGAAAAGGCAAAACTTCTCATGGATCAGCAGTCGGTCAATTCACCCTAAAGGGGATAAAGCTCGCCAGGAAGCTTTTAAAAAACTTTGAGTTGGAAACGATCCTTCACACTCCGGGACACCTGCTTCCTGAACGCATTGATGTGTGGTTTCAGGATGAAGCACGATTTGGTCAGCAAACTTCGACCACAAAGGTTTGGGCTGAAAAAGGCTCACGCCCAAGAGTTGTAAAGCAGCAACAATTCGAATATGCCTATCTATTTGGTGCTGTGTGTCCAACGACTGGCGAAACAGAAGCACTTATCTCACCTTTAGTGAATAAAGAAGTCATGTATTCTCACCTGGAGCAAATATCACAAAGGACTCAACCAGGAAGAATGGCTGTGGTCGTCATGGATCGCGCAGCCTGGCACTTCAAAGATGGTTTGGTAAAAGGCCTGGAGAAAGTAGTGTTCATTAGGCTGCCACCTTATTCCCCAGAGTTAAACCCCATAGAACAAGTGTGGAGTTGGCTCAGACAACATAAGTTATCAAACAGAACCTTTGTAAACTACAATGACATTCTGGATCAGGTAAGCGAAGCATGGAATGCGTTTATCTCATGTGCTGACAGGGTGAAATCATTGTGCTTTAGGGACTGGATAAATCTGACCAGTTAATTATTCAAAATGGTATAAGTAAACAGCTTCACTTTGCCAACAGATCATGACAGCGCCCTGAGCAGTGCAACCAACCACAGGACGTCTGTGTTTGATGGCAACAACACCGTACTCTGACCATGCTTGAGCTGCAACAACTCAGGCAGAGAAACGAACTCAGATGCAGCAGGTTTAGCGGCAATAAAAGATGACTCAGGTGGTTTTTTAGTGCGAAGTTTACTTCGGCGATTATAAAAAGACTTGGTACTGAGATTGTGCTGTGAGCAGAAATCACTGACAGACAAACCACTGAGTTCCTGTTGTTCGATAAGTTTCAGCCATTGCTGTGCGGTTTTGTGTTTAGGCATGTTCAGCTCCGAATTGAGTTCAGAGCTGTACTTTATAAGCTGAGCATATTCAGTAGCTAGGTGGGGTTTAGGTGACGCTTACCATCTACGCTTCTAAAATTCCAGACGCAAAAAAGCCCGATTCTTTCGAATCGGGCTTTCTTTAAATAGGAGCTTGGCAATGTCCTACTTTCACATGGACGAAATGAGACCGAAGCAACGCTTCGCAGCTCATTGAGATGAGCGCATGGACCCACATGGATGTGGGGAAGTAGAATAATGCAGGAGCAATTATCGAGATGCGCGATGGGACCCAGCTTCATGGATGAATAGGCGATGCTATTCTATCTACAGCTACAGCCCATCAGCACTTTCTTAATCGCACATAGCAAAAAACCCGCTGCATTTCTGCAACGGGTTTCTCTTATAAGGCCCTGGCGA
>NZ_PPUZ01000013.1:0-6038 GCF_004212645.1 Pseudoalteromonas rubra | reverse complement strand
AAGTATTACACCAAATTTGAATGGTGGGTCATGATGGACTCGAACCATCGACCAATGGATTAAAAGTCCACTGCTCTACCAACTGAGCTAATGACCCACTAAATTGTTTCGCTGCAAGAAGTGTGTAACACTATCGGCTGCTGCGGGCGCTTATAATACTTATTTAAAAATCTTGTGCAACCGAAATCGCCTGTTTTTTTCAAATTTCGCGTCTAAGCGCCTAATTTTAAATCACTCTGAGAAAATATCCGCCATTTATATTTTACTCAGCCGCTCCGTTGCCAGTTTTGCAGCCGTTGTGCTGGGATATTCTTTGATTAGATTTTCAAACAAGGTCTTCGCTTGTGCAGATTGTCCGGTTTTCTGAAGCAAGGTGCCCAGCTTTAACATCGCATCTGGTCGTTTGTTTGAATCAGCGAATTGATCAACAACAGTACGGAAGTGCACCATGGCCTGATCGTCCTGATTCTTTATCGACTGTAGCTGACCCAGCCAGTAATGCGCATTAGGAATATAGACGGAATTTGGAAACTGCTTTAGGAAGCCTTCAAATTCTGGAATAGCCGCATCGTAGCGCTTATCTTTCATGATCAGCGCAACGGCTCTGTCATAGGCTTCATTTTCCGACAAGTCTGTGCTCACGGCCTGCGCAGTCGCGCTGTCAGGTGTTACAGCAGGTTGTAACTGCTTGCTTTGTTCATAGACCTGGGTAACTCGCGTCTCTATTTCCTGATAAAGCTCACGCTGGCGCTGCAACACTTTTTCGAGCTTATAACTTTGCTCTTCCGTGACACCCCGGATCTGGCTTACTTCATCCTGAAGTTGATCAAGTTGCGTTTGTAGCTCAGCCTGGATCAGGTTGCGGTTGCGCATCAGGTTTTCAAGCACAGACAAACGTTGTTCAATAGTTTGGTTAGAACCAGCAGCATCAGATACAGCAGCGGGAGCTGCCCACAATTGGGAGCTCCCGCTGACTAAGATGATGGCTGCCAAAAAAGTATTCGGCTTCATAGCATCTCTTTACGATTAGTATACCAGTACCGCGCGGCGGTTCTTAGCAAAGGCTTCTTCAGTACGCGCTTTGTCCATTGGCTTTTCTTCACCATAGCTTACAACAGACATTTGGCTGTCAGACACGCCCAGGCTCTGCAGGTACTTAGCAACCGCTTTACCACGGCTTTCACCCAGTGCGATGTTGTACTCAGGCGTACCACGCTCATCAGCATGGCCTTCAATCAGTACTTTAACGCTTGGGTTTTTAACCAGGAAATCAGCGTGTGCTTGCAGAAGCTCTACGAACTCGCTGCGAACAGTAGACTTGTCGAAATCGAAGTATACGATTTGCTTCTGACGCAACGCATCATACTTTTCTTTCAGTAGCTCTTCAGCTGTTTTCTGAGGTGCCATTGTACCTACATCAACATTGCTGCCATTGTCCGCAGTGGCCGCGTTTGTTTCGCTGCCAGCACCTTCACCTGTATTTGTTGAAGAGCTACATGCAGCCAGCGTCATCACAGGCAACGCGACCAAAAGGGCCTTGAGAGTTTTGTTAAGTTGCATCGAGTATATTCCTATATCTTTTATAAGTCTTACCAGCAAAATTACTGTAAAAATGGCGACCAAGCTGGTGCCTTAACCTGTCCGTCTAATACCGGCAGGCGGGCCTTAAAGCGGCCATCCATCGACACCAACGCCAGTACCTGCTTATTATTATGCAAGGTACTATAAATAATCATAGAGCCGTTCGGCGCAATACTCGGTGATTCGTCGAGTCTGGTGCGCGTTAATACCTGAAACAGCCCAGAATCCAATTCTTTCTTGGCAATATGGTAGCGGCCTAATGTACGATTTACCATTACCAGTTGCTTGCCATCTGGCGTGATTGACCCGGCTAAATTCATATCGCCGTCGAAGGTTACACGCCGTGATCTTCCTGTATCTAAATTTAACTTATAAATCTGGGCATTACCACCCCTTTCAGAGGTATAGACTATTTCTTTACCATTTGGGTGCCAGGTTGGCTCAGTATCTATACTACGGTGCTTAGTCAGACGTCTCTCTTTGCGCGTAGCCAGGTCAATTAAATACACTTCGGTTGCACCACCTTTGTCCTTCGACAAAACGATCAGCATTTTGGTGCCATCCGGTGAAAACTGCGGTGCACCATTGATCCCAGGGTAGCTGGTTAATATCTCACGTTTACCGGTGTAGATATCCTGAATATAGATCTGCGACTGACGATTCTCAAATGTGACATACGCCAGCTTGTTGCCATCAGGAGACCAGGCCGGAGACATCAAAGGCTCTTTCGAGCGCAGCAGCACCTGTTCATTGTAGCCGTCATAGTCTGCAACAACCAGCTGATACGGTTTATCCTGCTCTTCACGCACGATCACATACGCAATCTTAGTACGAAATGCGCCTTTTTCACCCGTCAGGGCTTCATAAACAACGTCGCTGATCTGGTGCGCATAATAGCGAAAGCTCTGCGCATCAATCACACTTTGGCGCGCCTCAAGCACATGATCCTGGCTTTTCATCAATTTGCCATTGGTCATCATACGGGTTTCACCACCAGTAATTTGAGCGCGGATCACATCGATCAGCTCATACTTCACCAGATAGCGGTTTGCAGGTTGCTGAGTAATAGTGCCGACGACGATCGCTTCTACGCCCAGTTCAACCCAGGCATCGTAATCCACTTCTTCATCTGTGGTCGGCAGCTGAGGCATTTGTTCCTCTGCCACCGGCTTAAACTTACCGCTGCGGATCAAGTCCGCTGCAATCACTGAACTCAGCTCAGCAGGCGCCTCGCCATTACCTATGTATTTAAACGGAGCAATCGCAATTGGCCGGGCACTGTCGACCCCTTCTGTAATTACGATCTCCAGAGCTGCGTAGGCGACCCCTTGCGCAGCGAAAGCCAGAACCAAGAGTAAATTTCTTAAATGGTTGTACATGGTCTTCCTTTATAGAGTTGGTTTAATCGTCAGGTTAATATTCTTAAGCTGTTCGAAAACATCTTTATTTTCAGAAACCGGTAAGGTATCTGCCATTCTTACCGCACGTAACGCGGCTTCACACACCAGCTTATCACCACCAAGCGACTCCGCTTGTGTCACCAGGCCATTAAAGCCAAGACGAATATTCAGCCGACACTGCTTACCTTTCATCTTTTCATCGATTAACAGGTTAGACTGGATCCGCTGCATGATCAGCGCCTTATACTTGTCTACTTCAGTCAGGACCTGTTGCTGGCGAACTTTTGCTCGTGCGGCTTGCTCCTGCGCCAGTTGTTCCTGAAGGAGTTGCTCTTGCAGGGCTTTTTGACGTGCTTCTTCAGCAGCCTGCGCCTTGCGTTTTGCCTCTTCTTCTTGTTGCTTACGTTTTGCTTCCGCCTGTCTCAGCCTGTCTTCTTCGGCTTTACGCTTCTCGGCAGCAGCTTTGGCAGCCTGCTCAGCGGCCAATGCTTCCTGACGCGCTTTTTCAGCCTGCTGGCGCTCTTTATTTTGAATTTCCTGAGCACGTTTAGCTTGCGCTTCGGCCTTGCGTTTTTCTTCCAGCTTGGCAAGGCGCTGTTGTTCCAGCTTCTTGATCCGTCTGGCTTCGGCTTCACGGTCTTTTCGGGCCTGCGCCGCACGACGCTCTAAATCACGGATCCTTTGCTCTTCAGCATGCTTCTGTTGCGCTTCTTTCTCACGTAACTGGGCAATTTTCTGCTCCACAGCCTGCTGATCGACCGAAATGGCTGAAACCGCTTTGACTTCTTCAATCTCGCTAACCGCCGGGTTGAGCTGAACTTCCATCACACTGGGGCTGGAAAATTGAAAATTAGCCGTTGCGAAGAGTAACCCGGCTATAGCGAAATGCAGTAAAAACGACTTAAATATTCCGCTGGTTAAAGCATCCATTAACTGTCCTCAAACGATTTTGTCATTAACCCAACAGACGGCACACCCGCATTTTTCAAAAAGTCCATAAGTAACAGGACCTCCTGGTAAGACACACGACCTGAGCCTTTGATCATCACCGGCGTATCCGGGTTTTGTTGCAATTTAAGTTTGATCACAGCGGCTACTTCTACCGCGTCCATGGGTGCTTCCGGATCGGTTCCTACAGAAACATAATAGCGACCTTCAGCATCTATACTGGCGATAATGGGTGGAGCGTCTTTGGTATCGACTAGATCAGACTCTTCCATCTGTGGTAAATCCACTTTCACACCATGCGTGATCAGTGGCGCCGTAGCCATAAAGATAATCAGCAGCACCAGCATAACATCAATGTATGGCACCACATTGATCTCTGCGACCGGGCGTCGTCTCTTATGCTGATACATTTTGCTTAGCCTCAGTTAAGCTGGCAGCCTGACGATGCAGAATATTGGCAAACTCTTCCATAAAGTTGATGTAGTTTGACTCGAGCTTTTCTACATTCTTTGCAAAGCGGTTATAGGCCATGACCGCCGGGATCGCTGCAAACAAACCCATGGCAGTTGCGATCAGGGCTTCTGCGATACCAGGCGCAACCATCTGTAGTGTTGCCTGCTTAACTTCACCCAAGGCGATAAAGGCGTTCATTATCCCCCAGACGGTCCCAAACAGACCAATGTACGGGCTGATAGACCCCACAGTTGCCAGAAACGACAGTCCAGATTCTACTTTCTCAACTTCACGAGACAGCGCAACGCGCATAGACCGATGCGTGCCTTCAATGATCATGCTGGCCGATCCGGTGTTTTGCTTTTTATGACGGGCGAATTCTTTAAACCCGGATACAAACAAAGCTTCCAGGCCGCTCGAGCTGCCTGCTCTTGCTGTAATTTCATTATATAACTTGCCCAGGTCCATGCCTGACCAGAACTTTTGTTCAAACTTCTTCGCATCAGCCAAAGACTGCGCCAGGATACTGCGGCGCTGAAAAATTATGGCCCATGATGCAACTGACATACCGACCAGTGTCAACATCACAAGTTGCACGAGGATACTGGCTTCTAAAATGAGATCTATGAAATTAAGTCCCGATTCCACGTTGTTATACTCCTAGAAAATAATTGTGTTCTCGGCCAAGGCAGCCTTCACCGTATTGACTGTAAGCCAGCAAAAATTGCAAGTAGTTTAACCACACTAATAAGGGCTTACAATCTCAATGCCGTAAAATTCACTTAAATGCCGATAATTCGCACATTCGTTACCTTGACTCGCATTCTTGCCCGGATAGACAGACGTCACCCGGTTGCACTTCACACCAAACACCACTGGCATTGGACGTCACCAACGGCAAAAAATACCAGTGCCAAAGTTAAACTGCCCTGAATTACAACGCCCGGCATGTGATTGTGAAAGAAAATTTAAGTGGTCGGAGCTGCCGACTCCCCTCTGTGTTTATTTATTTATGCAAGCTGCATAAAAGTGTTGTTTTATTCACTATCTGAGAATAAACCCTCAAAACACGATTGGTAATACCAATTAACAACAAATAATCTAATATTCACAAATTGAGTATAATAAAGACAATCCGTTATTTTACATGAACTTGCAGAGCATCTTGAGTTCACGATTTGCACAATACCTGACTTAAAAAACCCATCGCATTAGTTTTTTTTATAGCAAAACTGTAATTTTTCTAGTTTGATAAAATGCGTCAGTGGGCTTATTATACTCCCCGTACTGAGCGAGCAGCATCTCTCAATGCAAATGCACAGTTACTAAGGCAGCAGAATTCTGATTTATTCTGCAGTCATGATGAGAAACTTTTGGATAAAACCTTAACGGACTCATCAGTTCCCTGGATTACTTCCTTCAACTTGTTGTTTTCGCCCGCACACTGTGCGGGCTTTTTTTTGTCCGCAATTTTTCGTCTCGTTCGCACAATTTAATCAGACACCGCCTAACATAGGGCAGACAAATGAGTGTGATACCAATTTGCTTAATTAAGTGTTCTATTTTGAGGCAAGAAAATATGTTCGATAACTAGGCAAAAATTTTGCTATTTAGTTGTTCTAAATGAGGAATTTTTAACACAGTTAGCGCCATATT
>NZ_PPUZ01000129.1:0-1273 GCF_004212645.1 Pseudoalteromonas rubra | reverse complement strand
TAGTATGTAACATGAGAGTTATACCAAATTGATTAAATTTATGATCTAATGTCAAAATCTAATATCCATCGATGGGATAATGATTTTGCAGCCCTCTGATTTTATTAAGCTCTCCAAACAAACTAAAGATCCAAGAAAGAAAGTGCGCATGCTTGCGCTGGCTCATTTCTTTGAAGGTAAATCTCGCTATCAGATTGCTGAATATTTAAAGGTCAGTCGTACTAGCGTGAACAAATGGGTCAAAGACTATCTCGACTATGGATTAGAGGGCCTGGAGGACCTGCCTCGCTCGGGCCGTCCTTGTAAACTGGATGGTGCACAGCTGAAGCAGCTTAAAGCATATGTACTCGACTCTATAAGCCGCACGGAAGGTGGTCGGCTAACACTAGAAGATATTCAGCAGTATATCTCTGAGTCTTTTCACATAGAATACGAGTTATCGGCTGTTCACAGACTGTTGAAAAGACAAAATTTCTCATGGATCAGCAGTCGGTCAATCCACCCTAAAGGGGAGCAAGCTCGCCAGGAAGCTTTTAAAAAACTTTGAGCTGGAAACGATCCTTCACACCCCGTGACACCTGCTTCCTGAGCGCATTGATGTATGGTTTCAGGATGAAGCGCGATTTGGTCAGCAAACTTCAACAACAAAGGTGTGGGCTGAAAAAGGCTCACGCCCAAGAGTCGTAAAGCAACAACAATTCGAATATGCCTATCTGTTTGGTGCTGTGTGTCCAACGACTGGCGAAACAGAAGCACTCATCTCACCTTTAGTGAACAAAGAAGTCATGTATTCTCACCTGGAGCAAATATCACAAAGGACTCAACCAGGAAGAATGGCCGTGGTCATCATGGATCGCGCAGCCTGGCACTTCAAAGATGGTTTGGTAGAGGGCTTAGAGAATGTCGTGATCATTAGGCTACCGCCTTATTCCCCAGAGTTAAACCCCATAGAGCAAGTGTGGAGCTGGCTGAGGCAACATAAGTTATCAAACAGAACCTTTGCCAACTACGATGACATTTTGGATCAGGTCAGCGAAGCATGGAATGCGTTTATCTCATGTGCTGACAGGGTGAAATCATTATGCTTTCGGGACTGGATAAATCTGACCAGTTAATTATTCAAAATGGTATGAGATGAGCGCAAGGACGCGCGATGGGACCCAGCTTCATGGATGAACAGACAACGCCGCTCTTTCTACAACTTTTTTAAATCGCACATAGCAAAAAACCCGCTGCATTTCTGCAACGGGTGTCTCTTATAAGGCCCTGGCGA
>NZ_PPUZ01000128.1:0-3542 GCF_004212645.1 Pseudoalteromonas rubra | reverse complement strand
CGGATCTATTAAACCACTACAACGTAACCAAATCCTGTAGCTTACCAACAAAGCTTAAATGCTGTTCATCAATTTCTCGAAGCTGGCTATCTACAGTGAATCTATTCACATAGATTTCATAGTTCTCACAATACCTATCATGGAACTTCTTGGTATTTGCGAGAAAAATCTCAAACGGGTTGCTTCCATCTTCCATTGAAGACATGATTTCAGCAAATGAAACCAACATGACACTTTGTCTATCTTTGGTCTGGGCATCCTCTAAATGCCAACTACCATGTAAACGCTCGTATCTCGCTTCATCACAGTCAAGTTCCAACTCTTCAATTACTTGGAGGTCAACAAATGGGGTAATCTGATATGGCTTGGTCTTACCTTCTTTGTGATGAACAAAGAACACCAAGACATTGTTATCTTGAATATGGTCAGCCATATCAGATAACAACGTCACCCACATAGTAACCTGAATGACCTTTTTCAGTAACGGGTCACGTGTATCCGATTCAGATAGTTTCCTATCAAGAATACAAAACTTAGAAGGTACGCTCTTTTTACGAATGCAAACTCGCATGAAGTTGTCTAAGGTCGAATAGAAATACTCATTGAAACCATCCTGCCAATGCTCACTACCAGCTTCAAATTCAAGGCATAACAGCCCACCTTTAGTTTTAAGGCTACAAGAGTTGTTTACCTCTTTGAGAGCTTTTTCTAAATGCTTAAAGTCTTTGCATTCAGCAATGTTCTTATCAAGCTCATAAGTATAAAGCTGTATGTCTTTGTCGTAGTCTGTTTGCTCACCATTCTTAATGAACGAGCTAAACAAATGGCTTGAGTCATACATCAAACTTAATTCCTGTTTGGTAATGCTTCCAATAACTCACGATGCTGTTCTTCATCTTGCACTTCTATATAAATGGTTCTTGTTCCGGCATTGTACCTAATGCTCTTTTCCGCATCTTCAACAGTACCCAAAGCACTTCTTTTGATGCGATAAAAATAATCCTGTCCTTTCTGACCTTCAATGTTAGTCGCTTTTTGCAATTGTCCACGAGTTACATCGAAGATTTCACTGATTTTGTAATCATTCTCATTGATGAACGCAACAAAGTCTTCAGCTGTTACCCCATCATTACCATCAGGTAAACTCGAAATTACTTTTCTAGCGATGCTGCTCACGCTGACTTGTTTACCTTTCTTGTTGGCAATTAAAAGCTCCACTTCATCTTGAAGCTTACGAATGTGACCAGTTCTTAGTTCTAAACCATTCCCAAACTGTTCAATCGCATCAAAAACACTGGATACACTTACAGTATTATCTATCATGTGCTTTGTGCCAAGAGCTTCTTGAAAAAATTGTCCTTTTGAGCGACCCGAGATAAATCGTAGGTAAGCTTGGTCTTGATGTTCTTCAATGTGGTCAGGGTAAACTGAATCAAATAATGTCAAATCATACAACACAGCTTGTCTCAGCGTATCTACATCAATAGACTTAAACCTTGTAGGTACAAGACCAGCACCAAAGTCAAACACATCTTTCTTGTCTACCATCACCACTAGCAGGCGTCCTAAGTCCTCTTCCTCACCTTCATTGCAGTAATGAATAAAGACCATATGACCGACTTTAGTGTTACCACGACCATCTTCATTCAGTGAAGATTTAAGCCTCTCCATCATGTTTCGAGTAGTATCCTCAAAAACACGATCAGTATCAGCATTGAACTTAGTCAGAATTGTTGGTATCGAATTCCTACCAGTATCCACTCTTAAAAAGCCATAAGTCTTAGTCTTACGTCTAAACTTCGTTTCTATCTCCTGAACAAAGTTAAGTGCATTCTCGTTACCTCTGTCCCAGACATCTCCAAACTCATAACCAAAACGACCATCTTGTTTATTTATCTCTGCGGCAATAGCATTAAGTACTACTAGTGGTGCTACCATATTCTTTCCTAATGGTTAAGTAACAAAAGATGCGGGAATGTTAACATGTAGCCTTTGAAAAACCAATTGTTTGCCAGTTGGTTAACTAGGTGTTGCGTTGCATTTTGCAAGGATTATGGAATTGAATAGACAGTCCGGTTGAATAGACATATATGGATGCTCTATATATGTCACTTTAAAAAATTTTAATCGGAATGCCATTTCTTATAAAATGCACTTTTCTGTTAGTCAGGTAGTTAATTCATGAGTAAAAACACAGACACCCAACCTTTTCTGTTCTTGTTACGGGTCCATAGACAAAGTTTGAATGGACAGCCACCCGAAACTGGCGTGCGGAATGTGCGCAATTGGTCTGTGAATTTACCGGTGGGTGTCACTTAAAAAATTCTGTAACACTATTACTCGCCGGTTTGGGGTAAAGTGACAAGCCGGAATTTGCCACTATGTTATCTACCTGTTTACATAAGCAATTATTAGTGGAATTATGAAGGTATGTAATATGAGCCGCTTTGGTGTGTTATGAACTATCAAAGTGGGACAGAAAAGTTGTTATACATCTGTGGAGTTACGTTGCTAAGAACGGTAATATTAGCTTTAAATTTGGGAGTAGTTGGTTGTAGTTCATATAAACCGATTGAAGGCTACCCTGAAAATGGGGCTAATGGATTTTCTGAAACAAAGTTAGGCGAAGAATCATTTCTTGTTCGAGTTGATGGTAACACTAATGAATCGTATGAGGAATTGAGATTTAAGCTGGTACGCAGATCCGGTGAACTCTGCCCTGGTTCATTTACCTTGACCAAATATACTATGAAGCGAGGATTTGTGATCCATGCGAAAAGAGTTCACTGGCCTTACGTAACTGCCAATTTAACGTGTACATCGCTTCCAAGAGATAAATCTGTATTATTTGAAAACGATGTATAACAAGCATTAAACAGGGATTAAAAACAGCGGGCTCTTCGCTTCGCTCAATTTTAGCCCACTATTTTTAACCCGTTGATCGTGCGTTAGAGTTTCTATGAACAAATTACATGGTTTGGTTATTTTTCTTGTTTTTGTTCACGCAAAGGCATATCCATGCAGTTGTGCCCCGCCTGAACCATCTAGAATTGATTCCTATGCCTCTGATGTATTTGTGGCTAAAGCTTTATCATCTCAATCGTATTTATCCTTTACCAAAAATCGAATTGTGTTTTCACTTACCAGTGTTTTAAAAGGTGAGCCGAGCAATAAAATTTTACTTTGGACCCCAAAATCTGAAGCAGCTTGTGGTAGAAGCTACGTGAAAGGTAAAGAATATTTGATTTACCTCTCACCTGGAGATAATAGTGTTGGGTTATGTAGTTCACTAAAAATGGATTCTGAATATCATAAAGCGTACATTAAAAATATATTTGCATACTACAATTCTAACAAGCCAATAAACTATGCGCCTTCGGCGCCAGACATCCTAAACGTGGTCTCGCCACAGGCTGCAGGTTATTAGTGGCGCTGGTAAATTTTGAAAGACAAATATAGACGCTCCAGCTATGTGAAGCCGAGTAGGCCTGCGAGATCGAGGAAAAAGCGCGAACAAACAGAGACATATATGGACGCTCCAG
>NZ_PPUZ01000127.1:0-765 GCF_004212645.1 Pseudoalteromonas rubra | reverse complement strand
ATTCATATGAATGGTCGAGTGTACGATGCAGATACCGGACGGTTTATGCAGGCGGATCCTTTTGTTCAGGCGCCGAGTAACATCCAGAGTTACAACGCGTACAGCTATGTACTGAACAATCCGCTTAGTCGGATTGATCCAAGTGGTTATATTTCACTGAACCCGTTTAAGAAAATAACCAGAAATCTAATCCGTGGTGCCGTCAAAATATTTGGTGCAGAGCTGACCAGTATTGCAGGGAATGTAGCCTCTATATTCTGTGGTCCGGCTGTAGCTGCGTGCGCAGGTGCCTGGAACTACGAATTTACCCGGGCAATGGGAGGGTCCTCATCACAGGCGTTTAAGGCTGGAGCAATCGCTGCTGTTACTGCTCAGGCATTTTTGGAGATAGGTGGCCACTTTAATAAGCTGGGTAAATATAATGCGCTGCACTTAAATCGTGAGTTACTGACGAAGTTTGGTGGTAACCTATTGACCTCTGGGCAAATAGCGGCACAAATTACAGCGCATGCTGTCGTAGGCGGGATATCTTCCGTTTTGAGTGGTGGCAAGTTTGGCCATGGGTTTCTCAGCGCCGGTATAACCAAGGGAGCCGGTGGTGCGTTCCTGCCTGGCGGCGCTGGCCTGAGTGCTATCCAGATAGCAAAAGGTACGGTAGTCTCGTCGATTATTGGTGGTACAGTCTCAGCAATTACTGGCGGTAAGTTTGCTAATGGTGCTCGTACTGGGGCCATGCAGTTCTTGTTGAATCAGGCGGGTGAGTCG
>NZ_PPUZ01000126.1:0-1500 GCF_004212645.1 Pseudoalteromonas rubra | reverse complement strand
GACATATATGGACGCTCCAGCGATGTCAAGCCGAGAAGGCCTGCGAGATAGCGAATTATCGTTATCTCGTTTGTTGTGTTACCCGTGTTGCCATGTTTGATGTTTGGTCCAGTCCGCTATAATTGTGTTGCTCTGACATATATCCGGGCTTAACTGATTGCTCAGCGCCCCAAATGAGTTCCGAGCCTGCACACCCTAAAATTAATACACCCACTCGGTCTGTAACGACCGTGCCGTCGTCGGGTTTTGCGCAGGCAGGGTTGGACCTTTTTTCATCGTACTTTGGCAAACAGATAAGCGGTTGTCAGTGGCTCACTACACCCACACGGGTTCAATGACCCTTGTCTTCCTCGAGCTTAACTGACAACCTAACCCTTGATACATTGTGTCGCCCCCGATTGTGTATATTGAGGCTGATACGGTTCATTTTTTTGTAGTAATATCCACATCAACCTGGCCAGCCGGTGGGCAGTGGCCACAATGGTTTTATTTATACCAATTCGCTCTTTCAAAGAGCTGATCCAGCGATTTAAATCGTCGTCTTTCTTATGTGCATGCGTGACCACAGTACGCGCACCGTGGATTAATTGCTTGCGCAGGTATCTGTCCCCTCGCTTGGTGATATGACTCAGAACGCTTTTATCGGCGGACGCATATTGTTTGGGCGTGAGCCCTAACCAGACACCAAACTCTTTGGCACTGTTAAATGCCTGACCTTTATCTATGCTGGCACTAAAAGCAGAGGCGATGATAGGGCCTACACCCGGCAGGGATTGCATGATTTCAGCAGCCTGACTACGTTGATTTGTATCTCGAAACAGAGAATCGAGTTGTCTTAGCTGACGTTCAAAGGCTCTCAGCTCGGCGCAAGTTTCGTGTATAAGCAACAGAATAACCGGTTGCAGTTGTTGGTCGAGTAAGGTCTGAATGTGGCTGTAAAAAGCGCGATAGCTTTTAGGTGTCTCAATGCCAAATTCAAGCAAAAAGCTCCGGGTCTGATTCAGGCAAGCGGTACGTGCCTTAACCAACCTTTCTCTCATCCGGTGCAGTAATAAGACGGCTTGCTGTGATTCTGATTTCACAGGCACAAAGCGAATGTAAGGCCGCTGACTGGCTTCATAAATGGCCAGGCAATCATTTTTATCGTTTTTATTCCCTCTGACAAAAGGGGTGACATGTTGCGCAGGAACCAGGTGCGCTTTATGGCCTGCTTTGATACACATTCTTCCCCAGTAGTGGGCGCAGCCACAGGCCTCCATAACGACTTTACAAGGCGGCATATTTTGAATGGTTTCTTTCAACTTCTGACGGTTTACCCGGCGTGAAAAACAGGGCTTGCCGTGCTTATCGACAGCAAGTAATTGAAACACGTTTTTAGCCAGATCAATGGATAATGTGCTAACTTGATTCATGATGGATGCTCCTGTTAACTGTAAATATCACTCTCAGTTTGGCGCATTGACGCCGATTTAGGAGCGTCCATCTCAATCACCCACCAAA
>NZ_PPUZ01000125.1:0-2345 GCF_004212645.1 Pseudoalteromonas rubra | reverse complement strand
AGCACTGAGTACTATTGCCCGGCAGATATCAGCACCGCGTACACCGAGCAGCTGCAAGTGATGGCGAAACATGCGTTTGAGCTGGTGGGTGCAACGGGCTGGGGCAGAGTGGATGCAATGCAAGATAGTAATGGCCAGTTTTATCTTCTGGAAGTGAATACGGTTCCGGGCATGACAGAAAAATCATTGGTGCCGATGGCAGCAAAGCAAAATGGGTTGTCATTTAAGCAATTAGTTATTCGCATTTTGGAGCAAACCCTTTAATATGCGTGCTCTTTTGGGAAAAATCGCCCCGCTGCGGCACAGTGTCAACTGGTCACTGCTATTTGGTGTGGGGTTTTTCCTGATTGTACTAATAGGACTGATACAAAGTGGCTTATGGGCGCGTGACTGGTTGACTCAGCACAGAGACACACAGATCAAGACCCTGACCGTGCTGGGCAAGCCCTATTACACCGCCGAGCACGACATTGTGAGGGCGATAAAGCAAACGGATTTGTCGAGTTTTTTTGAACTGGACGTTAAGGCGGTGCACGATGCGGTACAGGCATTGCCCTGGGTGGCCACCGTTTCGGTTAGGAAGCAGTGGCCAGATGCCTTGCAGGTATATGTGGTTGAGCATAAACCGGTTGCTGTGTGGAATAGTGACCTGTTGCTCAATAGTGCGGGTGGTGTGTTTCAGGCTAGCAGTACGCGATTGCCTGAGACTTTACCTGAGCTGTATGGCCCGGAAGGCAGTGAAGTCGAAGCCTGGCAGACGTTTTTACAACTAAAAGAAATGCTGGCTGTGAACCAGTTTAACCTGATCAGCTTGGCGCTTTCTGAGCGCTTTGCCTGGCAGCTATGGTTGGATAACGGCATTCGGCTCAATCTGGGTCGGGAAGATAAAGCACAACGTGTGCAACGGTTTATAGATGTTTATCCGAGGCTGGAAAGGCCAGAGGGCGCTCAGGTCGATGTGATTGACCTGAGATATGATACGGGACTGGCGGTTAGCTGGAAGTTCAGCCAGAACGAAGACAATAAAGATAAGAGTAAAGCATGACCAAGTCGGCAGAGAGAAACTTAGTGATTGGACTGGATGTAGGCACCTCTAAGGTGGTTGCAACGGTTGGGGAGATCACCGCAGACAACCAGCTGAGTATAGTTGGGGTCGGGAATCAGGTTGCCCATGGTATGGACAAAGGTGGCGTCAACGACCTCAACCTGGTATCAGACTCCATCAAGCGTGCTGTTGACGAAGCGGAGCTGATGGCTGATTGCCGGATCAGCTCTGTGTATCTCGGTATTTCGGGTAAACACATTCAGTGCCAGAACGAAAGTGGCGTGGTGGCCATTAACAATAATGCAGAGATCACCGATGACGACATTGCCAATGTGATCCACATCGCGCGCTCAGTGCCTATGTCTGCCGAGCGTAAAATGTTGCATTCGTTGCCTCAGGAATACAGTGTGGATATGCAAGAGGGCATTAAAAATCCTCTCGGGATGAGCGGTGTCAGAATGGAAGCCAAAGCGCACATTATCACCTGTTCAAACGACATGGCGAAAAACATCGAAAAGTGTGTTGAGCGTTGTGGGCTACAGGTCGATCAGTTGACCTTCACTGCGTTGGCATCGTGTTACTCGGTGCTGACAGAAGACGAAAAAGAGCTGGGCGTTGCGGTTGTCGATATTGGCGGCGGCACCATGGATATTGCTATTTTCGTCAATGGTGCCTTGCGCCATACCGCCGTTATTCCGGTTGCGGGTAATCAGGTAACAGGGGATATTGCAAAAATTTTCCGCACCCCTATTTCTCACGCGGAATCGCTGAAGGTACAATATGCCTATGCGAGTAGCCAGATGGCCAGCAACGAAGAAACGATTGAAGTACCCAGCGTAGGGGGGCGACCTGCGCGCATTATGTCTCGACATACTTTATCAGAGGTAGTTGAGCCCAGATTTCGTGAACTGTTTGAGCTGGTGCTTGAAGAGATCCGACGCTCTGGATTTGAAGATCAGATTGCCGCAGGTATTGTGCTAACCGGTGGCAGTGCAAAAATGAAAGGTGCACTGGAAGTGGCTGAAGACATTTTCCAGATGCCCGTTCGTGTTGGTAAACCTGTAGGGATAACAGGATTAACCGATTATGTTGATGATCCGGCATACGCAACAGCGGTAGGTTTGTTACAATATGGCCGAACGCTGCAAGTCAAGAATGCACACAGGACGAAAGCGGATGCCGAAGATGGTTGGTGGAACCGAGTCACAAAATGGTTCCAAGGTGAGTTTTAAGCTCAAGTCGGAGAGTGAAGATGTTTGATATTATGGAACAACACGGCGAAGAAGCCGTTATTAAAGTC
>NZ_PPUZ01000124.1:0-8521 GCF_004212645.1 Pseudoalteromonas rubra | reverse complement strand
ATTTTGCTATTTAGTTGTTCTAAATGAGAGATTTTTAACGCCGTTAGCGCCATATTTGCTCCGTCAAATTGAACAGGTATTAAGTGAAATTGGTATTAAACTTCAAACAAAGAGTCCGAGAGTAAAAAGTCAATCACGGCTCGGGTGCGTTGTGGTACCTGGCGGCGTGAAGGATAAACCAGAGAAAACACCAGCGGTTCGCTGTGCAGCGACTCAAAAATACGCACCAGTTTGCCCTCGTTGATCTCCGTCTGCACCGTTGAGGGCAGCAAAGTAGCCACGCCAAGTCCGCTGACCACCATATGTTGCAGCAGATACGGCGAGTTGCAGCTGTGGTGCTGCTGTGGTTGCAGTACCACGGGCTCCTCGTGGTGATACAGCATCTGCGCGCCGCGCTCTGCGGTTTGTTTGAGCATCAGCCAGGGCATGGCTTCCAATTCTTCAAGCGTGCGGGGTGTGTCGTGTTTTTCGAGCAGCGCCGGGCTGGCAAACAGGGCAAAACGTTCCTGATGCAGTATACGTGCAACCAAAGATTCATCACGAATAAAGCCAATGCGAATGGCCAGGTCAATCTGCTGTTCTATTAAATCGAGGGGATCGTCGTCGACAATCAGATCCAGGCTGATCTGCGGATAGCGTTGTGCCAGTTTGTCGAGCTTAGGCACCACAAACTTGTGGGCGATGTCGTGGTTCATGGTCAGCGTGACCCGCCCGCTGGGCTCGGTATCGGTAAGTTCCGCTTCAACATGCTGCAATATTCCCTTGAGCTGACGGGCATGTTGCAACACCCTTTCGCCTTCCTGAGTCAGCTTGAGCTGGCGGGTACTGCGTTGTAACAGGCGTACATTTAGTTGCAGCTCCAGCTGAGACACCTGCTCGCTCACCCGTGAGCGGCTGGAGTGTAAACGCCGTGCGGCGGCGGCAAAACTGCCACTGTCGATCACGGTTGCAAAGATGGCCAGCAGCTTCAGCGAGTTATGATTGATTGTAATCATTTTCAGAACACTTCATTTTGTAATGACTATCTTATGATAACAGTCATTTTGCCAGACAATAAGCCCGTCAACATAAGAATAAGACACAAACAGTGGAGAGATAATATGATTGCAGTAACAGGCGCAAATGGTCAGCTGGGTCGTTTGGTAATAGCGGCACTTTTAAAGCGAGTACCGGCATCTCAGGTTGTGGCCCTGGTACGAAACCCTAAGCAGGCCGAAGCATTAAGCCGTCTTGGCGTAACGCTCAGAGCCGCAGATTACGATCAGCCGCAAACCTTAACAGATGCACTTAAAGGTGTAAGTAAGCTATTACTTATATCGGGCAATATGATTGGCCAACGGGTACGGCAGCACAGCGCAGTCATCCAGGCTGCAAAACAAGCAGGTGTGACTTTGCTGGCCTATACCAGCATTTTGCATGCCGGTACATCGCCTATGCAACTGAGCGAAGAGCACCGGGTAACCGAGCAGTTGATCAAAGACTCAGGCCTGCCTTATGTGTTGCTGCGCAACGGCTGGTACAACGAAAATTACAGTGCAGGCATTGCCGGCAGTATAGAAGCGGGAGCGATTGTGGGAGCCATGCATGAAGGGCGTATTGCCAGTGCCGCGCGGGCAGATTATGCCGAGGCCGCAGCAGTGGTGCTCACCGAGCCTAATCATGCGGGTAACACCTATGAACTGGCGGGCGATCAGAGCTTTACTTTGCAGGGGCTGGCCGAGCTTGCCAGTGAGCTTAGCGGCAAAACCGTCGTTACTCAGTATGTATCTGAGCAGCAGTATGCGGATTTTCTGACTCAACTGGGCTTACCGGCCGGATTTGCCGCGTTGCTGGCCGATGCCGAAGTGCAGGTCAATGCTAACTGGCTGCACGATAGCAGCGGCACGCTGAGCCGCCTGATAGGCCGACCAACCACGCCAATGTTGCAGAGTTTGGCGCATCAGCTAAGCGTTTAACACTGTATTAGGCTAGGGGCGTTCTTCGAGCAGGCTGAGCGCCATGCTGGCCACTCTTACGCAGTTGCGCCCGGCACGCTTGGCATCGTACAAGGCGCTGTCGGCCTGATTCTGGGTGGTTTCGAATCCCTGTTGGCTGATCTCTCGGCTACAGGCAATGCCAATGCTGATGGTTAACGGCGTGTCCTGTAGCCCCAGTTGCAGGCTCTGCTGGGCAAAGGTGGTTTGTAGCTTATTTGCACTTGCCACCGCCATATCGGGCTGCATATCAAACAGCACCAGACAAAACTCTTCGCCACCCCAGCGCGCCTGCAGATCGGCGCAGCGAAAGTGCTTTTTTAGCACTTCGGCAAGACAGACAATCGCACGGTCGCCATTGTGATGGCCGTATAAGTCGTTAACGCGTTTAAAGTGGTCGAGGTCAATCATCATCACGGTGAGCGAATCGCACTTGCGCTTGCTCAGGGGCAGCAGCTCGTTTAGTTGCCGGGCCAGGCCGCGACGATTAAGCAGCCCGGTCAGCAGGTCGTGGTTGGCGGCAAACTCCAGCTCTTTCACAAAGCGCCCGGCACTGAGTAGCAATAAAATGGGGGCACCCGCCAGGATCCCCAGTAACGCTGCCACCCAGGTATAACCCGCAACCCAGTTAAAGGCCTCGCCTATCTGCGGCAAATTGCCCAGCGCACCTTGCAGGGTATAGAGAACGGAAAAAGACACTTCCAGTAACACCACGCCGACGGTGATCCTGGCAGCCAGAAACTCATTTTTATCCTGGCGTGCGTGCTTATACAGCACCCAGGCGTAGTGGCAGCGCACGGCTATCAGCCACACGCCAATCAGGGTAATACGCAGCTCCCTGTCGGGTATTACGGTGGCGGTCAGCCAGGAGATAAGTAAAATGGGTAAGACTAACCAGGCGATTTTTTGTGCAGAGGGCGTGCGTTTAACAAACTGCCAGGTGCCAATCAGCCAGGCCGAGTGCCCCAGTATCAGGAAAGTATTAAAAGTTAAAACGCGCCACTGAACGTCCAGGCTTTGCATGGTTAGCTGCGCCAGGTAGGCACAAGAGAGCAGCAACATGGCCAGTGACCACAGGCGTGTACCGACAATTGTTTGTGTCATTTTTGAGATCACAAACAGCACAGTGGCACCCGCAAGAGAGGCAATCCATAACGACAGCATCAGTGTAAGATCATGAACCTGCATTAAATAGACCTATTTGTATTCCAGTTGCTGCCCTTAAACAGGCCTTCGGTTGGACTTTTATTAATCTTCAAGCATAGCACTACCGCACCCGGATGCGCAGCGATTGCACGAAAATTGCCCTGTAAGTAGAGAATTCAGCGGTTTGGCGCGTTTAGTAATGTAAACAAAGGTAAATAGTGTTTCTCTTTTAACATGTTGATATTAGATTGGTTATAGCTGAGCGCGTTGCTGGCATCCGGTGTGCGCATTAATCTCACTTGATAAAAAGCGGCGGAGCAATTAATGTTCCCATTAGTACTTCATTTGTTAATTTATTGATATGTTGAAAGTGTCTACTTACATATTGATGGGCGCCATTGGGTTGGTGTCGTGTGCTTCATTGCTGTTTTATGACAATGAGCAAGCTTATCTTGACGGGTCAGACTCGTCGGGTGGGCAGCATAGTGCGCCGTTGAATGTGGCACAGCTACAACAGGCCATTACCCATGAGCCGGAGCCAGCGACATCGGGTTATAAAAACAGTGACGTCAGGCTGCCACAACATGAATTACAAAGCACCTACTACACCATCAATAAAGAGTCGCAGCACGCCAGGGCATTTTTCAAATCGAGTACCACTGTGCCTTATGAATTGCACAACGAAGCCTACGTGGAACTGGACGTAAAAAGCATTCGCACTTTGGCAATCGGCGACAGCTTTGAATTTTTAATTCCTCAGACACAGGAAAAAATTTGCTCTGAAATCGTAGATATCACACAGACAGATCAGGAAAAGCGATTGACCGGGCAAGTGGGTAAGCAAGCGGATGAGCGCTATCAAGTGCACCTGACTTTGACTGACGATGTAATTTACGGCCAGATCCAGCTGCCCAGTGGTAACTATGTATTTGAATCATATGGACAGTATGCCTGGGTCGCCGCAAAACGAAATATCCACACACCACCGCTCAAAAACGTCTCTGTGTATAGCCATAAGCCCGCAGAATCTCCCCCGCCCAGCGGCGTACAAACATCTTCACCGAACATCACCTTTGACACCCGTTTATGATGGCGCAATGCGCTTGGGTAACCTCATTGTTAATTTAAAATGTTAATGTGAAAAGTTTGCGTTAATAAAAATGTAATCTAGAGTATATATTCTTGCCTCGAATTCAACGACGGGAGTATATATGAAGTTATCAAGGTTGGCTCATATCACAGCTAAATCGGTTGCAATTGCAGCCATTGCATGGTCTTTTGGTGCGAATGCGTTGCCACAGTGCCCAGATCCAAGCTGGATTGAGCAAAACTATGCCAAACCTGATGTGCCCAGTGCCGGTTATCGCAATGGGCTTAATCGCTTTATTACCTGGTTACCAAGCTTCCACATGGTACATGACGAAGTGGTGGCCGAAGGCAATAGCGTAAAAGTAACCGCAAAGTTTGATTACGGCGCGGTTGCACATAAAGACCTGGAATTTGAAACGGTCCGCTTCTATCTGCGCGGACAGCAAGACAGCGACTGGCGCTACCTGGGTGATGCCGTGACCAACAGCGACGGCAAGGCCAGCGTAACCTTACCGGCAATGAACGCGGGCCAGTACCGCATTTATGCCGCAGTGCCTGCCGATGGCACCGGGGCTGAAGGGTTTGTCACTGTCATTCAGCCAAATACACCGGCCGTACTGTTTGATATCGACGGCACTTTAACCGAGTCGGACGCCGAGCAAATTGGCGACTACACCGGGATTGATCGCGCCGACCAAAAAGAGGGCGCATACAGCCTGGTACGCCGTTATCTGGACCTGGGGTATCAGCCTGTTTACCTGACCGCGCGTGTTTACTGGTATGCCAAAGGCACCCGCGACTGGTTAAACTGGATGGGGCTGCCGCGTGGTTTCCTGCGTACCTCTTTGAGCAATGAAACCAGCCTGTTTAGAACGGCTGAGTACAAAATCGAGCAGATCCAGCGGCTGCAATCGCAGGGCCTGAACATTGTACGTGCATACGGTAATGCCAAAACCGATGCCGAAGCCTTTATCCGCGCCGGCCTGGGCGCACAAAACAGCTTTACCATAGGCCCGGATGCTGGACATTACGGCACCACGGCTATTACCAACAATAGCTACTATTCACATATTACCAATGAGGTAGACACCTACCCGGCGGCGCAGTGTGAGTAAGATATAAGTTGAGGGCTTATGTGAGCATAAGTCCTCAACGCCTTATAATTGAGTCATATCATTCCTGGTCAGCCTGCTTTTTGTACATCTATTGCGATGTTTCTGTACTTCTTAAATCAAATATCTATAATGCGCGCAGCTATATTGGGGTCAATACGAGTCCGGTAGTTAATATTTGTTTGAGATAGAAATATAAGGAAAACAATGAAGCAGTTATCTCTTGTGGCTGGACTGGCCACGCTTTTGGCAGGTGCGCCTGCCGCCGCTCACACCATTAACTTTGACAAAGTAGAAGTGGGTTACAAACGTTTTGAAGTTGATGACAAAGATCTAGAGCCATTTGGTGATTTGACCGGCCTCAATCTGGCATTGAGCAAGCGCTTTGACAACCTGTATATAGAAGGCCGTTACTACAATGTGAGTGATGATCTTCACATAAGCGAGAACGACTCGTCAGGGTTTTTTCCAGATCAAACGTTCCTTAACTTGGATACAGAGTTTGAAATTCAGCAATATACAGTGGGTGCGGGTTATATCCACACACTGGACGAAACGTCTATTTTTGATGTGAGCCTGCATATTGGCCGAGTTGACCTGTCGGTAGATAGTACGCTGACGTTTGGTTACCAGGACGGTAGCGTGTCGGTCATGCCATCGAGCGCGTCTGCTGAAGACGATAGCACTATTTTCCGTTTGCGTGGTCAATATCAGACACGAGTGCTGGAAAATATTGAGTTAAAAGCGGGGCTTGGCTACGAAAAAACCACCGGCGAAGACGGTGATAGCAGTCCGCTTTTCTTTGTTGGTGCAGGTTATCACTTTAACAGCATGTTTTCGGTCAATACCGAATATCGCAATGTTGATGACTACAGCACGTTAGACGTTAACTTTAGATATAGCTTCTAACGGCGCATACATGATAAAAAAGGCCAGCCAGTTGACTGGCCTTTTTTGATCGACGCTTTAGTCTTGTTTTAATTGCGCCGCCCCGAACATTCCACTAATATTGGATGAAATCCGGAAATTTTTTGGAGTAATTATGGCAGACAGCAAAAAAACCGAAGTACGCTTTTCCGTTGACGCAGACTATCTTGCTCAGCTACAGCAACGATTAGGGTTAAAAAAATCCAGCGATCTGACCAAAGTGGCACTGACCTTACTGGATTGGGCCTCAGATGAAGTGGTGCACGACAGAGCCATTTTATCGGCAGATAAGCAAGGTAAAGACGTACATCGGCTGGTTATGCCTGAACTCAACAACATCAATAAATCAAAGCCCAACGCACAACACTAGGTATACAGGATGACGGGTAACGCACAGGACAGCGACCAAAACCACACACAATCACCATGGCAAAACCTGGACTTAAGCACCGCCCAGGACTCATCACCCATGGAAGCCCCGGTCTCCGACCCGGAGCCACTTACCGGCAAAGAAAAAGCCGGCGTAAACCTCACCTGGGGGATCATTGCCGTGCTAATCGGCTTTTTGCTGATCATTCTCAGCATTTTTGTCTGGGGCGAAATCCGCTTTTTTAACGCCATCACCGCCAACCCCAACAACACACTGACTGGCGAACAAATGCAGGCCAAGCTCGAACTGCTCGCCACCCAGCGCGCCACCTTCCGCGCCTTTTGGTTCGACACCCTCCAGCTGATCATACTCAACGTGCTGTTCCCAACCTTGACCGCGCTGCTAGGGTACGTATTTGGTACCAGCAGGAATAATGGGGCGTAAAAAGGGTGGAAGAATGCAGGGTTTGTATGTGGTTGCAAACTTTGTACGACAAGGGCGAATTCTGGCTTGATGGCCACTTTCTCTATCTGTTTGGCTTTTTTACAACGGTGTGCTTTGCCGTAATTGAGGCTGAATGGATGCTCTTGCTCACCTCGCCGCTGGTGGCATTTTTAGCCGCGATACTGCTAGGCCTGATCTTGTTCTGTTTATTTATGGCCCTGGCTATAACTCTTTTTTCCTGCCTGTTGTGTTGCTACATTAAACAGATGCTCTTTAACAAATTGACTAGATAGCGAACAAAAATCGGAAAAAGCAGGGCCAAGTTTGTGCCCAATATTTTTGGTAACTTTTGCCATGCGATTTTTCTTTAGTGAAAACAAGTATATAATTCTAGAGTGTTCCCCGCAGGCGCGGGGCTGAACCGGCCGCTTGAACCATCGGGGGAGCAAGCAACAAGTGTTCCCCGCAGGCGCGGGGCTGAACCGTATCAACAAATATTTAGAATCCATGGAAATAAGTGTTCCCCGCAGGCGCGGGGCTGAACCGGGTCTTGGTCGAGATTATGACGGCGTGTTTGAGTGTTCCCCGCAGGCGCGGGGCTGAACCGGTTGGAATAAACCCGGTTATTTCGGAGTGGTCGTGTTCCCCGCAGGCGCGGGGCTGAACCGGGCCGTTTATTTGTCTGGCCCTTGTCAATCCGGTGTTCCCCGCAGGCGCGGGGCTGAACCGATCAAAACGGATCTGCCTTCTAGTTCAGATAGGTGTTCCCCGCAGGCGCGGGGCTGAACCGCGCTGAAATTGACGCTCGTATCGGCCAACTAAGTGTTCCCCGCAGGCGCGGGGCTGAACCGGTATCGAGGCATCTTTTTTAACTCAGGAACAAGTGTTCCCCGCAGGCGCGGGGCTGAACCGGTGAATTTACATATCGCCGGCTGGGGGGAATAGTGTTCCCCGCAGGCGCGGGGCTGAACCGTCTCGCAGTTTTTACGAGACGGAATTTCCTGAGTGTTCCCCGCAGGCGCGGGGCTGAACCGGAGCGGCTGAACGATGCGGCCGTAGATATCACGTGTTCCCCGCAGGCGCGGGGCTGAACCTTCTCCATAAACAAAAAAAGCCCCAACCGGGGCGTGTTCCCCGCAGGCGCGGGGCTGAACCGGCGACTTCGTCGCTCTGAACGACAGAACTCAGGTGTTCCCCGCAGGCGCGGGGCTGAACCGGACTATACCATGACACAGCAACTAATTTTATCGTGTTCCCCGCAGGCGCGGGGCTGAACCGATTATGGCTGGTGTTAGCGAATCTATCGAAAGGTGTTCCCCGCAGGCGCGGGGCTGAACCGTTGATTAACGGAACCAGCCAATCAGTTTGTTGGTGTTCCCCGCAGGCGCGGGGCTGAACCGGTTTAAATGCTGATATTTCATGAGGGATTGCCGTGTTCCCCGCAGGCGCGGGGCTGAACC
>NZ_PPUZ01000123.1:0-1427 GCF_004212645.1 Pseudoalteromonas rubra | reverse complement strand
CCTGTCTCTTGATCACATTTCCTGGAACATTTGATACCCTTCGACCAAGGATTCAAGCTTGTTCCAGCCATCCCATAAACTTCGCCAACTAACACGCCCTGTTTTTTTGCTGTCTTTCCAGCCCCCTAATCTCCCGAGCGACTGATACGCCCATTTCATGCTCGGCGGCTGCTTTGGAAGGGCTTTTTGTTTGTGTCTCTTTTTCCACAGAAGCTTCCACTGTAATGTGCTGAGGCAGGTTTCACAGCTCACTTGCGCAGCGTCAGATTTATCTCCCTGCTCCTTGAGCTGATATAATCTGATAGCCACAAACGCTAGAATAACTGCTGCTCTTTCCAGATTGTCAGCATGTTGCATTCGCAAGTTCTCAACCTGGGTTCCTTCCGATTTCCAGACTTTATGAAACTCTTCTATTTTCCACCTTGCTTCGTAGTATTTGACTATTTTTAAAGCATCTTCTTTGCTATTCAGTACTTCTGTGGTTAAAAGCACCCAGGTCAACGGCGATTCACTTTCGCTTATCTCGTTGCACAAAACGACATGAGCCTTGATTGGTTGATACTGTTGTTGCTTTCTGGCTGGTGCTTTTACTTCAACCTGCGCGAATTTAACTTCCATGTTGGCCTGGCGGGCTTTTCGACCGCCTTTTTGTGCAACTGCCACCTGATAGGTCCCTGCTGGCGCTAATTCACTGGCATAGTCGTATAATCGCTGGTCGTTACTCAATGGCCGGTTTGATTTCGCCCGTACAACAAACCGGTGTCCATGCTGCTGTTTGTAATCAAGATATTCGATGATATCGGCCTCTCGATCGCACACGCTAATGCACTTTGCCATCTCAGAGCCTAGTCGTTTGTGCATATTTTCCGAAGCTTGCTGCCATTTGAAGCTTTCTTTTTCTTCATAAGGCGTTGTTGCTCTTACTTTTCTCTTGCCAAATTTAGATTCATCTCGTATCCAACGGCGCTGTTCAATTAAGCCCAAAGTCGCTTCCTGAATCGGATCGAATAGCATCACGCTGTGCACGAAAAAACCTTTCGTTGAGCCAGACTGAGCACTACTGGTGTAGCTCAGCTCATTAGCCACACTATGCTGATAAGCCAGGCTTGTGGTGTCTTCCAGAGCAAGCAGTACCTGACTGCTCTTTGCTTGCTCTGCAGAGGCCTGAAAAGCCCCTTCAGCAATGGCATTTGCATCTACATTTTTATTCCTGATCAAGCGATAACTTCCTTCAACGTCAGATTCTTGCGGGGAAGATTTAACAATAGAACGTCCTACGTTACCAGCCAAATGGGATGCCATCTGTATCAAACGCTTGGTACGTCGCTTGTCACCTAAATCGCATTTCGAAAAGTTTGTATGTGCCCATTCCAGCTCTGTAAGCATGATTTCAGTCCTGTGAGTGTCTTTGAGCAAGATCAGATCAC
>NZ_PPUZ01000122.1:0-1439 GCF_004212645.1 Pseudoalteromonas rubra | reverse complement strand
AGAAAAATGGCCAGGATCAATTCTACCAGCGGCAAAAACTCGCGTAGCGTTTCCAGCCGCAGGGCCAGTGAATCCTGAAAATACCAGCCCAGGGCACATCCAAACAGCACAAACCACATCGGCCCGGTAAATTCCGCCCGCTGCAGCTGACGAATGGCAATGGAATATAAAAAAATGGCCAGCCCCAGCCAGGCCAGCACCAGATAGATTTTTTCCACTTAACGCCTCCTTGGCTAAGTTAAACAAAGACCGTTTTATACTACGCTCGCAGTATCAACAGAGCAAAGAAAATACCCGGACTGCTTGCGATTGTATTCGGGATAACAACCCAGAGCACAAGCGGATGCGATACAGCACATGAAAAAGCTGCGATTAGCCCAGCTTATGCTGTTTTCTTGTGGTTAATTTTTGCTAGAATGGCGACAAATTTTTTTGGAGAACCGTCAATGGCAATGTATGTAGTGGGACACAAGATCCCAGACTCAGATTCAATTTGTGGTGCAATTGCACTGGCTTACCTGAAGAACCAGATCGGTGAAGAAGCGATTCCAACGCGTTTGGGCGATGTTTCTCCCGAGACCCAGTTTATTCTGGAGCGCTTTGGCTTTGAAGCCCCGGAGCTCAAGCTTAGCTATGCCGGTGAAGAAGTCTATATCGTTGACCATACAGAGAAAACACAAGCCCCTGATGACATCGACGAAGCCACTGTTGTCGGTGTGGTTGACCACCACAAACTGGGCGACCTGACTACCTCAACGCCGCTTGAGTGTTGGATCCGCCCGGTAGGGTGTAGTAATACCATCATTAAAATGATGTACGACTTTTACGGCGTAGAAATCCCACAAGGGATTGCGGGCCTGATGATGTGTGCCATCCTGAGCGATACGGTGATCTTCAAATCACCAACTTGCACAACAGCAGACATTAAATGTGTAGAAGCGCTGGCTGAAATTGCAGGCATCGAAGACTTTAAAGCACTGGGCATGGAGATGTTCAAAGTCAAATCCGCGGTTGAAGGCACACCGGCACGCGACCTGGTAATGCGTGACTTTAAAGACTTCAACATGAACGGCAACCTGGTTGGTATCGGCCAGCTGGAAGTGATCGACCTGTCTGTATTCGACGACATCAAAGCCGACTTGGAAGCCGACATTGCTAAGCTGAAAGAAGAAGGTGGTCGCCACTCAGTGTTGCTGCTACTCACCGACATCATGCAAGAAGGCTCACAAATGCTGATCGCTTCTGACGACGAAAGCATTGTCGCCAAAGCCTATCAGGTTACCCCTGAAAATAGCCGAGTATGGCTGGATGGCGTACTAAGCCGTAAAAAGCAGGTTGTTCCGCCACTGCAAGATGCGTTTGCATAAAACTGGCTGATAAATCTCAGAAAAAGCCCTGATCCTGTCAGGGCTTTTTTGTTTTTATACCAATTTGCTTAA
>NZ_PPUZ01000121.1:0-1671 GCF_004212645.1 Pseudoalteromonas rubra | reverse complement strand
CAATCCAAGAGCAAATATGCCAAGTGGTCTCCCATTTGAGCTGACCTATTACATTCAATTGGTTGAACTAACAGGCCGGTGTATGCGTGCAGATAAACGAGGGTATATCAGTGATAGCCAGCCGCTGCTGGCCAGATTGCAAATAGAGCCAGAAAACTGGCTTAAGCTTACGACTCGATTTACCAAGGTATTCCATGGTGCAGTAGGGCGAAAGCAAGCAATGACGGATTACTGCGAACGTCTGGGTAAAAAGCGACGAACCAATCTGGTGCAGTGTGAGCGGCTCTTTGGCTAACAGCCTTTTTCCTTCAGTGTCATTTAGATTTATCCAAACTGAAGCTTGGACGTACTCTCGTATTGTCTAATCCTTCTTATTTTCCATGATTTAGAGTTTAAGATTCCGAAATTCACAGCTCAAAGTTTATAGTAAGGGCGGGATTTAATAGTCCTGAGTTTCCAATTTAGAACATAGCCCGTAACGGGGAGTAAGTTTTAAAGTGGATGTCCTTGCTGATCTGCTGTCATTGGAGGAACTGCTTCGAAGATCAGCGGAGGTAAATTTTCTAATGGTGCTATAACAGGTGCATTTGTGCAGATGTTTAATGCTGAAACAAGGTTAGCTAAGGAAAGAGAGCTTAATAAATATTTCACGCATAGCACTGAGTATGAATTAGATGAATATAGAGCATCCGCAATGCCCCAAAATGTAAAGGATTCTCTAGTTGATATCATGGAATCACCACTAGGTGATAAAATAAGAAATGGCGTTGATTCAACAGGTAGTAAAATTGAATTAACTCAAAGCTTATATGAAGAGAGTGCTTTTCAAGCAAGTGGAAATCAGGTCTATTACGGTGATGTAGATACATTTAACGCGAGGGGAATCACAATGCACCAGACAATGGGGACTCTATTAGCTCATGAAATAGGCCATACTCAATCATATATGGCTAATTATTCTTTTGTTCCATCACCAGGAACCAATAGCAATGAAAATTGGACAGTGACCAATGCGGAAGATATATACAGAGCTTACAAAGGGCTTCCATTGAGGAGGAACTATGATAACTAGAGTATTTTGGCTTTTTATAATCAATATTATGTACGTGAGTTGTGCAAATGCGAATAGTGTTAAAGTGACCTTCAATGAATGCAATAATTCCATGGAGATTGAAAGTCAGATAATAGAGACTATCCCTAGTTCAAGTGCATTTCCGAATAATAAATTTCAGAATGCTGATTTAGTATTTCAATTTCGAATAGAGGAAGATGGTCGACTCCATTTTTTTCCTGAGTATAGTTCCATGTCTCATCCATATAGTCGAGAGGCCGTGAAACTTATAAAGAAAAACCTCCAGCCTATCACTGTTGAAAGGAATTGCCTCAAGGCTTTTGTGAGGTTTGATTTTGGTCGAGATGGGAATCGCTGACTTCGAGGCTACAAACAAGAAATCGAAATGAAATTACAAGGACACCCACCCAAAATCGAAATTACAAGGACACCCACCCAAAATCGTAGACATTCAGTTCGGATTTCTGGTGGGTGATGGAGATGGACGCTCCTAAATCGGTGTTAGTGCGCCACACTGATATCCAACACCTACTGAGTAAATTACAAGGACACCCACCCAAAATCGTAGACATTCAGTTCGGATTTTTGGGTGGGTGATG
>NZ_PPUZ01000120.1:0-2057 GCF_004212645.1 Pseudoalteromonas rubra | reverse complement strand
TTGAATCAGGCGGGTGAGTCGATTAGGGAGATTTATGCAGCGTTCGAAGTTGGTACCAACCCTGTTTCAGCTGAGGCAGATGGGTATGATGTTGTGATGGAGTATGGGGATGGTAGCAAAGTTGTAAGAAGTGGAGGTAGTCGAGCTTGGAGAAACAATAACCCTGGAAACTTGAGAAATACTAGGTTCTCAATCAATCGAGGCTCTATTGGTGAAGCTGGCGGTTTTGCCGTATTTCCAACTGACGAGGCAGGTAGAGCTGCATTGGTCGACTTATTAAATACACGAACCTATCAAAGGTTAACAATTAATGAAGCTATAAATAGGTATGCGCCTTCAATAGAGAATAATACGAGAAATTATCAAACTCTAATCCAGAGGTTTACAGGTCTAAGTGGTCAAACACAAATGAGCACTTTATCTTCTACTCAAATCAATGGGGTTGCTAATGCTATTGGTCGTGTTGAAGGTTGGACAGTGGGAAATGTTAGCGATAGGAGCTTTTAATGAAATCATTTTCTTTTCTTTTTTTTGTTCTTTTCACTTTTTCAGTGGAAGCTGAATCAGAGTATCCATATGAACCAAATGTGGTTTGTCTAAATGGAAAACTAGTCAAGGAAATAAAGTATGGAGCACCTAATTATGGAGAAACTCCAGATATAGACAAAAAAACAACTATCTACGTTCTTGTACTGAATAGTAAAATTACAGTAGGCACAAACGAGTCATTATCAGAGGTCAACACAGATGTTTTTCATGATGTAAAGTATTTACAGTTGATCATTGACTCTAAAGGATCCAAAGAAAATCTTGAGAGGCTTGTTGGTGGTTTTATATCGGTAAAGGGAAAATTGTTCCAGAAAATCAGTGGGCATCATTATTATTCGGTGTTAATGTCAACGGAGCTTGAAAATATTAGTAAAATATAAAGGTATTTTATATGGATGCATGTTTTGAATGCTGAAATAATATCCATAAAAATAATTTAGGGCAAATAATTTAGGGTGACACCCATTCAAAATCGGCGCTCAGTGAGCGCCTTTTTTCTGTGCAATCACGCCAGCACGGTGTGCAGTGGAAATCAGCGCTGGCATGCACAACAGACCAGCGGAGGGTGCATTTGCGGCCAGTCCCACCAGTTGGCGGCACTGTGCAAACTGAGTAATCACGCCGATGTGAACTGATCCCTGGCGCTGGCTTCATTGAGCTATAGTCGAGTCAGGCCAGGTAGTAAGACATTTGCTTGAGGATTTTTTCGAGGTATGTGGTTGTACCAATTTGGTAGTCATGCATATCCTGTAGGTCTTCGGTGAGCTTTCCCGCGAGTGAATGGTCAATGGATTTTAAAAAGGCCATTTTATGGTGATATGTGTCCTCAATAAGCCCGATTTCTAAGGCCAGCTTTAACCAATAGTGATAGCAATTAATCGCTCTATTAAAATCGATGGCTTGTTTGGAGTAAAACCCCATTGGGACCAGGTAAAAACTCTCATTATCTGATTCGTCTGCATTTAGCCAGTTAGCAATGCGATAATACAAGTCTGTCGCAATGGGTGAAAGTGGCAGTGTCATTGCCATTCGCATGAAAAGAAAATTACATGGACACCCACCCAAAATCGTAGACATTCAGTCCGGATTTTTGGGTGGGTGATGAGATGGACGCTTCGAAATCGGCGTTAGTGGGCCACGCTGATATCCAACACCTACAAGCGCGGCAGCTGGGCGCGGTCATACCTGTACGATGCTCTGGGGCGTCAGGTGGCGTCGATCACCGATTTAGAAAGTACGCTGAGCTGTAAAGATGAGGTCAGCTACGAGCCATCCAGCAAAGGGAATTACAAGGACACCCACCCGAAATCGTAGACATTCAGTTCGGATTTTTGGGTGGGTGATGAGATAGAAAGAAAATTACAAGGACACCCACCCAAAATCGTAGACATTCAGTTCGGATTCTTGGGTGGGTGATTGAGATGGACGCTTCGAAATCGGCGTTGGTGGGCCACGTTGATATCCGACACCAACAACCCCTGGCGTCTGGATAGCGAGCAGCGCGGCAG